>CAYZTB010000113.1:0-1614 GCA_964481195.1 uncultured Bacteroidia bacterium | reverse complement strand
TTGCAAACCTAATAAATTTTTCGAATGATATAATTGTTTAAAAGATTTAATACAAACATATATTAACATAACTATTCCGCCTACTAAGTGTACTAAATGGGCAAAGGAAATAACGTATAAAAATTGCCCAGCGGGGCCACTTTCTTTCCCAGAAATAAATATGCCCATATTTACGAGTGCTTCCCAGGCTTTCAACTGGCCAATAATAAAAGCAATACCTAAAATAAGCGTTGCGGTCATGCCAATTTTTACACCTAAAAAATTGTCTTTTTTAGCTGACAGATAAGCAAAAAGCAAGGTTAGACTACTGGAAATGATAATGATCGTACTGATTAGAAAAGTGCTTGGAAGCTGAAAAGTTAACCATCCCGGGTCTCCGCTTCTAACTAAATAGGCACTTGTAAGCCCTCCAAATATCATACAAATGGAGAGGATGCCAAGCCACAACATGGGTTTAGCTGATCGGTGGCGGATACTAAGTTTTTCTTCTGCTGAAATATTCATAATGTTATCCAAATAAAATTGCCAACTGAATTAAAGGTAAATATGCAAATGAACCAAACATTACTTCGCGCGCTGATTTAATAGTACAATCTCTGTAAAGTTTAATTGCTTGGTAAAAGAAAAATAAACCACAAACAAGTATTACAACTGTTGCAACTATAGATTTAGTTATTCCAAAATAGACAGGCACCATACTAATTAACAGCAGAAATAGGGTATAAATAAGAATTTGAAAGGCGCTAGCTTTATTTCGCTCTCCGGATGGAAGAAGTCTGAATCCTGCTTTTTTGTAATCATCGTCCATTACCCAAGCGATAGCCCAAAAGTGAGGAAACTGCCAAACAAATTGGATAGCAAACAAAACAAGGCCTTCGTAGGGAACATGACCAAAATCCGAAGTAGCAGCAATTGCACCTAAAAGAGGAGGAAATGCGCCTGGAAATGCACCAACTAATACTGCTAAAGCGCTAACTCTCTTTAAAGGGGTGTACGCCCCAACATATAAAAGGATTGATAGTGCGCTAAGTAAACTGCTAAGCGGATTTAAGAATATCCATAAAATAACTAGACCTATTGCTCCTATCGTAGAAGCAAGAATAACAGATTCGGAAACGCTCATTCTTCCCTGTGGGAGTGGGCGCATGGAAGTGCGATCCATTATTTTATCATAAGCCCTTTCGATTATTTGATTAAAGCCATTTGCCGAGCCAGTAACTAAAAATCCTGCAAGGGTTAGCCAAGCTACCTTAACCCAATTTATATCTCCTTTAGCAATAACTAAAAAACCTATTACTGCTGAGAAAACAACTAAGCTGGCTAAGCGTAATTTGATAAAAGCTGCGTAATCTGCTAACTTGCTTGGCTGAATAGCTGAATTTGAAATAGAAGTTGCAGTTTTGTCTTGCACAAAAAGTTGATTTTCATGGCGAATATACAAAACTTGTTACTATGAAAACGAAGTGCTTAAAAGTCGTTGTACTTGTTGAAAATTGCTGTGCGAAGACCAATAAATACAAAGTTGGAGGAATTGGCATTTAGGCTATTTTTTTCCTGCCGCATTGCAACTCCCACTTCAGCTAATAAATCGGCAGAGGGAATTAAATAGTATCC
>CAYZTB010000112.1:0-1710 GCA_964481195.1 uncultured Bacteroidia bacterium | reverse complement strand
GAAAGATGATGAGATATTTAACGGGGCTTATACAGCCGAGTTCTGGGAATATGATTCAAGGAGTTTAAGAAGATGGAATAGAGACCCAATAGTAAAAGCGTGGGAAAGCCCTTATGCAGCTTTTAGTAATAATCCTGTAAGGAACAATGATGTAAAAGGAAATACCGATGACCCAGCTAATACTAAAAATGTAGTAGTTGACCCTGGGCATGGAGGAAAAGACCCAGGCACTGAGAAAAGAACAGGAAAGAAAGATGAAGCGGATATAGTCTTAGAAATAGCAAATGCAATTAATGATAGATTAAAAGTGTTAAATACAGAGTATATTGATGCAAAAACCAACGTGACTAACACAAGAACTGAAGATGTATTTCCCAGTCTCAAGGAGCGTGCTGATATTTCTAAAGCTGCCCAAGCAGACCTTTTTGTTTCCGTTCACGTTAATTCTGCTCCAGACCCAGAAGCTGATTATGTTTCTGTTATCACTCAACCTGGGGCTAATGACGTGTCTAAAACTTTACAAACTAATATTGCAAATGCATTTAATGGAGTTGTTCAAACTAAACAGGGTATATATAGTAATGCTGATAATGCTGAGCAAAATCTTTCAGTTCTCAGAAATCAAAATGCTAGTACTGGAGCTGTACTTGTGGAAGTTGGATTTATTACAAACCCAAAGCAGGAGGACTTGCTTAACAACCCCAATTATCTTAAAAATATTGGGAATTCGATAGCGGAAGCTATTTTCAAAACAGCATATCCAAATGCAGTCAAAAAACTTGACATACCACCACTACCAGCACCTTCTGTGCGGTCATATATCTGGCAGGATTAATAAGCTAATAATGTTATACTATTATGAATAATATATTTATTGCCTTCATCACATTATTGGTGTTGGTTTGTTGTTCTGAAACTAAATCAACTCATAAGAACATTACTGATACCCCAAGTGATAGTATTGTATATGGAAATCCAGATAGTTTAAAGGATGTATGTGCAAAATTTCATAACGAAAGAGCGGTGTGGAATGTATACTCCAACAAAGGTAAAGATGTTTTGGTAAGAGGAGACAGCACTGATTTCTTACGAAATGGTAATGCTTCGGATTTTGTATCTAAATTTAATAGCTTTTACGCTGGTTATCAGTATTCAGTAAAAATACAAATGGATAGTATTAATAATAAAACTATCTATATTTCTTTAATAAACGGTGAATATTTTACTCAGCGAATAGGTACTACGGGCGCCAATTGGTATACAGCCTCCTTGGTTTTTACTTTTCTTGAAGCTAAAGATATTGAAAAGGTGCATATGAATTTTCAAGAGGGAGATGCTGGTGGGCAACCGGGTTTTAAAGACAGAGACAGTATTGCAAATTTTTATGCAATTTGTTATGGAAAGTATCCTCGATGAGTGTAGCCACAATGAGCTCAGATGAGCGTAGTTTGTATTTGTTGGGCGTACGGCTGTGCCTACGCCCTGTACAAAAAGTATTGTTACATAGGTTCCATCAAAATCACGGCATCCCTCTTTAACGAATAATCCAAATGAGCGAAGAAGAATTGAATAATGATATCAAGAAGCTGGAGGCCATCAAATCCTCCCTGGAGAAAGACATCCAAACTGCTCAGACCACATTAACATCGTTGACCCCCGGCTCGTCAGGATTTGCAATCCTGACCTTGATACTTGTTATACCATTACTCT
>CAYZTB010000111.1:0-1764 GCA_964481195.1 uncultured Bacteroidia bacterium | reverse complement strand
TTTGTAGATAGATTTATTTTTTTTAATAATAGTTAAAAGTTTGCGGGTTTTATTTGTACAAGCGCTAAATCATACATAGGGTTTATTCTTATTACAGTGCCCGTATCTTTGCTGCCATCTTCAAACAAAATTTCCAATTTCGAGGCAGAGTCCCCCGCTACGTGATAGTTAGTAATTATAAACCCCTCCTTTGAAATGATATATCCGCTTCCATGACCTTTTTTGTTTTTTATTGTAACAACCGCCTTAGAAACTTCTGCAATGGAAGAATATTCTTTTACACCGGCAATGCCCTAAATACCGCTGAATGTGGAACTGCAGGCTGTACAAAAAATGATGTATCTCTTGTTCAAAATGCCGTTTATGGAACCGGTCTGCAAGCAGACCCTTCAAGAAGAAATTATTTAAATGTATTTTTTACGCAAGGGAATTGCGGTACTGTTTCAGGGTGCGCGTCATTGCCCGGTTTAGGCGATGGTGGAGATATGTTTCAGTTTATTTATGGTGCTTATACTGAATACTTAGCATCTGGTGGGCCAACAGGCAACGGAAACATTTGGGGTAAAAATGTAATTATGAGGCATGAGTTAGCACATAATTTTGGTCTCTGCCATACCTACTATGGTGGTGGTTGCGCTTGTAGCGTGACAGGAATGCAATCTCTCGGGCATTGGTATTCTGACATATACGGTCCAATATTTCCGGGAACTGCACCTCATGCTTTTGCATGGGGAGATGAAGCACACGCAATTAGCGGAGATAGAGCGACAAACAATTTTATTGGAGGCAATAAGGATCAGCATTATATTTCACCGATGCAAATGGGCGAATTACATAAGGGCTTAGCGCTTAAAACAATTCGAAAATACGTGGATCGCTGCACTTACACTCCGTCACAGCCAATTATTATTTCGCAGAATGAATTATGGGATTTTGATATTCGTCTTTATTCTGATTTAATTATCCAGCCAGGATTTACGCTTGATGTCGCATGTAAAATATCTATGCCCTGCAATTCAAAAATTCATGTAATGCCTGGAGCAACTCTCAAAATGCAAAATGGGTCAGAAATAATACTCTACGATAATGCCACATTTTTAGTTGACCAAGGAGGAACGCTCATACATGATAACGGAATTATAACGCTTAATGGAGTAAACACCGTACTTGATATCAAAGGAACTCTGAATCTTGTTGCCAATTCAACGCTGTCGCTTCTGCCTAATCTGTATCCACAAGGCAACGGCTACATAAAATTCAGTTCTCCGCTACTTCCTAAGAGCAATAACATTATAGCCGGAGCAAATTCACAAATTATTCTTACAGGTACTGGCTCGACAGATAAAGTTTTAGAAATAACTCAAGAGAGCATATACGCAGGAAGTCTATCTGCCAGCGGCATAACTTTATTCTCCATTACAAATGGTTTGGTTGCACTTGCAAATAACTCCCGCCTTACTGTTGGCCGCGCACTTACATTAAATAATGTAAAAATCACTTCAATATCAGGGAGTTTTAATAACCATAGAGGTGTCCATATTTATGGGCAGGTAGGGGTTTCCATTAACAACTGCACCTTTGAGTATGGCAAGTACGGAATTTTTAAAGTGCCATCAGGAGTTGCCTCTCTTACAATTACCAACAGTACTTTTCGGTTTTGTACTACCGGACTGTATTCTGTTGGCCAGGGAGTTTCATTAAATGCTTGTCAGTTCCTGAACAATAGTACTGTAGGTTGGAATGCACCTTCTTTATTACTTCCCT
>CAYZTB010000110.1:0-1885 GCA_964481195.1 uncultured Bacteroidia bacterium | reverse complement strand
AAATAAAACCCGCAAACTTTTAACTATTATTAAAAAAAATAAATCTATCTACAAAAAACAAAGATTGGGAATTGCATACGACATATTAGCCATTTGCGAATTGAATATGGGAAATTTTAGTAAAGCGCTTGCGCATTCTCGTGTGTCTGTGAAAAATTTTCCTGTCGGTCATTATAATTACGCTATTTCAAAACAATACGAGTTTTATTCCTTATTCTACGGAAAGTTGTATGTGGAAGCAGCAAAATGTGTTACCGAATTAATGCGTCATGTAAATCAAAGGTCAGTGGGCGACTTTAGATTCGAAAAATTTAATTTCATGAGGGCATGTTCAAAATTTATGCTTGGTAATTTCACTGAGGTACTTTCTATAATAAGTTTTAAAGCAAAAATTAAGGCGGACAAAGAAGGGTGGGAATTTTCTCGTAGGCTATTAGAAATACTGACAAACTTAGAGCTTGGAAAAGCTGATCAGGCGAGTTCATTGATAAGCTCGTTATATCATTTTATGCACGATAATAAAAATAGTGCCCTGTTTTCTTCCCGGCAAAAAATAATTACCCGCACCCTCTTTCAATTTGAAAAACAGGGTTTTGATTTTTCTTCTCTCCCTAGCAAAATCTACGCCATGCTAGAAAAACTAGAAGGCATTGACAAAGAGTATGGCTGGCAAGTTCTTTCCTCAGAATTAATACCCTTTCACAAATGGATGCTCGAAAAAATGTTACCAAAAAAAAAACTACGCAGCTCGCCACTTAATTACTGTTGAACAATAATTTTCTTCGTTACGTTTCTAATCTCAGTAATTAAATAAGCTTACCTCATCAACGACACATTCCCTTTTTTTCTTACAACATCACCCGAATAAAGTATTGCTTCCAGATAATAGGTGAACACAGCTGAGTTCTCTTTTGCCTCAATATAAATACCTTCCCATCCTATTTTTTGATCATGGGTTTCAAATACTTTTCCTCCCCATCTATCATAAATAATTAATGTCATCTGCTTAATGCATTTACCGTAAACATATAATTTATCATTCTCATTATCCCCATTGGGTGAAAATGCATTGGGGATGTATAAGGGAGGAAGCGGAACAGCCGGGATGTTCACGCTTTGTTTTACAGTATCGGTACACCCAAAAACATTACTTGCAATAAGCGTTATTAAATAATTTACCGGAAGGGAAACTGTATAAGATGGATTTTGTGAAGTATAATCCATCATGCCGTCATTATCAATATCCCATTGCCATGCATTTGCTCCTGCAGAATTATTTGTAAGCTGAATAAATGCCTGTGAACTGCAAGTATCAATGGTGTTCTGGGTACTAAATACAGCATTGGGAATAGGGAAAACAGTAATTAATACAGATGCCGTATCGTTACCGCAAACTCCAGTGACAATAACTGAGTATGTAGCTGTTGCAGGTGGAGAAATTACTACTGAATTGTTTGTTGAACCGTTATTCCATAAATAACTATTACCGCCTGAAGCAGTAAGGGTTGTGCTTAATCCCTGACAGAGCGTGGATGTTCCGGCAAGAGCTGCTGTGGGCAGAGGGATAACGGTAACGGTAACAGCTGCTGTATCGCTATCGCACACATCGCTTGCAATAACAGAATACGTGGTGGTGCCGATTACTGTAACAACAGCAGGGTTGCTTGTGGAGCCATTGCTCCATAAATAATTTACACCGCAGCAAGCTGTGAGCGTTGCAGTTTGTCCTGCGCAAAGTGTTTGCGCACTGCTTGCAGCGTTAGCAACAATATTGGCAAAGCTGCCAGGGTCGTATTCCCAAAAATCATTTTGAACTGTTGCACTGCTGTCATTTCTCCATCCTGTACCTACATAGCCTTTACAGCCGATAGAAAAACCTACGGCT
>CAYZTB010000109.1:0-1896 GCA_964481195.1 uncultured Bacteroidia bacterium | reverse complement strand
TAGCTATTTTTCCGTTGTCTGCAATATCCCATGCGAATTTGAAATCATCCAATATTGTTCTCATCAATAATTGATTGAGTTTAATATCTTCAACCACCAATACTTTTATGTTTATATTTTGCGTACATTCACCTTCACCTTCACCTTCACATTCACATTCACCTTCACCTGTTTTTTGGAAATTTAATATAAAACTAAAAGTTGAACCTTCATCAACTTTACTTTTTACTGAAATAGTTCCACCCTGTTTTTCTACCAATTGTTTAACGATGGCAAGGCCTAAGCCCGTGCCTCCATATACACTAGAGGTGATTATGTGTGCTTGTTCAAAGTTTTCAAAAATAGCTTCAATTTTATTTTGCGGAATTCCAATTCCTGTATCGGTAACTTTAATTTCAAGCGTTACTTTTTCTTTGTCCTCGCTTAGTAATTTAACGCTTACAGTTATTTTGCCTTTTGCAGTAAACTTTATTGCATTGCTCAAAAGGTTAATCAGTATTTGATGCAAACGAACAGAATCACCAAGCACTACTTCGGGAATTCCTGAATCGTACTCCTTTACTAATTCTAAATTCTTTTCCTGAATTTGTGTTTCAAACAAATGAAGGATGGTATTTATTGAGTGTCCTAATTTAAAAGGCAAGTCTATAAACATCATTTTCCCGGAATCTACTTTTGCCAGATCAAGTATGTCGTTAATAAGAACGATTAAGGTATTTCCGCTTGTATTTATAGCTTGTAAATATTCTTTTTGTTTTTCCGACAAATCTGTTTTCATCAGCACTTTTGTAAAACCAATAATCGCATTCATTGGTGTGCGGATTTCATGGCTCATATTTGATAAAAATTGCTGTTTTGCCATTACAGCATGTTCTGCTATTACTGTAGCCTTTTCAGCTCTGGTTTTGGCTTCTTCTGCAATTTGTCTTGTAGTTATAGCCAACACTGCATTTTCTTCAATTTGTTTTTTTGCCAGCACATAATTCGTTATCTCCGTTGCCAGAATGGTGATACCGGTAATGGTATCATCCACATCCCGGTAAGGTTGAAACACTAAATTGAAATAAACATCTTCCATTTTTCCGTAGCGATTGAGAATGGCTTTTATTTCGGGTGATATAAAAGGCACTCCGGTAGTATAAACATCATCAAGCAGTTTTGGAATCGGCTGGTCTTTTATTTCGGGTAGCACTTCAAGCAGTGGCTTGCCGATTATATCTTTTCCTTTTCCCCAAATATCTATTATTGGTTCATTGGCAAAAGACACTACCATTTCAGATCCTTTTAAAATGGCAATTGCCAGCAGCGATTGCGACAGGATATTGCTAAAACGCTTTTCGCTTGCTTCAATTATTTTATTTTTATTATTTAACTCATCCAAAACTTTCAGCAGGTTTTGCTCTGCCTCTTTTGATTCGGTAATGTCAATACTAATACCGGTAAGCATATATGCTACGCCAAATTCATCATAATAATACTGCCCGGTTGATTTTATCCAAACAATAGCCCCATCATTTGCACGCTTAATTCGGTAATCCACTTCATAAATGTTATGATTAACCTTTGATTCTTCTACTTTTTTAAAAGCCAATTCTTTATCCTCCGGAACAATTACTTTATGCCAGTCTTCATAAGTCAGGTTTTCACGATGTTCATCATATCCCCACATTATGTTATGGATGTTAGACCATTCCAATTCTGATGAAACAACGTTTAAAGACCAAGTGCCCACGTTGGCTGAATCAGTTGCAAGTTTTAATTGACTTGCTAATATTCTTTGTTCCTCAGCATTTTCTTGAATTTGTTTTTCTGAATTCACCCTGTCAGTAATATCTTCCATTGCAAGAAGTATCAACTGTTCAGCTTTTTTTTCATTTACAATTTGCCGTGCATTTA
>CAYZTB010000108.1:0-2050 GCA_964481195.1 uncultured Bacteroidia bacterium | reverse complement strand
TATGTTCTTCTGCTATATCTGTTATCGAAATTTGTTTTTGTTCGTGAGCTGCCTGACCAATCAATCCTTCATTCAGCATAAATTTTTCTTTAGTATCGGCAGAGGATGAAAAGGCATATCGTCCGTTTAATATCAATGCATTTTCTTTATTATTAAACAAATAAACTGCTCCAATTTGTGCTTTTAAATAAGTGCATAAAAAACTAATGGTATTATTTGCCAGCTCTTCTAAACTTTTATCTCCAATTAATTTTTCGTTAAGCTCCGTGTTACCTGTAAGTAGCCAGTTTTTACCGGCAGTTTCCGCTTCAGCTCTTTTAAGTGTTCTTAAATTTGCAGTAACTATGCTATAAACAACAATAAGAACTATAATGATGACGCCCATTAAAATGACAAAAACCACGTTAAAATTGTTGGCATCCTCCTCACTGGCTTGCTTTCTTTCGGCAAGTAATGTAAGTTCTATTTTCTGTATACTACCAATTATTTCTCGTATTCTATCTTGTGATTCTTTTCCTGCTCCAGAGACAACAAATTCCCTTGCCTTTTCAAATCCCTCTTTGCGAATAACAATGCCGCTTTTTAAATGAGTGAAACGTATTTTTATTTCTTTTTCAAGTTCCTTAATTTTTTGCTGAATAGTATTGTCTTGTGTTAACTCCTTTACTTTAATAAGATGTTCACCAATAGTACTTTCAGCATTTATAAAATGTTCCAAATGAGCGTCATCGCCTGTAATGATATACCCGCGACTGCCTGTCTCTGCATCAGTGATATTGGTTAGAATTTGGCTGAATTCATACAACACCTTGTTGGTTTGATCTACCAAAGTATTGGAAGCAATAAATTTTTCGCTGTTTTTATATGAGAAAAATGCAACTCCGAAAAGTATCACAGCGCAAGCTATAAAGCCAGTTAATATTTTTTTGCTAAGTGTCATATCTATTTTATTATTTATTTAATTGAGTGATTTTTATGAGTAACAGTACTATTTTCTCTAAGGATAAAATATAATCTGGTTGACATGCCGCAATTGCTGATGCAGGCATCGTAGGAGATTCAGCTGTTTCCGGATCTTGAACAATTGCCAATCCTCCATATTCTTTTACTCGCTTTATCCCTTTTGCTCCATCACTATTAGAACCTGTAAGAACGATACCAATCAATTTGTCTTTGTATGCTTCGGCAGCCGATTCAAACAATACATCAATGGATGGTCTTGCAAAATTTACTCGTTCATCAATTGTAAGCGAAAAGGTTTTATCCTTTTCAATCAGCAAATGATAATTAGCGGGGGCGATATAAGCATTTCCGTTGGCAATTTTCTCTTTTTCATCCGCTTCTTTTACAGTAAGCTTGCTTTTGTCATTTAACAGGTTGATCCAACCGTTATCTGAATGCGCGCTGATGTGCTGCACTATAATAATTGGTATGCTAAAACCGGCAGGCAATGCTGAGAAAATAAATTTCAAAGCAGTCATGCCACCAGAAGAAACCCCAATTACAATTGCCTGGTATTGCATTTTTTAATATTTCTTTTTAAATATTCGCTGCTTTTTATCCAACTCAGTATATTTTTCAAAAAAGTCGGTAAAGCGTAAACCTTCTTTATTACCCAAACATAAAATCCCACCATTTATAAGGCTTTCATAAAAAAGTTTTTGTACCTTATTTTGCAAACTGTTATCAAAATAAATGAGTACGTTTCTGCATAATATGAGGTGTACCTCTGCGAATACACTATCGGTAACCAAATTATGATTCGCCCATACAATATTTTTTTTCAACGATTGATTCATGATAACGTTATCATAACTGGAAGTATAGTAATCTGAAAAAGATTCTTTACCTCCCGACAGTTGATAATTGGTAGTATATTCCTTCATCAATGAATTCGAAAAAACACCCTCTTTTGCTCTGTTTAATGCCTGCTGATTAAAATCAGTAGCATAAATTGTTGTTCGGTCATACAATCCTTCTTCCTGCAAAATAATTGCCATTGAATAAGCTTCTTCGCCAGTTGCACAGCCAGCATGCCATATTTTTATAA
>CAYZTB010000107.1:0-2136 GCA_964481195.1 uncultured Bacteroidia bacterium | reverse complement strand
ACTAACCCATAAGAGTTAAGTAGTATCCCTTCCGTCTTGCCAGCAAGGGGAGAAAGCATATAAACAAAATAGAAAATGGCACACTATTCAAAAAAAATCAACTATGTATCTACAAGGTGGATACATGTGGATCAGTGTTCTGATCGTTATTAGGGTACTACAAATTTTTATTATACACACTTTAAAATCAAAAAAATGAAAAAATTATTTATCATCACAAGCTGCCTTATGACACTGATTATTACCTGCACAAATGTATGGGCCGGAAATAAAGGCAATGAAAAAGTAAAACAGAAAACTGCTACAACTGGGTTTGAAATGGTAGTGACCAATGCAAATGCGAGTACTCCAAATGTATGTTGTGCCGATGCTGGTGCTGACAAAACAATAACTTCATGTGGAGGGAGTACAACTATTGGTCGTTCTCCATGTGATGGAACATGGTGTGCAACTCCTGCAACTTACTGCCCAAGTACTTATAGCTGGGCCCCTGCAGCAGGGTTATCCTGTACCAATTGCGCTAAACCAACGGTATCTTCTTGTACTGGACCTGGTTCTACAACCTACACTTTAACTACTTCAGGTCCTAATTGTGCAACAAAGACAGATATCGTAACTGTTACTTTCAGCTTTACAGGAAGTTGCTGTGGAAGAATTGGTGGTGCTGAATCAGAGGAATCCGAAAATAATGTACAGGCATATTCCTGGGGAGGTGTAATTTTAGTTCAATTTAAGGAGAAAGAAGACAATGCAGAAATTGAGATTTATAATATAAATGGAGCACTTGTAAAAAAGGTGCAATCCTCTTTTACTGATAATGAATATATTAATGTGGCAGCATTATCAAAGGGTCTGTATATTTTAAAGATCATTTCGAAAAATAATCAAGTAGTAGTAACCAAACGTGTAATGGTAGATTAATTATTATCACTCCCCAATCTTTAGAAAATAATTTTTTAGAGAATGGGGAGTGATTTTTTAAAATTTGTGACAATATGGGAAGTTGATAAAAAATCATACATTTGAGATGTAAATGTTTATATGAAATGACACTATCGTCCTAAACAAAAATTAAAAATTCATTTTTTCGCTAAAATCCTATGTTTTTTGCTAAGACTGAATTCAAATCGTTTAAATAAAAAAAACACATTTTCAGTTATGAAACTAACTAAAATTTATTTCAATGTTTAGGACGCCAGTGATGAAATGACTATCCTTAGGAGGAATAATTATCTTATTTATTTTTTAGGAATTCTATTTTTAATCCTTTTTTGCATTTCTATACCTTCTTATTCGCAAGGTGTTTGGACGCAAAAGACAAACTTAGGTGGTGTGCCACGATATGGAGCAGTTGGGTTTTCTATTGGAAACAAAGGGTATATAGGAACAGCTTCAGGTATTAATCCGGATGATTTCTGGGAGTGGGACCAAGCCACAGATGCGTGGACTCAAAAGGCAAATTTTTCAGGACTTGACAGATACGGGGCTGTAGGTTTTTCTATAGGCCTTAAAGGATATGTAGGAACAGGGCTTGATGCTTCAGGAAATAGTTCAAATGATTTCTGGGAGTGGGATCAAAGTTCAAATGTATGGACTCAAAAGGCGAATTTTCCTGGAAGCAGCCGGCATTTTGCTGTAGGTTTTTCCATTGGAAGCAAAGGATATATTGGAACAGGAAATAATACTTCCTTCATATTTTTTCAGGATTTCTACGAGTGGAACCAGGCCACGAACAGTTGGCTTCAGAAATCAAATTTCCCTGGAGCGGCCCGGGCCTATTCAGTTGGTTTTTCCATTGGAACCAAGGGTTATGTGGGGACAGGTGGTGGAGCGTCTTTCTATTCTGATTTTTGGGAATGGAATCAGGCCACAAATGCTTGGACTCAAAAGGCGAATTTTAATGGCATTTCAGGCAATGGATTAAGATATGAATCTACCGGTTTTTCAATTGGCAGCTATGGATATTTAGGGTTGGGCACTTTTGGAACGGGGTTTGCAGCAGTTTCGGATTGGTGGAAATATGATCCATTTAGTAATACATGGTCACAGGTTGCTAGCTTTGCAGGAGGTAAGCGTGAATTAGCCGTAGGTTTTTCTATCGGCTGTAAAGGCTATGTAGGTACAGGATGGAGAAAT
>CAYZTB010000106.1:0-2148 GCA_964481195.1 uncultured Bacteroidia bacterium | reverse complement strand
GAGGTGCCTCCAAACTTTAAAACTTTCATGATTATTGCTGCTGCGATTTTATTTGGCGAATATACAAATATTGAATTCTCGTATAGAGATAGAGCCAAGTTCTAAAAATAAATTATCCAATAATTTTTAGTTGTATTTGATCGATGGTGGTATCTGTGGTGGAAAGTATTTTGAAGTAGTAGGGGCTTTTGATAATCACCTCGTTCTGCTTTGGAAAATGCTGGCGAATGTGTAAAATAAGACCGGCTAGGGTTGTATACTCTTCCGAAACGGGAAGTGTTAATTTATGTTTTTCATTTAAGTAGTCAATCTCTAGTCTTCCGGAAAAAACAAATTCATCTTTATTAATTTTTTGCTCTACCATTTCTTCTTTGTCGTGCTCATCTTCTATCTCTCCAAAAATCTCTTCAATAACATCTTCCATGGTAAGCATGCCGGCAGTACCTCCAAATTCATCCACAATGAGGGCTACGCTTTTATGCTGTTGAATGAATAAGGTTAACACCTCATTGGCCGGCATAGATTCGGGAACAATCAAAACAGGGAGCAAAATAGAAATGATTGTATCTGGTTTCTTGAAAATTTCCGATGAGTGTGTATATCCAATGATGTTATCTACGCCTCCTCTGTAAATCATAATTTTTGACAGGCGCGTATCGATGAACATTTTCCTAAGATTATCTGGCGATTCATCAACGCTGATGGCAGCAATTTCGGTTCTTGGAATCATACAATCGCGAGCTTTGACCTTGGAAAAACCAAGGGCGCGCTTAAAAATTTTCACTTCATTTTCTAATTCCTGTCTTTGAACTGCGGTGGAAGTGTTTTCATAAATATAATGTACTAAGTCAATTCTCCCAAACGAGATTTCATTTTGAGGAAACACTGTGCCCAAAAAGAAACGTAAGAAAAGTCTAGCCAGTTTATTCGTGATAAAGACAATCGGATATAGCGAAAAATATACTAATACAAGTGGAATTGCAAATGCAGTTAATATTCGGTTTGGATTTATTCGAAAAAGATTTTTTGGTAAAAATTCAGCAGTAACAAGAATAAATATTGTCGAAACGAAAGTTGTTAATAGCAGAATAGCGATGGGAGAGTTGATGTAAGCTGATAGGTAAGGTGCAACAATCTTTGACATAAAAATACTGAACACAACCAGAGAAATACAATTTCCCACTAGCATGGTGCTGATGTAATGAGTAGAGTTTTTTATAAAAAAAGATAATAGCGGAGCGGGAAAAACGTTGCGCTTGCTTAAAAGCTCAATCCGAAGTCTGTTTGCAGTAAGAAAAGCAGTTTCTAGTCCGGAAAAAAAGGCGGAAAAGACAAGCATGATAAGGACTATCGTCCAGGGCTGAGACATGATCTTAAAAAATAGAAATTAAATGATGTGAATAGTAATCCAAAGTGTAGGATTATTCTTTTACTCGTTCCACATATTCGTTTGTACGTGTATCAATTCGAATTTTTTCGCCCTGATTCACAAATAATGGAACGTTAACAGTAGCACCGGTTTCAACAGTAGCCGGCTTCATGGCGTTTGTAGCGGTGTTTCCTTTTACGCCTGGTTCGGTATAGGTAATTACTACATCCACAAATGTTGGAGGTTCAGCATAAACAGGAATGTCGCTTTCAATACCTATTTTCACTTCCATATTTTCTTTTAAAAACTTAGTTGCATCGCCAAATAAAAGTTTTGGAACATAAATTTGCTCAAATGTTTCGGTATCCATGCATACCAATGTTTCTCCTTCGGGATATAAATATTGCATTTGCTTATATTCTAATCTAGCAATTTCTACCGCCTCTCCAGCTCTGTAACGGTGGTCTAGCGTTTTTCCGGTGCGTAGGTTGCGCATCCTAACTTGTACAAAAGCACGCTTGTTTCCTGGCGTTCTGTGTTGTAGTTCAGTAATTTGGCAAAGATCGCTATTGTGTTTGATAACGGTTCCTACTCCTAAGTCTTGTGTAGATGACATGATATTGTTTTTTTTACTATTTGAAAGGGAGGCAAAGATAAAAGATTTATCTAGTTCTCATTCTTGCTACTTAAACATAAAATGTGTCATTTTAACCTAGATTAGTAAATTCGTAAACTATTTTTTTTGATAATATTCACATATAAAATTTAATCGTTAGAAT
>CAYZTB010000105.1:0-2201 GCA_964481195.1 uncultured Bacteroidia bacterium | reverse complement strand
ATGAATAATAAAACAAATATATGTTTATTTATAGTACATAACAATAGCAAAAAGCAAGATTTCGACCAGCGGGCTAAAAAATTCGACAAGAGCACATAATTTGTCGACCAATTTTTTCGCCTCGAGTTTGAGAAAAAAGAAAATTACTCCCTGCCGAGAAAAAAAGAAAAGAAAAAAACATGAGTAAATGTTTCTTCATTTTTATCGCAATTACTGGTGTGTTTTATCGACCAAAACTCAAAAACAGTCTCCTTAAGATGGATGAGGATGTATTTGAGAGGAATTAGCTTAGGCGGGTTTAATCTTTTTTACTTTGCCGTTTTCAGATATTACAAGCTCCCAATTATTTTTTTTGCCTGCTCGTATAGCGAAGCGATGGCAGACTTGATGCCTAGGGAAATTTTTTCAAAAAGTATTTCGGCTTTTTTATTTTTCATCAAAGATGAGGTTGTAGAGGACTTTGCGATAATTTATTCATCCGAGTCCCGAGGCGGAGACTCTGCTAGGACGAAGGCATTACGATTGTCCGTTGGCAGGAGAGAAGCTGCGATAATTTATTCATCCGAGTCCCGCAGCGTAGGCTCTGTCAGGACGAATATCGAGTAATAATTTAACTCCGAATTTAACTTTACTGTTTGATAATCTTATCAGAGAAACTTTCAGTAGAACTACTTACGGTGATGTGATACATGCCACCGGATAAGTTTATTAAGGAAATGCGTTGTAGGTTTCCTCCTTTAATCCCTCTAGCGCTTTCTAAAATCACTTGGTTGCCTAATAAATCATATACCATAAATTGCATGTTGTCATCTTTTTCTAAGGTGTAATAGATATCGATATAATTATCGGATGGTACAGGCACAATGGCTGTTACATCAAGCCTGGATGCTTTGCAGTTAACAGAAGCTGTTTTTGAGTAGGTAAACTCACCGTTAAAATCTACCTGCTTGATCCTGTAGTACATGGTTTTTCCGATTTCATTGTCATAGGTAGAATAGGTGTGTGGAGTGCTTGTGGTGCCGGCACCTTTCACTTTGTCTCCTTCAGTAAAATTAATTCCATCGCTGCTACGTTCCAAGATAAAATAATCATTGTTGGTTTCAGTAGCAGTGGTCCAAACAGCTTTCACGCTACTTTTTTCACAACCTACATAAAAATCTAAAAGCGTAACAGGAAGAGGGGCAGGAATCGATCTGGTAATTTGCCAGTAAAAATCACATTCATCGCCAGAACCGCCATCCCATATAATGTAGTATCGTTGCCCAGCAGTAAAGTTGGCACTTAAAGCACGGTTTCCTGTGGTGGTGTTACTGCATATCATAATGTTGCCCGTGTTATTACCCACTGTAGCTTGTTGTAGTGTAGCGCAGTTTAATCCTGCGTTGCAAACAATGAACTGAGAGCCGACACTCATATCGCAAAGTTGACTCCATTGGTTGATATAGTATAAATCAGTAAAAGCAGGATCAAAATAATAATACATCATATTTTGAACTGTACCGCAAGAGAAACCCAAATCGGGAATACTGATGTTGGACCAGGGGCCAAGGCCTGTTGTATTCACTCGCATGACCGTATTTAGGGGGGCATTAAGTGCTGTGGCGCAGTCATCATTTAAGATGGTATTTGGTTCTGTACAAACCGATACTATTCCATCCGCAGCATCAATCCTGATAAAATAAGTGTTGCCGATCGTTAATCCGGTAACAGTAAGAGCAGTTTGCAGGTCTTCATGAGTCCAGAATCCAGCAAAGGAAGGATTTTCAAAACCGTATAACGAAGAGGAAGGTGTTGAAGTAGTATTACGGATATCTTCCAGACAGCCAATTAAGGTAAACGCACCGGTAGATAAATTATTAGAAGAACTATAAACAGCCATTCGGTTGTCAGGTGCACCACGAGCAACTTGTGAACACCACCAATTGGTTGTAACTAATTGTTGGGTAGTAGTAGCCGTAAACTTGAACCAAATTGTCTTGTTTGCTGTTAACGTTGAAGTCCAGCAAGCCGGTAGCGCAGGCTCGCTTGCATTGGTAGCTCCAACAGTAGTATAAAACACCCAGCCCCTTGTATCCTGAGGATAACAGTCATAATTAGTTAAGGCTACAGCACCCGAAGCGGCATCGTTCACTAAGCCTGCGGTTGTTCCGCTTGTAATACAAATAGCAAATGCGCCATAGCCTCCATCGTAACTGCCCCCC
>CAYZTB010000104.1:0-2280 GCA_964481195.1 uncultured Bacteroidia bacterium | reverse complement strand
AGCGTTGTAAACGCCTAACCATTTGCACGCGTTGAAATAAACGCGCGCGAGCTGGCGAAGCTTTCTGTTATTTTATTCTGTTTGTGCACTTTTAGCGCTTATGTATACTTTCTTTCCAATACCCATTCCACCTACCAATAAGAGTAAGTATATGTAGCTGTCTTAAACACAACATCCGATAGGGCTACTCTATACATATAAATCTTTTGCACTAGCCCATTGCTGTTGTATTCATAAAACCACTGATGCGACTCATCATCATTATAAATAAAGGAAATACTACTAATAAGACCATCTTGAAAATGATGAGTTTTAAAACCGTCCATTTTACTGGAATTTAAAAACCGTGTGGAAGACAATATAAAATCATCTATATATTTAATTACCTCATGTTGATATGCCTTATTCTCTATGGTATCAAGATTTGTTCTTTCAGCAACTCGTCCTTTTTTATCAAAAATTATTTTTTCTCCTAATACATTGTCTTTATATACTTCCATAACACTATCTTTATAAACATAATCATAGTTAAAGGATTTCCCCTGTAATGTATCCATATTAAGTTGTTTATATTGAGTTATTCTGTTTCGATAATCATATAAAATACTAATGAGATAATTTGTATCTGCCTTGATTATTACATCGCGCAAATGACCATCTACCCACAATGGCAATACATAATCTTTTAAATGCTTATTTGTGATTTGACATACACGACCTTTGCTATCGTATTTGAAATCATAATGCTCAGTACTATCTGCGCAGTATGAAGACAATTTATTATTAACATAATTATATACTACTTCTTTACTTTGCTCCCTTGCTTTCTCATCTTCTCTTAATATTATTGAAGAATCTTTTCGAAAAGAAAGCAATCCGTTTTTGTCAAAACCATATGTTTCCGTATTATAGTCATTAACTGACCCTATAAGGTTACGTTCGGTTTTAATTGTAATAGATTTTATTTTATTCTTTTGGATTATTGGTTGGTTTTTTTTGATATCATTTGCGATAATGCCTTCATCAACATAAGTATTAAGATAATAATCTTGATAGTTTTTGCAAATATCAAATGGGGGATTCTCTCTTGGCTGAGAAAATAAAACATTATTTAGCAATACAAGGAAAGTAATAGGTGTAAATATTACTCTGTAATTTTTCATTTATTTATTGTTGTGGCTTGCTCATTAGTTATTAAACTAGATGCCTTTGCTCCAACTAATGACTTATCCTGATTATTTAATTTTCCATTTTTATCAAAATTTAATTTACCCTTCGTAGCTTGAGATAGCGCATCTATATCAATACCAGCAATTGGTCTTTTATTCATAAAACCTACATCGCCCGCCCCAGAAGGAGGATGACTAAAATCGCTCTTGGTTTTGTCGTTCTCAAAACCATAATTATTACCAAATACGGTATGCCCCCATGCATGTAGTATTACTCCAGGGTTTTCACTTACTTTATCTAAGCCTAATACTGAAATATTTAACCCACTACCTTTGTAACCTGGATTAATTTTAGTGTTATCACCGGCTGCCCCTTCGCCAATCTCCACCTCACTATTCGACATAGCAGGTAAGGTTTCTCTTACTTCAAAAAAATTGGTGCTACTTTTCGTGTTACCCTCAAATTGTTTTTGTGCCTGCTCTTTTGTAACAACTTGCACGTCAATGTTAATTTGCACATTGTAAGGCTGCTTTCCTTGCTCACTAACCAAGGTCTTGGAATTGAAATTCATCCCATCAATTGCTTGCTGAATTTGTGCTGTTGTAACTGTTGACTTGTCAGCAGGATATAAATAAATTTTTGCGCTTATGTAAATCGTATTATTAAGAACAAAATACTCAGCACCTTTACCTGTGTGGTCAACAAAAATCATAGGATTTCCGTTAAAAGTTGAGTATGGGCTTTGTTGTGGGTATCTACTAGCATCTGGATCGGGCCCCTTCCTCCTAAGTGTTCTTGGGTCATAGCCATATCCTTCAAAGTCATAGGCGTTTCCGCTTCCACTTATCTCATCGTCTTTTTCGTGATTTCCAAAGCCGTAGCGGTAAGAGTTAGAATTAAACTGTCTGCCGGGCATGGGCGAGCCAAAGGCGTAATAATCGGTTGTGGAAACAACATCCGCTAAATAATAATCAACTAAACCATCTGGGGGAGCTACGCCTGTGGTGTTGTTTACATTATCCACTCCTAATTTGCGATCGGAGACCACTGATAGAACATTACCTAAATGGTTCTCCTTTACATATAAAAAATCATCGGGTGCGCTTTCTC
>CAYZTB010000103.1:0-2744 GCA_964481195.1 uncultured Bacteroidia bacterium | reverse complement strand
ATCCCAAACAACGGGAGACTAAATGGTAAGCCAAGCTTACCTACTACTATCCCACGCAGTACAACTGCGCGGGTACAATACAAACTACAGCTTCGCGGCTACGGGGCTACGGGGACAAGCCCAACATGAACCTGTCTGATAATATTCGAGACATGAAAGAACATTCTACAAAATTCATTAATGAGAAAAAGATTCTGCGGGGTAAATTTTATTGGCAAGAGGGATTCGGGGGCATTTACAGTTTCTAAAAAGGACGTTTCAACGATTCTCAATTATATCAAAAACCAGGAAGAATATCATGAAAAGAAAACCTTCAAGGAAGAATACTTAGAATTTTTACTGGAAAATGAAATCGAATTTAAAGAAGAATATCTTTTCGATTTCAATTTGAAATAATTGATCCCAAAAATGACTTTAATAGTCCCGATAGCTATCGGGATGTTTTGCCCCTCTGGGGCAACTAAAATCGTATATTTTATTCTTTCTAAAAATATCAGGCCTCTCCGAGGCCGTTTTATATCCAGCAAGCCTTTAGGTAGAAAATGTTTGATGTAATCCATAAATAATCTAAAACCCGAAAATCGGTATTTTAGATTACTCCCCAACTATTGGCCTTGACCTCTTCTATGGGAGTAAAATCTCAATGCTTGTTTTCAAATCCGTACACCAATTATTAAAACATCATCAATCCCGATGCTCGAAGATGAGAGGCGCTCCGGCCTCCATCAAGATCAAAGCATATTGACTCGATCGGGATTTCCTCCCACCATTGTACAGGTACATTCCATTTTCTCTATATCCTAATACCAACTATTAACACATCGTCAACCTGTTCCAGATTTCCTTTCCAATCCTCAAAAGTTTTTTCAAGAATTGTTTTTTGTTCTGCTAATGGTTTATCGCTGATTGCCAATAGCATTTCATTAAGCGGCTTGTATTTGAATTTTTTTCCTTTGGGCCCGCCAAACTGGTCGGCATAGCCATCGGTATAGAGATACAAAGTAGTATTGAGTAGTGGGTATTGAGTATTGAGTTCAATGGTGTGAAGTTTGAAGGAATCTTTCTTTTCTCCTGCACCGATAGGCATTTTATCCGCATCGAGCTGGATGATTTGTCCGCCCTGAATAAGAATAGGTGCATTGTTTGCTCCTGCATAATAAATTTCATTTTTGCTTTTTTCAAAACAAACAAGTATTCCATCCATTCCATCCTGCCCGCCTTCTATACTGCCGATGAGGCGCTGGCGCACGTGATTAAAAATTTCATCCGGATGAATGAGTTTTTCTCCATTGATGGCTTCATTCAAAAAGGAAATATTAAGCAAACTCATAAAAGCGCCCGGCACTCCGTGCCCTGTGCAGTCGCATGCCGCCAGATAAAAGCGGTTGTCTTTTTGAGCGGCATAATAGAAATCTCCGCTCACAATATCTTTTGGCTTGAAGAGCACGAACGACTGCGGAAATTGTTTCAGTATATCTTTGCGGTGCGGAAAGAGTGCGCGCTGTATGCGTTTTGCATAATTGATGCTGTCAATAATGTCTTTTTGATGTTCTTCTATGTGTTTTTTCTGCTCACTTATTTCTGCAGTGGCTTCCTCTACTTTCTTTTTCAGCATTAGGGCATACTCTCTTAATCGCCTGCCGTTCCACCAAACAATTACCACAATTATCACAATTACCATAATACCATACACCGTGTACATCCACCAGGTCCTGAACCAGGGCGGAAGAACGCGGAAAGTATAAGTAATCGGCTCGCTCCACACTTCGGCTCCGCTCAGTGTGCGTTCGGGGCTGCGGGCTTTTAATTTGAATGTGTAAGTGCCTTCGCGTATGTTACCGAAGGTGGCAGAAGTTTTTTCGGTGAGGGGGCTCCAATCATTATCATATCCTTCTAAAATATATTGATAACGCACTAAAAAGTTTCTGCCGGTTTCTATGGCGATGAAATCAAAAGTTACACTGTTGTGATTGTAAGGCAGCACAAGATTTTCAGGCAGAGGATACCATTTTGTAATGCCGTCAAACTTTATGTCTCCGAATTTCTTTGCCTGTTCATCTAATACATCTTGTGAAACAGTTTTGCCAAAGGCGTTGAATTGGGCGAGGAGCATTGAAAGGGAATCTTCTTGTGGTACAGATAACAGATTTTTTACAGATTTACGAAATTGCGAATCGTGCGAATTATTTGTATCGTTTTGTTCTTTCGCAGATTCGTTCCCATTCGTTATCTGTACCATATTGTACCAGCAAATATTTTCTTCATTCACTTTTACCGATTGTATGAATAGAGTTAGTGGCTTAGTGTTTTTATTTACTGCCGAATAATCAAAGCGCACCAATGCAGTTTTATTATCGCCTGTGCCTGCCCAGATAATTCCTTTGCTGTCAATTAACATTGCCTGGCCTGCATTTACATCCTTTACGGGATAGCCCGTTTTGTTGTTGTAAATTTCAATGGCTCCGCTCTTAAAGGAATTAAGTCCGTCTTTTAAAACCGTAAAGCCCTCATTTGTTCCTATAATTATGTTTCCTTGTTTATCTTCTTTTACCTGCGTAACAAAATCATTTGCCAATCCGTTTTTTGTGGTGTAGTTTCTAAATAAAGTTATATTTTCACTCTTGACTTTGTTTTTTTTTTCAGATAACTTCTCTACATCCTTTACCGATAGCACGCTCAACCCTTCAGCAGTGCCGAACCAGAGATTTCCGGTTTTATCTTCGGTGATGCTCCAAACACTGTTG
>CAYZTB010000102.1:0-2956 GCA_964481195.1 uncultured Bacteroidia bacterium | reverse complement strand
CCCCAACCCTCCCATAGGGAGGGAGAATGTGCGCATATAACTAATTATTAAAAACAATTCCTCCCCTTTGGGGAGGTTAGGAGGGGCCAATGATTACTCAAAAAACTAAAACAACTTTCTTTTGCCAAAACTGCGGAGCGCAATCTGGTAAGTGGATTGGTAAATGTCCGAGTTGCAATGAATGGAATACTTACGTTGAAGAAGTAGTTCAAAAGGCAGGAGCAGAAATTAAAAAGGGAATTGGAAGCAGCAAGCAAAGAGCAACCAAACCTCTGCGTATTGCGGAGATAGAACAAAGCGGAGAGATCCGCATCACGCTTCCCGACAAAGAATTAAACCGTGTGCTAGGTGGCGGAGTGGTTCCTGGCTCTGTAGTTTTATTTGGAGGTGAGCCCGGCATTGGTAAGTCTACGTTGATGCTACAGGTCGCCTTGCAACAAAAGAACCTTAAGACCTTGTACGTATCGGGCGAAGAAAGCGAGCAACAAATACGCATGCGTGCGGATCGCTTGCAAGCTCCTTCCCCTTCGGGGAAGGCGGGGGATGGGGTGGACTGCTACATACTTTCCGAAACTTCTACACAAAATATTTTTAAGCAGATAGAAATTCTGGAACCCAACTTGGTCATTGTAGATTCTATACAAACCATGTACAGCGCGCATATCGATTCAGCGCCCGGAAGCATTTCTCAAGTTAGAGAATGTACAGCAGAATTATTACGCTACGCGAAGGAAAGCTCTACTCCAGTATTTTTAATCGGACACATTACCAAAGATGGAATGCTGGCTGGCCCAAAAGTTTTGGAACATATGGTAGATACCGTTTTGCAGTTTGAAGGCGACCGACATCATATTTACCGACTGCTGCGTACGCTAAAAAACAGATTTGGCTCTACCAACGAATTAGGCATTTACGAAATGACCGGTGCAGGTTTGCGTGAAGTAAGCAACCCATCCGAAATTTTAATCACCGCACGCGAAGAAGCTACCAGCGGAGTAGCTATCGCAACTATGATGGAAGGTGCACGTCCAATGCTAATCGAAATACAAACGCTAGTAAGCAGTGCCGTGTACGGAACTCCCCAACGCACCGCAACAGGATTTGATGCTAAGAGATTGTCCATGCTGCTGGCAGTTTTAGAAAAACGCTGCGGCTTCAAGCTTGGAATAAAAGATGTATTCTTAAATATTGCAGGTGGAATAAAAGTTGAAGACCCTGCCATAGACCTTGCCGTTATCTGCGCAACACTCAGCTCCAGCGAAGATATTCCTATCTCTCAAAAGAAATGCTTTGCTGCCGAAGTTGGACTTAGCGGAGAAATCCGTCCCGTGAGCAGAATTGAAAGCAGAATCTCCGAAGCAGAAAAACTAGGCTTTGAAGAAATCTTTGTTTCTAAATATAATCTCAAAGGTCTCAACACAAAATCCTTTGGCATTAAAGTTACTCCCGTTGCAAAGGTGGAAGATGTGTTTAGGCTGTTGTTTGGGTAAATAAAAATACAGTTCTGATTTATAACACTTTTAGGAATGGGCAATATTAAATTATTTCAAGAAAAAAAAGTACGAAGTCATTGGGATGCCGAAAAAGAAATCTGGTATTTCGCCATTGTGGATGCAATAGCTATTCTCACTAATAGCCCCAATCCCCAGGTATACTGGCGTGTAATGAAAAAGAGGTTAAAAGATGAAGGAAATGAAACCGTTACAAATTGTAACGCTTTGAAAATGGAAGCCCCAGATGGGAAAATGAGATTAACAGACGTAGCTGACACAGAGCAATTGCTACGCTTAATCCAATCTATCCCCTCGCCTAAAGCAGAGCCCTTTAAACAATGGTTAGCGAAAGTTGGATATGAACGCATGCAGGAAATTGCGGACCCGGAGCAAGGATTAGATAGAGCGCGAGAAAACTGGCAAAAGCTGGGGCGAAGCGAAAAGTGGATTCAGCAGCGCATGACCGGACAAGAAACTCGCAACAAACTTACCGATTACTGTCAGGAAAGCGGAGTGCAAAGAAAACAGGTAAAAAAGGCCGAAAGATTGCCAAGAATACTCGCAAACAATTAGAATCAAAAACAGGAAAAAGCGTAGTTACTGGCAAAAACTTTTTACCGCCACAAAAAAAGAATAAAGTGCTAACATCAAGAAAGAAAAGATAATCAAGATTAAAAATCTGGTTTGGTTGTTCTAATTGAGACATCTGCTACTCCTGACAAATACGAGTATCCTCAGCCTTAACCTAATCCTAATCCTTAATATTTACCTCAACCTCCTCTCTAATGTCCCCTACCCTCTTCACCTTCTTAAAAAAATTAAAGAAGAACAATAACCGTCCATGGTTTAATAAGCACAAGGATGAGTATTTGGAGAAGTATGCCTCAGTACTGGCTTTTGCCGATGTACTCATTGCTAAGATGAACAAGTTGGATAAGATTGAAACACCATCAGGAAAAAAATCTGTTTTTAGAATTTATAGGGATGTGCGTTTTTCAAAAGATAAATCTCCTTACAAAACTGCTTTTAGTGGTTCTTTAACCAGAGCTACCAAAGCATTGCGCGGTAGCTATTACTTTCACATAGAGCCTGGAAATTGTTTTGTAGGTGGTGGTTTCTGGGGACCAGAACCTGATGATCTAAAACTAATACGCTCGCAAATTGCTATGGATCCCAACCGACTTAGAAAAATATTGAAGAGCAAAGGCTTTGTTTCCAACTTTGTAAAGTTACAAGGCGAACAATTGGTGAATGTACCTAAGGGATTTGAAAAGAATCATCCTGCGGCCGACCTACTTCGCTACAAACAATTTCTCCTCTCTAAAAAAATTCCAGATAGCGTAATGGTAGGCACTAAAGGTGCCGATGAAGTGATTAAAACATTCCGCGCAATGATGCCTTTCTTTGGCTACATGAGCGAGATACTTACTACGGATACGAATGGAGAGACGTTGATATAACTC
>CAYZTB010000101.1:0-3022 GCA_964481195.1 uncultured Bacteroidia bacterium | reverse complement strand
AGAGACTATAGGAGAAAGCGCACCCGATGATTTTTTATATGTAAAGGAGAACCATTTAGGCTCAGTACTCGCTACGGTGTCAGATCGTAAACTTCCTGTTGAATCCACCAGCACCCCCGGAACAGTTGCGTACTACTTGGCAGACGTAACCAGCGCAACTGACATGTACTCGGGCGGGATGCAGATGCCTGGCCGAAGTTTTAACTCTAATTCTTATCGTTATGGACACAATACACAGGAGAAAGATGATGAGATATTTAACGGGGCTTATACAGCCGAGTTCTGGGAATATGATGCAAGGACTTTAAGAAGATGGAATACAGATCCTGTTGTTAAAGCATGGGAAAGCCCTTATGCGACATTTAACGGTAATCCTATTTTAATAGGAGACCCCAAAGGTCTTGACGGAGAGAAAAAAACACGTGCTGAAAAAAGACAAGAAAAGGTAACTAGTCAGTTTAATGAAAAGATTGTGAAACCTATTACGGATGCAGAGAATAAAGGTGATACACCTGACCAGATTCGCACATTGATAGGCCAGTTAGAATCAGATAATCAAAAACTCCTTTTGAAAGTACAAGGAAATACGCAACTTCCTGATGGGACAATTGTGCAAGGTGGTGCGCCTGGTGGTACATCTGTACAGGGGAAAAAAGCAGGTTCGGGTGGTCTGAAGGCGCTTATTAGTTATGTTCCTGCGCGGGACATATTAGTGCCCGAGATTACTCCTGATAATCCATTGATTCTTCCTAATCAGATTTTCAATACAGGTGCATTTGCCCCTCCGGGCAGCAGCGTTTCGATTGACTTTAATGCTTTGAGCATAACGAATGTTTTGGATGTATCTATTTTGAATCCCCCAAAGCAAGATTATAGACTTCCAAACGAGGGAGCAACCTCCCTATTTAATGCAACTGTTACAAATCAGGCAGGTGGCAGCTATACTTCTGCCATATTAACACGGGAAACTTCCGGTGCGATTTTTGTGAAGGTAGGATTTACAAGAGCAACCGCTGATAATTTTTCATTGAAAATAACCGTGCACGCTCCCCGGCAATTCGGAGTTAAATACATACCTTATAACTCAGTGATCAATAAGATACAATACGCAGGCGGCAGATTTTGAAAAAATTAATTAACATACTGCTATTTTCTTTTTTGATTTGTTCGGCATACGGACAAAAATCAAGGTGCGATTCTATGGATATAGCGGAAAAGTCATCAAATCAATGGGATGAAGTGGAAAAGCTCAATGGCAGGTGGATACAAACCGGCAGGTGGATACAACTCGATAGCCATTGCAAAATTGCTAGTATTGATACTTTTCTTCATGGAAAAAGGCATGGAATATCAGTTGGCTATATGCCCGATGGAAGAGAAGAGTACAAATACTATTGTATTAATGGGCTGGCAGAAGGGCTAGCACATTTTGTAGATTCAGATACTTTACATATGTACGGCCAATTTAAAAACGGAAAGATGGATGGCGAATTCTTAGCTTACCGTCCAAATGGAAAACTGTATATGAAATTCCATCGTACTGCTGGGGTTTGGGATGGAGAGAAAGTTATTTACTATGACTCTGGGCGAGTGCATATAAAGAAAGTGTATGACAACGGAGAATTAGTTTTGCGACTGGAATTTAAAGATGATTCTGCGAATACACTATTAAGCGAAAGGATTGGGGCTGAGAACAACCATGAAGTTGAAGGAGATCCGGAGTAATTAAATTAACGTTCTGTTTTTTTTGTCCAGCCCCATACGCGCTAAGCTGTATTTTGTATTGTACCCCCTGCCTTGCCGGCAGGCAGGCGCGCAGGTGTCGCCTCGACCGCTTCGTGGGGGAGTAGTTGCAAAGCTCCTGCTTAGCGCGTAGGATTTTCGCCAGGAAAATTTATTTAACTCTTTTCTTGAATTTCTCTATATACTTTTTCGTAAAGTCTGAAAGCACAAGTCGCCCGCTCATTTCCGCGCGCTCAACAAGGAGCGTATCCCAATTCTCAGTGCCTTCCCACATCACTTTTTTTAGCTGAGCCATTGCATCGGAACTGCTTTGAGAAAGTTTCTCTGCCAGCGCGTAGCGTGTAGTTGTTAGGCGTAGCGTCCTCGCTACGTCTGATTTAACAAGGCTTCCAGCCTTCAAGTAGGATTTTACAAAAAGGAATGAACTTGATATTATAAATTTGCCCGACAAACAATCACACCGATGAACAAGAAAACCTCCTTGAGTGTTATTCCCGATGAAACCATCATCAATAAGATTTTCATTATCAGAAATCAGAAAGTAATGCTTGACAGCGATTTGGCGGAATTGTACCAAGTCCCAACGAAGCGTCTGAAAGAACAGGTCAAAAGGAATAAAGAGCGTTTCCCTCAGCAGTATATGTTTGAATTAACGCAAAAGGAATTAGACCTTTTGAGGTCGCAAATTGCGTCCTCAAAACAAGGACGTGGCGGAGCAAGATATTTGCCTATGGTTTTTACGGAACACGGTATTTTGCAACTGTCAAACGTGCTAAAAAGTAAAAGAGCCGTAGCCGTCAGCTTTAACATCATAGACGTTTTTGTCAAGCTACGGGAAGTGCTGACCGACAATACGGAATTGAGGCTGGTGATAGAAGAAATAAAACATAAGACGGCAAACAACACCAAAAATATTGAATTGGTTTTCCAATACCTTGACGAGTTGATTGAAAAGACGGAAAATCCGAAGCCCAGAAAAGCGATAGGATTTCACGCACACCGCACAAAAACAGACTGACTTTTACCTAATGTTTGAGGTCGCAATTTGCGACCTCAAACAAGACCTCATCTCCGGTCAGCAGTAGGATTTCACCAGCATATTAGTTTTAAACAGCGCAGTACGCGCTAAGCTGTATTTTGTATTGTACCCGCGAAGGTGCACTGCGTGGGAGAGTAGTTGGTAAGCTGGGCTTATCCTACCCCCCCGTAGCCGCAGTCCGCGCTAATTGTGCTGAGAAACAAAGGAGATCAAGTTCTTTGTATACTGTAAATGAGATGA
>CAYZTB010000100.1:0-3415 GCA_964481195.1 uncultured Bacteroidia bacterium | reverse complement strand
AAAGCGCACCCGATGATTTTTTATATGTAAAGGAGAACCATTTAGGGAATGTACTTACTGTAGTATCCGATCGCAAATTAGGAGTGGATAATGTAAACAACACCACAGGCGTAGCTCCCCCAGATGGTTTAGTGGATTATTATCTTGCCGATGTTGTAAGCGCGAATGATTATTATGCCTTTGGCTCGCCTATGCCCGGCAGACAGTTTAATTCTAACTCTTACCGCTATGGGTATGGAAATCACGAAAAGATAGACGAAGTTTCAGGCTCAGGAAATACGGTAGATATGGGCGATAGATGGCTTGATACAAGATTAGGAAGAACGCCTAAGCCTGACAGAAAAATGTATTATTATCCTGACATTAGTCCTTATGCCTATGCAGGGAATAATCCAATCAGATTTACCGACCCTGACGGAAATACTATTGTTGACCCACAAACAGGAAAACCTGTTGTGAAAGTTAACGGAGAATGGAAATCTATACAAAAAGTTGCGAAAGATGGAACTATCACTTATGGAACTGTTTCAGATAAATTTAACTCTCAAACAAAACCATATTTAGATGTTTTAGAAAAAAGTGAAGTTGGCAGG
This sequence comes from uncultured Bacteroidia bacterium, assembly GCA_964481195.1. GTDB lineage: Bacteria > Bacteroidota > Bacteroidia > Palsa-948 > Palsa-948 > Palsa-948. The sequence continues at coordinate 2,822 of CAYZTB010000100.1, read as the reverse complement.
GGAAATATTGAATATATGCAAACTATTCCAACTTTAATAACAATAGACCCAAGCCTAGAAGACCCATCGCCTGGTGATGCTTCTTCCGTAGAACCAACAGGAGGACTGACAAAAGACGGATATTATAAATCCGTGAATATTATACCTGACAATGGCATTATAAAGCAAAATGCAGATGCTGCTGGAATTAGTATTGAAGAAAAAACTTCTGGTGTTCTTGCCGTAGAAGTAGGACACTTAAAACCTGAACAAATTACAATAGACCAAGGTAATGGTTCATTTGCTGAAAAATATAATGGATTATTAAACGAACACGTTAGAGCCCAAATTTCATACAGAAATGAAAATGGAATAGCCTTAGACGAAAGTTTATTTACTCCTTTGGATAAATTCAACGATGCAGGGTTTAAGTTAGATTCTGATTTACAAAAAGTTAGGGAAAACCTTCCTGAAAAATAACAAAGAATGAAAGGAATTAGCTTAATATTTATATATCTGATTTTGATATATTGTCTGTCTGCCTGTGGAAGTTCCAAAGGTTCATTTAATCAATATGTTGAGTCAAGTAAAAAAGGTTCTTGGATTGAAATTTCTACTATTGATTCTGTAAACTTTGAAAAAGTTAAGTACAAAAATGGTATGAAAGAAGGAGAAGCCGAAATGTATTTAAAAAGTGGAAATATTGCTATTGGTAAATACCAATCAGATAAGAAGAATGGAGCTTGGAAATATTACAACAAAAATAAGGAGTTATTTAAAATTGAATATTATACAGAAGGTTATCTTTCTCGAATTGAGCTTTATGAAAATGGTAAGGTGGTAAAACAAGCAATAACAGACCCTACATTTTAATTTAACTCTGAAAATAGTTACAAAATTCAAGCCCTGCAAGTCGGGGCTTTTTTCCGTTTTTCCCTTTCCTACCCGCCCCAGCCGCCCTGCGGAGGCGACCTGCCTCCCTGCCAGGCATGCGACCCCTCTCCCAATGTACTGGATATGTTTTTAAAAGAACATCATATTTATGGCAGCAGCAGAGTAGGAATACATAACATGGATTTGAATTTAACCGTTCCGCCCCCCGTTCTCCCAAATACCTTTACAAGAACGCTTGGCGAAAAACAGTACGAGGAAAGTAACCATCTCGGAAACGTAATTGCAACCGTTTCTGATCAGCGCATTCCGGTAAACAACGTAACACTGGTGGCATATTATTTGCCGGATGTTACCAGTACAAACGACTTTACACCGTTCGGAATGTTGCAGGTGGGTCGTAATTATAACTCTTCTGATTATAAATTTGGGTTTAATGGAAAAATTAAAGATGATGAGTTAAAAGGTAGCGGAGCAAGTTATGATTACGGTTTCCGGATTTATGATCCGAGGCTGGGAAGGTTCTTGAGCGTAGATCCCTTGACGAGAGATTTTCCTTGGTATACGCCATATCAGTTTGCAGGGAATTGTCCGGTTTGGTGTTATGATTTAGACGGATTAGAACCAGTACCATACTCTAACGATTTAGGCTTTCCGGAAAGACCCCTGCCTGCTGACGCACAAAGACTTACCTCGGAAATATTTGGCATGGATGAAGAGGATAGAAAAAAAGCACAATCTGGACAAATTGTAAGAGGTGAATATTTTTACTATTCAAAAACAATATATTATCCTGGATTATCGAAACAAGGTGGTTATTTTAAGACAAAAAATATGTTGCAAGCGGTAAATGAGACGGACATTTCAAAAACAAGACCAGAGTCCACGCCTGCCGGTACTAACAAGCCTTCATCATTAGTTGTTACTCCTACATTACATGCATCACAAGAAGTTCCTCCGTTTGGTTCTGTACTAGAATATTCAAAGGATATAGTAAAGGATGTAAAAACAGGGGTAGCAAACAAACTGAAAGAGGAGAAGACCGGTTATGATATTAAGGTAACTGCAATTGAAATTTCTGCAACTGATACAGAATTAGGAAAAAAGATTGCAGAAAAAACGAGTTCACAATTGAAAGAATTGTATGGCGTTACGCCAACAATTAACTATACTCCGGCTGATGCAAAGACAACTGAAAAAGAGGCTGATGTTGCTGTCGTATTAACTACTGAAGAAGTAAGGAAATGAATAATTCGGCTTCATTTTTGTTATTAGGTACATTATGATGAAAGGAAGTATTATCGCATTATTAATTTTCGCCTTATGTTCTTTCCAGCAAAGTGATGTTGGTAAAATAATGTGGTCAAAGGACAAGAAAATTAGCTGGTCTGACTTTAAAGGAGCGGTAGATGAAAATGACGAATATAAGGCAAGGTCATGCATTAAAATAGTCCAGAATGAAAACTATAAATTTAAAGGAAGTATTTTAACTGCTACAATAGATGTCAGAGCTACGTTTAATCCTAATTGCTCGTGGGCACGACTAGAAATCAAAGAAGACGTAAGTCTGCTATCTCACGAGCAAGGACATTTTGATATTGCTGAAATTTATGCTCGAAAATTGCGTAAGGCGCTAAAAGAATTACCTTCTTCAAGCGGTATTATTGCAGAAAATAATATTTCAAATCTAATAGATAAATATTGTGCTGGAATGGATTCGGAAGGCACGTTGTACGATACGGAAACAAACCACTCCCAAGATGTGAAAAAGCAACAGGAATGGAATGCGAAAATTATTAAGCACTTGAAAGAATTAGAAGCATTTGTTGATGCTTCTCCAATTATCATAATAAGGTAATTTCTCTTATTGATATTGTAAACTACTTCAACCTTTTGAAACCAGCTCCCGCGGATTTGCAATCCGTGATTTGTATTAATAGCCCGTTAGGTGA
>CAYZTB010000099.1:0-3448 GCA_964481195.1 uncultured Bacteroidia bacterium | reverse complement strand
TCTCCTAGTGAATTCATTGTACAAAGTTTGATTTGTCAATACGTGTCAAATGTAGTTAAGATATTTCTCCAGTTGTCTTTTATAAGTCGGCAATTTATTCACAGTCTGAGGTGCGTTGGCAAAATTTTAGCTCTTTTGGTTTTGCGAAGGGGCGGCTTGCGTGTCGGGCAAAACCAAATGTGCCTGAATGCGGGTCGGCTTTTTACAATGAGGCATAACTTATATATACCTCTGTAAATTTATGCTCTTTTACGTTGTAATACATCCAAATATAAAGCAATATTTTCCTTCTATCAAAGGTGTTGAAAAAGAATTTACTTATAAAACATAAGTGTTTTCCTGTGTTGTGAGGTCTTTTGTCCAGAAGAATATATTCTTGATCTTTATAGTCAGGTTGCAACACCTGACATCACTAAAATCTGTTTGTTATAGACAGACTTATTTTCGATGCCTCTAGTCAGTGTTATATTTTCACGCCCATTACAAGTATGTCGTCTGTTTGTTCTATTTCTTTTCTATATTCTGTTATGAACTTGTCTAATGTTATTCCTTGTTCTTGTATTGTTTGGCTTTGGACAGATAAAATTAATTCTCTGAAACGTTTTTTTGTAAATTTCTTTCCTGCTTCACCTCCAAACTGATCAGGAAAACCATCGCTGAATATATAAACAGTATCGCCAGTATTTAACATGTATTCGTGGTTCGTGAATGGATTGTTGCCTTCGCTTTTGCCGATTGGTTGTTTGTTGGCTTTGGTTTCTATTAGTTCATTATTTTTTAATAGCCACAAAGGGTTGTTAGCGCCTGCCCACTGCAATGTTTTTGTTTTAGGGTAATATGCGCAAAGCGAAATATCCATTCCGTCTTTTATATCATCTTCGCTTTTACTAAAGTTTTCTTTTACTATTTCTGTTGTTTTATCAAGTATTTTAGAGGGTTTAGTTAAACCAAATTCTCTTACTGCCCTGTTTAATGCGTTATAGCAAACTACTGAAACCATTGCACCCGGCACTCCGTGCCCTGTACAATCGCAAGCAGCAAACAAAACTAAATCATCGATTGTTTCCATCCAGTAAAAATCTCCTGCTACTATGTCTTTTGGTTTGTAAAGCACAAATGAATTTTCTAGATTTAGTTTTACAATTTTCGGAGGCGGAAGTATGGCTGTTTGAATGCGCAAAGCATATTGTATGGATTTCGTTATTTCTATGTTCTTCTGTTCTACTTCTTGTTTTTGTTTAGTGATAATAATATTATCCTTTCTTTTTCTTCTATAACTTCTAAAGCTCATTCCTGCTAATAAAACCATAAAGGAAAGTCCGCCAATAAATGCAATTTGTTCTTGTTTAGTAATTGCATCTTTTTTAGCCTGTTCAGCTTTGGCAATTGCTTCTTTTTTATCAAACTCAAAGTTCATGGCAGTTTGAGTTATTTTTTTATCCTTTTCTATATTGAAAACAGAATCTTTGTAAAGAGTATAATTCTTGTAATTTGATAATGCGCCAATATAATCTTCCTGAAGGGTGAGCAACTCGCTCAATTGTTTATAATTACTAAATAAATTATTCAGATCACCGACTTCTTTAAACAGTACGATGGCGCTATCAATGCTTGCTTTTGCCTTTTGCAACAAATTACTTTTATTGGCTCCTAAGCCGTTATTGTCTTTATAATTCCCTTTAGCTATCTCCCAATAAACAGTTCCAATCCTAGAAAGGTTGGCTGCAATTTCACTTTTGTTTCCAAGTTCTTCATCCAATGTCTTTGACTTTAAATAATATTCTAATGCTAAAGGAAGATTTTTTTGTTCATGATATATGTCACCGATTCTGCCAAAGTTTGCAGCTATTCCATTTTTATTCCCCAGTTCTTGGTCTACTTTTAGCGACTTTAAATAATATTCAAGTGCTTTCGGATAATTTGATTGCATGTAGTAAATAATACCCATGTTTCCGAGGGTTCTGCCTGCATCATTTTTGTTGCCCATTTCTAGGTATAACGCTAATGCCTTTGAATAATATTCCAATGCTTTAGTATAGTCGGATTGTTTTCTATAAACAATTCCAATATTGCCAAGGTTTCTTGCAATCCCATCTTTGTTTTTTAATTCTTCAAATAGTTGCAATGCCTTTAAATAATATATCAAGGCATTTGGATAGTTAGATTGCTCTAAATATACATTTCCAATATTGCCAAGATTTATTGCAATTCCATCTTTATTTTCTAATTCTTCATCAATACTATTTGCTTTAAAATAATACTCTAATGCTTTGGCGTAATCTGATTTATTTTTATAAACAAGGCCAATATTGCCAAGTACTTTTGAAATTCCTTTTTTATCTCCCAATTCTTCATTTAATTTCAGTGACTTTTGCCAATTTTCCAATGCTCCGGCATAATCGGCTTTGCTGAATTTATTAACCCCAATTAATCTGTTGGAATTAGCAATTCCTTTCTTCCAATTTAGTTTCTCAGCAAGTATTAATGCCTGTTTTCCTGTTTTGATGCCTTCATCAGGATTAATTTTCCGGTATTTATCACTTATCAAATTCAATAAGGTTACTTTACCTGTATCTTCTTTTGCTTTTGGCAATTCATGCAGCAATGAATCTATGAATGGCTGACCCACCTTTGCCTGTCCAAAACATTGGAAGAGCGTATAATTAAAAGCTAAGAGAAGGAGAAGTATTATTTTTTTCATGATGGAAGTGACTCTTAAGCATTGCCACTAACTAATGTATTACTGCAGGACAGCTTTCATTGCCAAGCGGGCGATATATTACTCCAATACGCAACTCCCAAGCTCTATTTCGGATATCAAGAGGTGCATTTTCGTAGGCATAATAAAAGGGAGTGTCGGGGTTGTAATGTAATTCAACAAATGGTTTGAAGTTGCCATATACAATCTTTTCAAATCCTATGGCAGGCCCCCAGCTAAAGTTGAGTTTGCCAAAGGGGGCGATTATGCTAGGCGATCCAACTTTCTGGCTAAGTGTGTATTCCACTCTTGGCCCGAGCATAAAATAAATATATCCGGGGTATGTCTCGAATTGAAATTTTAGAAAGTTATTCCAGCCGATGTAATTGAGTTTATTTTTAAAAGTGGCGCTATCTGTTTTGTCTTTACATCCTTTTTGGTTAAACTGAAACTCAGTAACCCAGCGTACGGTTGCATTATTTATGAATTCAGCACGCAAGGAGCCGTTAAATCCAATAACATTTTTCTTTTTAAAAGTTTGTGTAGGAGCATCTGGCAATGTTACAAACCATTTTTGTTTTGCTTTGGTAACGCCAGCCGTAATGCCAATGCCTTGGAAGAACTGTGCAGAGGCCTCCCCCCCGGCCCCTCTCCAAAGGAGAGGGGAGTGTAGGGCTAAAATCGTTAACAGGATATAAATCTTTTTCATTATTATCTTTTTCAAACTCCCTTTTTCCCTCCCTTATGGGG
>CAYZTB010000098.1:0-3664 GCA_964481195.1 uncultured Bacteroidia bacterium | reverse complement strand
GTCAGGATTTGCAATCCTGACCTTGATACTTGTTATACCATTACTCTTTAAAAATTAGTCCAAAATATTCTGGTATAATACCAATCGACATATTCCATTGTAATTGGACTAAAAGATATGTCGCATCGGTATTAATCAGTCGGGATATCAAATCCCGACTAGCGTGAAGGAAATTTTTATCTTAGCGAGCCCGAAACACCAGTCCCGAACTTGTCCAGAACAAACAGCACATACCAAGCAAGCCCACAGAATTTTTTTCCTTTTTCTTATGGAGAGACTATAGGAGAAAGCGCACCCGATGATTTTTTATATGTAAAGGAGAACCATTTAGGGAATGTACTCACTGTAGTGTCTGACCGCAAACTTCCGGTAGATAATAACTCCGATAACATAGTAGACTTTTATCTTCCGGATGTAACAAGTGCTACCGATTATTATAGTTTTGGTGCGCAAATGCCTGGTAGAAGTTTTAACTCTCCTGCATATCGTTACGGTCACAACGGAAAAGAAAAAATAGATGAGTGGAACGGTAATAGTGGAACAATATATGATTATGGAAGAAGGATGTATGACGCTCGTTTAGGGAGGCCTTTTTCCCACGATCCTTTGTTCAGATCATATCCCCAATTATCCCCTTATCAGTTTTTTAGCAACAATCCAATCTTGAATATTGACTGGGATGGACTAGAAGGAAGAGTTAATACATTTAATTTCCCTTCCAGTCAACCTAATCCGGGTCAGGGTGGAAATGCTGCGGTTATGGCAAATGATCTTGTCGTTGCGGATTTGGCCGCTAACTTAGAAGGTCGGGCACATTCGATAGACAGAAAAAAAATCATTTCAACACCAAGGGGAATAATCTTTGGAGGTTCTAGATATTTCTGGTCAAAGGATTATACAAACAATAATGATTACGGTGGGCCAAGTGATCAGGGACATTACCTTGTACAGACACTTTCTCCTGCAGAAGAATCCGCTGCTAAATTCCAACAACAACAAACTGGTAATCAAACGCTACAAGGATTTGTTAAAATGCCGGGCATGGTATTTGGGAGAACAACAGGTGAAATCTATAAGGATAAAACCTCTGTTGATTTTAATCCTCTTTTAGATAAAGGGAATCAAATAGTTAACCGTACAATTCAAATATTAAATAATTTTCAAGACCAAACAAATACGACTGTTTTTATCACAATTGGTGGGGGGATGGATGTTGGGGTTGATGTGAAAAAGGCTCGAGGTGAAGCGATACAGAAAAGAATAATAGATTCTGGCTTCCAAGGAAAGGTTGAAATAAGGACAGTGAATGATGAAAAATTCCAATTCAAAATCAATTCTGTGGAAGGTGAAAACACGGATGATTATGAACCCTCAACAATTACAACACCAGATGGCGGATAGTAATTACATATGGACGGCTTTATTGAAGTGTATTGTTACACCAATGGTACTAATTTCTATTGTCTTGGTTTTTGATTCGTTTTCTATTGTTCCCGATAACAGTCTGATATATTGGTCTAAGAATAGAAAAATAAGTTGGGACGACTTTACAGTAAAAGCAGATATGCAGAATTCAGCACTTTCATGCGTTGCCTATAGAGAAGAAATATCATATCATGCTATGGATAGAAGTCACATGGATTCTATTATAGTAGAAGCGACAGCAAATTTTGATAAACGCTGCTCCTATGTCAAGCCTGATTCAAAAACCTCCTATCTTTTAGTTCACGAACAAGGTCATTTTGATATTGCAGAAATCAATGCTCGTAGATTTCGAAAAGCATTAAAAGAATATGTACCTAAACGTTATGATTACTCCACAATGAAAGGAGATATCAGCGCGATAGATAATAAAATTTTGAATGAATGGAATACTGACAACACCCTGTATGATAAAGAGACGAATCGATCTGAAAATAAAGTAGAGCAAAAGAAATGGAATGAAAAAATTGCAAAAGAGTTAAAGGAATTGGAAGGCTATTCGGATGCTTCAACTATAAAAATTATTACTCCGTAGTCCCGCGCAGCATTAGTTTCCACGGAAAAACTCAGTACGCGTGAAGCTGTATTTTGTATTGTACCCGCGAAGGTGTCGCCTCGACCGCTTCGTGGGGGAGTAGTGAGTAAGCACTGCTTACACCTCACCCTTCTACCTTTTCCATCACCCCTTTAAGCGCATCGTGTAATTTTTTCTTGCCTACGAACGCATCCAGTACAGAATAGAACGCATCCTTTTCCCTGCACCTTCCAAACGGCTTACACAACCAAACGTTCCAATATTGGGACTGAGAAAAACGACAAAAAAACGCTAGATGTTTTTTTATAATCCTAAAAGTGTTTAGTGAATTGGGCTGTTAGAGAGCAGTGCTTTGTTCAAGTTGGCATTTGTTGCAATTGAATTTTCACATCGGCAAATTAGTAGTGGAAGAAGAACAAAGTGGAAAAGAAAGAGCAAAGTATGGCAAAGAACTGATAGAAAAACTATCCGTAAAATTAAGCGCAGAATATGGAAAGGGTTTTAATCAAAGCAATCTATGGTATATGCGGCAATTTTACAGCGTGTTTAAGAAACTCCACGCGCTGCGTGGAGAATTGAGCTGGACGCATTACCGGTTGCTTTTAAAAGTGGAGCGAAACGATGCGAGAGATTTTTACATGCAGGAATCCATTGAGTGCAACTGGAGTACGCACGGGTAGTAGTTTGGTTTCAAAGGAATGCCTTCGGCATAAGCTCTGCTTAACGCAGGCAAGGCTAAACCAACAAAACACATCGTAGTGAGTACTGTTACTGTAAAAAAATACTGCCCGTTTTTTAAAAGTTATTAACAAAAAATCCATTATGTTAATAAATAGCGAAGTATATAGCGTTGTAACTGCTTCTGTTTCTATAAATAAGCAGTTAATAGTTTTACTTTTGATTCATTCAAAGAAGTGTACCGCAAACTTGTACTTATAGCTCTTTCTCCTTTGGAGAAGGCGGGGGATGAGGTCATTAAAAAGCGAATTTGTTGTACTTAAAAAAAAGAATTTATGAAGCGATTTTTTTGCCTTCGTGTTAAGGCATTTACATTAATGGAATTGCTCGTGGCCTTGCTGATCATCAGCGCGCTCACGCTGGCCGTGGTGATCAATTATATGCCTGTTATTTCCAAAGCAAAAGCTACCGAAGCTCAGTTGCAGCTCGAGCATATTTATACCATGCAGAAGAATTATTTCTATCTCAATTCCAAATACAGCGCTTCTTTTCCCGAGATATCCTACGAGCCTAATAAATTAGTTACCGAAGGAGGCACCGCAAATTACAAAATAGAAATTGTGGATGCAAGCGTAAAAGGATTTAAAGCAAAGGCTTCTGCTGTAGTGGATTTTGATGGAGATGGAGCCTTCAACGTATGGGAGGTGGATCAGGATAAAACAATTAAAGAAGTAACTCCGGATTAATAATGAGCTGGATCGTTTTCATAGTATGCATTGGGCTGCTTGCTGTAATTATTTTTCAGGATTTTAAACACAGGCAGATATTTTGGTTAACCCTGCCTGTTCTGTTTTTAATTTTTACAGGGCAGTCCATTTTTTTTAATGGATTAAAATATGCAGCGCTCTATTTTATGGTAAACTTTTGTTTTCTTGTCTTTGTTAATTTGTTGTTCAGGATCCATACTGT
>CAYZTB010000097.1:0-3763 GCA_964481195.1 uncultured Bacteroidia bacterium | reverse complement strand
CAATAGACGGTTTTACTTCATCACGCTCATACTTGCCGATGATGGAATGATGCACTCTGCTAGGCGTAGCTTGTATTCGTTCAGCGTTGCGTCTCGCTACGCTGTTGTATCCGCGGCATCCCTGCCGCAAGTAGTATATAATGTTTGACATTTACAAAATGCCAACAATAAATTTAGAAAACTGTGCAGTAAATTTTCAGCCCAGAGGACTTGCGTTAACAAGCGTAGCGAGACGCAACGCTCAACTTCAACAGCCTACGCTCAACAGGAGCACCGATACATCAGCAGTACACAACATTACGAAGTTCAGGAAATGGAAAGTCTGACGGATCTGCTTACAAAACATCATCCGTTTAGCTAAAATCTTCAAGGTCACAAATTCTGACCTTAGAAAAATAATAAATTTACAATCTAATGGAGGAGGTCGCAGATTGCGACCACAGTAATAATCAGAATCCCATGGCAAAAAGGCAAACAGAAATAACAATCCCACAGGAAGTTATTTTAAGTAAGATTTACGAAATCAGGGGCGAGAAAGTAATGTTAGACAGTGATTTAGCAGAGCTCTATAAGGTTGAAACAAAGGCACTGAAACGGGCAGTAAGGCGAAACATTGATATTTTTCCGGAGCATTTTATGTTTGAACTGACCAAAGAAGAACAGGACTCTTTGAGGTACCAAAATGGCACCTCAAACACAGGCAGGGGTGGAACGCGTTATCTGCCAATGGTTTTTACTGAACATGGGATTATCCATGCTGCCCACGTTTTACGTAGCCCAAGAGCCCGGAAAATGAGTGTACGTATTACGGAGATTTTTATCAAGATGCGTGAAATTATACAGACACATCAAGAGCTTTTTACACAGATGAGTGAAATCAGAAAAACCGTGTCTGGGCATGATGAACAAATTGCTTTAATCTTTGAATACCTGAAACAGTTCGAGAAAGCTAAACGTGAAGAACTGGAGCAGAAGAACCGTAACCAAATCGGCTACAAATCCAACAAAGAATAATAACTTGTCCTGAGCCTGTCGAAGGAACCCCACCGTAAGGCGCGCGGGGTCTTGCCCTTGCTTAAGGGCTGTCACACTTTTTGCAGTTCGCTACACAAGCACATTGCCATGCTCGCTGCTATAGTGTCGTCAGGTTTTCCGACCTGACGACAGCGTAAAGCAAAATAATCAAATTCTACTTAACATTATTTAACAACGGAAAACATGGCTTTGGTACATCATTTGCGGTTGTTAGTCGTTAAACTAAAAAAAACTACTACCATGAAAACCGAACTTCTTTGTGCAGCCTTTTACTTCCTATTTGTAGGAATTGTAATTTACTCTCTTATTAAATCAGACAGAAGTCAAGAGAGTGATTGAAGTTTTTCAATTACTTCATCAGGAAAAGTCTGGTTTATGAATGCGTCTTCCTTGAAGGTATGCACACTTGATGTGCGTGTGAAGCAGAGGTATAATCAACCTGCGATTAGGATTTAAGCAATCGACATAATCTTATTTTAGTATTCATTTTGTTAAAATTAGGGGGAGAAAAAACAATCTTTATTATTAGAATTCATGTTTCAATTTGCACTTAGTTTCAAACAACAAAAGCGTTCTTGATTACTTTAAATTTGTTTCAACATTAAAAACAAATTTTATGATTAAGAATCTGTTTGTCACATTAGCATGTATCCTCACCACTTCAGTTTTTACGTTCTCACAAAAAATTGTTGTAACCGGTGCGCAGGTTACGGCAGAGTCGGGAATAGAAAATGGCGCTAAACTTTTTGATGAGCAAAGTATTGCCGGAGATCCTAAAGGAGGCTCAGGAGGTGCATGTGCCAATAACTGGTTGCCGGGCTGGACAAGTCTTCCGCATCATGCTTACGTTGATTTAGGACAGGATTATACTATCACAGATGTTTACTTATACGATTATAATGGTGCCAGTACATTTACGGTATCTACCGGAGTTCCCGGAACTTGGACGCAACTTTTTACAGATGCTATGTCTGGCTGGCAAGTGTGGAATGCTCACCCTGTAATGGTCACTACGCGTTACATTCGTTTTTCTACTCCTGATGGAGATTGCAGGGCCTATGAAGTGGTGTTGTATGGCACACCATCATCGGGCGGAAGTGATACTATTCCTCCTTCAAACATTACAAATTTAACTGTCGGGACAGGAACTTCTACAGGCATTCCACTTAGCTGGACTTCTCCAGGCGATGATACAACTTCGGGTACTGCAACTACTTATGATATTCGTTACAGTACAAGTGTTATCAGTAACAACACAGATTTTACAAATGCTACACAAGTTACAGGGGAGCCAAACCCTAAAGTTGCAGGAAGCGCTGAAAACTTTACGGTAACAGGCTTAACGCCAAACACTACGTATTACTTTGCTATGAAAACAAGCGATGAAGTTCCTAATGCTTCAGGAATGTCAAGCGTAGTTAGTGCCACTACCGCAGCATCTACAGGCGGACTTCCGCCATTGACAAAAACATATATCCATTTGCCATCTATGGATCCGCAGTGGAATACTACGGCAGTTTATAATGCGCTTGAGCCTTCTGATTTTGATTCTTACTGGGCAAATCTATTGAACTCTCTTCCATCTGCTGATGCATCTTGGAGTGGAGGAAATATAAATTTGGGAACTAACGGAACAGGTTATGGGCTAATATCTTGGAATGGCGCTACGAGCTCTACTAAAAAACCTATTCTTGTTCAGCTGCCATCGGCTGGCGCTCCTCCGGGTATTGGAATTTGTCCGATGGACAATCGTTTTATAGTTTGCTCTGCATTTAATAATTCTACGGGAACAATTACAGTCCCTGCTGATTATACTACTGCGCTACTGGCTATTCAGCAAATGATTCGTAATGTATTGGCATCTGGTAATGCTACTGCCGATGTATTTGTTATTGGAAAATCGCAGGGTGGAGGAACAGGCATGATGACTGCCGGCCTTTGTGCAGATGTAAAGGATGTGTTTTTATCAGTTCCTGCTTTGTCGGGCTACACGGGCACTTCAGGCACTACTGGAGGGTATCCGGGTTATGCATCCACAAATGTAAATGGATATATTGATGCGGTGAATCATGCTAAACGCTATCGAAACAAATGCTCTTTTTCTATTTCTTACGATGATCAGGTTACTTGGGGGCGTGGACAAGTTACTTGCGCAAAAAATACGCAGTTCACCACAACCATCTATCATGGGAATGATGGACACAACGATCCAGATTGGTGGCCTAATGGAACATCCTGGTTGGATAGCTGCTTACTAAATGTTGTAAATAATGGAGTAGGGCTTGCTGGAACTGCAACTTTCTTACCTGAACTGCCTGCAAGTACTTTGGTTGTAAGTGCGTTTCCAAATCCTTTTTCTGATCAACTAGCACTTTATGTGTCTGAAGAATTTGTTGGAGAAGCTAGTTTGTATTCAGCTATGGGGAATATGATTAAAACAGGAAAAGTAAACTTCCATAATAATCACTTAAATTTAAGTGAAGAAGTGTTTGATTTTAAAAATCTGCCTTCGGGAATTTACTTTTTAGAATTAAAAAATAATATAACTGTTTCCAGAATGAAGCTTGTAAAGCTTTAATTACGTCAGGTCTTCCGACCTGACGTAATAGCAGGTCTAATAATGTTCGTCAGGTGGTAACACCTGACGCCAGCGCAAATATTTGTCATGTAGTAGTAATACCGATGCTTCATATCTTTTAGTCCAAGTATAATTTGTACTTGATCGGCA
>CAYZTB010000096.1:0-3836 GCA_964481195.1 uncultured Bacteroidia bacterium | reverse complement strand
CAAGCTTAAGTCAAAACCTTAGTAGAAAAACCTCAAAAAAAAAGGCTGCCATTGGCAGCCTTTTTTTTTGAAAAGAATAACTTATTCTTTAACAAGTTTTGTAGTATACGATTGTCCGTTACAAGTATAACGAGCAAAATATAATCCTGACTCGTACTTAGAAAGATTAAAGTAGTTGTTAGCTCCTACAGTAGAAGTTTCGTAAACAACTTTTCCAACCATGTCAATGATTTCTAACGTTGCAGGGTTGCTATTTTTTCTGTCAACTTTAATGTTAGCGAAATCTACAACTGGATTTGGAAATACAGTTACTGATCCTACCAACGCTTCGTTTTCTCCAATTCCTGTAGTGTTGATTTCGTAACCAAATAAACGATCGGTTGGTCTACCTTGAAGTACACCCATAAGGGTAGGTACAGAATTTAAAGTTGTGAAAAATAATCCACCAGCAAGTCCAGAAGTATCGTTTGCTGTAGCTCCAACATCGCTCATTACATCATGCATTACGTTCATTGGAAATCCAGTAGTAGCATTAATTTGAACTATGTCAGATTTTGCTATGCTTGAAGCTTGGTCAAATACCCAAAGGAATGGTCCGCCTGGTGATGTACCATCGTAAGCAGTACCATACATACCTGTTAATAAGTGATCTGCAGACCAAAGTGTATTTAGAGTTGTTCCTGTTTTAGAAAACTGAACGATATCTGTTCCCCAAGAAGAACCCCAAAAACCACCAGCACCACCATTTGCAGTTGCATCGTAAGTTAATGATCTCACGTTTGTAATAGGTGCAGTAATTGTTCCAGAAGTTGTTTTAGTTCCTGGGTCAATTATTTGAACCATGCTCGTGTTTACACCAGCATAAATTTTTGAACCATCATAAGTTAAAGAACGAGTTCCATAAACACCAGGAACTTGAATTTTTTGTACAAAACCACCTGTAGCGTTTAAGATAGAGATGGTATCATTTTGCCATCTAGAAACCCAAAATTCGTTATTTACAAAACACACACCAGTGTTTCCATTAGCCCCTGTAGATGCTACTAAGTCGTAGTTAAAAACTACAGACCACATCGCATTTGGTTTTTCATTTTTTGATAGATTAAAAGTAGGGCAAGCATCTAATTCAGCAACTTGCGCTGTAGATATCCCAGCACTGACAATTAGAGCGCAAGGAATCAAAATCATTTTTAAGTAATTTTTTTTCATTCTAGGTTTTTTTATTAATTATTTTTCGTTTTTAATGTGGCGCAAATTTAATTAATTATTTATAGGGTAATAAGAGAAATTTCGCTAAAGTTATACACAAAAATGCGAATGAAAAGTGCTTTATTTAGGAATATAAAGCTTTTACTATTTCTCTAAGATTATAGCGGGAGGCCATCACTTCGCCATAGGCGCCTGTTGTTCTTATTGCTACAAAATCACCTCTTGAAGTCTCGGGTAATAAAACTGCTTTTCCAAAGCAATCAGAAGATTCACAAATAGGACCTACTACATCATATTTTAAAGAAGCGGTTAGTATTTGATTATCAGCTATTTCCTTTGAGATATTTTCAATTTTATGATAGGATTGATAAAGGGCTGGTCGTATTAATTCTGTCATCCCTGCATCTAATATAACGAAGCTGGTATTTATTCCTTTTTTAACGAAAAGAACTTTTGATATTAAGCTGCCGCATTGAGCAACAATTGCCCGTCCAATTTCAAAGTGTAGTTTTTGACTGGGACGAAGCTCAAGAAATTGATTGAAAAGAGCAAAATATGCAGAAAAATCCGGAATGGAGTTCGTGTCGGGTTCGTGATAATCAACACCAAGACCACCGCCAACATTAATATGTTCTAACTCTACTTTATGACTTACAAACCAACTTTGAATTTCATTTGCTTTTAGACATAGAGATTTAAATGCAGAGAGGTCTGTTATTTGAGAACCAATGTGAAAATGAACTCCTTTGATTTTAATATTTGAAAGCTGCAAAGTTTTATTTACAACTTCTTCCAGCTCCCAAAGGTTAATTCCAAATTTATTTTCTTCAAGCCCAGTGGTAATATACTTATGCGTGTTTGCGTTTACGTTTGGATTAATTCGAAAAGCAATGGAGGCAGTTTTGTTTTTCTTTTTTGCTAGTTCGTTTATCACTTCTATTTCCTGTAGACTTTCGCAGTTGAAACAGGTAATATCAAGGCCTAAAGCGATGTTAATTTCCTCGTCACTTTTTCCAACGCCTGCAAAAAACGTGTTATGAAAATTAAATTCAGCTGCTTTTTTTACTTCATTGCCGCTCACGCAATCAGCTCCAAGACCTGCATTTTGGATGATGGATAATACTTCGTTGTTTGCATTTGCTTTTAATGCGTAATGCACAACAAAGTTGTATTTGTCCGATTCTTTTTTTAAAGCTGCAAGCGTTTTCTTTAGCAACTCCAAATCATAATAATAGAACGGAGTAGGAGTAGCTTTAAATTTTTGTATGGTATCTTTCGTAAACATTATTTTCCAAATAAACCTTTATTAAGTGCTACCAGAGCCTCTTTTTTGTAATTAGATTCTATTAATACAGAAATATTATTAGCGCTACCACCGTAGGAGATCATACGGATAGGAATGTTTTTTAATGAATCTAAAATTTTAAAAGCGTAGCCTTGTTTTTCTGCTGAGAAACTACCTACCACACAGACAATAGTTTGGTTCTTGTCTACTTCAACTGTACAAAACTCTTTTAGCTCGTTCACAATTTCATTTAAGTTTTTTGTGTCATCAATTGTTACGGAAACTGCTACTTCAGAAGTAGTAATCATATCGATTGGTGTTTTGTAACGCTCAAATATTTCAAATACACTACGTAAAAAACCGTATGCCAAAAGCATTCTGCCCGATTTTATTTTAATAGCAGTAATCCCATCTTTTGCCGCAACGGCTGTGATGCGATCGGTAGGCGTTTTATCTGTAATAACAGTTCCTTTAGCATTTGGTTGCATGGTATTTAACAAACGAACAGGCACTTTCCTTTTTTGGGCAGGCAGCACACAAGTAGGATGCAATATTTTTGCTCCAAAATAGGCTAGCTCTGCAGCTTCGTCAAAAGATAACTCAGTTACAGGAAAAGTTCCTTCCACTAAGCGAGGATCGTTGTTATGCATGCCGTCAATGTCCGTCCAAATTTGAATTTCATCGGTAGATAAAGCAGCTCCAATCAACGTTGCGGTGTAATCGCTTCCGCCTCTTTTCAGATTATCAATTTCTCCAAAAGCATTTCGGCAGATATATCCTTGCGTGATAAAAAGTTTTTTGCCAGGATATTTTTGCAGCTCAACTTTTAAGTTTTCCTCAATGTAGGAAAGGTTAGGTTCGTCATTTTCATCAATACGCATAAAGTTAAGTGCAGGGAGCAGCACCGAATCAATGCCTTGTTCTTCTAGGTAATAATGCTCGATGGCGGTAGAAAGCAATTCTCCTTGCGCAAGAATTGCTTTTTCTTCATTGGCAGTAAACATATCCAGCGTGAAAGAGCCTATGTAATTAAAATGATTTTTAATCAACTCTTTTCCTTTCTTGATTGCTTCTTCTTTCGAATATAAATCATTTATGACAGCAACATATTTTTTTTCCAGCGCATCAATCTGTTCTTTTGCTTTGTCGTTTTCTTTTGCGTAAAGCGAAGCCGCAATTTCTACTAACGCATTTGTAGTTCCGCTCATAGCAGATAGTACAACGATTTTTGGATCACTGTTGCTAATAAGCGATACTAGGCTTTTCAGCCTTTCTACAGAACCAACGGAGGTGCCTCCAAACTTTAAAACTTTCATGATTATTGCTGCTGCGATTTTATTTG
>CAYZTB010000095.1:0-4459 GCA_964481195.1 uncultured Bacteroidia bacterium | reverse complement strand
GATGGACGTTCATAAAATTAACTCCCTTGGCTGGAAACATAAAATTGGACTAGAAGATGGCATACGTAACGTATATGCTGAAGTGAAATCTACATTTTAAATGAAAGCTACAAGTCTGAAAAGAAAGACAGAAAACCAAAAACTTATAAAGCTTTTGGTTTTTTTATTTTTCAGCCTACTTCATCAACATGGATTCTGTCAACATAAAAATGCGCCATTAAACAGAGAGTGGGCATTAGACCTAGAAAAAAAACACAACGCTATTTACACATTTAGTGCAAATGCTATAGTTCATGATAGCATTGTAAATAAAGTTGAATTAGCAGATTCAATCCTTCCTTTACCAATCATCTTTACTGCATTTAAACCGATAATTATTTCTGCAATTCCTATAAAAAAAGACACTACCAAGTCATTAGTATTTCGAAAAATAAAAAAAGAGTCTCTCGTATCCATAAGCGACTCTTCTGATAAATTTATACTAACGATTGATCCACTTTTTAATTTTGAGTTTGGCAGAGATTACGCAGACTCTTCGAAATCATTTTATAAAAATACGAGAGGCGCCCTAGTTCGAGGAAATATTGGAAATCAATTTTCTTTTGAAAGTTCGTTTTACGAAAATCAAGCCACTTTTGTTAATTACTTAAAGAAATTTAATGATGCTTATTTAATTATTCCTGGACAAGGAAGGTGGAAAAAATTTAAAGACACTGGCTACGACTTTGCAATGGCTTCGGGCTATGTGATGTACACACCCTCCAAACATTTTAATTTTCAAATAGGGCATGGAAAACATTTTATTGGAGATGGCTATCGCTCTTTGCTACTTAGCGACAATGCATTTAACTATCCCTTTGCTCGACTTACTACTACTTTTGGCAAGATTCAATACACAAATTTATATGCTTCATTTATGAATCTTTCCTACGGGGGCGTGACTACACCTAAGGGAACAGAAAGATTATTTCAAAAAAAAGCTGCTAGCTTTCAATACTTAAATTGGAATGCACATAGCAGCATTCAGCTTGGATTATTTCAGGGATTAATTTGGAAAGCGAGCGACTCCCTTAATAAGCAATGTATTAAGCTTCCTTTTGCTAGCCCTTTAATTTATACAGCTGCTATTAGTGAAGGGCTAACCGGAAATAACAATATTTTATTGGGTGCAACATTTAAATTAAAGTTTACAAATACTTTTTATGTATACGGTCAGTATATGCTAGATGATTTTGGAGCTGGTTTTAATACCTATAAATCGGGGTTGCAGTTAGGATTAAAATATTTTGATGTTTTTGGTTTAAAAAATCTACACATGCAATTGGAGGGAAACAGTGTTCACCCTTACTCATATGCAGCAACTAACGCCACTCAAAGCTACACTCATTACAATCAAGCTTTAGCTCATCCTTTAGGCTCAAATTTCAGTGAAGCAATAATTATATTAAATTATAAAGTAGGTGATTTTTTCACTCAAGCTAAATTTAATTTTGCTACTACAGGATTTGATGAGCTTGGATTAAATTACGGAAATAATATATTCTACTCGGATACATTGAATGTTCCCAACAGCCAAACAGGCGATAGTAGGTCATTACGAATTATTGATATGCATATTGGTTATTTAGTAAATCCAGCTACCAACCTGAATATCTTTGTAGGAATATCTAACAGAAGCAGCATAAGCCCTATTGAAAATTCTCAAACAAATTTTGTTTATTTCGGCATTCGAACATCCTTACAAAACATTTATTACGATTTTTAGACAGATTTTGGCGCTTTCAACACAAAAAGAAACCTTTTAGCACTTTATCTCGTAAATTTGTAATAAGTTATATTGCATGGAACTACTACTACTTACTTTTTTCACCGCCTTTGTAGTTGTACTTTTTTCAACTCCTTCGCTCATTAAAGTTGCTATTCTTAAGCGGCTTTTTGACGAACCCACCGAAGAAAGGAAATTACATAAACGTGTAGTCCCAACCATTGGAGGTGTTATCATTTTTGCTGGAACTTTTTTTTCATTTGTACTTTGGTTTCCTTCGGATACCCTACTTAATATTGATGTTGGAGATTCAAGCTATTTAAAAAATGCTTTGTCGCTGGAAGTAACAAAATCAGCACTAAACGATTTCAAATATATTCTAGCAACCGTACTGGTTCTTTTTTTTGTTGGAGTAAAAGATGATATTATTGGCACCTCACCCATAAAACGACTAGCAGCACATGTTATCGTAGCACTAATCATAGTATTAATGGCAGATATCCGTTTAAAAAGTATGCAAGGAATATTTTCTGTCGATGAAATTCCATATTGGGCAAGCATTTTTATATCACTTTTCTCCATCATAGTAATTATTAATGCCTTTAATTTTATTGATGGCATAGATGGTCTTGCTGCTGGGATAGGTTGTATTTCAGCTAGCATATTTGGCGTTTGGTTTTATATGGCAAATGATATTGTGATGTCGCTCTTAGCCTTCTCATTAGCAGGATCCTTATTTGCATTCCTATTTTTCAATTTCTCCCCGGCATCAATTTTTATGGGAGATTCCGGCTCAACAACCATCGGCCTTATGCTCTCCGTACTTGCATTAAAAACAATTGAAACACCCAATGCCGAAGTAAGCCACACCTTTATCAGTGAAGTGCAACGTCCAGTTTTCGTTATGGCGCTACTCGCTTATCCACTAATAGACACGCTTAGAATTTTTGTCTACCGCACTATAAAAGGCGTATCACCATTTGAAGCGGACAGAAACCACATACACCATGCCTTGCTAGATACCGGACTTAGCCACAAAGCAGTTGCGCTAACATTATATTCTGCCAATATTTTAGTTGTTGCCCTTGCAATAATTTTCAGT
Organism: uncultured Bacteroidia bacterium; assembly: GCA_964481195.1. Taxonomy (GTDB): domain Bacteria; phylum Bacteroidota; class Bacteroidia; order Palsa-948; family Palsa-948; genus Palsa-948. The sequence goes on along the minus strand of CAYZTB010000095.1, from coordinate 1,592 downwards.
AAGCTTTCTCCTACGGTTTCGTTTATTATTGTATTTACAATAACAATCGGACTTGCACAACTACCATTTTTCTTTAAAAAGAAAATCCCCGCAAAGCCTAATATAAAAAATAGCAGCAACGGAAACGGACATAGTAAAGTAAGTTCGGAAGCCAAGAAAAAACTATTTCACGAAGACGAATTTTGAATTTGAATGAAGCTACGCTACTTACCATTTTTCTTTTGTACCTTTTTCTCATATTATTTATTTTCTCAATCCAATTATCCGCTAGTTAGGGAAACGTATTTACAATATGAAAAATCTTTAAACTACAAACAGAGCAACTCCCATACTGCGATCAAACCATTTCTGCAGACGGACGAGATGGAATCTATTCAAGATTCCGTAAAAAAAAGTTACTTAAAAAAATCGGATTCGTTATTTACTACGCTATCAGAACGTAAAATAAAACGTAAATCAAAATTTTCAGTTACAGGTATTTTTGATTCCTACTTTGGATATGAGCAAGCTAGTCAATCAAACACCAAATTATTGTTAGGAGGTGGCATTCAACTAAATGGAAAAATAAAAAATAAATTATTTCTTAGCACAACCTTTTTATCAGGAAACGCTGCTTATCCTTCCTACCTAGATTCAGCCATAAAAAACTCAGCTGTTATTCCGGGTTTTGGTTCTGCATACAAATCTAACCTCGGATATTCAAATCAGTACTATGCCGGGTATGTATCCTACTCCCCTAATAAAATTTTTAATTTTCAAGCAGGAAGAGACAAGCAATTTTGGGGCGATGGGTACAGGTCCTTATTCTTAAGCGATGCATCCACTGCAATGCCTTTCTTCAAAATATCCACAACTATTTGGAAACTTAAATATGTAAGTCTGTTTACTTCGATGAAGGACATCACAAAATCCCCACATTCAAAAAATGATTTTCTAAACAAATATGGAACCTTCCACTACTTAAGTTGGAATGTTTCAAAACGGATAAATCTTTCTTTATTTGAATCTATAATTTGGCAAGGAACAGACACTAACAGAGTAAGAAGTTTTGATGTGAATTATTTAAACCCAGTTATCTTTTTCAGACCTGTAGAATATTCACTTGGCTCTTCAGATAATGCTTTTGTAGGAGGGGCTTTTAAAATAAAAGTTGGCGCAAGGCAAAGGCAACAATTTTACGGTCAACTTATATTGGATGAATTTCTGCTAAAAGAGGTGCTGGCTATTTTCAAAAAGATTGCAAATCCGCTTGATCCAACTATAAAATATGGATGGTGGGCAAATAAACAAGGTGTTCAACTAGGATTTAAGAGCTTTGATTTATTTACAGCAAAAAACCTAACCTTCCAGACAGAGATTAATGCGGTTAGGCCATACACCTATTCACATGGAAGTGTTCAGCAAAATTATGCGCATTACAATCAGCCGCTAGCCCATCCTCTGGGTGCAAACTTTGCAGAATCCGTTTCGTTTTTAAACTATAAATTTAAAAAATGGATTTTCGAAACTCAATTTCTTTATGCCATTTACGGAAAAGATGAAAAAGGAATTAATTATGGACAAAACATATTTCTTTCATACAACACCCATCC
>CAYZTB010000094.1:0-4687 GCA_964481195.1 uncultured Bacteroidia bacterium | reverse complement strand
TTTTAGAAGGAATTAGATTTTCCCCTATGAGAAACCCTGCAACATTTCAAAGGAACATAAGGCAAAGATAAAAAAAATAATACATCTTGGTTTTTTTTGAATTTTTTCTTTTGCAGTAAAATTGTTAAGCTTCTTGAGACGATGGGATACGTTGCAGACGCAGCGCTCCGGGCCCACATCTTCCTGAGCGAACCTAACCGAAATTTTTTAGCGGAGATTATTGAATTACAATTTTCTCCGTATAAATCCTTCCAGCTTCCTGAATTTTTATAAAATACATTCCTTTGGATTGAGAGGAAATATCGACTTTCCTTTCTTTTTCTCTGGATAAATTGTCTTGGAAAATTAATTTGCCAAAGGAATCGTAAATATCAATGGATGAAGAAGAAAATTCGTCCTGAAAGTTCAAATAAGGTATCCCGAAGGATGGATTAGGAGTAACTCCGGCTTCTAATATTGATCTTCTTCTCAGCGCAAGTTCGTTTGCGGCTTAGTTTTGGTTTGACATCATTTCCTGGCCACAAACCAACTCACGCTTCGGTGTGCTTTGCGCTTCGGTACAGACAGTTTGGCGTAATCGCATCCTGCAAGTCAAAAAATGGCAAGCCCATTTGCGCACAAGCGGTAAGTTTATCGCTTCACATTTGAGCCCTCGTTACCCAATTTGGGACGAATGACGGGACGACTAGCACCACGCCCCTTGTCCACATTTATTCAGTTATAATTTTCTCGGAATACATCTTATCTCCACTTTGAACTTTAATAAAATAAATTCCTTTAGGGCTACATGAAATATCAATTTGTTCAAACCAATCTGGACCAAGATTAAGTGACCGTTTTTCATAAACTGCTTTGCCCATAGCATCATAAATTGTTAAGGTGGCGTTCTCTTCTTCAAGAATTACTGAATTCAGCTTAATGTAGAAGTGTCCACTGGAAGGATTAGGCATTACCTGAATTTCACTATTCATATCCGGATTAATATTTTCATCTCCATTTTTAGGATACTCCACCGCTTCAGTTACAAAAGTTATAACTGATACATCCATTGTTTTCATCGGAGGACAAGGGGTGATGACGATATCATAATTTGCACCAAGAGCGGAATTGAAATTTCCACCTATATTAACTTGATTACCTGCTTGAAACAATGCATCGGCATTACTGGTCAAGCTTACACTTCCAAGGGTTGATATATTTAGGTCATGTTGAATCTTATATTCCAATCTTCCAGGTCCAGACAAGGTTACATTGTCTAAATAATAGTCATAAATGCCGCTGCAACATGGACGAGGAGTTGTTGTGCCCGAAGCATTGTAAGGTAGAAAAGTTGGTGGAGGGATAGTGCCATTACTTGCACCATTAACTTTAGAAAATGTATTAGAAAACACTTCCGTACCACAATCATTAATTAAAGTGCATTCTGCTATATAAAAAGCCGCTGCGGCTTCAACTCCTGATTGGGTTTTACCATTCCAATATATTGGATTGGTAATTCCATTAGGACTGTTTACAGTAATAGTCCGGATCGGAAATTGGCCAAAGAGAGTAAATATCTTTATTGTTGCAGAACTTATATTATTTAAACCAGTAACAAACCAAGGGGTGTTAAACGTGTGCAGTCCTGAAAATTGAGGATTGTAAAATCCTGTTGTTCGGCTGCAAGTTTCGGGGCACCCTTTCGCAAGAACAACATTATCTATTAACAAATATCCGTTCTTGTCACAATCAGCGACAACCGTGTTATCGGGATTGTAACTTTTCCTCACTAGCTCCATTCCGAACCAATCATAATTCTGTATATTCTTAGGGCCAGTAACCACTGTTTGAATTTTATGCCATCCGGAACCAGCTGGAAAATCACTTATAGAAAGTTGGAAGGTTGCAATTGTGATAATATTCTGGGATGCGCCATTTTCAAGTTGTATGTATTTCTTCGTGCATTTATCTTCATATTTTTTTTCTTTTTTGTATTCAAGACTGTTTTTCGCTACATAGATTCTTAATTCACTATCCGAAAAATTATATGACGTTGGATCAGCAACGCTGTGTGGCCCTGCATCTGAAAGCTGAACATACATAGTTAATAAGTACGATTCACCTTCGACCATGCGCTTGTATTGATGGAATTTTTGTTGGATAAGTTCGTAGTTTCCCATCCCAATATATCCAACACCGTCATTTACCGGAGCGCCATAAATGTGGGAAAAGTTTCCTGGCGTTTTAAACCAGTCAGGGGAATGTAAAAAATGGGATGCATTATCTGACGCAATTCTAGTTCTACTTCTCCATTCTGATAAATAAAAATCGTCTCCGCCTGATTTAATTATATGAACCTGCGCGATACCATCGGGAGCTCCTGAGGGTGCGTTTGGATGGGAGATCTCAAAACTGCTGTTGTTGATCAAATTATTCAATTGGCAGTATGAGGAAGTATAACATACCGCCATTAGAATAAATGTCAATATAACCTTTGAAAAATTATTCATTAGTCTGTATTTAATTTGATAATGGAATTTCGATTCCTCCAAAAAGCTCCTGTTGATTGTAAATATTCCTGATTTTTACCGCAAGATATATAGAAGGCTTAAAAATCACCCCTTTGAAGTTGTACTGAACTTTTATATTGCCTGAAATAGATGATCGATAAGAATGAACGTAATAGCTTGCTGGGTTTCCGGAATGATAAATTTCAGAACGATCAATGTGTGTTGTTTTTACCTTGAAAAATGCTTTAATTGGAAGCGTTATAAAAATTCCAGATTCAATTGAAACGCGACCTTTTTTTATCCCAATAAATACAGGTAATTCAATTGTATTCAATGATTCTGAATATTCAATAATATTATGATTAGGCAAATACGGCAACTGGTACATAGATACATTTACACTGTCACTGTAATAAATTGTATTTCTATTAAAAAAAGATAGGCCTGTGCCCAAATAATAACCCCGAAGAACTGGATGTCGACAACTGTTAAAATAGTACTTCGCCTGTATATATCCATGATATGATAGGCGTCTGTTTTCCGTAAAGCCATCAAGTTCTACTGAATGAGTTGTAGAACTAGCATCACCCGGTTCAATATACCTTTCCCCAAAAGGAAACTGGTGATTTAAACCACCCCCTATGACCAATTGCAATTTCGCGCTGTCACAGTTAGTGATACTTAATTGGGTGTATGCCATAGATGGGAAACTCAATAGTACTAGAATTTTTAAAGTAAAACGCATACTTATATTTATGCAGTTTACTTAGAGGTCAGTTTATTTATTTGTTCATTCTGTTGACTTATCTGTTTTTGCATCGAGATCATATGCAGGGTCAACTCTTCAATCTTCTTTAACAAAAGAACATTCATTTCACCTAAATCAATTCCCTTCTCCAGTACTTCTTTCTCGCTCGGCACTTCAGGAAGATGTTTATTTGCACTAATGAATTTCTCAATTTCCTGAAGGGATAGTAGCTTGTACTGGCTGCCAAATACGTTATCCGCCCATGTCGTCAAATTAACATGTACCTCCTTTGCAACAATACTGCCATCAACTGAAAGGCGGTAGTTGGCAAATGGAGCGGTTGCAGCTTGTGGACCGATTCTTAACGTACTGGCAATTGCTGCGTTTCCATTTACATCCAGATCAGCCTGGGGATTACTGGTTCTAATACCAACTTTCCCATTATCCGCCAGAAACAAATAATTATTACCAAAATTATTGCCGGGTAAAGCGGGGATCCAGAAGTTAAGCCCGCCTTGCGGACCCAATGAGCCTGATTTAACATATTGAATAGCCCATTTTCCCCGGCTACTGTTTACTGTGTTTGCTTGTCCAAAAAACAATGAAATGTCGCCCATGCCGGGAGCAGCGGTGGGATCAAAAACAGAAACACTGCCATGAACCTGCAATGCTGTTAGTGGATTGGAAGTTCCAATCCCAACATTACCTGCATTAGTAATCATCAATTTAGGAACTCCAGTAGATTTCTTTATAGCGAATCCACCTCCAAACGGCTGCAAATCCCATACGTTTGGAAGAGGAGACATAGCAGGGAAATCCGTAAACGTAGTCTGCTCTTCAAGGCGAATTCCTTCATGGCTCAGAGGGCTACAAGTGGAACATATACTGTGTTTAGTTACAATATGCAGTTTTTTCTCGGGCACAGCGGTTCCAATCCCCACATTACCTGGGTGATCACCTGTTGCAGTTATAGTAATGCTCCGATCCTCTGGAGCTGGAGTGTTTGCGTTTGCTTTCAAGACCAAATCATTGGCATCCAGTGTACCTAAAAAATCACCGGGAGCAAAATTACCCTGTGCCACCCCGTTTCCGGTTCGATCCCATGATTCTACCGAAACAAGCGGAATCATCACTTTCAAATTTCCGCTGGGGTCAACTCCCAGAGTTCTATCTCCAACGCCAGTTAAATTACTAACCTGCAAAGTGGAAAATATTACGCTTGAGTTTTGCTGCACCCCAGCCGTGGTCTGAATGGTATTATCAGGAAAAACAATTTTCGGAAGGTATACTGCATCGGACAGAGTAGCTGTACGATTACTTCCACCAAGCATAACAGAATTTGCCGCTCCTGTACCAATGGTGTTGCCGGAGCCTCCGATGATGGATGAGTGATGTGCAAGATGCTGAATAGTATTGTTTGTTCCGTTGCTGATAAAATTGTACTTATTCT
>CAYZTB010000093.1:0-4958 GCA_964481195.1 uncultured Bacteroidia bacterium | reverse complement strand
CGAATGGCTCTTTTGAATCGCTCAACTCTATGTTTCAATCGACCAAATATTCAGAATTACCACGCATACGACACGAGCTTGCCATTTTTTGGGGGTATTGTGCCAGCAGACAGGATCGTACCGGGACGCACTCTGGCAAAACACCAATGCACCGCAGACAGCTTTTCATTCCGCCAGACAATTAGGTGCTTCGCATCGGGGGACAGCAATGCAGACGGTTCCGGCTTTGCCCTTTTGCAAGCGCAGCGCAAGCAAAAAAGCAAACCGGCTGACTCCTGCTTCTAATATTGATCTTCTTCTCAGCGCAAGTTCGTTTGCGGCTTAGTTTTGGTTTGACATCATTTCCTGGCCACAAACCAACTCGCGCTTCGGTGTACTTTTCGCTTCGGCTACAGGCAGCTGAGTGTGATTGCATCGTGCAAGTCAAAAAATGGCAAGCACATGGCGCATGAGCGGTATTCTCCTTTATAGTTCTGCATGCGCCAAGAGCTTGCTATTTTTCAGGCATCGTGCCAGCAGACGGCATCGTGCAAGGACGCACTCGACAAACACCATCCTTCAATTTACAATTCTTCAACCCGGACAGCTCCGCCCTACAGCATCGCGCTCCGTTCACACGGTAGACACTAAAGCAGACGACAGCAGGGGTGGCGCCCATATGGTTAATCGAGTAGCCCGCCCTGCCAGCGAGTGCTGACAGGGAGAGGCTCTCACACCACTGTACGTACGGATCGCGTATACAGCGGTTCATTAAATTGTGGAGATACTTTCAGATAATAATCAAGCATGGCTTGGTATCCACGTTTTGCTAATCGTTCCAACGTGATGGTTGTTATCAAAATTGGGCTTTGGGCTACTGCCCATCCTCCTTTCCGAGTTCGGCTCCATGCATATGCGTGATCGTAATCTACTCCTAGTCGAATCAGGTTTTTCCTTTTCCGCTCGGGCTTTTTCCAATCTGTCCATATGCAGTATCTCAATCTGTTGCGCAGCCAGCTATCGAGGTCTTTGAGTTTGGCGTATATACTTCCCATGCGGAAATAATTTACCCATCCTTGTTGTACCTCTTTGAGTTGTCGGATGCGCTCATCAAAAGATTTTGGTGCCGTTTTTCGTGTTATGGCTTTTAGTTTCTGTTTCAGATTGCGCCAACTCTTTTCGCTTACCACCAGTTGGTATTTGCCCTTATCGCCTTTGATATTTATCATTCAAGGCGCACACAGCGCATTTGCATTATTGCCGCTAACTCGCTTTTATTGAGTTTTGTTTTTCATATCTTTGTTTCGCCTCGGCAGACAATTTTTCGCTTCGTAAATCGGCAACAGCGCAAATGCGCCAAACGTTAACCACAGGGCGCAATACATCTTCTTCAGACAGTTTATCGCTTGACATTTGAGCCCTCGTTTCCCAATTTGGGACGAATGACGGGACGGCAAACACCACGCTCCGTAGACCATGACGCAGCTGGCTGACCAACCAAATTTCAGCGCATAATGCCTGGTTTTATACCTGCCCCGAGCAAGGGGAGATTTCGTTTGCCTCCTTTGTGAATCATAGCTTGCTTAGTAAAGCTATTGGATCACTACCTTTTCGGAAAATATAGTGTCTCCACTTTCGACCCTAATAAAATAAATGCCGCTGGTCCGGCCAGATAAATCGATAGTAGACCCGGACGGCAACACACCAGTGTTTAGCACCTTGTTTCCTAAAACATCTCTAATTTCGACCTTATTCATTAGAGCCTTATCATCCGCTAGAGTTAATATAAATTCGCCCCTTGATGGATTAGGGAATATTTCTACTCCCTTAAGCTCTTTTGCCAGACCCTCCTCAATTGGAGCGCTGGGCATGCCTATATCATAACGCATATTTTGACATGGCGCAATTTCTGCAACAAAATTACTTCCGGGTTGAGCAATAAATCCGGGATTAAGTACCACTTGAACGCCTGCTTGAAAGGTAACATCGGCTCCTGGCTGCACCTCCACACTATTCTGAGTTGTAATTGAGTTCGATGCGGAAGCTACAAATGAATTACCTTCAAAGGCATTAGAATCATAGAAATGCCCATCAAATATCTTGTTCGAAAATACCTCGTCTGTCGGACACGATTCAAAAAGCTCAATATCATCAAGCATAAAACCTCCGGCTTCCGAATAAAATATGATGTTACGTAGTTCATTCTTGCCAGCCGGAGCAACAAAGTGTCTTTCCACAGATTCCCATATACAATTATTTGCGCTCTCAGTACGAATAAAATTAGCGTTAAGTGCTTCAAATTTCTGGTTATTATTGGAGTTTGAATCCCAATGCACACTCCACTTGGTAAAATGCACTCTCATATGCGCAAAATTTTTACCATCATTTTTCTGTATCACAAGAATTTTGTATCTGATCGTGTATCTTCTTCCCGGTATTAATGATTGGTTGCCAACCAACTCAGATCGAATCCCACCATGCCAGTATTTATTCTTATCGTCTTGCTGTGGGGAATCGAGGAACACAAACCTCTTAGACGGCAACGTGAATTGATCTGGAATGATATTACCACATTGTTCGCTATAAAAAATAGTACAGAACTTCAGATCAATCAAGTCAGGAACGTCAAACCCTTTATCATTATTATGCCGGGCTGTAAACCAAGAGCCTTGCATGTCACTATCAAAATCATCCGCTCCATTCTTGGAATCAGGATAATTGCAGGAAGTAGGCGTGTATGTTGGAACCGCTATACCCAATTCAAAGCCAGGGTTTGTTACCAAATTGTTTTGGGATACTGCGAAATATCCAGAACTGATTAGTGCGAAGAGACAAAATATTTTTTTCTTCATAGATTTAAAATTTATATCCAACCATTAATGAAGGAAAGGAGTTAGAAGTATATGTTGTTTCACGGTAATTTAGTTGCCCTCCTTCAGGTTGGATATTTCCGCCTAAAAAAAATGTTAGACCCACTAAAAGTCTATCCTTGCATCCCGTCCATCCGGCAGTAACGGAACCATACAAATACCACCATTGAGTATCCAAAAAATCATTCCCATCGGGAAAAACGCCTTCCGTTTTACCCATGCTTTTATATAAATGTCGCGTTTCAGGATGAAACAATGCTCTTCCGAATAAATTTCCACCCGCAACGCTTACTTTCTTGTTTATATACTTTGCGCCCACAATTACTCGATATGCAATTACCTTGTTATTGTACTTCAACGCGGCCGAGTAAAGTTCCAAATCATATTTATAACACATGCTTGTGAAACCCAAGCCTGCTATTAAAATCCACTTATCGTTAATGTAACTGTGAAACAAAGCATTGCTGCCCCAAGAAATAGTATTATTGGTATGCAATGACGTAATATTATCCGCCTTCTCCTTGACCTTCGGAGTTAGATACATTAAAGCTTCAAGCGAAAACCTTGGCCGCTTAAACTTTCCGCTACTATCGGATTGCCCGATGGCAGGAGCTGAAGCAAGAAAGCAAATCGCAATAACCACCTTCCCTATGCTCATTGTTTATTCTTTTAAGCTATTAACTTCTTTCATCATTTGTTCAATGATAGAATTTTGCTTTTCTATTAAAAGCTTCATCTTTTCAATTTCATCATTTTGCTGGACAATATAAAGCGTAAGCTCCTCGCTCGTCTTCAAGAGGTTTGTTTGCATCTCAAGTAAGTCATATTTTCCCAATTTTTCATATTCCCTAGCGGAAAGAAAATTTGGAAGATGTTTATTCTTAGTAACAAAACGCTTTAAATCCGAAATGCTCATTAAAGAATAGTCCCGCTCGAAAACATAATCAGGATGAGTAAAAGCTCCTAATGCAACCTCAAACCTTCTTGCAAACACAAATCCATCACCGTAAACCAGAAAATTCTCATCGTTGCCTTCGAATACTGCGAGTGCTTTCACTGGGCTGGGAGGATTGACAGGGGTATATATTTTTGCATTATATCCAGCATCCACAGGGCCGCCTATACCAACGCCGGTAAATACAGCCGTGCCATTTACATCCAGATCTGCCTGCGGATTACTGGTTCTAATACCAACTTTCCCATTATCTGCCAGAAACAAATAATTATTTCCAAAATTATTTCCTGTACCTGCCGGTATCCAAAAATTAAGCCCGCCTTGTGGCCCAAGTGAGCCGGGCGCATCATATCCTACTGCCCATTTTGCAAGAGCGTTTGAAGCGGCATTGGCTTTACCAAAAAACAAAGCAACATCATCTGTTCCAGCAGTAGGGTCAAATATGGAGATGCTTCCATGTACTTGCAGGGCTGCTAAAGGGTTTGTGGTACCAATACCAACATTCCCGTTACTGTTGATCGTTAGCATCCTTTTCTGAATTGTGCCTGTAATCTTGTCAATGAAAAAATTGCCACCAGCTCCTATATCCCATTCATGCTTTCCAAGAAAATTTCCATTTTGGTTGCGCTGTTCATCTTCCAAGCGTATATAGGCTGTTTCTACATCAGGCACTGGACAAACGGGACAGGAAATTGCTTTGATATGCAGATTTCTGGCAGGAAGAGCTGTTCCAATACCAACCTTTCCGGTATTATTTGCATTGAGGATGGTGTTAAAATTCTGCCCTGCTTTACTTTGAATGAAAAGATCTGTAGGCAAAGCCGGACTGGTATAAATGTTATTGGAAGTGTTTGTATTACTTACTCCATCGATAATGATTGAATTTCCAACCTTGATCCTATTTGTAACGTGAAGGCTGTCAAGTGCAGTGTTATTGCCAGATGCTGTGGTTTGTACGCTTCCATCCGGGAAAACAATTTTCGGAACATATACCGCATTGGATGCCGTAGCACTGATATTTGACCCTCCCAATATCACAGAATTTACTACTCCTGTACCAATGGTGTTGCCGGAGCCTCCGATGATGGATGAGTGATGCGCAAGATGCTGAATAGTATTGTTTGTTCCGTTGCTGATAAAATTGTACTTATTCT
>CAYZTB010000092.1:0-5254 GCA_964481195.1 uncultured Bacteroidia bacterium | reverse complement strand
TTTCAATATTGAAATATAAAAAGAAATATTATTTTTATATTGTATTTATACTTTCTGTTTTCTGTTTTTTTACTAATAATACTGTTTTTTCACAGTCAACAACCGAACTTGAAGCACAGTTGAAAACTGCTTCTTCAGAAGAAAAGCCTGCTATTCTCAATAAACTTGCTGAATCATTATTAAAAAATAACACCTCAAAATCTATTGACTATGCTGAACAAGCATTAAAGGCATCACGTAAGTTATATGATATAGAAAACGAGTCTGTAGCGCTAATAAATTTAGGAGATGGGTATACTGAACAGGGTAATCAAAAAAAAGCTGTTCAATATTATAAAGATGCTATTAAGTTGTTTGATAAATATGGGCAGCCTCTAAGTTCGGCTTATCTGTGGAATAAAATTTCTGACTCCTACCTAACTTCAGGGAACTATGAGGATGCCATCGCAGCAAATTCAACAGCCTTAGAAATATTTAAAACGGTAAATAATAAAAAAGGAATGTTATCCATGTATATTGATATTGGCGATATTCAATTCAAGCAACAGAAATACGAAAGCAGCATCCCTAATTATAAAAATGCGTTAAAAATTTATGAAGAAATGAAAGACCCTACCGGGCAAGTTGTCGCTTTAAATCGAATTGGCACATCTTATTCTCAATGGGGGAACTACGATGAAGCATACATTTTCCTAAGTAGAGCGTTAGATATCTCAAATAAAAATAATTTAACCTCTCAAGCAAATGCCATCACTCAAAATCTTGAAATAGTAAAGAAGAATATTAGTAATTGGCAAAAGTCTCAAACTGAATATGCAATTCAAGCACAAAAAGACCAACAGGATAAAGTAAAAAATCAAGAGCAACAAATAAAAACTAAAGAGACTCAGATTAACTCGCTAGCATTTCAAAATATTAAATCAATAGAAGAAATTGAACAGCTAAGTGTTGAGGCTCAATTGAGTGAATTTAAAATAAAAACACAACAAGAAGATATCAGAAGAAAACAAATGGAGGCCGATGCTCAAACAAAAGCAAACGAGTATTTAAAAAAGGAAAAAGAATTCGCTGATTCTGAACTCAAAACTCAGCGCATTATTATATGGGGCGGCATAGGCTTTTCTTTGTTAGGTCTCATTTTAACAGGACTTGTTTTTTCTGCCTACAGAAACAAGAAAAAGGCAAATTCTGTTTTGCAACAAAAAAATGATATTATTTACAAGCAAAAAGATCAGATAGAACAAAAAAACCTACTCATCACAGATAGTATTGATTATGCTAAAAGTATTCAGGAAGCCATACTTCCACTGGCTGGCACATTAAATAAACATTTTCCTCAATCATTTATTTATTACAAACCTAAAGATATTGTAAGTGGTGATTTTTATTGGATTCATGAAGCGGATGACAACAACTGTGTGTGCTTAGCTGCAGCAGATTGTACCGGTCATGGTGTTCCGGGCGCATTTATGTCTCTTCTTGGATTTATTATGTTGGATGAAATATCCAGAAGAAATTCTCAAGTCACTCCAGCCGATATTCTAAAACAGGTAAACACTCAATTATTAGAGGTGTTGCATCAAAACACCGAAAACAAAACTGGCAAATTTGGTATGGATATAGCGTTAATAAAATTCAACAAAATAAAAAATGAAATAATTTTTTCTGGCGCTCATAATCCATTAATAATTGTAAATGATACTGGACTAACGGAAATAAAAGCTGATCGAATTTCAATCGGATCGTTTACTGATCGTTCTTTTACAAATCATACAATTCAACCTAAAAAGGGCGACATGATTTATATGTATTCAGATGGGTACCAAGACCAAATAGGAGGAGAAAAAAGAAAAAAATTCTTTGCTCTTAATTTTAAGGATTTATTAAAGGAAATACATTCCTTACCTACCGAAAAACAATTGGAAGTGCTAGATAAAAAACATACTGAGTGGAAAGGGAATAACGACCAAACGGATGATATCATAATCATAGGAATCAAAGTTTAAAATTATAAATCATGAAAAAATATTTATTACTATTTGTATTTAGCTACCTATTTGTTAGTACTACCCTACTTGCTCAAAATGTCGAGTTCGAAAAAGCAAACTTTCCGAACGACAAAGCTGGCTACAAAGAAGCAAAACGTTCCATCGATGATGGTGATGCCTACTTTAATAAGTCTCAAAATGAAGGTTACCGCTTGTATGGTGATGCGTTGGAATTTTATCTTAAAGCAAATAAGTTTAACCCTAGCAATGCACTATTAAATTATAAAATTGGTGTCTGCTATTTAAACTCTGCTTGGAAACAAAAAGCGTTGGAATACCTCGAAAAAGCATATAAGCTAAATTCTGCTGTAGATAAAAATATTAGATATTATTTAGGAAGAGGGTATCATTTAAACATGGATTGGGACAAAGCTATTCAGGAATACCAAACCTATAGACCAACCATTAAGCCCGATGATCAGGAAACGCTTAAAGATGTAGATAAAAAGATAGCAGAATGCAGAATAGGAATTGAACTTGTAAAAAATCCTGTTTTAGTTTTTATAGATAATATAGGTTCTGAGATAAACTCACCCAATCCTGATTATGGTCCGGTAATTTCTGCCGATGAATCTATCATGATGTACACTTCCAGACAGCCCAACACATCAGGAGGAGGAATTGATCCCAATGATCAACAATACTATGAAGATATATACATTTCTACCAGAGAAAATGGGAAGTGGCTTCCAGGAAAAAATATGGGAAAGCCGGTTAACACAGATAACCGTCATGATGCAACAGTAGCATTATCTGCCGATGGACAAAAACTATATATCTATTTAGATGATATGACCCGTGGTAGTGGAAATATTTACGAATGCGTTCAAAAAGGTACAACATGGGAAAAGCCAGATAATTTAGGGGATAATGTTAATTCTAAGTATCATGAATCATCTGCTTCTGTAACTGCTGATGGAAGCACCCTTTATTTTGTAAGTAATCGTGAGGGAGGATTTGGAAGGCATGATATCTACAAAAGCACTTGGGATACCAAAAAACGCAGATGGGCAGAAGCTGAAAACCTAGGCCCTACTATCAACACGCCATATGGAGAACACGGGGTATACATACACCCGGATGGAAAAACGCTATTCTTTAGTAGTGAAGGTCATAAGACCATGGGCGGTTTTGACATATTTAAATCTACTTGGGATGATAAAAAGAAAAAATGGTCTACTCCTGAAAATTTAGGATATCCAATAAACTCACCAGACGATGATATAGATTTTGTATTATCTGCAAGTGGTAAACATGCCTACTATTCAGCTTTCCGTTCGGATGGTTTTGGCGAAAAAGATATTTATGTAATAACATTTGTTACACCTAAGCATCCTATCTTAAATACCGAAGATAATTTATTGGCCAGCGTTGCTGAACCTATTAAAGAAACATCCATCGCGCAAAAAGTAGAAATACCTGTGGTGGCTGTATCCATTTTAAAAGGAAGTATTTTTGATGCTGTAACAAACAAGCCTTTAGAGGCAGATATTGAGCTGGTTGACAATAGTTTAAATCAAGTAATTGCATCTTTTAAATCAAATAGTGCAACAGGTAAGTTTTTAGTTTCATTACCTGCAGGAAAGAACTACGGTATTGCAGTTAAAAAAGAAGGCTACCTATTTCATTCTGAAAATTTTGACATTCCGGCTGCTGCTGAATACCAAGAGTATGTAAAAGACATTCCTTTAAAAAATATTGCTGTTGGAACAAAAATTGTGCTTCGCAATATCTTTTTTGACTTTGATAAATCAACCTTACGTCCAGAGTCAACTTATGAATTAGAACGATTGATTAAACTATTAACAGACGTGCCTTCGATGAAAATTGAAATTGGTGGGCATACCGACAGTAAAGGTTCGGACGAGTATAACATGAAGTTATCTGCAAGCCGTGCTGAATCAGTCGCAAATTACTTAGCAACGCATGGGATAGACAAAGGACGTTTAACTTCAAAAGGATATGGGGAAACTATTCCGATGGCTACTAATGACACGGAAGACGGCAGACAACTAAATAGAAGAACTGAATTTGAAATTAAGAGTAAGTAATACTGCTCTTAATCTAACACTTCTCGCTTATTTGTATTTATATTTTCATCCAATGATTATTTATATGTTTACCGTATAATTTGAATCATTCAAAACTACCACCAGAGCAAAAATTTATAGATCTATCGGATTTCGGCAGACCTATAGCACAGGTAATTGCTAATTCTTTAAAAAAATCTTTTGCAACACCTATACATCTTACTATAGCATTTGTAATTGCAGGACTTATTGCTATATATTTTATTCTAATTAAAATCTTCATAGTAGCTTTTATTTTTTTAATACTAAAATCGATATTAGATGCAGCAGATGGTGAATTGGCTAGAATAAAAAACACGCCTTCTTACACTGGAAGGTATTTAGATTCTGTTTCGGATTTTATTTTGAACTTCCTCATTTTGCTTGCTATCGGACATGTATCAAACACTTCAATTATATATACAGTAATTGCTTTTTTTGCATTGGAATTGCAAGGCACTCTATACAATTACTATTATGTTATACTTCGCAGAAGATACAATGGCGATACAACCAGTAGAGTGTTTGAAAATGAAACACCCAATGCATTGGAAGGTGAAAAGCAAAGCCATGTAAACACACTTTTTAAGCTATACAAATCCTGCTATGGCATGTTTGATAGAATAATATATGTATCAGATAAAAAAGCAATAGATGATAAACACTTGCCTAAATGGTTTATGTCTTTTGTATCTATATATGGATTAGGCTTTCAACTTTTGTTAATTGGCACTTTACTTGTGACAAAAAAAGAAACATTAATAATTCCTTTTCTAATTTCATATTCTGTATTTATTTTTATCTTTATTTTCCTTAGAAGATTAATAAATTTTAATAAATGAACGCACCTATTTACTTCTTAGACTAAAAAATGTAAAACTAACTTAGTATGATTACCCTTCTAAAAAACTTCTTGGTCTTGGAAACTCTCCAGATATATCTTTACTCCTAAAGGAAGGAGCAGTTATTCTTGATGTTCGTTCCAAAGGGGAATATGCATCAGGACATGTTAAAAAATCCTTGAACATCCCATTACAGGAGTTGACGGCTCAGTTAAATAAGTTAAATAAATCAGATGTAATAATTATACCGATGCTTCATATCTTTTAGTCCAAGTATAATTTGTACTTGATCGGC
>CAYZTB010000091.1:0-5964 GCA_964481195.1 uncultured Bacteroidia bacterium | reverse complement strand
TTATTTACATACTGATCGTAATCACGAACAGGCTTCATATCAATTTGAGAACCTGGCAAGAAACACTCAATACCATATACATCGGCAATAAGTCCGCCTTTGGTTCTGCACTTAATAAATCCATTTACAATCTCTTGAGATTCAAGAGCGGTATTCATGCGATCCCATCCTTTTACAATGCGGGCTTTTTTATGAGATAAAACAAGTTGTCCGTCTTTGTCTTCTTGTTTTTCAATATATACTTCAACTCGGTGTCCCACCGTAATTTTAGGATCGTAACGAAACTCATTGGACTGAACAACACCGTCTGACTTATAACCAATACTAACTAATGATTCTTTGTCATTTTTAGCAATTATAGTGCCTTCAACAACTTCGTGCTCAACAATGTTTGTAATGGTTGATGCGTAAATTCCCTCTAGGCGGGTTTTTTCAGTAGCGTTGTAAGTATCTTGCTTCTTACCGATGGTAGTCCAATCTACCGCTTCAAAAACAACGTTAGGTTCAACGTCTTTGTACTCTTTTTTTTCTTTTACTTCTGACATTTTATTTTACCGTTTAGGGTCCGGCCGACTTTGTTCCGATGCAAACTCTCGGAACTGATTTGTTTTCGGGTAGTTTGCTTACCCGTTTTTAAGGACTGCGAAGATAGTAATATATGTATTCGATTTATCTTAAATTATCGAATAAATAAACCCACGATTTCTACAGAGGAACACCTCCTTTTGTTAATAGAAATTAGTTGTGACTTTTCTATATTCAATGTAGCTTTGGGATATGAAAAAAATAACACTTTTTTTAATGCTTACCGCCTTTCAATTAGGTGCCATAAGACTAAACGCACAAAAGTTGGAGCCTACGGAAAAAGACGCACTTATTACGGTGAATGTAATTAATGAAAAGAAAAAAACGCAAGTAGGGGAGCAGGTAACTTTTGAAAGTGTTACTACTAAAAAGGCATACATGGGTGTAACTAAGGAAAATGGAAAGTTTGATCTGTTAGTCCCTAAAGGAGATAAATACAAGGTAAAATACAAGGCTTTTACAACCGATGCTGATTATACCACGCTGGATGTTCCTAATAATGCGGGAGAGTTGCTAGAGTTTGAGGTTACCATTCAGTTTGAGCTTCCTAAGCAATATAAATTAGATAATGTATATTTTGATTCAGGGAAAGCAACACTTACAACTTCTTCATTTAAAGAACTTGATGAATTAGTTGAATATATGAAACTCAAGAAAGCACTATCCATTGAAATTGCTGGACATACCGATAATGTTGGAACGCCAGAGGGAAATCTTAAACTTTCGCAGGAACGCGCGAATGCTGTACAACAATATTTAACTAAGAAAGGAATTGCTGCAGCACGTGTCATCCCCAAAGGATATGGAGATACATTCCCTATCGCTTCAAACGATAATGAAGCTGGTAAACAAAAAAACAGAAGAACCGAAGTAAAGGTTTTAAAAGAGTAAAATTAATTACTCCTTATTATTGCTTTTTGTTAGTCTTTTCTTCTTCCTAAAAAAAGCATTATAAAATACATCAGTTGGGCAAGTGATGCTAGCGCAGCAACAAAATAAGTTCTTGCAGCCCAATTAAGAGCATCTTCTGCTTTTTCATGTTCCACACCACGGGTAATATTTGAGGTGTTTAGCCACACTAAAGCGCGTTTACTCGCGTCAACTTCCACGGGAAGTGTAATCATTGAAAAAGCAGTTAATACCGCTTGGCAAATTATTATTACTACCAACATCTGATTGTAAAGTTGATACATGGCGCCAAGAAAAAAACCTGCAATGATTACTATGTTCATTGCTTTAGCGCTGATGTTTACTATTGGAACAATAGCAGAGCGCAAGCTGAGCCATGAATATGAATGTGCATGTTGCACTGCGTGACCACACTCGTGTGCTGATACTGCAGCTGCTGCAACATTACGCCCGGCATAAACATCGTGACTTAAGTTTACGGTTTTAGTTAAAGGATTATAGTGGTCTGTTAATTGTCCGTTTACAGAAATAACTTTTACATCCACAATGCCGCTATCTCGCAACATTTTTTCAGCAACCTCTTTGCCGCTAAGTCCTGAGCTAAGTGGAACCTTAGAATACTCCGAAAATTTACTTTTTAATCTAGCGCTTACAAACATGCCAATGCCCATAAACACCAAGGTGATTACCATCAGAATAGGGTCAAACATCATCATAGATATAGGTTTTTAATTTATTAGAAAATTAATATTAATGTAATATCACAAACAATGTGCCGACTAATAATTATTGACAAGTTGTCAGAAATGGTAATAAAATTACTTAAGGATATTAACAATAGTTTGGTATAGTAATTGAAACTACTACTAGAAATTCAATAATAATCACGATATTTGCAGATAGTATTCAAGTAAATGAAGCTGATTTTCAATAAAGGTAATTTTACACGTTTATTTTTAGCTAAGAACTGGATTTTAGTAGGCATAATTTTTGCCTTTATTGGTCTATTCTCTTTTCAAGGGTATAGCCAATCTTGGTCAATGCCTGTTGATGGGAAAGTATATCAAGGAAAAGATAAGCTGTCAGGATCCATAATTACTTTATATCGAAACGGACAACAGCTGCAGCAGGTTGTTACTACTTCCAATGGTAGATTTAGCTTTGACTTACCTGCCAATGCAGAATATCTAATATCTATTACCAAGCCCGGCTTTATCACCAAAAAATTTAAAATTAATACAGCGAATGTCCCTGCAGATAGGGGAGAGGCAGGAGGTTTTAATCCGTTTGAACCTGATGTAACACTTTTTGAGATGCCATCGGCTCCTGAAATATCGAAAAGAGTAGAAGCAATATTAAGTCAGCCCATTGCTGTTTACCAGTACATTCCATCAGAAAAGAATTTTAATTATGACGAAAGTTATACCAATGCTATTCAAGCTAAACTGTCTGAGTTGGCGCAGCTACAGAAGCAAGCAGAAAAAGAAGCCTTGGACAAAGCTAAAAATGCAGCGTTAGAAGCGGAGAAACAATTAGCAATTGATAAAAATTATAAAGCAGCCATTGCAAAAGCCGATGCTGCAATGAATTCAAAAGACTACACAACAGCTAAAGGCAGTTATACTGAAGCGTTAGACATTAAACCTGGCGAAGCATATCCTAAATCTAAACTTGCCGAAATTCAAAAGTTAATTGCGGATGCAGGCAAACAAAAAGAGCTTGATGCTAAATACGATGCTGCAATTTCAAAGGCTGATGCAGCTTTTAATGCTAAAGATTATAATGCCGCAAAAGCTGGATATACCGAGGCTTCTGCACTAAAATCCAGCGAAGCATATCCTAAAACTAAACTCGCTGAGGTAAATAAGATACTTGCTGACGTAAATAAGCAAAAAGAAGTAGACACTAAATATCAAGCAGCTATTGCTAAGGCAGATGGATTGTTCACTGCTAAAGATTATACAAATGCAAAAGCTACATACACGGAGGCCTCTGGAATTAAACCAACAGAGCAATACCCTAAAACTAAACTTGCTGAAATAGAATCATTACTTGCAGGTGCAAACAAACAAAAAGAGATTGATGCAAAATATCAATCTGCAATTACAAAAGGCGATAATGCTTTCAACTCAAAAGACTATCCCGTAGCAAAAGTTGCTTTTACGGAAGCAGCCGGGTTAAAACCAACTGAACAATACCCTAAAACCAAACTAGCTGAAATAGATAAGTTGATTACTGCTGATTTGGTAAATAAAGAAAAGGAAGAACAATATAAAAATGCAATTGCAAAAGGAGATGCAACTTTTGAAAAGAAAGAATATGCAGGCGCAAAAACTTCTTATACTGAAGCTACAAATTTGAAACCTTCTGAAACTTATCCAAAATCTAAAATTGCATTGATAGATAAAATTCTTGCCGATTTATCAAAAGCCGGTGAGTCCGAAAAACAATACAATGATTTAATTGCCAAGGCTGATAATTTATTTTCACAAAAAGATTACACTTCAGCAAAATCTGCTTATTCGGATGCTTCAGCAATAAAATCTGCTGAACAATACCCCAAAACAAAAATTATTGAGATTGATAAATTACTGGCAGATTTAGATAAACAAAAATCTGCTGCTGAAAAAGAACAGCAATACAAAGATGCTCTCGCTAAAGCAGATAAATCTTTCACAGCAAAAGAATATGAGGATGCAAAAAGTAATTATAATCAAGCTTTGTCAATTAAACCAGCTGAACAATACCCAAAAACTAAGCTAGCGGAAATTGATAAGATTCTTGCCTCAGCAGGAAAACAAAAAGAGATTGATGCAAAATATCAAGCTGCAATTACCAAGGGCGATAATGCTTTTAATGTAAAAAATTATGTAGCCGCTAAAACCTCTTTTGCTGAAGCTTCTGCATTAAAGAATACTGAAACATACCCGAAAACTAAGATTATTGAAATTGATAAGTTGCTTGCAGACTTAGATAAACAAAAATCTGTAGCTGAAAAAGAACAGCAATATAAAGAGGCTATAGCTAGAGCCGATAAGCAATTTACTTTAAAAGATTATGAGAACTCTCGGGGGGCTTACAATGAAGCACTATCCATCAAGCCAACGGAACAATATCCTAAAACTAAAATTACGGAGATTGATAATTTACTTGCTGCATTAGGAAAACAAAACGATATTGATGCTCAATATAAATTAGCAATAAGCAAAGCCGATGCCTCTTTTGCTACTAAAGATTATGCAGCTGCTAAATCAAGTTACTCGCAAGCATCCGGAATTAAACCTGCCGAAGCTTACCCTAAAGCTAAATTGGCAGAAATTGAAAAGTTATTGGCACAAGTAGCAAATGCCTCTGCTCAACATGAAACGAACGACAAATATTTGGCAACAATTGCTAAGGGTGATAAAGCTTTCAATGCTAAAGATTATGCAACAGCAAAGCCAATGTATGAAGAGGCTTCAAGAATTAAACCTACAGAGACATACCCAAAAGATAAGCTAGCGGAAATTGCTGAGTTGATAAAGAAAAATGCAGAAGCCAGCGAACAAAAAGAAATTGACAATCAATACAAAGAAGCCATAGCTCGAGGCGACAAGTCATTTACTCAAAAAGACTACAACAGCTCCAAACTTGCATATCAGGATGCGCTTACTTATAAACCTACTGAGAAATATCCTCAAGATAGAATTAAAGCAATTGAGGATATTTTGAAAAAAGCTATTGCAGCAAAAAATGTAAAAAAGCAACCGGAAGAAAAAAATGTAGTTACTCCTGTCTTAGCTGCAACGGAGCAAAAAAAAGCAATACAGGATGAACTTAGATCAAAATACCCTGCAGGAGTTACTCAGGAAGAATATACCTCAAATGGAAAAACGGTATTGCGAAGAGTTGTGATTAAAGAGGACTTTGCAGGAGTTTACACAAAAGTAACCCACAACTGGGGAGGCATTTACTGCTTTAGAGATAACACTCCAATTACCGAAATAGTTTTTGAAAACGAAACTAAGTAAGCGTATTATTATGCTTTTACTAATGCAGGGAATTTGCTTTTAGCAAATTCAAAAGCTGCAAACAATATGCCGCAATAAAAAAGATCGCCTGCAACGGTGTTTAGAAAGAAGCTGCTAAAAATAGAATTACTGTAAAAAGGAATTCCTGCTGTTAAGGTCAAAACAAGTCCTTGCAAGCCAAGTTCAAATCCCGAAGCTGCCCATACTCCAAAATTAGTTACCAAGAAAAATAGAATTGAAGAAATGATGGAAGCAAGAATGATGTTTCCTGAATTTGCGTTTTTTCTAATATATAATCCAATAAATGATATTAATATAAAGCTGCCATAAACATATAATATGGTATTATGAAAGCCAATAACAATATCGCTTAAAAGTAATGCCAATAAAGGAAGTATAAAAGCAAGTCTTTTATCGTTTACCATTGCGCCACCAAAAATCGCCATAGCTGCAATAGGGG
>CAYZTB010000090.1:0-7047 GCA_964481195.1 uncultured Bacteroidia bacterium | reverse complement strand
TGCTCTCTGTTTAGCTACACTTTTCAACAAAATAACAGGTTTGAGTGAACCCTAAATACAAATATTCCTACTTTCGTACAAGTATGATTAAAGGGATAACCTCAATTTTATTTTTTTTCTTATTCCTCTCTACTTGCATAGCGCAGAAACCTCCGGCTAAAATCATTATTAAAGGTCTTCCCGTTGCTGCTGATTGTGAGACAGCAATTTTGCTAAAAACTGCCAGCAAGATAACGTATGGACCTACTGTGCCGCCAAGAGGATATGGCAAAACCATGGAGATTAAAGCATGCGATGATCAAGATATTTTCACTTTTCAAAGAGAGAGAAATTCTTCGTGGTACAAACTGTTTGCAAACGAAGATGGCGATTTAGTTTTTGAAATTATTTCGATAAATCCCAAAAATGATTATGATTTTATGCTTTATAAGTGGACTGACAGTACTTTTTGCGATGAATTAAAGTCTGGAAATCTGCTTCCTATCAGAACTAATTTGTCGCACACTGATAATGCCAGAGGAGTAGAATTAACTGGTCTTTCAGCTCAAGCTAACAGCAACCATGTTCCGCTTGGAGTCGGCCTTGAATTATCCTATTCTCTTCCTGTAAAAAAAGGTGAATTATATTATTTAGTAGTTGATAATGTTCAAAATGCAGGGCAAGGTCATACGTTAAACATTTACTATTTTAAAGAAATTACGCTTACGGGGACAGTACTTGACGAAAAAAAACAACCTGTCTCAGGTGCTACAGCATGGATTGAGTCTAGGGATGGTAAAATAATTGATGTAACAAAATGCGATGAGAATGGCAGTTATTCATTAAAAGCTAAAATAAAGGATGATGAATTTTACAGTGTCTTGTTTACCAGCGATCAGTCTTTTATTGAATGCAGGCAAATTCTTCAGAAAGAATTTGATAACACAAATTTTATTCAAACCGAAACCAATACTACCCTACGCTCTTTGGAACTAGGCAAGAAATATGTACTTCATGGAATTTCTTATAATAAAAACACTAAGAGACTTCATGCTGCATCTTATCCAACATTAAACGCACTGGCTAGTTTAATGCTAAAAAACAAAAGTCTAAAAGTTCAAATTGAAGGTCATGTAAACAGCCCCGCTGTAGCTGCTAATACAGGAGAAGATAAAATAAGAGGCCAGCGCATTGCAGACGAAGTATATAATTATTTACTTAATAAAGGAATTGCCAATACTCGGATAGTACCCACTACCTTTGGGAGTCTATATATGATTTATCCCAAGCCTAAAAACCAAGTTGAAATTGATGCCAACAATAGAATCGAAATATTTTTTCTTCCAGAAAAATAAGAACTTTTGTAGAGTGCAATCTTTTTTACAACACTCCCTTTTCCTGTAATAAATATATTTAGAAAATATACTCCTTTATGCTTATTAGACAAATCGATTTCAGCACTATTTGTTGAAATTGTTTTATTAAAATAAATGCTTTGCCCCAACTGATTTTTTAATTCAATCTTTTCTATTGTATAGCTAAATGTATTTATCTTAAATTTTTCAAAAGAAGAATAGAATCAATTATCTGAGATAAAATTTGTGCAGTTGTATTTAATGATGTAACTAAAAAAATGAAAATAAATATTGTATTTTTCATAGCACTATAGACTATTGATATAACGAACCACGAATAATAAAAGATAAAATTAATTATTCTTTTGCAGGAGCAGTAGCCTCGGGTACCAGTTTAATATCCTTGGTGATTTCAGGAATGAATGAACTTTTACCCAGAATTTGTATTGATTCCGAATAAGGAGCAAACCCCGGCATCTCTGTATTGATTTTATACTTGCCCGGTGGCAAAATAATTACGTATTTACCAGAAATTGGATTAGGCATGTAATTTCCAAATTCCTCGTTAGTAGTTTCATTTATTACAGATATAAATACATGAGTAGAGTCTACAACATTATCTGAAACACTACTTTTTACCGTTCCTGTAACTACGGTATATTCAGGATCAATATCTAAAAAATTTACTCTGTAGATATCTAAATCACCAAATCCATCTTTGCGCCTAGCTGATAAATACCCGTATTTTCCTGTAGCAGAAACTCGAAAGTTCATGTCATCTTCAGGGGTGTTAATTGGATATCCAATATTTTTTGCTCCAGAAAATTGTCCTTCCTCCTCATTCCATTTTGCAACAAAAATGTCATAGCCTCCCATACTGGTATGCCCCATGGATGAGAAAAAAAGAAAGTTTCCATCCGGGGAAATGTTTGGAAAATCCTCGTTTTGAGGAGTGTTTATTTCACTCCCTAAATTTTGTGCTGGCCCCCAACTTCCATTGGGTAATCTTTTACAGGAATAGATATCTGAACCGCCTAATCCACCATTTCTTGTACTGGCAAAGTATATTGTATTGCCATCGCCAGTAATGGACGCAGAAATTTCCTGCCCTTTCATAGAATTAATTTGTTCGTCCAATAAAATTGGTGATTTAAAATTTCTGCTCCTATCCGCCTTAGAAATATAAATATCTCCAGTTCCTTGCATGTTGTCGAAATAAATTAATAAATAATCTCCACTACTTGACAATCCAACAGCTTCTTCATCGCCATAAGGAGAATTAATTACCCTGCCAATCGGTTTTGCTTTGTAGTATTCTCCTGCTTTTACTTTTGCAAAATATATGTTTGCAGGCCAAGTTCCATCTTCATAGGGCAATCCACCTGACTCAGGTCGCTTCGTATTAAATATCAGAAAAGATTCATCCGCAGGTACGAAAGGAAAATAATCGGGATATTCGGAATTAATATATCCACCAAGGTTTTCAAAATCTACATTCAGAGGGTATTTAATAAGTTCTTTAGCATTTATACAATATTGAATTTGAATGTCGGCATCTTTAATATTGGTTGATGAACCTTTTCCTTCTTTTTTATATTCATCAAAAAGCCGTATTGCCTCATCAAATTTTAATCCAAACTGGTACGCTCTGGCAAGTAAGTATTTGATTTCATTTTCTGAAAATGTGTTTTTGATTTTTTCAAAATACTTTACAGCAGAAGGCTTGTCAATATCGGTATTTAAATAACAAACACCAATCCGATAATTAACTTTTACATTGTCAATGTCTTTTCCAATTAAAACAAGATACTCATCCAATGCACCTTCAAAATTTCCATTTTTAAAGTAATCATCCGCAGCCTTTAAATCGCCAGTGGCAATGGGCTTTGTTTTTTTAGCCTGACTAAAAGAGGTTCCTGTTGCGTAAAAAAATAACAGAAAAACACATATACAAAATCTGAAAATCATAGCCTGTTTTTTTGTAATGGCAAATATAAAATATTTACATGCAAAATGGTATACTATACTTGTAGGAAATTTGTCACTTATCAACATAAGTAACTGTCATAAAATTCAAATTTATCATACCTTTGCCTACACTAGAGTTAAGGTTTCAAATACATCAATTAATTATTTTCTCATGCGAATTAAAAATCAAATTATTACGATCATACTTGGGCTTTCATTTTATGTAGCTTCCGCTCAAGATACAGTAAAGGTTTCTACACTTTCCAATGAGGATAATAAAGCAGAGTCGCTCTACAATAGTGGAATATCTAAATTTTCAAACAAAGATTTCAATGGCGCTATTGATGATTTCAATCAAGCGATTGCATTGAAAGAGAATTTTTATAAAGCTTTTTTCAATAGAGGAATTGTTAAGTATGAAGCCAAAGATGTAAAAGGAGCCATCGCAGATTATACTCAATCTATTACATTAAATGACACCTGCTCTCAATGCTATTTTAGTAGAGCTATAGCTAAATATTCGCTAGGAGATAAAGTTGGCGCCACAGGAGATTATGGAAAAGTAGTTGAACGAAACCCACTGCATGCTCAAGCCTATTATTACCGTGGAGGAATAAAATTTGAAGAAAAAGATTTTAATGGAGCTTTAGCTGATTTCGACAGAGCCATACAAATAAAAAAGGATTACGCATACGCATACAATGACCGGGCAAGCGCAAAGAAAGAACTCAAAGATTTAGACGGTGCAGTATCGGATTATAAAAAAGCTACCCAACTCAATTCAGATATGGCCTTTTCGTATAGTAATTTGGGAAGTGTTTTAAGAAAAAAAGAAGACTACAAAGGTGCCATAGCTGCATACGATGCTGCACTTCGTAAAAAAGAAAGTGCATTAACTTACAATAACCGTGGAAGCGCTAAGCATGATGCAGAAGATTATAAAGGCGCTATTGAAGATTTCACAAAATCAATTAAAATGAATGTGGATTATTCCATTGCTTACAATAACAGGGGTGCTTCTAAGTTTAAATTAAAAGATTATCAAGGAGCCATCAGCGATTATAACAAAGCAATTCAACTAAATGCAAAATATGGATATGCTTATTTAAACAGAGGTATGGCTAAGGAACTTATTCGCGATCAAGTTGGAGCTTGTGCAGATTGGAATGAGGCTGTAAAACTAGGCGTTGAACAAGGCAAGAACTACATAATAGATTGTAAAAAATAATTTTGATGAAGGTATTGCTATGTATTGTTTTTTTCTTTGTTCAAGCTTTTGTTTGCATTGGTCAGAATGTAGAATTTTCAAAAAATAATTTTGTAGGCAAGGAGGCTGAATTAAAAGAGGCACTTAACAACATAAAAAAAGGAGATGCTAGTTATAAATTCGGCCCAAAAATGTATAACAAAGCGTTGGAATATTACTTATCAGCAAATCAATTAAACCCTAGCAATGCACTTCTTAATTTCAAAATTGGAACTTGTTATTTATCTTCTCCTTTCAAAAACAATGCAAACACGTATCTTGAAAAGGCGCTTAAGTTAGATCCAAATGTAGATAGTAAACTAAATTTAACCCTTGGCATATCTTACCACTTAAATATGCAATGGAATGCAGCGATTGCTCAGTTTGAAATCTATAAAAAAAGCATTAAAGCTGACGATTTAGAAACGCTGAAAGAAGTAAATAAAAAAATTGATGAATGCAAAAACGGTGTCGATTTAATGAAAGACACGCTTCGATTCAATAAGCTACCCGACTCATTAAAATATAGAATTGAAAATATGGGCGCTAACATTAATTCCCCATATGGTGATTACCATCCGGTAATATCAGCAGATGAATCTGTATTAATATTCACATCCAGACGATCGAATACCACAGGAGGAGGACTTGCAGAGGATGGAAAGTATTATGAAGATATTTATATTTCAAATAATGAAAATGGAAAATGGTCTGAAGCTAAAAACCTTTCCGAATCAATTAATCGATCTAACCAACACGATGCTTCCTGTGGAATTTCTGTTGATGGCCAAACATTATTTGTTTACTTGGATGATTTATACGATGGCACAGGAAATATTTACGAGTGTAAGCTTAATGGTCACGATTGGTCAACAGCAATACGAATGCCTCGATCTATTAACTCTAAATACCACGAATCATCAGCCAGCCTATCTCCCGATGGACAAACGCTCTATTTCTGTAGTCAAAACCCATTAAACAACAAAGGAATTGGCAAGCATGATATTTTTAAAGTTCAGCGTATTACTTTGGATGGTAAATCACAATGGAGCGAGCCAGAAAATTTGGGCGATGTAATTAATACTGAATATGGAGAGCAAACTGTATTTATTCATCCTGATGGAAAAACGCTATACTTTTCTTCTGAAGGTCATAATACGATGGGAGGATATGATTTATTCAAGTCCGTGTATAATGACTCATTAAAAAAATGGTCAAAGCCAGTTAACCTAGGTTACCCTATTAATTCTCCTGACGATGAGCTAGATTTTGTAATGGCTGCAAATGGCAAGCACGCCTACTACGCTACCATCAGAGCTGATGGATTAGGGGAAAAAGATATTTATAGAATTACATTACCTGCAGATACTACGCCACAGCTAACCCTTGTTCGCGGCAATGTAATGGATGAAAGTAAAAACGCTGTAGGAGCAAAAATTGAAATCATTGATAAAAAATCTGGTAAAATAATTTCTACTCAAGAGTCAAATTCGGCTACCGGCAAGTTCTTAGTTTCTCTTCCATCAGGAAAAAATTATAAAATGAATGTTACGTCTGATGGATATTATGCGGAAGAAAAAGAGTTTAATATTCCCAAGGGGGAAAAATTTACAGAACTTGATGTGAATGTAATTATGAAGCGAAAAGCTCAGCTAGTTTCATTAGAAGGCGACATATTGGATGAAAACGGAAAGCCAATAGTGGGTACTATTGAAATAATAAATAACGCTACGGGCGAAGTAATATTAAAAACCACAACAGATAAATTAGGTAAATACTTATCTAAATTACAAGCTGGTAAAAATTATGGCATAGTGGTATCCTCGGATGGCTACTTATTTCAATCCGTTAATTTAGATATCCCTCCAGATAAAGATCGCATTCAAATACCGCCCATTAAACTTAAAAAGATTGAGGCAGGAAAAAATATTGTTTTAAATAATATATTTTTTGATTTTGATAAAGCTACGTTGCGTGCTGACTCTAAATCTGAGCTTGACAGAGTTTCAAAAGTGCTTCGTGAAAACCCCAGCATGAAAATTGAAATTTCGGGACATACAGATAGCAAAGGCTCAGCAATATATAACTTAAAACTTTCTGAAGAAAGAGCTAAGTCGGTAGTTGATTATTTGATTAATATAGGGATTGATAAACACAGACTCTCTTTCAAAGGCTACGGATTTTTAAAACCTCTTGCAACTAATAAAACAGAAGAAGGAAGGCAACAAAACAGAAGAACGGAATTTAAAGTGTTAGAGATTGATGCATTGGCAAGACCTATTAAATTAGAGGAGGAAACTATTAGTACTAAATTGCCTGCCAACATTCAGTATGCTGACAATAACAAAGACGGAAAAATATCAGCTGACGAAATAATTTTTGTGATAGAGAATTTTTTTGATGGAGAAAGTGATTATACATTTGAGAAAATTAATCATTTAATTGATTTTTTCTTTGAGTTTGAATAATATGCAAAAAACTATAATTTCAATATTGAAA
>CAYZTB010000089.1:0-7330 GCA_964481195.1 uncultured Bacteroidia bacterium | reverse complement strand
ATAATATAGTTTAATGCTTCATAATATTGTAGTTTGAAAACATGTTATAAAATAAAATTAAGTTTTGTTTTAGGAATAGTTTGATTGACATTTGAACTGTAATTCAACGGTGTTTATAAAGTAATTTAAACAAAACTCAAATGAAAAAAATTATTACTCTTTGCTTGTTTGCTCTTGCATTTGCGACATTATCTTTTTCGCAAATTAAGTTTGCTGTCGGAACAACGGCTCCTGATTTTACTGTAGTCGATGATCATGGGACTACTCAAACGTTGTATCAATATACTTCTGCTGGCAAGTATGTTGTTATTGATTTTTTTGCTTACTGGTGTGGACCCTGCAAGACAACAGCTCCAATTATTGACCAATTTTATAAAAAATATGGTTGTAATGGTTATGATGTTGTAGTTTTAGGTATCGAATACGAAGGAAATTCTGCTCAATTAGCTGCGTTTGAGGCAAGTTGTACACCGCCACTTGTAAATGCTTATCCT
Source organism: uncultured Bacteroidia bacterium (assembly GCA_964481195.1). Lineage (GTDB taxonomy): Bacteria > Bacteroidota > Bacteroidia > Palsa-948 > Palsa-948 > Palsa-948. The sequence continues at coordinate 6,836 of CAYZTB010000089.1, read as the reverse complement.
ACTTCAATTGGTCTTGCTCCTGGTAATGGCAAAGTAGTTCATTCTTTATACGGTATAAGTGCTTTTCCTACTGTTTGTATTATTGGCCCTGATAAAAAAGTAGTTAATGCAGATGTTTGGCCTATATCATCTGTTTCTGATATTGAAAATAAATTTCCATCTGGTAAAATCACACCACATTCTTGTGGATCTACAGGAATTTCAGAAACTATCACTGCTCAAGAGATTTCCGTATATCCAAGTCCAGCAGTAAATAGTATTACAATTGATATTGAAAATCGGTTTAATATTTCATTAATCAATGTAAGCACTATTTTAGGTAATAAAGTTCTTATACAACCTGTGAGTGGAAATAGTAAGAGCGAGCTTAATATTTCGAACTTAGATAATGGAGTATACTTTATTGAGATAGTTACAGACAGAGGCGTTGTGACTAAAAAGTTTATTAAAGATTAAGTGTTAGGTTCTAATTTGGTAAAGAGAGCCGCATTTATGCGGCTTTTTTTTATACCCAATATTAGAATTTGTTGAGATGTTATTGTATAATGTGTTGTTATTTCTTTTTAATTCTGGCCATATAAAAACCATCGAAACCATCGCTTGGTAAAATATTTTTTTGTTCTTCTAATTCAAATGCTCCATTTTGATTCTTAATAAATTCTTCAACTTGTAGCTCGTTTTCAGAAGGTAGGATGCTGCAGGTGGAGTAAATCATGAGACCTCCTTTCTTTAACATGGAAGAGTAATCTGTGAGTATTTGTTGTTGCAATACTTTTGTACGTTCAATGAATTCTAAACTTAATTTCCATTTTGCATCTGGGTTTCTTCTAAGTACGCCTAAGCCAGAACAGGGGACATCTAGTAAAACTCGATCGGCCGATTCTTTAAGACGTTTTATTGCTTCTGTAGATTCTATAATTCTTGTTTCTATGTTGGAAGAGCTAGCCCTGCGTGCACGTTTTTTTAATTCATCTAATTTCCATTGTACGTTATCCATAGCAATTACTTTGCCTTTGTTTTGCATCAGCGATGAAATGTGTAATGCTTTTCCACCTGCTCCAGCACAGGCATCCACCACGCGCATCCCGTTTTTTAATTGCATAAATGGTGCAACAAGTTGAGAGGATGCATCTTGTACTTCAAACAATCCTTCTTTAAATGAAGGAGTGGTAAATACATTTTTCCTTTTCGATAATATTAGAGCATCTGGGTAGCCTTCTGCAGTAAGTGTATCAATTTCTGATTCGCGTAATTTCTTCTGTAATTCTTCTTTGGTAGTTTTAAGCGTATTAGTTCGTAATACTACTTTTGCTTCTTGATTTAAAAAACTTAGTTCATGTTCCCATTTTTCTTCTCCTAATTCTTTTACGCCTAAATCTTCCATCCAATCAGGAATGCTCTCACGTATCTTGCGAATAGTTTGAGCGGAATCCAATTTTTGAAGTAGTGATTCCGAGGGGAAATCTCCTCGCCAGTCGCAGTACGTACCAAAAATACTTTCAATCTCTCTTTTGTTCTGAGGAGTAGCATATTGTAGCAACCTATACCAGCGAACTATTTCATAGGTTGACTCTGCAATAAATCTTCTGTCGCGTGCTCCCCATTTTGGATTACTTTTTAATACTCGCTCTATAACTTTATCTGCATACCTGTTCTCGTTAAATATCTCATGGAGCGATCGAATAATAGCCTCTGCAATGTTTTGGTGTATTTTCATAGATGCAATAATACAGGTATTCTTTATTGGAAATGCTATAAAGCTTAAATCAATTAACTTTGACTTTCAAAATATGCCCAAGATATTACGCATCATAAACAGATTTAATTTAGGAGGTCCTACTTTTAATGCAGCCTACCTAACAAAATATCTTGCGCCTCAATTCGAAACACTTTTAATTGGAGGTATAAAAGATGATTCAGAAGCAAGTTCTGAATTTATTTTAGAAAAACTCGGTGTATCATTTAGGATATTAAATTCTATGAAACGCTCAATTAATCCAGTTAATGATATTTTTTCATACATAGAAATAAAAAAAATTATTAAAGAATTCAAGCCAGATATTGTACACACACATGCAGCAAAGGCAGGAGCTATTGGCAGACAGGCAGCTATCGATTGTAAGGTTCCTGTAATAGTTCACACTTACCATGGGCATGTGTTTCATTCTTACTTTGGAGATATTAAAACATTTTTTTTTAAGTCTATCGAAAGACAGCTGGCAAAAAAAACAACTGCTATTATTGCAATCAGCGAAAAGCAGAAGCAGGAGTTGGCTATTGATCATGCCATAGCTCCTGAAGAAAAATTTTCTGTTATTCCGTTGGGGTTTGACTTAAGCAAATTTCAAGAGGATAACGTTAGAAAAAGAGAAAGTTTTAGAGCAAAGTATAATATAAAAGAAGAAGAAATAGCTATAGGAATTATTGGAAGGTTGGCTCCAATAAAGAATCATAATTTGTTTTTTGAAGCGATTCGTTTTCTTACTAATAATACTAGCAAAAAAATTAAAGCGATAATTATTGGAGATGGGGAAGAGCGAGTAAAATTAGAGGCATTGGTTCAAGAATTTCGTTTAGAAAATATTGTGATTTTTACCTCTTGGATAAAGGATATAGATACAGCATATCCCGGGCTGGATATAGTTTGTTTAACCTCTTTTAATGAGGGTACTCCTGTTAGTCTTATAGAAGCGCAAGCAGCAAATAAGCCAATTGTTTCTACTAGAGTTGGTGGAATTGAAGATGTAGTCTCAGAAAATAAGACTGCATTACTTTCTGAAATTAATGATAAGAGTAAGTTTTTTAATAATTTGCTTAGGTTATCTGAAGACCGAGCGTTAAGAGATGCTTTTTCTAAAGAGGGTTGGGATTTTGTAAAAGAAAAGTACCATTATATTCGATTAATTAATGATTTTACTACCTTATATTCAAAATTGTTAGGATAGTCTGTTTACCTTATTTTCTTACCTTTGCAAACCACATAACGTGTTGAATGAGAAGATTATATTCATTATCAGTATTATTAATTAGCATTTTTCTTTTTGAAGGATGCCGATCTTTAAATCCCAGTTTGATGTTAAAAACGGGTAAAGATTATAAATATGCTGTGTTTCCACCTTCACAGCCTGTTGAATATAAAATTGCTCCTAATGATTTGATGAGTTTTCAAATATTTTCTAATGATGGATTTAAATTAATTGATGTAACTACTATTTCTGAAGGTGGAGGGGGTGGGTATCTAGGTAGAAATCAAGCTGCTAGTTCATTGCAATATAAAGTGGAGTTTGATGGAACTGTTAAGATGCCGCTTTTAGGTCATGTTGCCCTAAAAGGGTTAACTGTACGTGAGGCCGAATCATTTTTAGAAGAGAAGTTTTCTTCTTTTTATAATAAGCCTTTTGTGTTATTAGAAGTAACAAATCGAAAAGTAACCATATTCCCTGGCAGCGAAGGAGCAGCAAAGGTAGTATCTCTAAATAATGAAAACACAACTCTTCTAGAAGGACTTGCAGAGGCGGGTGGAATTTCAAATTCAGGTAAAGCCTATAAAATAAAATTGATTCGCGGTAATTTGCAGGATCCTCAAGTGTATTTAATTGATCTTTCTACTATTGAAGGAATGAAAAAGGCTGATTTAGTATTACAAGCGAACGATATTATTTATGTAGAGCCAGCACTCAGATCAGCTAATCGTGTCATGAGCAATATTTTACCTTATCTCACTTTTGTAACAACGGTAATTTTATTTGTTCAGTTTTTTTCATCAAAAGTTCCATAACCAAATATTAATTTCATGCTGGAAGACCAGTACAGCAATACATCTGATTCATTCTCCCAGTATAAAGAACGGGTATCAAACCTTAGTCAAGAGTTTGAGTTAGGATTATTTATTTATTTAGTTAAGAAAAGTATTTTTTGGATAATGCTTTTTTTTGCAGCTATTTTTACGATTGCTTTTCTATTTTTAAGATATACGCCTGAAGTTTTTTCTTCCAGGACAATATTGCAAATCAACAATGATAATAAAGCAAGTAAAATTCTTAATGTTGAAAACCTCAGTGAATCACAGGACGACATAGCTAAATCCATTGAGCTTTTAAGAGCTAAAGTTTTTTTTAAAAGAGTGTTGTCCGCCTTGCCACTTAAGGTAAGTTATTTTGCAGAAGGAACCTTCAGGGAGAATGAAAGATATAGAACCAACATGTATGAGGCAGATGTAACGGCAAAGTCCGAATCAATTTATGGAGCTAAAATTTATATTCAATTCAAGGATGAGAATTCTGGAGTAATTAATTATGAATTAGCTGGAGCATCACATACATATGATTTTATATCGGGTGAACAGAAAAGCACTCCGGAACTGGATTTCAGAATTAAGCCATTAAATTTTCCTGAGATATTGAATCAACAGAAGGCTGTAAAAGGTAATCAATCTTATTTTGTAGTCAATAACTTTTCCCAATTAACAGATGAATATTATTCTAGATCAAGCGTAAAATTATTAAATGACGCAGCTAAAACTATTGAAATATATTTTCAAGATAACAATGCCCTAAAGACTACAGATATTGTTACTGCAATGGCTTCGGAGTTTATAGATTACGATAGGGAAAAAAGAGGGGAGAGTGATCAAAAAATTCTTACATTTTTAGATGAACAGTTGGCAATTGTTTGGGAAAAATTAAGGACTGCGGAAACCTCTATTTACACATTCAAAAAAGAGAATAAAGTAGCTATTACTAAAAATTTTCCTAATGCTGGATTTGCTAGATTAAATACGTTAGAAGAAGATTTATTATCTCTGGAATTAAGAGATAATGTATTGCATGAGCTTGAAAAATCAATAGGTGGAAAAAAAGATGTCGATTCTTACCAGCTGGTGTCCTTACTAACGGGTTTAGATATGGAACAAGCATTAAATTCTCAAATTAATTCGTTGCAAGAGTTGTTAAAATCAAAAGAAGAACTTCTATACCAGGTTACTCCTACGAGTGAAAAAATAAAATCGATAGAGTTTCAAATTGATGTTCAGAAAAAATTATTATTGGAGAGTGTTAAATCCATAAAAGAGAAGCTTCAAATTAGGATGAAGAAGTTGAAAGAGAAAATTGCTGAAATGGAAAAGCTGAACTATAATGTACCTTCCGAAGAAGTAGAGTTTGCCAGACTGCAACGCTTGTTTAATATAAACGAAAAGTTTTATAATCTGCTGCTCGAAAAAATTGCCGAATATCAAATTTCTCAAGCAGGAAATGTTTCGAAGCACATCGTATTGGACTATGCTACTGTTCCCAATGTTCCAATATCTCCTAAAAAATCTATTGCGGTAACAGTGGCTTTCCTCTCTGCATTACTAGTTTCAATTTTGCTTACTTTTTCGCGTTACGTGATGTACAATGAAATAAATTCAGTTAGTGATATTTCTAAAATTACTGGGGGGGACATATCTATCTTAGGTATTGTTCCCAAATATAAAAAAGATGTGCCCGTATCTCAGTTACTAGTAGATAAGAACCCAAAATCATTAATTGCAGAAGCCTTTAGGTCTATTCGAACTAACATGCAATTTATTTCAAATGAACCTGGCCCAAAAACCATTGCTGTAACATCTACTATATCTGGTGAGGGTAAAACCTTTGTTGCAATAAACTTGGCGGGTATAATTGCCTATGCAGGTAAAAAAGTTATAGTAATTGACTTAGATATGCGTAAGCCAAAAATTCATTTAGGTTTTGGCGTAGAAAATGTTAAAGGTATGAGTACCGTTTTGATTGATAAGCATTCACTTGAAGATTGTATTCAGCATAGTGTATTTGAAAATCTAGATTTTGTAACAGCTGGCCCAATTCCACCAAATCCTTCAGAGTTAATTATTAGCAAGAAAATGACTGAACTTGTAGACTTTTTAAAAACAAAATATGATTATGTAGTGCTAGATACTCCACCTGTAGGACTAGTTACGGATGGTATATCTATCATTCAAAAAGTAGATTACCCGTTATATATTTTTAGAGCAGAATATTCTAAGCGATCATTTATTCAGAACGTTGACCGCTTACATAATGAGAATAATATTAAGAAAATATCAATTGTCTTAAATGGCGTAGATGTGGACAGAAAATCATATGGTTACAATTACGGCTATGGCTATGGCTACGGTTACGGACAAGGATACGGTTACTATGAGGATCGTGCAAACAAGCCTAAGAAAAAAACATTTTTTAACAGATTTCTCTTTACTATATGAAGATTGTCCCAACTAATATAAAAGATTTATTTGTAATTCAACCTACCGTATTTGAAGATGCTCGAGGATATTTTTATGAATCTTATAATAAAGAAGTATTTAAGTCTCATGGAATAGCAGATGAATTTGTACAAGATAATCAATCTCTTTCCCAAAAAGGAGTATTAAGAGGATTACATTTTCAAAACCCACCTTTTGCTCAGTCAAAATTGGTTCGCGTAATTATAGGTTCTGTACTTGATGTTGCTGTAGATTTAAGAAAAGCATCACCTACTTATGGACAACATTTTGCTGAAGTTTTAACAGCAAAAGATAAAAATATGCTTTATGTCCCAGTTGGATTTGCTCATGGTTTTGCTGTGTTAGAAGACCATACTATCTTTTCTTATAAATGTTCTGGGCTTTATAATAAAGAATCCGAAGAGAGTATTTTATGGAATGATAAAGATTTAAATATTAACTGGGGGATAGAAAACCCAGTCTTATCAGAAAAAGACAAATCCTCTAAAAAGTTTATAGATTTTGTAAGTAAATTTTAATTTACTTTGGTTTTGTCGTAATATTCTTTTTCTTCTCTTAATTTGTTGAT
>CAYZTB010000088.1:0-8009 GCA_964481195.1 uncultured Bacteroidia bacterium | reverse complement strand
CTTCTTATTCAAATTTAATACCTAAATCAACAAAAAAAAAAGAGCCAAATAAAGGATACGAAAGAAAAAATGAAATATTTAGAGAAAAATATGAAATAGAAATGAAAACGGGGAGAGGCAAAAGCATTATTTGCGAAATTAATTCCCAGCCTTACCTGGACATGAACAAAAAAATTATTGGCTCCATCATCATATTTAATGATGTTACAAAAGAGAAAGAGGCTATTAAAAAAATTAAAGAGAGCGAAAGCAAATACCGCTCCTTTGTTGAGAATGCAGCAGATGGTATTTTTATTGTAGATAAAGAAGGTAATTGCTTGGATATTAATACCAAAGGCTGCCAAATGCTGGGCTATACAAAAAATGAATTACTTAAAAAAAATATTAAAGAATTACTACTTACAAGCGAAACTGCTGAAAGCGCTCTAAGTTTAACGGAACTTCTTGACGGCAAAGCTCATTTATCGTTTCAAGCATTAATACAAAAGGATGGTGCCGCTTTAAATACTGAAATTAATTCACGGCTATTGCCTAACGGAAATCTATTAGCCATGGTACGCAATATTTCTGAGAGAATTGAATCTCAAATAGCGCTAGCCGAAAAAGTAAAAGAAATGGATGCATTTATTTACAGGGCATCGCATGATTTACGGGGTCCTCTGGCTTCTATCTCTGGACTAACCTCACTAGGAAAAGAAGAGGTGAAAGATTTAAAAGCAACTTTTTATTTTGAAAAGATTTACGATAGCGTAACCCGGCTGGATAATATATTAGTAGAACTAAATAAAATTGCTCGAATAACACAAGCAAAGCTATCTGCCGAAGAAATAGATTTAAACAAAGAAGTAAAAGAAATATTAGAAAGCCTAAGCAACTTGCCTAATTACAGCTTAATAGCTATTACAACAGATATAGATCCTGATAATTTTTCTACAGATAAAATTCTTTTAATTATTATTCTTCAAAATTTAATTATCAATTCCATAAACTATTATGATGAAAATAAAGAAAAGCCCTATTTGCTAATTAGGTCAAAAAAGAATTTACTAGGAGTTGAGATTACAATTAAGGACAACGGGATAGGAATCCCACTCGAGGTTCAAGATAAAATATTTGATATGTTCTTTCGTGGTACTAATATCTCTGGGGGCTCGGGTCTTGGGCTTTATATAGTTAAAAATGCAATAAAAAAATTGGGTGGGAATATAAATCTAGAAAGCACAGAGGGAGAAGGAACAACTTTTACTATTACGTTTCCCAAAGGAAGCGTTTAGTAGAATCGCGCCCTAACCAGAATTATACCGAAAGTTATTATAACATTTTGAGCAAATATCCGATTACAAAGAACCCCATTCCGGCTACCAAGATGGGGTTCTTTGTAAGATTTTTAGGAAACTTATTTGTTGCAAACCATTTTCTTTGTATCAATTGTTTTTCCATCCATTACTATGGAGTAAGAATAAATTCCAGCTGCAAGGTTTGAAGTATTAGCCTCAATTTTACCAAAGCCTTTTTCTCTCAGCTCTAATTTGTTCACCTCCTTACCATACATATCATAAAAAGCTACAAAAGCACTTCCGGCAAAGTTCTCGGGAAGGAAGTAGCGAATGGTAGTGGCTCCATCAAATGGGTTGGGCTCGTTTTGGTAAAGGATCGCGGAATTGTTATTAGCAAGATCAATCTGACTTGTAGTTTCGTTCATTCCCTGTCCGGTTTCGTTTCCTCGCTGCGCTCCGCCTTTCAGAGTGGCAATTTCCGATTGCAAGTTATTAATCATTACCTGTTGTTCCTGCACTGCTTTTACAAGAGGAACAACAAATTGGGAATACGATAAGCTATAATTATCATCAGCATGCGCGGGTATATGAACCCCATCAAATACATATGCTGCATCAATTGCAGCTTTTTCTACTTCCTGTGCAATAAAACCAGTATGCATCACCTTGGTTGATTCTGTATAATTTATTCCTGCTGTATGCTAAAGTTTAATGCTATCTGGCATATTCCTTAAAAGAAACTCTTCAAATGCTTTAGTATCCCACTGATAATTAATAGGACGAAGTTTTGTTATAAACTCCAACCCTTTTACACTCGACTCGGTTACATTAAATTTAAACCGACCATCGCTTGAGGAAGTATAAGAGGCTGGAGTTCCTTCAATAACGGTTACCGATGTGTTTCCAAGTCTCACTTTGTTACTTGCGTTTACCAAGGCTCCGTTTCCAATGGCTGTTGCATTGGTATATGTAGTGCTGCCTGCACCGGTTACGTCTGCATTATATCCCAAAAAAGTATTATTTGAGCCCGTTCGAATTCCTAAACCTGCCTGATAACCAATGGCGGTATTTCCGCTAGCCCCATCATTGTTTACACCTGAATGATAACCAAAAAAAGAGTTATTTGCTCCCGCAACGCTTAACGAACTAAAACCTCTACCAGCCTGATACCCACATGCAGTATTTTGTCCTCCGGTTTGGTTATAATATAAAGAATTATGCCCTATGGCCGTGTTGTAGGATGCTGTAGTATTACTAACCGCAGAACCATAACCCACCCCTGTGTTATAACCTCCAGTGGTGTTTAATTTACCAGAGTAACTCCCTAAAAAAGTGCTATAGTTGCCTGATGTGTTTGTATATCCCGCTTGATAACCGAAGAAACAAAGCAAAGTTCCTGTAGTTATTCCCTTTCCGGCTTCATATCCAAAAAAGGAATTGGAACTATAATTATTAGGTGTTGCATTATAAACTCCGTAACCTGCTTCTTTTCCAAATATAGTGTTGTTGCTACCTGATCCACTGTAATACCCTGATTGAAAGCCTCCGACTGTGTTACCGCTACCAGAAGTATTTTCTCCCGCAGCCCATTGGCCAAGACAGGTATTATTACTGCCAGTTATTTTCCATCCTGAGCTATACCCATAAAGTGCATTATTCAATCCTGAAGCGTAATAACCTGCATATGCGCCAATATAATCCGAACTCGCTGATGAACCGTTAATAACTGGAATGGCATTAATTTTAAATGAGTTTCCAGAAGCTATATTAATGCTTCCATTTACGTCCAGTTTGTGTCCGGGGGATGTTGTTCCAATGCCTATGCCAGTGCCATTTTCATAAATCGGTGTACTTGAATTTGCAATAGAAGTAGATCCTGTAAATTTAGGAATGTAACCTGAAGTGCCACTGCCAGTAATTTGAGCATTCGTAATCGTTGCAATACCAATAAATATAATTATTGGTAATAATTTGTTTTTTGTTTTCATTGTTGTTGGTTTTATCCCTATTAGTTTTTTTATTCATTGTTGTGATAATAGGTTCAACCAACAACATGAAGTTATATCCAAAAAGAAATATTGAAAGAAGATATTATTTTAGAAATTTTGAAGCCTTTGTATGAATTAGAATAAGTAGTATAATAGGTAATGGCGGGATTGGGTCCAGAAATATTAAATTGTGTGTCTTCCATTGTTGCCACACCACCCAGTTTATAATAAAGTGCCGAAGAAGATAATTCCGCTCCAAATGCAACTCGTTTATATAAATAAATATTAAATCCAGCAAATGCACCCATACCTGTTGCAAATCCTCCTGGAGTCATTTCTATTACATCACCCCAATAATTTGCTGTTTGATCTTTGTACTCAGCATACCAATGGCGATGAAATGATTTATAATTAACATAGGTGCCTATCAGTCCACAGTACGATTCTATTTTTTTTCCCTCATAAAAATCCATTGAAACCCTGGAGTATATCTATAGATTTTATTAAGAATTTCCGTTTTAGATATCGTTTCTGCTATTCCGCTTTTTGCATTATAATTAGCTTTTAAATTAAGACTGGTTATGCCAATCTCAAAGCGCAGTAGAATGGTATTATTTAAATAATATTTAGGAGAAATACTATAAGAAATAGAATGATCATTTCTATCGCCTGCCGCTATAATGTTTCCATCAGCATCAATCGCTACTACTCCTCCACTAATCATTAAAGGGATTGCAAGTTGCGCTTGAATGCTATTTATTCCAATAGATAAACCAAAATCATTTTCTTTTTTTGTTTGAGGAAAAACAGAATATGAAATTGAAGTAAGGAGCATTACCGTGATGATGATGATTTTGTTTTTCATTGTATTTGAGGTTTTGATTATTTTGAATTTTAACTCATCCACCTCAAATAAATTGCAAATAAATTCAAGGCAAATGTAAGTGAGGTTTATTGCTTTGTCAAGCCGGTTTTTCGATTAAGTGTATATATTTTCTGATTAAGTGTAGTGCTTTTGCTATTAAGTGTATATGTTTTGCTATTAATCGTAGTGTAAAAAATAATTTTTGCGCAGGTGTCTTCTAAAGCCAGGCATCTTCCGCTCCGAGCCCATAAGATGGGTGCCGCAGCTAAGCCAAACAGAATTATTTTTCCCTTTTCCAAACTCTTTCACATGCTGTGTGTTTACAATGAGTTTATCGTGTATGCGGTAAAATCCATTGCCGTGAAGCAGATTATGATAATGTTTCAGAGTAGCTGTAGAGTCAATCGAAAAATCAAATGTATGGAAGCAGGCTTTATTGCCTTTAGCTTCTATGTGCCTGATCAAAGCAGTAGCAAGCAGCAACACCCTGCCACGGGCGCAAACCTCTATTCTATTCATGACTGAAAGGTTTAGATTGAGAAGAGGGGGGGGGGGATATTGATTCCTCTTTTAGTATTAGCAAGTATCTTCTTATGCTCTACTTTTCCATATAACAATTAAGAAACTCTTTTTCAAGCCTGCTGCACGTATTCCATATCCATAAGCTTTTCTAACGAAAATGGTTTTTCTAATATTTCGGTATTAGGAAATTTATGATGCAACCCTTTTGCATCTCGGTAATCTGCATAGGCAGTTAATACTTTTATCTTAGTGTTAGCAATAATCCCAAAATTTATTTTTGCGAATTCCGAAAGGAAGTCTGCTCCTTGTTTGTAATGGTTTTTAAAAAATAAATCCAACAAAATAAGGTCGGGCATTTCACTGGGGGCGAATGACTTTAACATTTTAATGCCGCTGTCTACATCCATGGCAAAAAAAATTGCTGTTGACGGAAATTTTCTTTTTATCATAGTGTTTACTATAAAAAAATCTACTTCGCTATCGTCAACAACCAGTATTTTATTAAACAGAAAACCCTTTTCTTTCATAAAAAATTTTAATACTCCGCTATACGGCTACTTTTAATTACTGCTTGTAATAAGTACTTCATTTGCTATGGCACAACGCCCTTGCTTCATATAATAAACCATCCTTTCAAAAATAATATACTTACTTCTAGCCTGTTTTAAAGGCATGTTTTTTCTTCTAAAACTTCTAGGCAAAGGCATATCTATTTTGTAAACAAAAAAATATTTGCTTCTTTTTAATGTTTGCTTTTTAATACCCTTTGCGCCTGCCATAACAAAAATTATTGTTGTATTATCAAATGCCATAAAGGCTTTAAGATAAATTCGCAAAAAGCTAAAACAATAAAAAGTGACCCTATTGCAAAAAGCCCCATTATAAATAAATCGTTTATAAATTTTAGATTAAACATATTATTCAGAGTTTATATATTAGTTTTTAAAAAGAACCGGATGGTTTTAAATTCCTTCCGGTTCTTTCAATTATTTAATTAATTGCAATAGCCTGAATTATCTGCATGCCCAACTATTGTCCCTTCAGAAACAAATACTGTAGCTGTGCTGCATCCTTCAATTCCTGCTTTGCTGTTGCACGTGCCGGGAATATCCTGTACCCAATACACAACATGTTGATGCGAACAAGTACGTAAATAGGTAGAAATTTGTGCATTGCTTACACCGCATTGTTTCACTTCGGTTGATTCCGGTGAGGTTGACTCGGTTATGCGAGTAGCGCTTACCGTTAATACTGCCATCATTACAATTGATGTGAGTAAAATTTTAATTGTTTTCATTGTGTATGGTTTTAGTGTAGGTTGGTTTAATTAATAAAACCCTTCGTTTTAACCCCATATCCACGTTGGGGTTAAAAGTCAAAAGGGCGCGTGCCTTACTGCATGAGGTGAGTCTAGCACTAAATGCTATATCGCCTAAAAGGAAGTTGGGGTATGTTGTGGATGCAGTAAGCATGAAACAAAGGAATAACAATCAGAAAGGAACTTTAGGGTACGAATTTGCTTTTCATTACCATCAAAGGCTGTAAATTTTCTTATATTTGGGTTGGATAAATCGTTATAATGCAGGATATTTACTCTCTAATACAGTGTTTAAGCAGTAGGGAATGGGAATCTTTCCAAAACTACCTTACCTGTTTTTCTTCTCATGCTAAGGACGAGGGTGGTCTTAAGCAGCTAAAACTTGCTGCTTTTTTAAGAGAAAACTCACAATGCCCAATAGCTCAAGATGCTTGCTTAAAAATATATAATGATCTGAGTAGCAATGCTATTGAAAACTTAAAATCTAGGCTAAAAGAAAAAGTTTTTGACTTTTTACTTACTGATATTTCTCCTGACAAAAAAAATGAGCTTGATGAGTCTGATTTAACTTTGATAAGAATTAAAAAGAAATCTGCATTATTTCAACAATTGTTTTATTCTAAGAGTAGAATGCCTTTTCTGTATACTTTATTAGACGAAATAATTTTATCTGCTAAAGAATACGAACAATATTACATCTTGGTAGAGCACTTGAAGGCTAAGAAAAATTTGGTCAGTTTTAAGATAAGCGAAAAAGCGTTTGACAAAATTTCTGCAGAAATTGATTTGGGTTTAATTTGTATGGAAACATGCAAAAAAGCAGAGCATTATTATTATAAACTAATGATGGCTAACGATTTTACTAGCAAAGCTAATATTCAAAAATTATTACCAAATATAAAAAGGGACATTGCGGAAGTAAAGAATGGTTTCGAGGAAACAGGGTCTCCATTGGTAAAATATTTTCTTAAAAACCTTGAAATGGGTTATTTTCAAATTCAAGAAAATTATATTAAAGCGCGTAGTACATGTCTGGAGCTACTTAATGTAGTTCGCAATAACAAATCTGTTTACCGCAGGCAACGTGTTGGGGTGGTTTACGATAACCTTTCGCGTTGTGAGTATTATTTAGGAAATTATGCTGTGGCCGTAAATTGTGCTCAAGAAGCGCAAAAAGTTTTCACTCCTAACTCCGAAAACTATTGCATTGCCTTAGAGCAAGAATTTTATGCATCACTGGCTTTAAATCGCTTAGATGAATCTTTTGTCTTGGCAGAAAAAATGTTGGAAAGCGCTACTCGAAAAGAATTAGGAGAGTTCCGTTATTCGAAATATAATTACTTATTAGCAAATGTATTGTTTAAACAAAAGCGATTTAAAGAATCGTTGGCAATTCTTTCCGAAGAACGCGAAATATCAAAAGATAAAGCTGGTTGGGAAACAGGCGCACGCATCCTTACTATTATGACGTTAATAGAAATGGCCAAGCTGGATGAAGCAAGCCTTGCTGTTTATAGCTTAAGGCAGTTTTTCAAGCGGGCAGATAAAAAAACACCTATTAGCAAGCGGGATAAAACCATTTTAAACTTACTACTCATTGTAGAACGTGCAGGCTTTATGTTTAACAAACTAAATGCAAGTGCTCAAAAACATATTGCTACATTAAATTCAAACACAGAAGCTGTTCGCTGGGAGCCTTTTACGCATGAGTTAATTCCATTTCAGGAATGGATAGCAGGTAAAATGAAGATTCAAATGCCAAGCACTGCTACGCTAGTTCAAACTTCAAGCAAGAAAAAAGTATCTGCTTTATAGCATCCCATTTTTTACTAAAATTTGAAATAAGAATTATCCCGATAGCTATCGGGATGGTCCCGGGTCTCCCATTGTCATAATCAAATCAGACCCTTCGCGTATTTTGTTTTCTCTATTCACAAACTCAAGCAAGCTTGGTTTGTTCATTCCAAAAACAAAAACCCCGCTTTTGCGGGGTCTGATTTGATTTATCTGCGGAGAGAGAGGGATTCGAACCCCCGCTG
>CAYZTB010000087.1:0-8011 GCA_964481195.1 uncultured Bacteroidia bacterium | reverse complement strand
TAATAAAAGAGAATTGTTTAAAAGATATTTCTCCATATTCAAATGAAAACAAGCTTCCATGGCTTTTTGTTCTTGCAGTTTTGGTAATAAATCAAATATTAAGTTTACGTTTTTTGAATCTGTTTCGTAAATGGCATGACAAAAATCTTTGATGGGTGTAAGGCAAGTTGCGAGTCCAATATCTGCTCGAGGGTAAGCCAGCGTACACTTTCTGATTTCTTCTTGTAGTTGTTCAAAAGTAAATAATGAAGGCAAGGAAAGTCGAATGAATAGAGTTCCAATATTTTTTCTTCTAATAAGTTTTAATAATGAACTTAATTCGCCATCAACCGATGCTCCTTTTACGCTTAATGTGAAGATCTTTCCATTTACGGATACTAACAAATGCGGTGGTATTCGGGTGGCATAGAGTAAAACCAAATAAACATCATTTAATAGCAAGGCATCGTTAGCTGGACGAATGTTTTTCCATAGTGCTCCTTGTTTAGATATTTCGTAGCTCGACTGCATGATGCTAAGGTAAGGATTTGTTCTTTTCTGTAATTGCTTTTGTTTATTGAACGATAATTTTGAGCCGATAATTAGTTCTACTGCTTAAGCAATATGGAATTATCATGGATGGATCAATCGTTAAAAGCTCTAACGGCCTCATGTCGCAAATACTGTTAGGTATTTCTAGCATGGCGCCACTGCCCGAAATATTTAATTCAAATAAATTTAATTTACCAATCTCAACAGGAAGCCTGCTTAGGCGGTTTCTGCCTATAATGAATGTTTTAAGGCTAGTAAGATTTCCAATGGAAGAGGGGAGTTGTGTAATTTGATTGTTAGAAACATCTAATCTGTTTAATAAATTAAGTTTACCAATTTCTTGAGGGAGGCTTTCAAGCTTATTGCCGTTCACTGATAATACCTCTAAGCTCATTAGATCGCCAATTTCGGGAGGAAGCGAAGTGAGGAGATTATATTCCAGAGACAAAAACCTAAGTTTTTCTAAATATCGAATTTCGGGAGGAAGTGCTTTTATTCGATTACTGCTTAGTGCAAGAACTTCTAATTTGTCTAGTTTGCCTATTTCTTTTGGTAAAGAGTCAAGTTTACATTTATAGATTTTAAGCGAATTTAGATTCTTTAATGTCCCTATCTCTGGAGGTAAAGTAGAAAGAGAATATCGTTTTAGCTTAAGCTTAGTAGTTCCTTCTGGATTTGCTAAGGCAGCACTTAGGTTTTTTTGAGTGCCGCAGCTACTAACAAATAATAAAAAACAAGAAGAAAGAATAAAGATGAAACAGCATTGTTTCATCTTCATTTTATTTCATCCGTATTTTCATTGCTATCTGAATCGTCAATCTTTTTTTCTTCTGCGTTTTCTTCCTCATTCGATGCTAAAAACTCTTGTTTTCTTTCATCAGTAAGTTCGTTGCTAAAAGTTGGAGGCTCTGGAATTTCTCCGCTTACAACTTCATCGCTGCTTGATGTAGGAAGTGATTCCGATTCAACTGTAGAAGGAATTTCATTTACAGACTCAATATTTTCTATTTCTGAAACTGTTGTGATAATTTCATCTGTGCTAGCATATATTTCAATGTTCTCTACTTCAGTGTTTTTAGCTTCTTTTGAAGGAAGAAGTTGAGTTTTGTCAGATACAATTGTTTCTGTATTGTGAGCAGATAAATTAGCCTCGGTAGAAACTTCAATTGTATTTATAGTTTCCTGATTTACTTCTACAGTTACGATATCTTCAACTACTGGTAAAGTGCTTTCATCAGTTACAGCAATATCCGAAATTTGAGCAATTGCTTCAACTTGTGCAGATTCGGATGGGTCTTCATCTGTATTTTTTGAAATTGTTAATGGCTCTTTTGCTTCAATCTTTCCACTTGCCATATATTCTTCTAGCCTTTGTTTACTTACTTTAGTTCGGAAGAAGCTCATTGGCTGGTAGTTGATGTTTTTGTCTTTACCTCTAATGAGCATGTGTAAATACCACTCACTTTCACTATAAGAGCCAAATGGTTTTGGCGTCATGGTCATCAATTGATATCCAAACATTTTTGCAATCTCTGGGAATAAACCAAAGTTTGTATCATCAATGTTTGAAAGCTCTTCCAGTAATATGAAGCGAACGCCTGCTCTGTTTTTATCTCGTTGGATAACAGACATTCTTCCAATACAAAGGAGAGCTAGTGCTGTATAAGCTTCTCCTCCTGATCCAGGATAACGATTTCCCTGATCGTCATATAATCCTACTCTCAAGTCAAAATAAAACTTAGGGTCTAGTAAGTCTAACATTTCGCATTCGCCAACATCGCTAAGGGTTTTAGCAAAATTCAGTATCAAAGTTTCTGGCGATGATTCTGCTTCGGAAGTAATGAAAAGCTTAGCAGCTAAACGTTGATGCTTGGCATGCTCACGCATTTTTCGTATCCATTCAATGGTGATGTCTCTACGTTCATTAAAATCTACTTGGAAATTATATACGCCACTAATTCTGTTTTCTTTGAAAAAGAAATTTAATTCTGTTATTAGTTTACGGAAAGCAATGTATTGAGTCTCAACTTTCTTAAATACATCTAATATGATGGTAAGCTGCAGGTCTCCAAACTTTTTAAGCTCTTCGTTTAAGCGATCAAGTTCCGGACCTAATCCTTCCAAACCAAGTTTGCCGCAAAGGATGTTTACTAAGGTTTTAAAATTGTATTTATCGATAGCAAGCTCCGGGCTTTTATTTCCTTTTGTTTCATCAAATGATTCCGAAACGCGAGTAAATTCTTCGTGGTAAGAGTTTATTAAATTTTCACTTTTTGTTTCTAAGCGTTCTAAAATATGATCATTAAGCTCACCAGTAATAAGAGTAGGTTCGAATACAATGCCTGTCTCAGTTTCAAGCAATTGTTTTTTCTCGTTGAACGTGACCAACGATTCTTCCATTTGTTGCTTAAATAGCGGCTCACTGCTACGGTATCCTCGTAATTCTCCTTCGGAAGCAATGATGTACTTTTCAGACCAGTTCTTCTGCTCGTTTAAAGTTTTAATTCTTGCTTCGTAAGTAATTTTATTCTCATCCAAAACTTCTATTTCTTTTGCTGAATGATCTTCTGAAGTAACATCTAAGTCTAAACTGCTTTCCAGACGAAGCTTAGTGAATTCGTATTCGCAAGTATCGAAGGCTTGCTTAGCAGAATTCATTTTATTGCGAATGTCGCTTTGTTTTTTAGCTAGTTCAATTGCTTCATTTCCAATAGCTGCAAATTCAGTTTGGTAAGATTCAAACTTCTGAATGTCTTCCCAATTTTCTTTAATTTTAGCTATCGAATCTTCATTAATAGAACTATCAAGTAGATATTCTTCAATTTGAGTTCTGCGTTTGAAAATATCAGACAATTCTTGGTTAAACCCAATGTCTATTAATTCTGATGATAGACGTTGAAGTACATTTAACTCTTGATGCGCTTCTAAAAGTTCTGCTTTAATGGCTTCCGTATCTTTTTCAAGAACTGTTTTAAGGTTTTTAGTGTTTGTAAATCGTTGCTTTTTAATCAACGGAACATACTCTCTAACTTCGCCAAATGTTAACCAAATTCCATCGCCCTCTTTTTCAAATGAGCCAAGCAGCGCATGAGGGTTTGCGATGTAACGATCTCCTTCCTCGGCTTCTGAAGGCTTGTTTGTAGAAAGCTCTTTCAGGTACATGAGAACAGTTTCTTGTTCTTTGGTAAGTGGCTTATTATTTTGTATTGCCCAATGGAAAAAGGAATCATCGCGTGTGCCTTCAAACAAAGCAACTAAAGTTTCAAGTTCTTCGATTTGTTGAGGAAGCTCACTGATTTTTTCATTGTAAGCTTTAGAGGCGGATTGATAATCTGTTTTAGCCCAATCTGAATTTTCAAAATCAGATAACGAGTATAAAGAGAGAATTTTATTAAGACTACTCTTTTGTGCTTTAAAAGACTCCTGTATTTTAAATATTTCTTCAATAGAATCTAGTGAAACATATTTGGAAACAATAGGAACCAAGGTAGTCAGTAAGTTGATCTTATCTCTTAGCGTATCGGCTTGTAATTTGCGCTCTTGAATAGTATCGTCACTAAAATCTTTAAGTAGCACTTCATACTTTGCACGCATCAATTGACAAACTTTTTGCAAGTTGGAGTAGTCGTTAAAGAGAGACTCAGTAACTTTTTCTACTTCATTTTTTTGTTTGTGTAAATTTTGAGTAGAAGTTTCTATTTGTTTTTTGTTGTTTTCGAACCGAGCTAATGCATCGTTGTAACGATTGTTAAAGTGTGTGGCGCTTGACTTTAAAAACTCTTCGCGTGCATTTGTGCTCTTTTTATTGGTTTCTAAAAGTGCTAAAAGTTTTTTTTGCTTTTGTTGTAACTCCTGTGTGTGAAAGTAATTATCGCGGTATTGTTTGATTAACCCGGATAGTTGATCTTTTTGTTCTTCGAACGTTCTTTTTATTTCTTCATTATCTTCAAAAAGAAAATTCTGTAAGCTTTTAGAGTTGGTTATATCTAAGGATTTTGCACGGGCAAATGACTGGATTACTTTAGCGTAAGTTTTTAAGTTATCTGGCTTTGTAAGATTTACAGGAAGTATGTTGTTCTTGTACAAAAGGTCATAATACTTCATGATTCCTTCCATCTGGAAAAAATCTTTCATATGTAATCCATGCTTTTCTTTTAAGTGCTTGTGCATCTCTCTTAGATCAAGTATGGCCTTGTTTTCCGTAAGAAAATCTTCTGGATGCAGAGGACGACTAAAAGGTGTGAGGCTGCCACTTTCAAAATCATCGGAAGCTTGAATAATAAACGGACGTACAGGAATGCGCGGGGTTTTAGAAATGAAAACACCAATGGTAAGAAACTGTCCTTGCTTGCGTTCAATATTTAAAAAAGCATAGGCGTATTGAATGTACTCTTTATTCAAAGGAATACCTTCCACGCGTCTTTCATCTTTTCCAATACCTTCAGTTCCGGGCTTCCACATATCTCTACGAGGAATTATTATCAGCTGCATTAAGTCGCCAATAATAGATTTTCCTAGTCCATTACCTCCGGTAAAATCGGTTCTTACTCCGTGAAATAAATATTCTGAATTATAGTGTTGCCTAACGCCTACGGTGCTTAGAGAATAAATTTTAGGAAATGCTGCTGCTGCCATATCAAAGTTTAGTGTTAAAAATCAATTTTAGTTTTTGTGAGTTTATTTTGTACTTATGACGGTACGTTGTTTTCTAAATATTCTGTTAAAAGTTCTACGTTGTTTATTTCTGTTTGATATAATTTTGCGATACGATCAATGCTTGGCATGATTTCAAAGTGCATTTCTTCGTAGCTAATCCATCGTATCCAGCCCATGCGCTCGCAAAGCTGTAAGGTTCTTTCAATTTTCCTACGAACTTCATCTTTTTCGGCTGGAGTGAAGTTGCGTTTATTCTCTCCAAATAGAAGTCTTTGCCATAGCTCTTTATTTTCTCCCTCTTCGGTAATATATAATAGCTCATCCCAGCGAATTTCTTTGTTCTCAAAGAATTTTTCTTTATACAGGTTTAGTAATAAAATTGCGAAAATTACAAGACGGTCATCAAGTGTTTGTGTTCTGTCGTAGCCAAATTTGCCTTTGTTGCCATCTTCTGGAAAATCTAGAAAGAAATATGCTTCTCTGTCGTTAAATTCCTTTTTTAGAATCATGCCCAGTAACTCCTGATAATAGCGAGACAGACCTTTTTCGAAATAATCGTTTACAAAATCCCAAAGTTTAAAATCTCCGCCATAATTTTGAATATGCCTTCCGCTTCGTAAAGCAAAATCAGTATCAGCAAAATGCTTCCTTGCGCGTTCCGTATTCAGGAACTCATAGTTGTAGTTGTACTCGTAATCCGGGGTTTGTATGTTGGTAGTGTCCATAATTGCTTTATTCAGTAATTTCTGTAGGTTTAAGTTTCATTTTCCAAAGTGAAATATTGGAGTTTAACGGAGTAAATAATTCTTTGTTAATTTCCAGTTCAACATCATCTCTGTTTTTGTATTCGTCAATCAAGCCAAAGCAAACATCAATAGGAACTTCTAGGTTATCTTCATTGCTTAGGATTTTATCCATCCATTGTTCAAACACAATTTCGCGTCCTAATTCAATTTCACTGCGCATGGTGCTTAGCCATTTGGTGGTGTTTTCTTGTCTGGCTAGCTGTTTCATCTTTTCAAGTTCAGACAAGCGCTTGTATTCTTCATCTTCTAAATAAAAAGGCGATTCAATCTTGTGGTATTCCGCAAAGTCAATCATCGGAGGAAATAAGAATTTATCCTTGAAATAGGGGAGGTCTGCTTTTTTTAGTGTCGAAGGAAGAACTACTTTACCCTCTATGGTTTTACTACCCTTCAGTAGGTAAAGTAAAAACTTTTCTATTCTTAATTTATACTGCTGCTTGTAGCGTAGATTATCGTATAGCGATTTTAATCTTGTTCTAGCTTGTTGGATTTTGTCGTTAATACTTAAAACCCGGCTGTCAATATTTTCAAAGAAAGAAATAACATCTGTGTAAATACGATCGTATTGTTCCCAATTCTCGCGGGATTTTTTAAAATTTTCTTCTGAATATTTTAATTTATCAATTACTTCCTGTTTGAAATTTAATGCCTTAGTTACACCTTCTGTTTGCTTGCCAAGTTGCTCGAAAATGATTAAGAATTGAGTAATCATTTCTTTAGGGTTGTCAACGTTGGGCTTTAACAATGTTCTTAAGTCAGCAACTTTTTGATCTACAAAGCGCTGTAAGTTATCTGTATGGGCAAGTATAAATTTTTTGGAGGAGTTGTAATGGTGGGCATACCAATAGTTGAATTTGTCAATGCTGGTAATATCATCATCTTGTAAGGGTAAGGTGCGCGTAAAAGTATGAATGAGCTCTAAATTTTCATAGTTGGGAGCTACTTCATTCATCAAAAGTTTAGTGAAATCTTTTGCGAATATGGTGAGTACATATTTATATTCTTCACCAATTTTTAATGTAGAGTAAAAGTGCTGACTAAGTTTCTTTGAAATGTTCTCTTTTTGAATGCCTCTTTCGCGTTTCAACATTATAGCTACTTCATCTACCGCATCTTCAAATTCTTTTTGTGTAAAAACCTCATCAATTTCTTTGTCTTCAATTTTTGCTTGAATATTTAGTAAAAGAAATATAGTTTCTACGTCCCGAGGGATGAGATACTCAAAGTTGCTTGCTATACTTTCGAATAGCTGTTCTCTTTTTGAAAGTAATGTGTTCATATTTCTATTTCGCCTTTAAAAACAAAAATAGCTGGACCTTCCAGCCAAATATTGCTAAATGAATTTCCTTCTTCTCTGTTAAAGCTTACCAACAGTTCTCCACCTGGTGTAATAATATTGCAACTATCTGTGCTTGTAGCAACGCCCTTTACCGCAGATGCAATAGCTGTAGCAGTTACACCAGTGCCACAGGATAGTGTTTCGTTTTCAACACCTCTTTCGTATGTGCGCACATATATTCCCTTGCCATTTTTTTCTGCCAGGTTAACATTAATGCCATCAGTCTTATAAGCATCGCTATACCTAACTTTTCTTCCTTCGGTAATCATGTCTGCGGTTTTTACTCCTTCAGTAAATTTCACAAAGTGTGGTGAGCCGGTATCTAAAACATAATTTCCATCTACCAATTCTAGATTTTGCACATCTTTCATCTTAACACTTACGATATTGTCCTTTATTTTTGCTTGGTGTTTGCCATCCGTAGCTATAAAATTTGTTTCGTTTCCTGTAATTACTCCAATGTGCTTTGCAAATGCAACAATGCACCTACTGCCGTTCCCGCAAAAGGTACTTTCGTTGCCATCGGAGTTATAATACACCATTTCAAAATCGTAGCCGACTTTGCTTTGAAGCAACATTAGTCCGTCAGCTCCAATTCCAAACTGCCTGTGGCATAAATTTGCAATGGCTTTTTTATCTAAAGAAATAGCGGAATTACGATTATCCATTAAAATAAAAT
>CAYZTB010000086.1:0-8295 GCA_964481195.1 uncultured Bacteroidia bacterium | reverse complement strand
CTTAGAATCCAACCAATTTATAAAATCAAAATATTTAAAATATATCTTATCCTGAGGGTTGTTTACCAAAGGAATAAGACTGTCTCTCAATTTACGGAATAGCTTAATCTTACTATCATTGTCAGTTGCTGAAGGAAGTTTATTTTTCATAAAGTCCAGAAAAACGCTTTCTATTTCAAACTGACTTTGCTTCTTAGAAAAAAATCTTGCGTCAGCACGTATCAGATAAGCAACTAACTCTTTATTATCTAATTCATAATGAGCTGCCAAATAAAACATGCGTACAAAACAATCTAACTCTGGATTATTTAAAAGGCTTAGTTCGTTACGAATTTTATTTAACCACTGAATGCTCAACTTGATTTCTCCTAAACCAAAATAAGTAATTGCAATATTTACAAACAACACTCCTTTTTCCGAGTGATTCATTTCTTCTTCGTACAGCTTTAACTCTTTCTGAATTTCGGCAAGCAATTCTTTTGAATCCTGAAAATGTCCGGAGTTATTATGCAGAAACAAATATAAGTAGTTGTAAACAAAAAATATTTTTGCATTAATGCTATAGGAATTAAGCAAATCAGGATATGATTTCAGCTTTGCTAAGCACTCCATTCCTTCATCATACTTACGCAACTCGCCACATATTTCAATAAAATTATTTAATGCGGCAACGTAGGAAATAAAATTCTTAGTGATTTTATTTTGCGAGTTTTCGAAATTCTCAACTACTTTTTTGGTGTAGTAATGAATGGATTTTAAATCGCCTTTTGCCAATGCATAAAATGCATGCGATTCATAAAACCGATTTTTACCAAAAAATGTTTTTGCTTTTGAAACATCAGACAGATAAACACTGTTGACTATTTGCTTTGCACTTTTGAGGAAAGACGGATTACGAGTAATTAAATAATTATGATAAAAAATTGCAATTTTAAAATTAACATCGTGCATCGCAGCATCGTTCTTAAACAAGGCAAGATTATGAGTAATTTCTTTATTAACTTGTTCCACCCAGTTCATGTCAAATTTTTCCAATGCAAGTCCTAATTCAACATGAATATTCATGTCAAGCAGAGATAAATGCATTTCATTTTCTTTTGCAAAAACTTTTCCTTTCTTCAATATTTTCATTGCCTGATCATACATTCCTCGTTTACGCAACAACTCAGCCCGGTTCATCATCTTACGAACTAAAAATCGTTGATTCATATCCGAGTGATACAACTCCAGTGCATCAAGTACTTTGCTGTACAAATAATTTTTAATTACGGGAAATTGCTTTACAAATGTCTGTCCCTTAAATTTTTTCTTAAGCTTTGACTCATCATATTCGTTTTGCTTAGCGATTGCATCAAACAGGGTTAAATAGATATTACCACCTTTATCCTGACGTGTAAAAGAAGAATGCTTTTTAAAATAAGCTTTCTCAGTAGAGCTTAAAGACTTAATTAATTTAAATAAATCATGCGAAGGTGTCATAGCAGCATAAAGATATAAAATATATGCCTATTGAATATTAATAATAAAACATCTTTTTTATTTAAATTTAAGCTGTTTGGATTAAAAAATCAAAAAAAAATCAACGTTTAACACCTAAGAATAAATCCATTATATTTTACTATAACATTGATAGGTACCTACCTTTAAAAAATATACAAAAGCAGTGAAAATCAAAAAGAAAATACACAAAAGGAAGAAAAAAAAATCTAGCTCTCTAAAGACAAACTCACTTTTCATTAAAGATGGAGAACACAAAACAATCCATGACAGGATGATGAAAGACTGGCTAAGTTCCAACTATAAAGAATAAAACAATCAAACATCAGCCTTATTATATCTAGACTCTTTTTTAAAAACCTATACCTCTTTATTACTTATTGAATCAAAAATGAAAAACAAAATCACAACTTTAACATTACTTTTTTCAATTTCAATTTTCGGGTTCAGCCAAACATGGCTTAACCCCCACACTGCAGTAGTACTTCCTAATGCTCCTGCAAAATCTACCTTGTCAGAATTAATTTCTGCAAACGGAGGTAATTCAATTGGCATGACTAACATGCCTAATGCCGGTTCGATTAAAACCATGCGCAATTTTCACCACATGGAAATTGATTATAAATATAATTTCTTCCCTACTGATGGAATATTAAATCCAGATACATGCAGCTGCGCAAACGTTTGGTGCAATAACGGAGGATGTACTGACATTATGCAACCCGGAACTAAAAGTGGATTTGAAAGCACCAAAGGGTTTTATTGTGCTTGGAAAGGAGCAAATTATGGTTTTAAAGAAATGTACGCTTCGCTCGAAAGTATTTTCCCTAAATACAGTGGAGCTTGTCCAAACACCACCATCAACAGAGGATACCCCAACAAATGGTACTCGCTTACCGAGTTTGGAGGAATAGGAAATGCTTCCACTAATTTTAAAAATTATATAAGTGCTTTTTTAAAAACCAATTGTCCTAGCGATACCGCTAAACCTGCACTAGTAAATGTTTTAGAAATTGGCAACGAACCGTGGGGATATCCATACCCAGGAAAGCTTGGATACCATCAGTTTTTAATTGGAGCTGTATCTGCCTGCAGAGAATATTATGGCAGTAACGACCCCAAAAAATGGAGAATACAATTATCCTTAGCAGCTTTTAGAGCACATAACTCCAGTGCAGGTCCATTTGGTGAAGCATTTTACTACGTTGATGATGCAATTCCTGATTCCCTAAAACCCTATTTTAATTACGTGGCAATTCACCCTTACGCATTTAACATAACACAGTTTAATGCAGGAAACTTAAACGCAGGCGTTACCGAAACTCCCGAAAGTGATGATGGAGCATTTTTGACTCTTAAAAATATGATTGACTGGAAAAACCAGAAAATGCCTAACGCCAAAGTAAACGTAACTGAATTTGGGTGGAATGCAGGTGTGCCAAACGATGGATGTGGTCCATTAGGCGAATCTACACAAGCAGCATATTACATGCGCGCATTTTTACTCTCTGCCAGATATAATATTCACCGATCATTTATATATGGATATACCGATCAAAATGAATATCCCTTGTACTGTACAACTGGATTATTTAAAGACATAAATAATAACATACAGCGTAAATCATACAAAAGCATACAAACAACTGTTACCTCTCCAGTCAAAGATGCAAGATTCCTAAAAGCATTATCTGAAAATACAAGTCAAACTTCCAATGGACAAAACGGAAAGTTTGTTTATTTATTTGGCGATGCGGCAGGCACTCCAACACATATTGTAGCTTGGAAGCCAGTAAAATTAGGATATGAAGACACAAATTATCCAGCTTTATCATCTGCCTACGACACCATTACACTTCCTAGCACTACTATGAGTTTATTAATGAACGATCCGTATACCTATTTAGGTTGGGATGCAACACAAAACGGAAATATCAGCGCTACAAGCGGAGCAACAGTTTTAATTAATGGATCTGTCATTTCAACAAATTCGGTAATGGTAAAATTATCCGGCATGCCTATTGTAATTCCAATTCATGCTAATGGCTGCAAATACGATTCTACTGGAGCATTAGTTAATTGCGGACCTACTTCGGTAAGCAATTATTTAAACAATGTGTATCAAGTGAATATTTCATTTGCAAATAATCAAATTGCATATAGCAGCATATCACTTAGTGGAAATGCTAAATTAAACATTTATAACTCTATTGGACAAATTGTGAACACAAGTAATATTCAACTCACTTCAACAACCAACACGCTAGAATTTAATTCGCCAGCGAATGGAGTATATATTATTAAAATTGAAACTTCGGAAGGATATGTATTTACAAAGAAAATAATAACTGAGTAAGAACAATAGATTGCCAATAAAAAATTTGTTGGAAACTATTTTTTCATGTGCCGAAAATAAAAAAAAAGAGCCTCCAAGATTTCTTGAAGGCTCCGCAACTTTCCTGACTGCAACAGAAAAGCTACTATTAACCAAACAAATTTTTATTGCACTACTATTCTACCCGCAGATATAGATAAATCTTTAGCAAGAACCTCATAAATATAAGTCCCTGCAGCTATTCCAGATCGATCTAATTTAATAATGTTTCCAGAGAAAGAAATGTTTTTAATTTCTTTTCCAGATACATCATATATTTTTAAGTAGCCATTATCAATAGCTCTATCTGCACTAATTTCAAGTGTAGCGAAATCAATTATAGGATTTGGGAAAACACTACAGTAAGGAGCTGATACGGGAGCTGATTTTTCTTCAAACATAGTTTCATCTGTAAAAGTGCTATAACAGGATAATCCACAAGTGAAATAACATTCTCTGGACACAACTCCACATTTACGACAACAAACGTCAGTTAAAATTAAAGGCTCCATGTATTCACAGATTACAACAGGGCACATCATAATTGACGCATATTCCATCTCAATAGACTCCTGAGTAATTTTATCAGCGCTTACAATTACTCCATAGGAAATGTTAGTCTTACAACCAACGTATACCGTTTTTAGATTATATACCCCTATAGGAATATCATTAAAAGAAAATTCCCCTTCCAAATCAGCTACAGTTTTCGCAACAGCTACTCCTTGCTGCTCTAATAAAACATTGGCAAATGCTAGTAATTCCTTATCGTCAGAGGCAATAACTTTTCCTTTAATTTTTCCATTTTGCGCATTTAGCAAGGTGCTTCCTAGAAACACAATTGCAAATAGTAGTTTGTTTAGCATGGCTGGTAGGTTTTAATTGTGAATGTTTGTTTTTACACAATTTAACGCCTATGCTTTAGTATGGTTTAGGAAACTTAGTAAGTGGTATTAATTCAAGAGCAAGTGGCAGAAAATACTAAAACCTAACACCAATCACTGTGATATCATCTATTTGATCATGATCGCCTTTCCACTTCAATATTCTTTGAGTCAGTATTTTTTCTTGTTCTATTAAAGGCAAAGAACTAATTTCTTTCAATAATTCATTAAATCTAGCCGAATAAAATTTTTCTTTTTTCTTTTCACCGCCAAACTGATCGTAAAAGCCATCTGAAAACAAAAACAATATTGCGCCTGTTTCAATAATATATTTGTTAAGCATAAATCCAGAATCACCCGATCTATTAAACTTACCTCCTATTTCTTGGTTGCTAATAATAGGTTTTAGCAATTCTTTTGATTGAGAAATTAATAAGGCACCATTAAAAGTTTGACAAACCGTAAGCTCTCTAGTAGTTTCATCGTATGAAGCGATAGCTACTTCCATCCCGTCATATACGTTTCCGCTTCCAGCAGTAAAAAGTGTATTGATTTCTTTATTTAAATTGAATAAAACATCTTCAGGAGATGTGATGTTATTTTCGAGAACAATTTTGTTCAGCAATGAGTTACCTGCCATACTCAGCAAAGAACCCGGCACTCCATGCCCTGTACAATCGATAACTCCAAAAATAAATTTATTGTTTTTATATGCATGCCAAAAAAAATCTCCGCTTAAGATGTCCTTAGGAATATTTAGAATAAACGCATCCGAGTTATGTATTTTAAATTTTGTAAAGTCAGGAAGGATAGCATCTTGAATTATTCTAGCATATTTTATGCTATCAATTATAGATTCGTTTTTTCGTGAGACATCCTTAACAAGAGCATTTATTTTTGCTCTATTACGAAACAATGAATTAAGAAAGACAGAGAAGATTGTAAAAATAATAAGCCTAGATAATATATTCCAATAGATGTATAAAGGGTGGGAATAAGAATGACCTGATGCAACATCGGCAACTCCCCAAACAATAGCTGTAATTAAGGCAAATAAGTATATTAAAAAACGCGATGTCTTTACATTGACTGAAAAAATAGCTAAGGGTATAAAATAAAAAAATTGAAAGGAAAGCTCAAACCCTGTTATAATATCAACAAACCCTAGAATGAGTAATGTAATAGAGGATGCTAGTACATTAAACCAAAACTGCTGTAATTTGGCTGTTAGAATTGACACGAAAATTTATTTGTTTATACATCAACGAATCTAAACAAATTATTTTCTAAACACGGGAACATTAATGTTAATATTTGCTAAAGTTGTAGAATCACCTACTTTATTGCTTATCAAATTATAATCTCCACAAAACAAATTCAATTTACCTGAAAAAAATCCTAGGCTATCAGTATCTTGAAATTTGAACATTATTTTCTCATTATGAGTAACGCCTTTCATAGTTAAATTCCCAAAAGCAGTATAAATACTATCCTGCATTATTATTTCTGTTGATTCAAATAAAATAAACGGGAATTGTTTTGCATCAAAAAAATCTGGCTCTAACAAATGGCTTGTTAAGCCTTCATTATTCGCATTAATTGAATTAACATCAACTTTTGCAGTAACTTTTGAACCAAGTAAATCGAGCGGGTTAAATTTTATATCAGCTTCTAGTCCATTGATAGTACCCTTTTTCCCATTTTTAGGTACTTCAAATGAAATATTTACTTCCGAACTTTTAACCGTCCAATCATAATTGATTGCAAAAAGAATTAATAGTAATGGAAAAAGAAAGAAACTTGCCTTTTTCAATATATATAAATTAAGTATTAAGAATGCTTTTTAAAAACATCCGGACGAACTTCAATGGCATTGTAACCATTTCTACCCTCCACAGCTTCAAATAAAACATTATCTCCATCTTCTAAAACAATATCTTGCATGCCTGATGGGCTCACATTATATTCAGTACCGGTTTCTATTTCAGTAATAAGACCGTAACCTTTAAAGCGGTTAAAAAATTTTATCTTGCCTTTTTTCATGAATATAATTTTATAATTAAATAGCGTTATTCTTAATTTACATAAAAGTAATGTAAATGATGAAAAACAAGAAAATTAGTTTTCAAGATATAGTGATAAGTTATTTAAATAAAGTAGCACAAATCATTAATTTTTAGGATTTACCAATCCGCTTCTAGTTTCTATCTCTATAAAACCTCCTGTTCCATCACCATACATAGCAGGGATGCCACCCAGTGTAACTGAAATTTGCTGAACGCCCATTCTGGGCAAGGAAGCTGAACCAATTACGCGCTGACCATCAATTAGAATAACATTACTGTTTGGTCTTGCTCCGTGAAAACTTGGCGACATGCCTTCTTCTTTCACCACTGCTCCCGTGCCATTTGATATGAGCGACATAATATCCAAGGGACTTCTTTTAATTTCTTCCAACGAAAAAGTAATTTTGCTGGAAGTGTTAGGATCAATCAGCGGCTTTACGTAATCCGTTAACACAAATTCTCCTATTATATTCTCGGACGAAAGTATGATATCAAGATAGGTGGTTTCATTATTTTTTATCGCAACCCCTGAAATAATTTTTTTAGGATATCCAACATAAGCAGCCTTGACATTGTAAGTACCCGGTAGTAAATTATGAAGTACCAGCTCTCCGTTTACATCTGCTACTCCGGAGGCGACTGTATTGCCAGAATTTTCCACCACAATGCTTGAAAGCTCCAACGCCTCTGCAGTGATCTTATCCGTAACATGGATTTTCAATCTTGCCTCCTGAGCTGCCGCACAAACACTTACTATAAGTGCAAGGGCAAATAATTTTTTTTTAATCATAGCTTTTGTATTAGTTGATAGTTGTTATTTAGTTCCTAATACAAAGAGATGAAGAAAATAGATCGTTTGCAAATACAAACTTGTATCTGGTCAGAATATTTTCGTAAGTGGTATAATGAGAGGGAAAAGTGGTAGTGCTGCTGTTTGCGCTGGCGTAAGGTGTTTCCACCTGACGAACATTACTAGACCTGCTATTACGTCAGGTCGGAAGACCTGACGACATTAAAATATCATTTTAGATTACTGAGAAAGCTCAATAAGGTTTGTGCAAACAAACCGGCCTCTTGCTCCTCTCCTAAATAAACATATAATGTGAGAGGCATCTTTTTATGCATCGTAGGGTATGCCTCTTTTAGGAAACTACTGTCAAATAGTTTTTCATAAGGCTGCTCAAATTCCAAGAAAGCTGCTTCAAATTTATCCTTCCACTCTTTATCAATTGGAGCGATATATAAATCAAAGTCGTATTTATTTTGATATTGATCAAGGAAAACCTTTCGAAGGTTTTCTAAAGAATCAAAATCAAAAATATTATCTAAAGAATAATTTTCGTTTTCGCTTAACATACAGCAATGATAAACATTTAGAACATCCCTTTAGAAATACTTCTAAAATTTGCGCTGGCGTCAGGTTATACCATTACTGATTATATATTAGTCCATAACATTTGGTATAATGCCGATC
>CAYZTB010000085.1:0-8489 GCA_964481195.1 uncultured Bacteroidia bacterium | reverse complement strand
TTATCTGTGGAATTTATAATTTTGAACTTTTATGACTTATGAAAGAGGTCTAATACATAATTTAGAATTATTCTATTTTGTGCCATAACGCTGCTAAATCCATCAACAAGCCCACGCTGTAATGTATGGCTACACCTAATAATATGGAACGAGTACGATAACTAATTACTCCCAAAACAATTCCAGCCACTATTGCTGCTAACGTTTCAGGAAGCGGTTTTCCAAAATGTATCATACAATAAGGGATTGTCATAATCAACACAGAATAAATACCCAACTTTGGCTTTAAGCCATGAACCATAAATCCTCGAAAGAAAAATTCCAGCGCAAAAAACTGTAAAAAGTAAAATCCTTGCCATACCCAAAAGTTCGGAAATAGCTTTTCCCCTGCTGATAAATCATAAAACGGATATTTAGATTGAAAAGAATCCGTAGTAGAAAAAAATCCTACCAATGGAACCATGATAACAAGCATAAGGACATATATCCAATACTCTTTAAATGCTCCATTCCATTTCAAGCCGTACTCGCTAAGATTTTCACGAAACACAAACTTTATTACAGCTACCGGAATAATAAAATAAAAAGTAAAAAGTATTAGCACCCAATCTGCTAATCTGGATAGCTGAACATTATCGTTGATAGTTAAAAGCGAAAACAGGTTTGGCAAATACTTATTCATTGTCAATGAAAAAGCAGTTAGCAGGCATATAACTACTACTTTTTTGTCTATGCCCTTAACATCTCCTGCCGAAAACAGCTCTTTAAAATTCATTAAACAAAAGTAATTTATAAATTTGATGATGAATATTTTCTACTCGGATGAAATTGCTACCGGAAAAACCTTTTCATTAGCTATGGATGAGTCCGTACATTGTACTCAGGTACTTAGAAAAAAAACTGGTGATATTATTTTATTAACCAATGGCAAAGGTGGGTTTTTTGAAGGTGAAATTATTTCAGATAAAACCAAAAACTGCATTATTAAAGTTATCAAAGAGCTAGCGGACCCCTTAAAGAGTAGCTATCGCCTTACCCTTGCAATAGCCCCTACAAAAAGTAATGATCGGTTTGAATGGTTTTTAGAAAAAGCTACCGAAATTGGATGCCATGAAATAATACCTCTTCATTGCAAACATGCTGAGCGAACAGTCATAAAAACTGATCGACTTAATAAAGTACTCATATCAGCTATGAAGCAATGCTTAAAATCAGAGCTTCCTAAACTCCATGAACTTCATTCCTTTGATGCTTTTTTAGAAAGTTCTGCCCACTTCAAGGGACAAAAATTTATTGGTCATATCCCTGAACTATCTAATTCAGAATTTCCACCAAACAAACCTACTTTTGACTTTTTATCTTCCTTTTACAAAAAAGGCAATGATATACTCATAGCTATTGGTCCGGAAGGGGGTTTTTCTAATGAAGAAATATCAAAAGCCATAAAAAACGATTTCATCCCTATAAGTTTAGGCCCTTCGAGATTACGAGTAGAAACTGCTGGTGTTGCTGCTTGTGTGATTGCCAGCGCTTTAAATCAATAAATAAGATTAAAGCCTTTATATTAATTGGTATCAACATTTCTTTGTTTGCAAATATTACTATCACTACAAATAGTGAACCCGCCACTCCTTAGCTTTGAACTTTAACGGATAAATTGTTATATCTTTACTTCGAAAAGCTATTACATAGAACAAAACACTATTTCAACAGAATGAAAAATATTTTCACTTACATTTCTATTTTTTTGCTCACTTTCAGTACTGATCTTTTTTCCCAAGATGAGCACAAAAATGTTCTAGCAATTACAGCCGGAGCAGGCGTATTAACATTTAATGGTGATGTAGGCAAAGGGAAAGATGTTAGTGCCTATACTTATACTAGAGGCGGATATAACCTGAACATTGAAAAGCTTTTTGTCAAAAATAAACTTAGTGCATCTATAAATATTTTAAGCGGTAAATTAGCTATGGGCGAACGCTCTACCATCGTAGATCGAAATAACAATTTTGAAAGCTCCCTTACTCAGTTTGGATTAAATCTTACTGCTTATTTAAGAAACGCAAAAGAAATTCCAGTTGTCCCCTATTTTACTACGGGCGTCTCTTTTGCTTTGTTAAAAACTTTTGCAGATAGGGGGTTTAATGGCGATTCACTTTACTACTACTGGTCTGACGGCAGCATACGAAATCTACCTCAAATGCCGGGAAATGAAATACTCTCTCACCATGTTACAAGAGATTATATATACGAAACAGCAATTGACAGTGCTGCTAAAAGCACTGTTTCGCTTCCTATTGGCTTGGGCGTAAAATTTATCATCAGCCCAAAATTAGAAGCTAACATTGGAGCCAATTACCATTTTTCCTTTACAGATGGCATAGATGCACTTAAAGGAAAAGGGAAAGATCAATATTTGTACTCTTACTTTTCTATTACCTATAACATAATGAAAGGAGGCACTAAAAAGACCAAAGAAAAATCTACGATAGACTTTGCCTCAATTGATAATGTAGACACGGATAAGGATGGCGTTAAAGATAATTTTGATGCATGCCCCGGCACTCCCAAAGGCGTAAAGGTAGACTCCAAAGGCTGTCCTTTAGACGTAGATGATGATGGAGTACCTGATTATTTGGATAAAGAAGCTGGAACAAAAAAAGGCGCATTGGTTGATACGGAAGGCAAAACCATTACAGATGCCATGATAAAGGAAAAAGCTAGCAATGATTCCATTGCACAAGGCAGGTATAGCACATTTATGGATGCTCCTTCTACACAATCCTTGCAAAATCTTGATAGCGACATCCAAAAAAATCAAGCCACAAAAGGTAATGCAAAAAAATCTAAGATTCCTGTCGCATTTCAAAGTGCAGACACAAATAAAGACGGAATTATTTCATCCACAGAAATCTCTGCTGTAATTGATGGCTTTTTCGAAGGGTCAAATGATTATAATGTGGAAAAAATTCACGCGCTGATCGACTACTTCTTTGAACAATAAGGTATAGAATAAATGAAAGTAAGTGTAAAGAAGATTAAAAGACCTCTTTTTTATTCGCTCAAGATTGCTAAAGCGACATTCCTGTTTTTTTGCTTTAGCCTTATTTCTTTTTGTTTATTAGCTCAATCATCTGAAAATAAAGAAAGAGAACTAATTGCCTTGTCTGGCGGGGTTGGTGTACTATCTTTTCATGGAGATGTTGGAAGCAACTCCCTAGTAGGCGCGTATAGCTTTATACGTAGCGGATATGCTTTTTCAATTGACAAATATCTTGGAAGTCGCGTTAGTTTGTCTGTTGATTTTCTAAAAGGAAAAATTGCTCGTGATGAAAAATCTTCAGATAACTTACCTAAGCTAAATTTTGAGTCGCCCATTACTCAAATAGGAATTCGCGGCTCCTATTTCCTTGCCAACCTTAACACCTCAACCATCAATCCTTTTATTTCAGCTGGCTTCTCCTATTTAAAGTTTGATCCATACAGTGACCTTTTGGATGCAAATGGCAAACGTTATAATTATTGGAAGGACGGGAGCATTAGAGACTTGCCGGAAAGTGGATTCAATTATTTCTTTGCACAAAAAATTGACAGAGATTATCTTTACGAGACAAAGCTAACAGATAGTACTTCCAATTATAAACGGAGCACATTTACAATTCCGCTTTCCATAGGTGTAAAAATGAAGTTAACCTCTAGGCTAGATGCAAATCTTTTAGTTGCGTATAATTATTCTTTCTCTGATTATTTAGACAATGTTAAATCTTCAGGCAATGATGCTTTTGTTTTCACATCGGCATCATTAACCTACCACCTATTTGCACTTTCAAAAAAAGACAGAGAACAAGTATCTCAACTTTTTGCCGAAATGGATAAATCAGATTCTGACGATGATGGCATTTTAGACTCAGACGACCTTTGTCCGGGAACTCCTAACTCTGTGAAAGTGGATGTTAGGGGGTGCCCGATTGATTCAGATGCTGATGGAGTACCGGATTATTTAGACAAAGAAAAGAATTCTAAAAGCGGTGCAATGGTTGATGCAGATGGCGTAGAAATTACTAAGGCAAGAATGAAAGCCCTAAGCAAAGAAAACAACGTAGAAGCATCTGCTAGAAAAGACGTATTCAACAAAGATTTCAATGAAAAGCCGAGTGTAGAATTTATGAAGCAAATAGAAGAAATGCAGAAGGAAAATAGAAAAAATAACTCTGAAACAAATTCTACTAGCAACATACCTTTTGATCTACGTGTAGCTGACTGGAATAAAGATGGAAATATATCTTCCGATGAAATTGCCAAAACTATAGATGCCTTTTTTGACGGTACAATTACTTTTTCTGCTGAGCAAATCAATAGGCTTATTGACTACTTTTTTGAGCAGTAGCCTCTTTCACTTTTCTCTTCTACAACTTTCTTGAGCACGTTTCTCCCATCGTAAGCTTGATTGCTTTTAATTAGCGGAGCATCTCACAAAACCCTTTCCTTATTAACAGAGCCGTGTTTGTAAGTTGAAATCTGTTCGTTTTATATCAGCTTGATTTTGAAATAGTTTTGTTTGCAACAAGTTTAATTTGGTTTTCTGTTTAGTAAGGTAATTCAAATTAAATTATTCAATCATAAACAGGAAATTAAAAATATAAAAAAATACCCATGATAAAATACTCAATTCTATTACTAAACATGCTTGCAATTATTTTTGTGAAAACATTTTTTGCAGGAGATATTGACGTAACCATGGAAGCTCCAAAAAATGTAAAACAAGGAGAAGAGTTTATTGTAAAACTTACAATTAAAAAAGGTTCCATAGCTGGTGTAGGTCATATGAAGCAGGAACTTCCGGAAGGATTAAAAAATGCAGTAGTAATAGATGCCAAAGGTGCTGAGTTTAAATATTTATCGGAAGATAATGTAGTAAAGTTTACATGGATATCATTACCACCAGACCAAGAATATACTGTTTCCTATAAAGTATCTGTTAATGCAGATGCTATAAATGGATTTATCAATTTAGGTGGTAAATTTTCATATGTATTAAATAATGAAAAACAAACTTTTTTACTTCCAGAAAGCAAAATCATGGTGGGCGAAGAAATTGTTGCCTCTAATCCCACACCTGTAGTTACAAAAGAACCAGAAGTTACTCCAGAGCCTGAAATTACCGAACAAGAACCGGAAGTAGAACCTACAGCAACTGCAGTAGTTGAGCCAACACCAACTACTCCTACACAGACTTCTAAAACAACAGCAAGTGTTTCTGCAAGCAGAAGGATTGTAGGAAGCCCAGAAGCGGGAATTGAGTTTACCGTAGAAATAAATGTAAAGAAAGAAGGGATGAAAGGGTTTGCGCGCATACAAGAATTTCTACCTGCTGGGTTAACAGCAAAGCCGCTGGAAAATAAGGGAGGAACTTTTTCTTTTATAGATCAAAAAGTAAAAATTATTTGGGACAACCTACCTGCTGATGAAGACTTGAAAGTTGCATATCGTGTGATGCCATCTGAAAACGCTTCAGGCAGCATGAATATTACAGGTTTTTTCTCTTATGTAGAAAATGACGATCCTAAGAAATCTGAAATACCCACCACTACAATAACAATAAAAGCAAAAGATGTATTATCTCAAAACAACATAACTGATCCTGAGAATCCAATAGTTCTAGAAAAAGAAGTGACCTCAACAACAACTTCCACCCCAAGTCCTGAAGTAGCAATTGCTTATAAAATACAGATTTGTGCGCTTTCCAAGATACAACGTGAAACAAATTATTTTCAAAGTAAGTTTTCTATTACCGATAAAATAAACATGGAGTTTCATGAAGGTTGGAAAAAATACATTGTTGGTAAATACAATCAATACCAGGATGCACGTAATAACAGAGAAAATATTCGAGCGAAAGGAGTTGAAAACCCTTTTGTAACCGCTTATAATGGTGGAAAAAGGATAACAGTTCAAGAAGCATTAATGGTTTCAAATCAAAAGTGGGTACCTTAATGCATGACTTTTGTCTAGTTTTTGATACGTAGTAAATTCTTATATTTGAGTATATGAAGCTTTCTTTAAGCATACTTTTTGCTTTATTCACTTTTTGTTCTTTTTCGCAAGAAAACTCAAAGCCTATTGATAAACCTTACTACCCATATCCTAAACCATTCCCCGAAAAGTATAGACCGCTAGAACCGGATTCATCAGGCTTTTTTAATCCACGGTTAATGCAACCAATCGTTGGTTTTGGTCCTAGTCTATTAACTTTTTACGGAGATGTAAGAAACATAAGAGCTACTCCATCAATAAGTAGAATGGGGTATAATATTTCTGTTTCGGAATACCTATCTCGCTCTGTCTTATTTTCTGCTAGAGCCCTGTTTGGCACTCTTGGTGCAAACGAGAACAATGACAGAAATATAAACTTTGAATCTCAGATAAGATCAGGTGGGATACATTTTACCTATAATTTTGATAAGTTTCTGCCTATGAAAAGAAGAGTTGACCCTTTTCTTTTAACTGGATTTGAGTATTTTGAATATCTATCTAAAACAGACCTTTTTGATGCGTCTGGTAATCAATATCACTATTGGAGCGATGGCTCTCTAATGAATATGGATCAAAATGATCCAAATGCAGCAAATGCGTTTTCGCTGGTAAGGGATTATAAATACGAAACAGATTTAAGAAAACTTAACAGTTCATTATTTGGAAAATATCCTGAACGTTCTTTTGCGCTTCCTATAGGTGTTGGGGTGAATTTGCATTTAGCTCCACGCTGGGATTTTAAACTTGGCGCTACCATGCATTTTAGTTTCACAGATTACATTGATGGCCTAAATGAAAAAAACAAAGCCAATGGCAAAGGTGACAGTAAAAAAGATAATTTCTTAGAGACCTATTTTACGTTAACGTTTAATTTATTTAATCCTAAACCTCCCTTCATATCTCCTTTATCAGACGAGGAACTGCTTGCCATGATGTATGAAGATGCTGATGGAGATGGTGTGACTGACTTTAAAGATTCATGCCAAGGCACGCCCCCAGGCGTTGCTGTTGATGCACATGGCTGCCCACTAGATACAGATGGAGATGGTGTTCACGATTATGCCGACAAAGAAATTAATTCACCCATTGGAGCTTTTGTCGATAAAGATGGCGTAGCTATGGACGATTCTACCATTGCAAAAAAATGGCGCGAATGGAGTGATTCCACTAATCAATATGTAGTTTACAACACCATTGTAAACCCTACAGCAGTAGCTGGTGAATCAACCAATACGCCTCGAAATTCTACTATTATATACCGAAGAGAATTGGTAGTTCTTATTGGCACTTACCAAGAAGGAGTTCCTCCAACTGAAATGGAAAAACTTTTAAGTGTACCTGATGTAAGAAGTACATTACAGCCCGATTCATCTACTGCGTACATCACTGGCACCTTTAATAAATCATCAGACGCTGAAAAGAGAAAAAAAGACATGATTGCTGCAGGATTTGCAAATGCAAAAGTTATGACTCTAGATAAAGACGGAGTCCTATCTGAACCTAACGCTTCGATTCTTGAAAGTATAGATAAGGAGGAAAAAGAAAAAGGCAATAATAATACTGTAAAAAATGTAGAACCAGTAAATATGAAAGGTGTTGTATTTAGAGTTCAACTAGGTGCCTATTCTAAAAAACTATCTACTTCTATATTTAAAACTGCTGGAGAATTAATAGAACTAAAAACAGAAGACGGCTTATACAAATACATGAGTGGATCCTCTACTTCTATCCAAGATGCTCTAAAGCAACGTGATGAGCTTTTAAAGAAAGGATATAACGGAGCATTTGTTGTAGCTTACCAGGGAAATAAGCGAATTAAATTATCTGATGCTACACAAGGAATGATTGTACCCAAAAATGAAACCTTAGAAGAGCCTAAAACTCCTTCCAGTGCAATAGATAAAAAACTTGTTAGTTTTAGAATACAAATTGGTGCATTTATAAATGAGCCTCCTGCAGATATAATGAATCAATACGCTAAAATTCCTGGTGTTGAAAAAAGAAAGAAACCATCTGGGGTATTCCAATACTTGGCAGGTAAATTTACGAACTATAATGAGGCCCTGAAATTTAAAGAAGAAATAGTAAATAAGTACGGCATTACCGATGCGTTTATGGTTGCCTATTTCAAAGATAATGTGATATCTTTGCAAGAGGCCATTGAATTGTTGAAATAGACTAATCCTTAATAATAAATAATATGAAATTATCTACGCTAGTATTTTTTTTATTTGCCTTTGCAATATCTGCTTCATCACAAAATAAATCTACACAAGACTCGAGTCAAAAAACTCAACCAACTAAAAAAACTGACCCTGCAGAAACGCCTCCTTCAAAAGAAGTCAGCACTCCAAACAATAGTCCAATGATGAATAGAATTGCTGTCAGC
This sequence comes from uncultured Bacteroidia bacterium, assembly GCA_964481195.1. Lineage (GTDB taxonomy): Bacteria > Bacteroidota > Bacteroidia > Palsa-948 > Palsa-948 > Palsa-948. The sequence continues at coordinate 67 of CAYZTB010000085.1, read as the reverse complement.
GATCCAGGTATGCCTGCTGAAAAAGATACCACTTCAAAATCTAGAAGGGAGCCTACAAAGCCTAGAG
>CAYZTB010000084.1:0-8649 GCA_964481195.1 uncultured Bacteroidia bacterium | reverse complement strand
ATATTATACCGGTTATGCCGGATAATAAAAACAAATGAAAAAATATTTAGTAGTTTTTTTTCTTCTATTATTTTCAATCAAAGGTTTTTCCACACACATTGTTGGAGGAGAAATTTATTATGATCATTTAGGTAATAACAATTACCGCATCACGTTAAAGCTTTATCGTGATTGCATTAATGGACTTGCCACTTACGATCCTTATGCTTCCATTGGAGTTTTTGACGCAAGTGGAGCGTTAGTTAAAAACCTTCTTGTTAAATTTCCAGGAGCTGCTCCTGTTTCAATGACTTTAAATCCTTGCTTAATTCCTCCAACAAATATTTGTGTAGAAGAAGCAATCTACGATACTATCGTTAACCTCCCTGCTATCACAGGAGGTTATGACATTACCTATCAACGTTGTTGCAGAAACAACACCATCTTAAATTTGGTAAACCCAGGCGATGTTGGGGCTACGTATACTTGTCACATTCCGGATGCTGCTATTGCTCCTAACAACAGCAGTCCTCGTTTTAATAATTTTCCTCCTATCTTTTTATGTGCTAACAATCCATTTGTATTTGATCATTCAGCAACTGATCCCGATGGAGATGTATTAATATATGAGTTTGGTGTTCCATTAACAGGCGCGTCCAGTACATATTCAATGCCTCAGCCTCCTGCAGCACCAGGCTACAGCTCCGTTCCTTTCCTTGCACCTTATACATCCAATTACCCAATGAGTTCTTCGCCAGCCATGTCTGTAAATACTACTACCGGCTTGCTTACTGGCACTCCTAATATGCTTGGTCAGTGGGTGGTTGGTGTTCGCGTTAAAGAATACCGCAACGGACAACTCATTAGTACTAACACCAGAGATTTCCAGTTTAACGTTGTAACTTGCCCTCCTTACCCTGTTTCTTCTATTCCTACGCAAACTACTTTTTGCAGTGGATTTACTGTGAGCTTTCAAAATAATTCTATCAATGGCACTACGTATCATTGGGATTTTGGCGATACTTTAATAAAAGGAGATACTTCAAATGCAGTTACCCCAACATTTACTTATGCTCAAGCAGGAACGTACAGCGTTACATTAATAGTAAACCCTGGCACACCTTGTTCTGATACTGCTGTTACCTCTTTTGTAATTCACCCATTACTAAAGCCATCATTTGTTCCGGGTGCTCCTCAGTGTTTCCAGAACAACAGTTTTAATTTTACAGCTGCCGGAGCTTTTCAAGGAAATGGAACTTTTACGTGGAACTTTGGTCCAAATGCTACACCTGCAACTTCTAATTTACAAAGTGTAACAGGAGTTAATTTCACTGCTCCTGGAACGCATGTTGTTACTTTAACGGTTGTAGAAAATGGCTGTACCGAAATATACATCGATTCTGTTGTGGTTCATCCTCAACCCGTGTTAACCTATAATCCTCCTCCTGTTGATGGATGCGCTCCATTCACTGTACAGTTTTCTAATAGCTCTTTTTATGATACTTCAATTTCGATGGTGATGTGGAACTTTGGCGATGGAAATACATCTACTCAAAATAATCCAAACCACACTTATTCTGTACCTGGAGTTTACAATGTTTCTGTATCAATTGTAACAACCAATACTTGTTTGGGAAATCTAAGCTTTAGCATTCCCAATATGGTTACGGCTCACGCTTCACCTAAGGCAGGGTTGAGTGCAAGTCCTACCACACTAACTATTTTTGATTCTGTAGTTGTATTTTCAGACTTAAGCGTGGGAGCAACCAGCTGCTGGATTTATTTTGGCGATGGAGATAGCTCTAACAACTGCGGAGGAACACATTCCTACCCTGCATCCGGACAGTACACCGTACTTCAGATTGTAGAAAACCAATTTGGTTGTCGCGATCAATTTGAACTAACCATTGATGCTGAACTAGATGCCTTATTTTGGGTGCCCAATGCCTTTACGCCAAACCACGATGGCAAGAATGAATTGTTTATGCCTGTAGCCATAGGAATTCAAAATTTCAGAATGTTAATTTTTGACCGATGGGGTAATTTAATTTTTGAAACTACGGACATCATGCGCGGTTGGGATGGCGCTGTAATGGGTAACCGTTGTCAGGAAGATGTTTACATTTATAAAATAGATTACGAGCGTGCAGGAGATAATAACGAGCCGCATAAATTAGTGGGACACGTTTCGCTGATTCACTAATATATACTAAAACATTTTTAGAAAAGGAAACTCGAAAGGGGTTCCTTTTTTTTATACCAAAATTTTCCCATCCATCTCTTTAGGTATTTCAATACCCATCATTGTAAGGATGGTAGGAGCGAGGTCGGCTAGTTTGCCGTTGGATATTTTTTTGTAGTCAGAATCTATTAAAACACAATCTACGGGGTTGGTGGTATGTGCGGTGTTGGGAGTTCCATTTTCATTAATCATATATTCTGCATTGCCATGATCGGCAATAATGATAAAGGAGTATCCATTTGCTAAGCCTGCTTCAACTACACGTTTGTTACAAGCATCTACAGTTTCTACAGCTTTTTGTACAGCAGAAAACACTCCAGTATGACCCACCATATCGGGGTTAGCAAAATTTAAACAGATGAAGTCGGGGGACACCCCACCTACCTGCCCGTCCGGCAGGCGGGAATCCTCCCCCAAGGGGAGGACTTGTAGGGCGTCAAGTTTTTCAATTATTTTTTTTATTACTTCGTCTGGCTTACTAATTACTTCTTCGTTTCTAAATCGGATTACTTCAAATTTATTTCTGTTTAAAAATGCTGTTCGTATCGCATCTTCTTCCTTTTGGTAGTCATGTATGTCGCCATCTACTTCTACCACAAGTTTTTTTTCAAGGCAAACAAAATCAACAATATATCCTCCAATAATATGCTGTCTTCTAAAATTATATGAGGTAGTTTTATTTCTCAGTAGTTGCCATAGAGTATCTTCCGCCTGAGTAGGGCTTTGTTTCATTTTTACTGCTTTGTCATGGAGTAAATTCCACATTTGCCCATCAGTAGTGTGGTAGCCGGGTTTTCCTGCCTTGGTACTCTCCCCTCCTTGCTCCGCCAAAGCGCTTCGCGAAGGCGAGTCGGGGAGAGCGGAGAGAGGGGTGGCTGCTGTGACGAATGCATTCGAAACTTCCTCTGCACTCATCTCTGGTTTTAAGTCGTAGGTAGCAACTTTTTGTGATGGAACTACAATGCGTGATTCGCCTTCAAATTCTTTTTCTCTGCCCCCGGAAAAGAAAAAGGTAACGTGTGGATATTTTTCGGTTTCTGCTATGCGTAATTGTTTTTTTCCTGCCTTGCTCAACACTTCGCCCAAGGTCATTTTTAAATCATCCTTGTCGTACATGATGTGAATACCTTTGAAAGTGCTATCGTAATTCGTCATGGTGACATAATGCAGGGACAGCGTTTTCATTCCAAATTCAGGGAAATCTTTTTGTGTAAACACCGTGGTAATTTCTCTACAGCGGTCGGTTCTGAAGTTGAAACAGATAACCACATCTCCTTCTTTTATTTTTCCGTTTTCATTTATCAGCACTGGCTTAATAAACTCATCTGTGATATTTTCGGCATACGATGCATTTACGGCTTCAACACCACTATTGAATTTTTTTCCAATTCCATTTACTAGTAAATCATAAGCAAGTTTAACGCGCTCCCATCGTTTGTCTCTATCCATGGCGTAGTATCTACCTATCAAAGTTGCAAGTTTTGCATCCGATTTTTTTAAATGCGTTTCCAGATTAGTGATATGTTTTAATCCGCTTTTGGGATCACAATCGCGACCATCCATAAAGGCATGAATAAACACATTGCTGAGTCCCTGCGCTTGAGCAAGGTCGCAGAGCTTATATAGATGCTGCTCGTGCGAATGTATTCCTCCGGGAGAGAGGAGGCCCATCAGATGCAGCGTTTTATTGTTTTTTTTAGCTTGTTCAAAAGCGTTCAGTAGAACAGGATTAGTATCGAATGTTTTATCTTTTACTGCCTTATTAATTTTTGCTAAATCCTGATACACAATTCTGCCGGCACCAATGTTTAAATGACCCACTTCAGAGTTTCCCATTTGTCCTTCGGGTAAGCCCACATGCTCGCCATCAGTTAAGAGCTGGGAGTGAGGATAATTTTTTAATAAGTAATCGTAAAAGGGTGTTTTAGAATTAGCAATGGCATCGCCTTTAGAACCATTTCCTATTCCCCATCCATCTAATATTATTAAAGCAATTTTTTTCATTTTTACAGTTTGTTAGTTGAAGCTATGCGCTTTCAGTGCAAGGCTTTCTTGCTACAAATTTTTGTTTAGTTATGTGTCTCAAGAATATTCCTGCCACTCCCGAAGGGATGGAAACCCATAATTTCACTAATTAACACGAAATCATTAGTGAAAATTCGTGTAATTCGTGGCTTTTATTGGGACTATTCTTTTCGAAAGTATTTCCATTTCTGTTTTTTAGGTAGCTTATTATCGCGCCATGTTAAATACTTTTCAAATTGTATAATAGAATTTCATTCTCGCTTTCATCAAACCTCTGAACTTCTAGTGCAGAGAGGTTTAGTTTTTATAATACAATCTATCCTTTCTTCAAAGTTACTTCAAAAATACTTCCTTGAGGATTATTATTCTTGATTAAGATTGCTCCATTGTGTTTTTCTACCAAATATTTTACGATGTAAAGACCAAGGCCTGTTCCTTTTGAGTTCCTAACTTCTTCATTACCCACTCGGTAAAATTTGTTGAATACAAGATTTTTTTCTGCTTCAGGAATACCCAACCCTTCGTCTGATACTGTTAGCGTAACGGTATTTCCTTTTTCGGATAATGAAATATTTATTTGATAATTTTCGGGCGAATATTTTACGGCATTCTCAAATAGGTTTAAGATAATGGAAGGAAAAAGTATTTTATCTATGGCGTAATTGATGTTTGGCTGAATAGATAAATTTATTTTTTGAGTTGGGTTGAATAGGTTTATTGTTTGCTTCAGAATATCTTCTGTTAATGTCGAAAGGTTGACTTCTTCTTTTAAAATTGAAAATGCATTGTTATCTATTTTAGTAGCAAGCAACATGTTTTCAACCAGCTTGTTCAGTCGGTCTGTATCGTCAATGGCGTTGGATAAAAGCTTGTTTTGTTTTTCTTTATCCAAATCTCTTTTTAACAAGGTTTCAAGTGTCAACTTTACAGAAGCAAGAGGTGATTTTAGCTCATGCGTAACAGAGAGTAAGAAGTTTTTTTGCTGCGCAGAAAGCTCCGATTCTTTTTTAAAGGTATTGCGCACTTGAAGGAAAGCAAAGCCAAGCAAAAGAGAAAAAACCATTCCCTCGCCAGCAATCATCATCCAGCGGTGTTTTAGCTTAGTTTCTAATTCATTTCCTTTTTCAATAATCAATTGTGGGTCTTCGTGATTGAAAAGATTTATTTGGCTTTTGAGCAGGTAGATCTCGTTGTTTTGTTGAATCATCAAATACCCCCACCACGCAAATTGAAGCAGCACATATCCAACTAAAATATAAAAGAGTAGGAGTGGACGGGATTTCATGAGTTACAGATAACGAAACTAATACGAATGTTATGAATTTATTTTAATAGTTGAAGATTAGTTCTAATCATGATTGCTTATTTCAGATGTAGTGCTTTTTAAGATTTCTCCTCCCAGATTATGCAAAGATTTACAATCGTCTCAACAGCTTTTTGCATGTCGTAAACCGAAACCCATTCCTGTTTTGAATGAAAGGCATGCTCGCCAGCAAAAATATTCGGACAAGGCAGCCCCATATAAGATAAGCGAGAGCCATCGGTGCCACCACGGATGCTGGAGCGCACCGCTTTTATTCCGCTTCGGGAAATTGCTTCGAGTGCGTACTCCATAATTTTAGGTTGTTTCTTCAAAACATTTTTCATGTTTCTGTACTGATGCTGCACCTGAAAATCAAACGTACATTTTTTGTATTTGCCTACTATTTTTTTAGTGTGCTTCTTCAAAAACAATTCATGTTTTTTTAATCCGCTCTCTGTAAAATCACGAATGATAAATTTTAACACCATCTTTTCAATACTGCCACTTACCGAAGTAGGGTGAATAAACCCTTCTTTCTTTGCAGTTGTTTCCGGTGATAGTTTCTTTTTAGGGAGTCCTTCAATCAGCTCCGCAGCAATTTTAATGGCGCTTTGCATTTTTCCTTTTGCAAAACCAGGATGTGTGCTAAAGCCGTTGATGGTTATGGTAACACCATCGGCCGAAAAAGTCTCATCCTCAATATGTCCGCGCGATTCACCGTCAATGGTATAGCCAAAATTAGCACCCAGTTTTTTCATATCTGCTTTATCCACCCCCCTTCCAATTTCTTCATCGGGTGTAAAAAGAATTTTAATAGCACCGTGTTTTAACTGAGGGTTATTTATAAGATGATGTACGGCATCCATAATTTCGGCCAGACCAGCTTTGTTATCTGCGCCCAGCAATGTTGTTCCATCGGCAGTAATAATATCGCTGCCTTTTTGGTTAAGCAAGTCAGGGTGATCTTTGGGACTAAGAATTACTTTTTGTCCGTCCGTATTTTTTGGAAGCACAATATTTTTTCCTTGATAATTTTTGTGAACGATGGGATTTACATCCTTGCCGGAGCAATCGGGCGAAGTATCCATGTGAGAGCAGAAGCAAACGACAGGAACTTTTTTGTGGGTGTTTGATGGTAATGTTGCATATACGTAGCCATGTTCGTCCAAGTGAGCATCGTTAATGCCCATTGCAAGCAGCTCCTCAACTAATATTTTTCCCAGGTTCTTTTGTTTCTCTGTAGAAGGGCAGGTTGGCGATTCAGGGTCAGACTGTGTGTCAATCTTAACGTATTTTAAAAAGCGCTCTGCAACGGTGTGTTTTATTGTCATAATATATAGGGTCTAAATACACCCAAAAATAGGAAAATTGAACAGAATTATTCAATTCTAAGAACAACCAAAAAAATAATATATTTGCCGCTCGTTTTTAGTATTTAATGGCCTCTTAGCCCTGACGCTGCTAAAAGCAGGTCAGGATTGTTGATTGAAATAGATAATGGCCTCTTAGCTCAGTTGGTAGAGCAAAGGACTGAAAATCCTTGTGTCACTGGTTCAACTCCAGTAGAGGCCACTTGACAGGAAAGCACATCAGAAAAGGTGTGCTTTCCTTTTTCACTTCCTTTGGAAGCCCTCTCTTTACGGCATATTTGAACCGCCACATATTGATGAAACGGGAATCTTACGTGTTAAAATTCTTGCGGGAGCTGAAATAGACTTAGACGATGTAGCAGATAATTTTTTAGCAGTAAAACAACTTAGGGCTGAACAAAGAAGGCTTAAATTAGTTGACGCAAGGTGTTATTGGACAATGACAAAAAAAGCAAAATTATTTGCTTTAAAAGAGGATGTGCCGGAAAAAACCATAGCTAAAGCGATTCTTGTAAATTCAATTTTACGGAAAATAATCGGTAGCTTTTTTCTGAAACGTAACGAACCAAAAATTCCTGTCAGATTTTTTTTATCTGAAAGGAAAGCTCTGAATTGGTTAAATTCTTTCAAAGAAATAAAATAAACTTCCCTATCATTTCCTTGTGCTCGAAAAAACCAAATCTTCAAGAAATGAAACTAGTTTTTTTTCATCCTTTGCTCCTCCAAAATCAGTAAGCGATGGAAGATTCTGCATATAAAATTTTTGGGAATGAGCCATTTCTATAATGGTGGATGATAACGAATGCGGGTATTTGTATTTTGGATTGTATTCCTTTATAAAACCTGCGATTCTTGCACATAAATCTTTATACGGTTTAAATAACTTTGCCTTATTATCTTCAGTAACATGCTTGGTGAGAAAGGATTTAGCTCCTTCCGCCATAACAATTTCATTGAGAATTTTTTCGTTGATATAGTCTGTGGTTAAATCATCTTCAACGTAGGCAGACAATAACTGTATAGCTTTTTTAATTTTGATTTCAGGTTTTTTTATATTGTTAGTTTGAAAAATTAAACGGTACTCCTGCCAACTCCAATACCAATCAACAATATAAATAAGCAACCGGTGCTTGTTTTCAAAATATCGGTATACACCTGCTTCAGTGGTATTAATTTCAACAGCTAATTTTTTAAAGGTAAATGCCTCAAATCCAATCTTATGAATAAGTACAATGCTATGCTGTATAATATTCCTGCCCAATTCTGTTTCTTCAGGATTACGAAGAAACAGTTTTTCATTCATCTTTATTTTCAGAGATAGTTCCATTTTTCACATGTTTTAACAAATGTAATAATATTTTTAATGATAGTATTGCTATTTATTAAAATATTATTACTACTTTTGTTGCGAACATTAAAACTCTCTCTTATGAAACATCTATTTAAAGACTTAAAACATGACTTACCAGCAAGCATTGTTGTATTCTTTGTTGCTGTCCCTTTGTGTTTAGGCATTGCCCTTGCTTCAGGTGCGCCACTCTTCGCAGGGATCATTGCAGGAATTGTAGGTGGCATTGTGGTGGGTGTGGCAAGCGGCTCTCCTTTGGGAGTGAGTGGCCCCGCAGCAGGACTTGCTGTAATTGTACTAAGTTCCATTGCTGCTTTGGGTGGTTCTTGGGAAGCATTTTTAACAGCCGTTGTTTTGGCAGGAATTATCCAGCTGGTTTTGG
>CAYZTB010000083.1:0-8876 GCA_964481195.1 uncultured Bacteroidia bacterium | reverse complement strand
CCCCCTCCCCCTTCAGACATTAAAGAAGAATGGAATTAGAATTATTTAGGTAGCATTAATTTTGAGTGGATAATAACCTCAATTCATTAATTACATTTTCATTTACAGCAAATCCTTTTTCTTTAGCTGTAAGCATGTCTTGCAATGCTTCTGCGTAGTTCCCCAAGCTTTTATTAGACAAAGCCCTGTTGGTGTAGGCACTTAAATTATCGGGTTTCAGTTCAAGTGATTTGGTAAAGTTATTTACCGCTTCCTGAAATTTTCCGCCCATACTAAATATTATTCCTCGATTATTATAAGCTTGTCCGTTTTCCAGAGCATATTCAATGGCTTTATTAATATCTGTAAGCGCTTCGGTAAGTTTATTGCTTTTGCCATAAGCCTCAGAGCGGGCGTAGTAGCCTTCTCCGCTTGTAGGATTAAGTTCTATAATTTTAGAAAAATCTTTAATGGCATTTTCAAAATCATTTTGTTCAATAAATAAGGTTCCACGGTTCATATAGTTTGCTGCGTCAGCAGGTACTTGTGCGATAGCCTCGTTAAAAGAAATTATGGCGTTTTCTTTTTGTTCTAAGCGTATTTGAATGAGACCTTTGTTTTTCCACGCATTTGTGTAACGAGGTTTTAGTTTTACCAATAATTCAAAATCTGCTAATGCTTCTTCGTTTCTGCTAGAGTCAGAAAGCACAGCCCCGCGATTGTTATAAATAATGGCTGCTTCATATCCTTTATCGATGGCATCCGAATAAAGTGTGATGCTGTCGTGCCATACTTTAGTTCTTTGGAAGGAGGTGTAGCATAAAAAGAGAAGGTAGGCGCTGCCCGCTAACAGTAAAGCTTTTCTAATGTGCGGAACTTTAGAAAAGCTAACAAAATAATGTGCTGCAATAAAGAACAGTCCTATCGAAGGCAGGTAGGTATAGCGATCGGCATATAAGGCATCTCCAACAGGCAGCAGCTGCAACACCAGCAGAATCGTTATTAGAAAAAATGCAATCCCAAACACCAGTACTTTAGACTCCCTAAAATATTTCCATACGATAAATGCAAGAGCAAGCAGTACTGCAGGGCTAAGATAGACCCAAATCGTATTGATTTTATCATCCGTCTCAGGATAGGGATAGAATATTGAAAGATCGAGGGGAATAATTAATTTATGCAGATAAGTCATAAGTGCATAACAAGAAAAGAGTAGACGTTCGTGAATAGGGAAGTATTGAAAGGTTTGCATGGCACCTGCTTTTCCCCCGTAGCCGTGAAGCTGTATTTTGTATTGTACCCGCGCAGTTGCACTGCGTGGGATAGTAGTAGGTAAGCTTGGCTTACCATTTAGTCTCCATCCCAACCGCCACCCTTAGTTAATCGTAGCGTCCCGCTGCGCTGGCATGCCTGTTCTTGCTCGCTTAGATATATCTTTAACAAAAGAAAAAATAAAATAAGTAGGGCTGGTCAGGATTTAATAATCCTGACCTAAGATGGCAATACAACTTTGCGAGGAGCAACGCTAAGCATCAGCAGCCTTTACTCAACGTGAGAATTCTAGTAACACCATTACTACCTCAGCTATTACCATCACGAAATAATCTTTCTTTTGTTTCGTTTTTATTTTGTTTACCTTTGACGATATTTTTTATCCTATGAAAAACCATCTATTGCCTGTTGCCTACTGCCTACTGCTTACTGTTTTGGTTTCCTGTGCCGAAATTAAACCGGCTACTATTGGAGGAGTTGAAAACCCTCAGGTAAAAAATTTCTCAACAGCGGGAGTAGATTTTACTTTTGATATGAGAATAAAAAATCCCAATAAAATGGGTGTAACAGTTTTCCCTACAGCATTTGATGCTACGGTAGGAGGAATAAGCATTGGTAAAGTAAAACTGAATAAAAAAGTAAGAATTAAAGCCAATTCCGACAACACTTCACAGTTTCATATAAAATCAGATTTTACTAAGCTTAACCTAACAGATATTGGAAATGTAGTCGCCATGGTTTCTTCTCGCAGTGCAGAGGTGTCTCTTAAAGGAGAGGTAAAAGTAGGGAAGTGGTATTACAAAAAAAGATTTCCTATTGAATTCAAGAAAAAGATATTGATGCCCAAGTGATTTATTTACACACCACAACCTGCTGCCTTTTATTTTTCGCGTTAACCTTTTCGTCCTGTCCGGATAATAAATCAGCAGGTAAAATTCCCGAATTAGCTATGGATACTATTACACACAAGCACACCAATAAACTATCGCAAGAAAGTAGCCCATACTTATTGCAGCATGCACATAATCCTGTGGATTGGTATCCTTGGTCGGATGAGGCATGGGCAAAAGCAAAGCAGCAAAATAAATTGGTGTTGGTAAGCATTGGCTATTCTGCATGCCATTGGTGTCACGTTATGGAACACGAATCGTTTGAAGACGAGGAAGTAGCAAAAATTATGAACGAGCATTTTATTTGCATTAAAGTAGACCGAGAACAACGCCCGGATGTGGATCAGGTGTATATGACAGCTGTGCAAATTATGACAGGTAGCGGAGGCTGGCCACTTAATTGTTTTACACTGCCTGATGGAAGACCCATTTATGGAGGGACTTATTTCCCAAAACAAAACTGGACTAAAATATTGCATACTCTGGCAGATTATTTTAAGAATGACCCCGAAAAAGTTTTTCAGTATGCTACAGAGCTTACTGCTGCGGTAAAGAACCACGAACTAATTCCTCCTATGGTGGAGAAGCCAAAATTTACGGCAAGCATTTTAAATGAAACTATCGAAAACTGGAAGAAAAGATTTGATAATACCGAAGGAGGGCCCATGAAAGCCCCAAAGTTCCCACTTCCTAATAACTACCAATTTCTTTTGAGGCAGCAACATTTTACCAATGATGCTACGCTGCTAAAGCATATTAATTTAACGTTAGAGAAAATGGCTTTTGGCGGCATCAATGATCAGATAGGAGGTGGATTTGCCCGCTATTCTACCGACAGCGACTGGAAAGTGCCTCACTTTGAAAAGATGTTGTACGATAATGCGCAGCTTGTGTCATTGTATACGGAAGCATATCAGCAAAGTAAAAATCCCTTATATAAGAATGTAGTACTTGAAACACTTGAATTTGTAAAACGGGAACTCACTTCTCCCGATGGAAGTTTTTATTCTGCACTTGATGCAGATTCAGAAGGCAAAGAAGGAAAATATTACATCTGGGCAGTGAATGAGCTTAAACAAATACTTGGAGAGGACACGAAGTTAGTGGCAGATTATTACAACGTAAATAAGATTGGATACTGGGAAGAGGATAATTATATTTTGTTGCGTAAGCAAAGCAATACAGAAATTGCTAAAAGATTTGGAATTACAACAGCGGAACTACAGGATAAAATATATAGCGTAAATAAAAAATTACTCACTGTTAGAGAGAAAAGAGTGCGCCCCGGTTTAGATAATAAAATATTAACTTCTTGGAATGCGCTTATGATAAAAGGCTATGCCGATGCGTACAAAGTCTTTCATGATAAATCATATCTGCATGCGGCAATTCAATCTGCAGATAATATTGTAAATAAGCTATCGCGAGCCGATGGAGGATTATATCACGCTTTAAATGTTAGCTCTAAGGAAGGCGGCATCAATGGCTTTCTTGAAGATTATTCTTTTACCATAGAAGCGTTTATTGCATTATACGAGGTTACATTTGATGAAAAATGGCTTCAGGCAGCAAAAAAATTAGCTGAATATGCAATGGTTCATTTTCATGATTCAGAATCTGTAATGTTTTATTTCACTTCTGATTTAGATGCTAAATTAATAACCCGTAAGATGGAAATTCAGGATAATGTAATTCCATCCTCAAATTCTAGTATGGCCTTATCGTTATTTTACCTAGGAAAATACTTCGATAACGATGAATATTTGTCGCTTTCCGAAAAAATGTTAAAACAAGTCCAGGACGATATTACCCCATACGGCTCTGCTTATTCCAACTGGGCCCAGCTCATGCAGTATTTTCTGAACCCCTTTTACGAAATTGCCATTGTTGGTAAAGATGTTGATGAAAAACGTAATTCATTAGCTGAACATTACATTCCTAATGCGATTTTTGTAGGAAGTAAAGTAAGTAGCAAACTGCCGCTACTTGAAAATAAATTTGTAGAAGGAAAAACATTAATTTACGTTTGCGAAAGTAAAACATGCAAATTACCCACAGAAAATACAGAGGAGGCGCTAAAACAGTTAAAGCCCTAATCGTTCTTTTATTGGCCTTCTCTCCATACTTATGGGATGGCAGGAGCCTTTATGCTCAAATTGTTGTTCCAAAAACAATGGGCATTTCGGTAAGTGAACCCGCATTTAACAAAGAGTTTATCCGAAAAAATAAAATCCGCACCATAACAGCCAGCGTAGTAGATAAACCCGATGGCGAAATAATTCGCGACAAAGGACTTGCTCAAGTATATCTTTTTGACACCACAGGAAATTTGACCAGACATTATTTTAATGAGATTACCTCGTTAGTAAAAACAGAAACCGAAATTCCCGCCATGTACAAGCGAGGCACGATGGTTAAGAAAGCAAAAACTAAAATTGATTTTCAATATCAATATGATACGTTGGGTACAGAATATCATTATACCTCCTCTGGGTTTCCTATTATGAAGCGTGTTTGCATAGGAGATTTTTATAACACAACGTACTATGAATATTTTGGGGACGGCTTAGTAAGCAGGCAAACACTTTGTAAAGAAACTAATGTATCAATACCTGGGGAGCAATTTAAGCTGGGCGTGCAAACTGTGCTTTCCGAAGAAAAATTTGAGTATGAAAATTTAACACCTACGCAAGTTAAGATGCGATACTTAAATGACGAAGGAAAAGCATACAAGCAGGGCATCCTTAATTTTAAAGATGGGAAGCCTATCGATGAATCCTATCAATTTGTAGTAGGATTTATTCGTTCAGGAGTTAACTACAGCTACGATGATAAAGGGAGGCTGATAGAAAAAACAACAACCGACAATTCCAGCGGACTCAACGTTGAAAAAACCACCTATGAATATGATGGGCTAGGCAACGTAATGGCAGAAAAAAAATTTAAAAACGGAACGCATACCAACGAAGTAATTTACCTGTATGATGCAGAAAAAAAATTATTAAACTCCCAGCTAGATCGTCAGATTATTCAAACTAGCATCAAGATTGTAAAGTACGAGTATACTTTTTATTGAATAACAACTCCATCACCTAGCTAATCTATTCAGCAACTGTAAATTTTACTTTAGATGCTGTATTTTGTCCTTTTATAACAGCAATGTAAAAACCGGGCTTAAGTATTGATAAATGGAATGTGTTTACTCCCTTTAAAGCAGAAACATTTTGTTTTTGAATTAAATCACCAAGTGTATTATATATTTCTATTGCTGATTCTTCATTATTTAATGAATGAAAAACAATATTGATATCACCGTAAGAAGGGTTAGGAAACACAACAGCTGAGTTTATATTTTTTTCATCATTATTTACTCCTAGTATTAAATTGCTACACAAAATATAATTTAAAGTATCTGCCAGTGGTGTGCTTGCAATAATTCCTGAGCCCGGACTAGCTTCCATAAAATCGCCAGTAATTTCCCACACAATTGCACCCCGTGCGCCATGTGTATTTATAAATTTTGCTTTTTCTGCAATGGATTCTTTATTGTCATAAGAAACAAATGTTCCTGCTGCAGTGCCTCCAGTTTTTCCTAGTAGGTATGGAACTTTGGCGGTATTATCCCAGTAATAGTCAAACAAGTTTAAATATTTCATCACGTTAAAATATTGTGGCACTCCCGCATCGTCCGAAAATAACGTTGTGTTTTCTCCACCATTAGTTGCTTGATGCAAAGCGGTTGCTCCAGTTTGAGAGCGCCCGTAAAACCCAAGCCCAATATTTAATTTTGAACCCGGTATGTTATAAGTTTGAGTAAACATGGTGTAAGCAGCTTGTACATTAAAGCTAGGATCGCCCTGCGTGGGAGCATATAAGGGAGCATTGTGATTTGCTTTCGAATCCCAGGCACCAAAAAAATCGTAAGTCATTAGATTTATCATATCTAAAATATTTTTTACGTTGTTCCATTCCACATTGGAAGCATTTGCAGGAGATGCTCCAACAGCTGCAGTTAATAAATATGATTTTCCGGTAACGACTGTGTATGCTGATAGTGAGTCTTTTATTTGTTGCAGAAACAAAGTGAAATTTTGTTTGTCTGCTGCAGTGCCACCGTGCGGTGTGTAGCCCGGGTATTCCCAATCTATATCGATGCCATCTAATTTATATTTCTGAACTAATTGCCTACAAGCACCGGCAAACACGGCTCTTTTTCCTGCGCTGGCTGCAATTTGCGGAAACTCGGTTGAGAGCGTCCATCCTCCAACAGAGATTAGAACTTTTACATTGTTGTTATGTGCTAAATCCACCAGCGATGTGTTTGGCAAGTAGCCTCCATTTACCCAATCTGTTTTGCCAAGTAGCAACTGCTCATCAGCCCAAACATCAAATCCATCTATTTTTCCATCGGGCTTAGGAACAAAAAAAGCATAATTAATGATTGTGTATTTACTATAATTAATAGTTGATGGATTTACCAGCTGCGCTCTGTCATACCACTGCCAACTTGGATAATAGCCAACAATTTCTTTACAGGGCTGAGCGAAAGAATTTGTTAGTGCGAACAAAACAAGAGACGCAATTAATAAATTAGATTTAAGCGTATTCATTTTTGTTAGAATTAATTAGAAGCAATATGTTTTTCTAAAAGCAAAGAAAGACTTTAAAGATAATTATTGCAAATAAAACCAGTATTTATTTACAAGAATTTAGAAAATATTACAGCAATGAATATATTTTTTAAACTTGCTAAGTAGCAAACATTCATGTTGTTATGAAAGATGCTGGCAGAGCTAGAAAAACATTTCTAGCAACTAATTTTATTCACTCTTCCTTCATGCCGCCCTCCTTCAAAAGCGGTTGTAAGAAAAACATTCACACATTTTAATGCCTCAGCCTCTTCAATAAAACGGGCAGGGAGTGTAAGTATGTTTGCGTTGTTGTGCTGGCGAGAAAGTTTTGCAATTTCTGCATTCCAGCAAAGTGCAGCGCGTATGCCTTGGTGTTTGTTGGCGGTCATGTTTATTCCATTGCCGCTGCCGCACATTAATATTCCTAGCTCTACTTCTTTTTTTTCAACAGCATTTGCAACAGGATGTGCAAAATCAGGGTAGTCCACACTTTGTTCGGATGTTGGGCCAAAGTCTTTTACTTCATGTCCCTTATCGGATAAATACTTTTTTATTTTTTCTTTTAAAGAAAATCCTGCGTGGTCAGCTCCTATTGCTATTTTCATAATTCTGGGTCTCCCTAAATCTCCTCCTTCGGAGGAGACTTGCAGGAGTTATTTTTAGTTTTATACTTTTTGTCTTCTACTTTCTCCTCTAATGGGGGAGGCAAGGAGGGGGCATCTACTCCACCCAACTTTTATAATATTTACCATCGTCAATTTTTACAGCTGCCTCAGTCACCATTAATGGTTTAAACGTATCCACCATCACAGCCAGCTCCTGCGTTTCTTTTTGGCCAATGGATCTTTCCATGGCTCCAGGTGCAGGGCCATGCGGAATTCCTTTGGGGTGTAAAGTAATATGTCCATGCTCAACATTATTTCTGCTCATAAAATCACCATCAACATAATATAAAACCTCATCGCTATCAATGTTGCTATGGTTGTATGGTGCAGGAACAGATTTAGGATGATAGTCATATAAACGAGGACAAAATGAACATACCACAAAGGTGTCTGTTTCAAATGTTTGATGCACCGGAGGTGGCTGATGAATTCTGCCGGTGATTGGTTCAAAATTATGAATCGAAAATCCATATGGAAAATTATAGCCATCCCATCCTACCACATCAAACGGATGCGAAGCGTAAACTACTTCATGTATCATGCCCTGCTTTTTAATCTTCATTAAGAAACTACCTTTCTTATCGTGCGTTTCTAAATTCTTTGGAAGCTTTAAATCCCGTTCACAAAAAGGGGAGTGCTCCAGCATTTGCCCAAAATGATTTCTATATCGCTTGGGGGTATAAATTGGAGAGAAGGATTCTAAAAATAAAAGTCTGTTGTCTTTTGTATCAAAATCTATTTGATAAATAATGCCACGCGGAATAATTAAATAGTCGCCATACTCAAATTTAATGTTGCCCATCATGGTGCGTAACGTGCCGCTGCCTTTATGGATGAATAATAATTCATCGGCATCGGCATTTTTATAGAAATAACTTTTCAAAGATTTTTTTGGCGCAGCTAATCCAAGATGCACATCGCTGTTTACTAGCAAAGGAACACGGCTTTCTAAAAAATCATCTTTAGCGGCAATTTTAAATCCTTCAAAAAGTCGGGCTTTAATATTTTTTGGGTCGGCAATTTCGGGGGCTACGTTGTAAGATTTAATTATTTCCTTCACCATGGTTGGACGATGCACATGATAAAGAAGGGAGGACATTCCCGAAAATCCTTCGGTTCCAAAAAGTTGTTCGTATTGATGTTTTCCTTTAGCGTTTTTAAAAATAGTATGGCGCTTTTGAGGTATTTTTCCGATTTTGTGGTAGATTGGCATAGTAATTAGTTTCAGGTTGCAAGTTTCTGGTGGAACTACCGGAATCCTTAGTTTATTTTGTATTGTGTTTTTGTTTCGGACAAATGTAGAAAATATGGGGATACAATAAAATAGCATTCGGAGTAAGAATGATTTGGCAGAATTGAGGAAAGTCATTATGTTCATGTATTATTTCTTAGATTCAACTCACGAATGCAACTTTAGGAGACGATGAGGAAAAATAAAC
>CAYZTB010000082.1:0-9007 GCA_964481195.1 uncultured Bacteroidia bacterium | reverse complement strand
CGGGGAGGGGGAGGGGGTGGGGTGGAAGTGCACAATGATTCTTCGGCAGAAGTGCTTGCAAAAATGGCATTAGCGCATGCACAGGCAGGGGCGGATATGGTTGCGCCTTCGGATATGATGGATGGACGCATTGCAGCCATGCGAAGTCTTTTAGATGAAAAAGGTTTTGAGAATACTTCAATTATGTCTTACGCAATAAAATTTGCCTCTGCTTATTACGGACCTTTCCGCGAAGCTGCAGATTCAGCTCCTCAAAAAGGAGATCGCAAATCATATCAGATGGATTTTAGAAATGGACGCGAAGCGCTAAAAGAAGGATTGCTGGATGAACAAGAAGGAGCAGACATACTAATGGTGAAACCAGCTTTAGCCTACATGGATGTAATTTCAAACTTGCGTGCAAATACATTGTTACCCGTTGCTTGTTATAATGTATCCGGTGAATATGCTATGGTAAAAGCGGCAGCAAAAAATGGCTGGATTGATGAGCAGAAAATTGTAATAGAAAACATGCATGCTTTTTCAAGAGCGGGAGCGGATATTATTATTACGTATCATGCTAGAGATATTTTAGAGAAAGGTTGGATGTAGTTCTTGATATTTATTTTTTGTGATTTAGCTTTAGCTTTTTAGAAATTCGTATTTCGTACATTCGCAACAAATCGAAATTATTATTTTATGTTGATAGCAGTAAACACCCGTTTATTACTTAAGGATCGTCTCGAAGGCATTGGCTGGTTTGCTTATGAATCATTAAAGCGCATTACCCAAAACCATCCAGAGCATCAATTTCTTTTTTTATTTGACCGCCCGTTTTCTGAAGAATTTATTTTTTCGAATAATGTTACTCCTTTGGTTGTTGGCCCACAAGCTCGTCACCCTTTACTTTGGTATTGGTGGTTTGAACAAGCCCTGCCTAAGGTTTTGCATTCTCAAGATCCGGATGTATTTTTATCGCCCGATGGATTTTTGCCATTAAGTTATAATGCACCAGCAGGAGCTCGCAAATGCAAATTTGTTCCTGTAATTCACGATTTATATTTTGAGCATTATCCAAACGAAATTCCTTTTCTTGCCCGAAAATATTTTTTAAAATACTTTCCAAAATATGCTAAGAAAGCAAGTAGAATTGCAACAGTATCAGAATATTCCAAGCAGGATATTGTAAGCACTTATAAGTATGCTGCTGAAAAAATTGATGTGGTTTACAATGGCGCAAGTGAATCGTTTTCCCCTGCCCTTAAAGGGGAGAATTTGCTTAAACTCCCTTTAGGGCTGGAGCAAGGGACCTCATATTTTCTCTTCGTAGGCGCATTATCGCCCAGAAAAAATATTGCCAGATTATTACAAGCTTTTGATGAGTTTAAAAAATCCTCCTCCTCGGATATAACATTGGTTATTGTTGGAGAAAAACTTTTTATGACCAGCGATATTGAAAATGTTTTTGATAAAATGCAGCACAAGAGCGATGTGGTTTTTGCAGGCAGATTAGGAATACCTGATTTGCAACAAGTAATGGCTGCAGCACTTGCATTGGTTTTTGTTCCTTATTATGAGGGGTTTGGAATTCCTTTAGTGGAGGCCATGTATAGCGATGTTCCAATTATTACTTCCAATGTTACCAGCATGCCCGAGATTGCCGGATACGCTGCTTTATTAATAGATCCCTTTTCTGTAGATGCCATCAAAGAGGGAATGCTGAAAATCTATAAAGACGAAAATCTCAGAAAGCAACTAGTTGAAAAAGGCAGGCAGCAAAGAGAAAAATTTTCTTGGGATAAAACTGCAGCAAAGTTGTGGGATTGTATCGAGAAAACACACACGTCAAAATAAATGCTCAAACCGTATTTCAATAAATCATTTATCGAGGCAGGCTGCGATGAAGCAGGCAGAGGCTGTTTATCAGGACCGGTATTTGCGGCAGCAGTAATTTTACCTAAAGATTTCAAAAACAAAATCATAAACGACTCTAAAAAGCTTTCCGAAAAAGTTCGTTATGAGCTAAGAGAAATTATTGAAAAAGAAGCTATTTCTTTTGGAGTTGCACAAGTAAGTCCCAAAGAAATTGATAAAATAAATATTTTAAATGCTTCTTTTCTTGCAATGCATCGTGCTTTAGATAAGTTGGATTCAAAACCCCAGTCCTTATTAATAGATGGAAATAGATTTAACAGATATAAAAGTATTCCTCATCGTTGTATAATAGAAGGAGATGGCAAATATCTTTCTATTGCAGCAGCATCAATTCTGGCTAAAACTTATAGGGACGATTATATGCACAAACTACATAAGAAATACCCTATGTACGGTTGGAATAAAAATAAAGGGTATGGAACGAAAATTCATAGAAAAGCAATAGAAGAGTATGGTGCTGTAAATCAACACCGTATGAGCTTTACCTTCCTGTATTAATAAAACCAAAAGTGTCGAAATAATTTTAACTTTGCGCATTATTTTTCACACTTGAAATTTTTTAGAAACATAGTAATCGCCTTTTTTCTAGCATCTATTTTCCAGCAGGTAAATGCTCAGGATTTTCTTGGATATTCCAATAGTAACTATGCTGGCGTAAGTGGGGTGGATTTAAATCCTGCATCTATAGCGGATAGCCGGTATAAGTTTGACATGACCTTGATAGGAGCTAATGTTAATTTCTCAAATAATTATATAGGGATAAGCAAAAAAGCATTTAGTAATAAATCTACCGCATTTAAAGATTCGGCTTTTGCTGATAAATATTTGATTGAGAGAAAAGCGGCCTACAATAAATCGGTTCTCTTAAGTATACAAGGAGTGTTGCCGTCCTTTATGATTACCCTTTCACCTAAACATGCATTTGCGCTTACTACCAGAGTGCGATCGATTTCTAATATTGATGGATTAGAGCCAGAACTTGCAAGTATCATGTACCATGCTTTGCAGGATTCTGTAAACTGGAATCAGAATTTCAGAAACGAATTTTTTAGCGTCCAAACTATGACTTGGATGGAATATGGCGCTTCTTACGCGCGCGTGCTCAAGGATGAGAATGATCAGTTTTTAAAAGTGGGTGGTCGTTTGAAATTATTGCGTGGCATGTACGCAGCGTATTTATTTGTAGAAGATTTTAATTACAATTTAGTAAACGATACAACTTTAACTATCAGTAACACCGATGTTAATTACGGCCATTCTCAAACATTTACGTTGGATGATAACATGACAGGATTAGTTTTTGGCTCAAAGCCATCTGTTGGAATGGATCTTGGTGCAGTTTACGAGTGGAGACCAAATCGTGAAACCAAATATCGTTACGATATGGATGGTAAGACTGGCTTGGATATGCGTTACAAAGAAAAATATAAACTTCGAGTAGGCGCGTCTATTCTGGATCTTGGAAGAATAAAATTTGAAAAATCTACTGTAGGAAATTTTCATGCTAACGTTACCAATTGGCCTATTGATACTTTAAATTCCGATACTTCTATATCGCCCATAGCAAATCTGGATAGTATTATTGCTCACACATTTACTATTAATGAAGGAGTAGGGTCCTTCAAAATGAATTTGCCTACTGCATTAAGTCTTCAAGTGGATTACAACATCTGGAAAGATTTTTATGTAAACTTCACAACTTTTTATGCGTTTAAGTTTAAGAAAAACAAAGATAAAGTTCACGACCTAACTAATTTTAGCATCACTCCTCGTTGGGATTGGAAATGGTTTGGTCTTTTTGTTCCGATTTCTTATAGTTCCCACCGATATACTTCCATTGGACTTGCAACTCGCTTAGGTCCAATTATCGTAGGAACAAATAATCTTTCTTCATTGCTTGGTTTGACAGATGTTTATAGCGCAAACGCGTATTTCTTGTTGAAGGTTCCAATTATGTATGGAAGAACAAAAGATAGAGATAAAGACAAAGTTTCCAATAAGAAAGATAAATGCCGTGACATTCCAGGTACTTGGGAATTTTTAGGATGTCCAGACCGCGATGGTGACCATGTTGCTGATAACAAAGATGATTGTCCGGATGTTCCAGGATTACCAGAGTTTAATGGCTGCCCAGATCGTGATGGAGATAAGATAATAGATAAAAAAGATTCTTGTCCTGATGTTGCCGGCCTTGCAGAATTTAATGGCTGTCCAGATCGCGATGGAGATAAAATTATTGATAAGCTTGACTCTTGTCCAAACGAAGCTGGTTTAGCGCAGTTCCATGGTTGCCCAGATACCGACCACGATGGTGTAATGGATAAAGAAGATGATTGCCCTACCGACTCTGGAAATGTGGCTATGAGAGGCTGTCCGGATATTGATGAAGATGGAATAGTTAATAAAGACGACCGTTGTCCAGACAGAGCGGGTCCAAAAGAAAACGATGGTTGCCCACTTGCAGTATTACATTTACTAGATAAGCAAGGAAATATTATTGCTTCAGCTACAGTAGATAACGAAGGTAAATTTACATTCACTTCATTACCTATGGACGAAAGCTCCTTATTAAGGCTTGAGTCTTATGATGTTCTTGTTACAAATGAAGTAACCGTAGTAACAGGCAAGCTAGTGCGTATAGTTCGTAGAGGTGCTGATGGCTACTTCCACTTTGAAAACTTACCAACTGAAAAAGATAAACTTGGTAAAATGGATTTGGCTGATGTGCAGATTAAGCTTAAAAAGGAAGAAGCCGAAGCAGTTAAGAAAGCAATGGAAACGTTGGAGTTTGACTTTGGAAAAGATGTTATACGAGCTTCTTCTACAGATGGATTAGACCTTGTAGCTGAATTATTACACCAAAATCCTGATTGGAGATTGAAGCTTTCTGGACATACAGATAATGTTTCTACTTTAAAATACAACATGAACCTTTCTAAAAAGCGTGTTGAGTCAATTAAGAAATACATGCTTAAGAAAGGAATAAAAGAAAATCAAATCGTGTTAAAATGGTACGGACCTACTAAGCCTGTAGCGTCAAACGATACCGAAGAAGGCCGTCAGAAAAATCGTAGGGTGGAATTCCTTATCATTCGGTAATTACTGAATCAGCAGCGTATAATTCGCAACCTGTAATTACCTTTTTTACATTATTTTTAACAAATAATTGAATTCAAGAAGGAGTAGCTATGTTAATCAAGCCGTTCAGATTTAATAAAATATCAGGTTTACTTCCTTCGGATCAACCACGGATACTTGATGTAGGTGCAGGTAGCCATTCTGCAACTATCACTAAACAGTGGATTCCGAATTGTCATTATGCAGGAATTGACATAACGAGAGAGTATGATAATACCGAAGATGACTTTAAAGCAATGGATGATTTTTTTGAAATGGATTTAACTAAACTTGATTTTAATAGCATTCCCAATAATTCATACGACTTAATAGTAATGAGCCATGTTATTGAGCATCTTCAAAATGGCGATGAGGTGATAGTAGGCTTGTTGCCTAAATTGAAACAGCACGGCATTTTATACATTGAATTTCCCTCTGAAAGAAGTGTGAATTTTCCATCCATGCGGGAGACGTTGAATTTTTATGATGACCCAACCCATTGTAGGATTTACACTACAATGGAATTAAGTAAATTATTAAGCGCAAAAAACTTTTCTATAATCTCCTTTGGAATAAGAAGGCAATTGATAAATATTTTGGTGATGCCTGTAAAAATTATAATTCAGCTTTTAACGAAAAGATACGTGAGGGCTGGTGTTTTTTGGGATTTGTACGGTTTTGCCGAGTTTGTTGTGGCTAAAAAAATATAATACGATAGCGTTAGCGTTTGAAGCATGCAAAAAAAGTTTGTCACCAATTTAGCCTTTTTACTTTTTATCAATTTATTGATAAAACCTTATTGGGTATTGGGAATCGACCGCGAAGTTCAAAATGTGGTAGGAGCAGAAAGCTACGGAATATATTTTGCACTTTTTAATTTTACGTTCTTACTAAATATTGTTCTGGATGTTGGAATAACAAATTTCAACAACAAGAATATTGCACAAAATAATCATCTGCTTACCAAGCATCTTTCCTCTTTAGTGGTTGTAAAGTTATTATTGGCAATTATTTATATCACCTTAACTGCAATAATTGGTTTAGCAATAGGCTACGATTACAGATTAATGAAACTGTTGTTGATATTGGGATTAAATCAATTCCTTATTTCATTCACACTTTATTTGAGATCAAACTTGGCAGGGCTGCATCTTTTTTGGGTGGATAGTATTGTATCGGTGTTGGACAGATTTATCATGATTATTTTGTGTCTCATTCTATTACGAGTACCCAACTTAATAGGAATTGAAGGTCCCATTGATATTATGCATTTTGTTTACGCTCAAACTGTAGCTTACGTGGCTACCAGCATTATCACATTTGTCATTGTTATTTCTAAAGCAGAGTTCTTTAAGTTTAAATTAAGCAGGGCTTTCACGATGATGATATTTAAGAAAAGCATTCCATTTGCTGTGCTGGTAATGCTTATGGCCTTTTATAATCGACTAGATACAGTAATGTTAGAGAGAATGCTGCCCGATGGGGCTCAGCAAGCAGGTATTTACGCGCAGGGATTTAGGCTTTTGGATGCTGCGAATATGATAGCATTTCTTTTTGCTGGATTGTTGATGCCTATTTTTTCGCGCATGTTAAAATTTAAAGAATCTGTCGAAGCTTTAGTAAAGCTTGCATTCTTGCTATTGATTACTCCTGCCATTGTGGTAGCAATATCTTGTTGGTTTTATGCTGCCGAAATGATG
Organism: uncultured Bacteroidia bacterium; assembly: GCA_964481195.1. Classification (GTDB taxonomy): domain Bacteria; phylum Bacteroidota; class Bacteroidia; order Palsa-948; family Palsa-948; genus Palsa-948. Next base: position 2,276 of record CAYZTB010000082.1, on the reverse strand, counting down.
AAGCTGTTGTACATCGAACACATTGAGCAGGCAACAGTTGTATTTCCATTATTGATGACTTGTTTTGTTGCAATCTCCACCACCTATATTTTTGGCACCTTGCTAACGGCTAATGGAAATCTTAGAGAGCTTAACTTGATGGCTACTAGCGGGATTTTGATAAACATCGTATTGAATTTATTTTTAATTCCTAGATTCCAAGCTGCTGGATCTGCTGTATCCAGTTTAGCAACTCAATTTCTTACTGCGTTAATACAAGTGTTGATTGTGCAAAATATTTTTAAGTTCCGTATAAATTATAAGCTAATCCTTACGTTATTCATTTTTATCACAGGCGTCATACTTATAAATTATTTTTCTAAAACTATTTTTTCTGATTGGAAATTAAATTTTGGTCTTATGCTTATAGCCTGTGTAGTATGGGCGTTTGCAATTAGAATAATTAATGTTAAATCTATGGTACGCATACTTAAATACGGGTAAAAGTTTAGGTTTACACGTAGACTATAATAATTAATGATTAAGCTTTTTAAATCTTTATTAAGTTTACTTTTTTGGAGTAAAAAAATTCCACCAAATTCTAATTCTGGAAGTGCAAGCCATAATCTAAAAAAACAATTTTTTAAAAACCGTCTTGGTGTTTACTCGCTTAGAATTCTTTTTTGTTTTTCCATAGTAGCTTTAGCAGCAGATTTTTTAGCAAATGATAAGCCTATAGTTGCTAACTATAAAGGAGAAATATATTTCCCGGTCTTTAAATCGTTCTTGGTAGAGAGTAATTTAGCTCAGTGGCAGCCTCAATTTCAAAATATTGATTGGAGCAAACTTAGTTTTGATTGGTCGTTTTTTCCTCCTGTTCCATACCTCCCTCAAAATATGGATAAGAAGAATGTTCATTCCGTAAGCCCCTTTGATACGCAAATAATACCTTCTTGGCGCTGGAGACATTGGCTAGGCACAGATGAGCTAGGCAGAGATATTTTATCTGGAATGATTTACGGTACCAGAACTGCCTTAACGGTGGGATTAGTATCCATGGGCATTGCCTCTTTTTTAGGAATATTTATTGGTGCTGTTTCTGGTTATTTTGGAGATGAGCGACTAAAGATTTCTAGAGCAACGCTTTTTGTGTCCACCCCTTTTGTAGTGCTAGGAATTTTTTTAGGATTTATTGCGCGATCATTTGAGTTATCAGATGCATTAGCTATTTCATTTGGAAAATTCTTTCTACAAATTGGATTTTCATTAATTATTTTATTTTTAGTAGTGTTTGTAGGCATTTTATTTTCCATCCCCCTAAAAAAAATCCCATTTTTCAAAAAACAAATTTCTATACCAGTCGATCTTGTCTTATCCAGATTCATTGAAGTAATGATATCTGTGCCCATTTTATTTTTGATTATTACAGTATCCTCCATTGTAACTCATCCTTCAATATATATTGTAATGACGATTATTGGCCTAACCTCCTGGACTGGAATAGCTAGATTTATACGAGCGGAGATGTTAAAAATAAAATCGCTAGAATACATCGAAGCGGCTCATGCCCTTGGATATTCCGAGTGGAGAATCATTATTCGTCATGCAATTCCCAATGCCTTATCTCCGGTTCTTATTTCTATCGCTTTTGGCATAGCAGCAGCCATATTAATTGAGTCAACGCTTTCTTTTTTAGGAGTGGGTGTTTCTCCCGAAACTGTAACCTGGGGTTCTCTATTAGCAGAAGCTCGCCAATCTCCTTCGGCTTGGTGGCTAGCTATTATCCCAGGCACAGCCATTTTTATTACTGTTACAGTTTTTAATTTATTGGGGGAAGCACTAACCGATGCCTTAGATCCTAAGCAGAAAAAATAAAATGTATTTTAACGTTTTGCAAGTTTGCGCTCTGCGAATTTCAACCTGTACTGACCTAAGCGTCAGTAAGCAGTAAACTGCCTGCCCGTCCGCAACGTAGTGAAGGCGGGTCTGCCACCACAAAACTTGATACAAAACACAACCCCGGAGGACTCACGAATACCTTAAAAAAATAAACACTCATGAGTAAAGCTTCACCTGCCTGCCGGTCAGGCAGGTTTAACCACTGAACCGCCAATTTTTTGAGGTGCTGTTATGCGCTGTGGCTATTTCAAGGTTGGTTGATTTGTTCATATAAATGTTGTTAGTCATTCTTTGTATTATGCACTTTCATCAAACATAATTTCGTCTGAACTGCCTATTTTATATAGGGTTCACTCAAACCTGTTATTTTGTTGAAAAGTGTAGCTAAACAGAGAGCA
>CAYZTB010000081.1:0-9551 GCA_964481195.1 uncultured Bacteroidia bacterium | reverse complement strand
GTGCTGACCTAAGCGTCAGTAAGCACAAAACTGCCTGCCCGTCCGCAACGTAGTGAAGGCAGGTCTGCCACCACAAAACTTGATACGAAGCACAACCCTGGAGGGCTCACGAATACCTTAAAAAAATAAACACTCATGAGTAAAGCTTCACCTGCCTGCTGGTCAGGCAGGTTTAACCACTGAACCGAAAATTTTGCCAAACCGCTGTTACCACCAGTTATTCTTTTGTTTCGCATCTTTTTTCAATTACGTTTAATAGTCTGTCTTGTAAGTCCGTTAGGATTATGTCGCCCCAAAAGTTTCCGTAAAAGTCCGTATTTCTGTTTCAGTCGTGTCATCTTATAATTGGTGCTAACTTGTATATACCTCTGTAAATTCAGCTCTTTTTAGTTTTATACCATTTAAAGTAAGGTGTAATAGAGTACAGGATGCCTGGTTACACATACCAAATATAAGTGTTTTGTGCCCTAGATAGTTATCAGGTGGGAGTAATATACTGCTACAAAAACAATATGCAAAGTATTAGGTTGCTTACTTCTTCTTTAACACCGCCTCAACTGCTTTAACAATATCGGGAGTATCAATGCCGTATTTTTTCATTAGCTCCTCGGGCTTGCCGCTTTCGCCAAATGAATCATTTACTGCTACCATTTCGATGGGTGCAGGAAATTCTAAGGCAAGCAGCTGTGCAATGCTATCGCCTAAGCCTCCGTTGCGCTGGTGTTCTTCGGCAGTAACTACGCATTTTGTTTTGCGTACAGAATCTAATATTGCTTTGTTGTCTAGCGGTTTTACGGTATGAATATTTATTAACTCACAGGAAATTCCTTTTGCTTCTAAAATCTCGCAGGCTTCAATGGCTTTCCAAACCAAATGCCCGTTTGCAAAAATGCTTACATCTTTTCCTTCGGTAAGGTGTTGTGCTTTGCCAATTTCAAACTTGCCTGTGGTGAGCGAAGTCGAACCATCTGCATCGGTAAAGTTGGGTACTGCAGGTCTTCCAAAACGTAAATAGGCGGGGCCCTGGTGTTGTTCTAAAGCCACAGTTGCTGCTTTGGTTTGGTTGTAATCGCAGGGAACAATAACGGTCATGTGTGGAAGCATTTTCATCATGCCTACATCTTCTAATATTTGATGGGTTGCGCCATCTTCGCCCAGTGTTAGTCCTGCATGGGAGGCGCATATTTTTACATTCTTGTTTGAGTACGCTACCGACTGCCTTATTTGATCATACACTCGTCCTGTAGAAAAATTTGCAAACGTGCCGGTGAAAGGAATTTTTCCACCTATGGTTAATCCTGCTGCCGTGCAAATCATGTTTGCTTCGGCAATGCCGCATTGTATGAATCGGTCGGGAAATTCTTTTTCAAAGGCATCCATTTTTAAGGAGCCGGTAAGATCGGCACAAAGTCCTACCACGTTTGGATTCTTTTTTCCTATTTCCAACAGTCCTGCTCCAAAGCCTGAGCGGGTATCTTTTTTTTCGGTGTAGGTAAATTTTTTCATACTAATAAATCTATTAATTAAGTTTTACAATTAGTTTACATCCTGAAGTGATAACAAATTTTTTCTCGATAGAGTATACTGTTTCTTTTGCTGCTAGCGGCCTGTACACAATACGGTAGCTGCCGGGCTGCAAGGCAAATACCTCGTTGAGGGCGTTGGTGTTTAAATTACAAACCCATATCAGTTGGTTTTTTTCTTCTAGATAAATGCTAGAAGGCCCTGCGGTAGGTTTGTAAAACGTAACATTTCCGGCTGGAGGAATTTCGATGGTTGTGGTTTTGCTTTGTGAAACATCTACGTTGTTAAATTTTAGTCTGGGCAGCGATAAAACTTCCAAGTCATATTTGCCAACAATAAATTTATCGTACGCATTAAAGTTTATAACATGCAGGGTTTGCATTTCTCCTTTCTTTCTTATTATGCACTCTAGCTTTCCGTAGGGAGTGGTATTGTTATCGCCCACTTTTAAGTATAAATATCCTTGTGGTGCATCGGCAGGTATAATGTTGTGCTTGCCCGGGATAATGCGAATGCCTGTTTTAACAACTTCGGGAATGGTATGAACCACCATTTTATAGGTTCCAATGGGATCAATAAATATGGTGTCGGGCAGCCCTTTTGAATTTAAGGTGTGCATGAAGTTGTAGCGCACATCGCCTTTGTGCTCGTCATACAGGGTAATAGCAACATCAGTCTCAAGTGGTTTTTTGTTGATGTCCAATAAATTTATTTGTGCTGTGGTATTGTTAAGTGCCTGCGCAACAACCATGTTTAAAATATTTCTGAAGCCCGCTTCGGAGGATGCATCGTAAAACTTACCAATACATTTGAACGCATCGGCAAAAGAAATGTCAAGTCCAATGCCAATGACGAATGGCTTAATGATAACGCCTTTCTTTTGTAGCTCCAACGATACCGCGCAAGGATCGCCTTTGCATTCTTCTAATCCATCGGTAATGAGAATTACAATGTTCCTTGAGCTTTTATCTTCCGGAAAATCGTATGCGCATCGTCCTAGTGAATAAGCTATGGGAGTTGTTCCAGTAGGAGTGAGGTTGTTAATCACCTTTTTCATCTTAGGCACATTCACGGGTATTTGTGCAAAGGGAACTTCCAATCGGGTGTCTTCGCAATTAACGGGTCCTGGCCATAGCGAAGTTTGATGTCCGTAAACGCGTAAAGCAATTTCTATATCCGGAGAGCTGCTGTGCTGCAGGCTGTCCAGGAATTCGGACATAAGCTTTTTGGCAATTTCAATTTTTTTTCCGCTCTGCCATTCTCCAAACATGCTAAACGAATCGTCAAAAACAAATAGGAGTCTGGTTTTTTGAGGTAGCGGCTGACTAAAGGCAGCAGGGAGTTGTAGGATGAAAAGGAATGCGGTTAATAAAAGGAATCGGAAAGTCTTTAGGGTAAAATTAGAAATTGGCAGTAGGTAATTAGCAGGCAGCTCGCGATCTGCAATCTTTAATCTGCAATGTGGATTCATCTTAGTAGTCACCGAGTGTTTCAGGAAGTTGGGCAAGTGCTTTTTGAAGTTGTTCATCGTTAGGGGCTATGCCATGCCATTTATGTGTGCCGAGCATAAAATCTACACCATAACCCATGGATGTTTTCATGAGTATCATAACAGGCTTTCCTTTTCCGGTATGTTTTTTTGCTTCTTCTATAACGGTTACAACCTCTGCCAAATTGTTTCCGTTCATCTCTAAAACATCCCATCCAAAGGCTAGCCATTTAGCTTTTAAATCACCCATTGGAAGTACCTTATCTGTCGGACCATCAATCTGTTGACCGTTGTAATCTATAGTAGAAATTAAATTATCTATTTTACGTGCCGAAGCAAACATGGCAGCCTCCCAAATCTGTCCTTCTTGTATTTCTCCATCTCCATGTAAGCTAAAAACTAACTGAGGATCGTTGTTCAATTTTTTAGCAATGGCTGCACCGCAAGCAACAGAAAGCCCTTGTCCCAGAGATCCGGAAGCAATGCGTATGCCAGGCAATCCTTCGTGTGTGGTTGGATGTCCTTGAAGGCGAGTATTTAATTTTCTAAACGTGGCTAACTCTTTCGTTGGAAAATATCCGGCATGAGCCAGCACGCTGTACCAAACGGGAGAGATATGTCCGTTAGACAGAAAAAATAAATCCTCATTCTTTCCATCCATTTTGAAATTAGCGGAGTCGTATTTTAAAAAATGAAAATAGAGCGCCACCAAATAATCTGTACAGCCCAAAGAACCACCCGGATGACCGGATTGGCAGCCATGTACCATTCTTACAATGTCTCTTCTAACTTGAGAAGAAATCTTTTCTAATTCGTCAATTGATTTCACAGCTAAAGTATTTGATTTTATGGATGTTGGGAGAGTAATAGTAGTTGTCATTAACGTGAACGAAAATAGAGTAAAAAAATCTATTGAAATTGAATGTTGAAAAGTATTGAAAAGCATTTTGACATTATTTATTTTTCACATACAAATCAGGATGAAAAATGAAATGAATAGGTCTTTGCTTTGGCGTGTTTTGTTCTATGGAAATCCCTTCATGTTCATAACTATGTGAATTTCTAGTTTTTCATTTTTTACATTTCTGTTGGTTGGAAATTAACTTTGTGGGCAATTATGGGATTAAAATGTGGAATTGTTGGACTACCCAATGTAGGTAAGTCAACCTTATTTAACTGCCTGACAAACGCTAAAGCGCAGGCTGCAAACTTTCCGTTTTGCACAATAGAACCAAACATAGGAGTCATTACGGTTCCGGATGAACGACTAACCAAACTATCAGAGTTGGTAGTTCCCGAAAGAATAGTTCCTACTACGGTAGAGATTGTGGACATTGCCGGACTTGTGAAAGGTGCCAGCAAAGGTGAAGGGTTGGGAAATCAATTTTTAGCAAACATCCGAGAGTGCGATGCCATTGTGCATGTGCTCCGCTGCTTCGATGATCCTAACGTGGTTCATGTGGATGGCTCGGTCAACCCGGTGCGCGACAAAGAAGTAATTGATATAGAACTCCAGCTGAAAGATTTAGACAGCGTTGATAAGAAACTTGGCAGGGTTAGAAACACCGCAAAGGCGGGAGTGGATAAGGAGGCTAAAAAAGCTTTTGAAGTATTGTCAATCTATAAAACACATCTGGAGGCAGGAAGATCTGCAAGATCAGTGCAAGGTGTTAAGGAAGAAGATAAAATTCACGTGGCAGACCTGCAGCTCTTAACTGCAAAGCCAGTATTGTATGCATGTAATGTAGATGAAGGATCTGTAAAGACTGGAAATAAATATGTAGAGCTTGTTAAAGAACTTGTAAAGGATGAAAACGCAGAGGTAGTATTTATTGCAGCTGCCATCGAGGCAGATATTGCTCAACTAGAAAGCTACGAGGACAGAAAAACATTTTTGGAGGACATGGGACTGGATCAGCCCGGAGTAAATAAGCTTATCAAAGCAGCTTACCGTTTGTTAAACCTTCAAACTTATTTTACAGCGGGTGTAAAAGAGGTTCGTGCATGGACCATCATTAAAGGAATGACAGCGCCACAGGCTGCAGGTGTTATTCATACAGATTTTGAAAAAGGATTTATTAAAGCCGAAGTTATTAAGTACGATAATTTTGTTGCGCTAGGATCAGAAGCTGCATGCAGAGATGCCGGCAAGCTTGCGCAGGAAGGAAAGGAATATATTGTTGGCGATGGCGATGTGATGCATTTTAAATTTAATGTGTAATTCAAGTACTTAGTCGTTAGTCTTTAGTAAATAGAAACAACAGATGATTAAACAAATATTAATGGTATTTCTAAATACTAAACACTAACGACTCGATACTAAACAAAGGACTAACGACTCGATACTAAATACAAAGGACTAACGACTCGATACTAAATACAAAGAACTAACGACTCGATACTAAATACAAAGAACTAACGACTCGATACTAAATACTAAAGACTAACTATGGCAAAAGACCCAAAATATAACGAAGACAGTATTAAGTCCCTGGACTGGAAAGATCATATTCGTTTTCGTCCGGGAATGTATATTGGAAAGCTGGGAGATGGCACTTCCATGGATGATGGAATTTACATTCTTTTAAAAGAAGCAATAGATAATTCGGTGGATGAGTTTGCAATGGGCTTTGGAAAAAAGATTGATGTATCTATTAAAAATAAAGTAGTAACCATACGGGATTATGGCCGTGGAATACCGCTCGGAAAAGTGATGGATTGCGTTGCTAAGATTAACACAGGTGCAAAATACGATTCCGAAGCTTTTAAAAAATCGGTGGGTTTAAATGGAGTAGGTACCAAAGCGGTAAACGCCCTGTCTGCTACGTTTAAAATTCAGTCTGTTAGAGAGGGAAAAATAAAAGTCATCGACTTTATCAGAGGCATTGTAGAGAAGGATGCTAAAGTTGTTTCTAGTAATGAGCTGGATGGTACCACCGTACAGTTTTTGCCTGACGATAAGATGTTCCCTAATTTTAAATACCTCAACGAACATGTGGAGCGCATGCTGTGGAACTATGCGTATTTAAACCCGGGGTTGGTAATTAACTATAACGGACAACGAATTATTTCTGAGAACGGCTTGTCAGATTTATTAACCAAGGAAATTACCGGCAAAACAGTTTATCCGATTGTGCATTTGAAAGGGGAAGACATGGAGGTGGCCTTAACACATTACGATAATAGATACGGGGAAGAATATTATTCATTTGTGAATGGTGCGCATACTACACAAGGAGGAACACATTTAATTGCATTTCGCGAAGCTGTTGTGAAAACAGTGCGCGATTTTTATAAAAAAGAATTTGATGTTGTTGACATTCGTAATTCCATTGTAGCTGCGGTGAGTGTAAAGATTCAGGAACCTGTATTTGAGTCGCAAACAAAAACCAAGTTAGGCTCGCAAGAAATGGGACCCAAAGGCCCAAGTGTTAAAGTTTTTGTGATGGACTTTATGAAGAAGGAGCTAGACAACTTCCTTCATAAAAATTCTGAGATAGCCGAACAATTATTACTGAAAATTATCACCTCTGAGAAAGAGCGCAAGGAGATGTCCGGCATACAGAAAATTGCCAAGGAGCGTGCTAAAAAAGCAGCTTTGCATAATAAGAAGTTAAGAGATTGCCGCTCTCACTTAAATAGTAACGATGAAAAGAAATTGGATACAACGATATTTATTTGCGAAGGAGATTCGGCAAGTGGCTCCATCACCAAAGTGCGAGACGTAAATGTACAGGCGGTATTTAATTTAAAAGGAAAGCCTTTAAACTGCTATGGACTTACCAAAAAGATAGTTTACGAAAACGAAGAGTTTAACTTATTGCAAGCAGCTTTAAATATTGAAGATGGGCTAGAAAATTTACGCTACAACCAGGTGGTGTTGGCTACCGATGCCGATGTGGACGGAATGCACATTCGTTTGCTGCTCATTACATTTTTCTTGCAATTCTTTCCTGACCTAGTAAAAAATGGTCATTTGTATATTTTACAAACTCCTTTATTCAGGGTGAGAAATAAAAAAGAAACCATTTATTGTTATTCAGAAAAAGAAAGACAACATGCTGTAGCTAAGCTTGGCCCTAAGCCAGAGATTACTCGCTTTAAAGGATTGGGAGAAATTTCGCCAGATGAGTTTAAGAATTTTATTGGAGAAGATATGAGATTGGAGCCTGTAATTATAGATAGCAAAACGAAAATTGATCAGCTGCTTTCTTATTATATGGGAAAAAATACTCCAGAAAGGCAAGAGTTTATCATTGATAACCTCAGAGTGGAGAAAGATTTGGTAAACGCAGAAACAATCAGCTAACTACAATACAATATGTCATTTTTAGATGCCTGGGAAGAAGAGCTGACTGGTTTTATCAAAGGATATTATCAGGATTTTTTGTTGAAGCAAAATTTCAAGTTTGTGAAAAAAGAAGTTGCTGCTGATGGCACCGGAAAATTTGTGTATACCGATTCTAATCTTGTAATAAAGATAGGGGTAAAGGAAAAAAAATATACGTTAGAGCTAGGTCAGGTTGACGACCGTAAATTCTGGTCATTGAGTTTGATATTGGCAAACTTTAAATTTATTGACTATAAAATAACTGAAAATGATACGGACGCCCGCAGGAATGTGTTGTTGCAACCAGATAATACCGATAATTATTCAGGAGTAGTAAATACATTAACACAAAATTTGAAAAGGATACGAGAAGAATTTGCAGAAGATAACTTTGATAAAGTGAAAGAGCAGCTGATTAATCTAGAAATGGAAAAGCAATCTTTCGGTAATTAAACAAGATTTCTATTTTTCAATAAAATATGGCAAAGAAAAAAAGTAAACCGGAAAAGAAAAAGAGTTCAACTTCTAAGTCATCTTCGAAAGAAAAGGTAACAGATGTAGAAACAACTTCCTCGTCCGGCAATGAGGGAGTAGAAAATATTACTCACGTTGATGGTATGTACCAAAATTGGTTTTTGGAGTATGCTTCGTATGTTATTTTGGAACGTGCCGTTCCCTATGTAGAAGATGGTTTGAAGCCAGTTCAGCGCAGATTATTACATGTGTTATGGGAGTTGGAAGATGGACGGTATAATAAAGTGGCAAACATCATCGGTCAGACCATGAAGTATCACCCACACGGTGATGCAAGCATTGGCGATGCATTTGTGCAGCTTGGACAAAAAGATTTGCTGATTGATACCCAAGGAAACTGGGGTAATATTTTAACAGGCGATCGGGCAGCAGCGCCACGATATATTGAAGCTAGGCTTTCCAAATTTGGTTTAGATGTATTGTATAGCCCTAAAGTAACACAGTGGCAGCAGAGTTATGATGGCAGAAACAAAGAGCCTGTCTTTTTACCTGCCAAATTTCCGTTGCTGCTAGCAATGGGAGTGGAGGGAATTGCTGTTGGCTTGGCTTGTAAAATGCTTCCGCATAATTTTATTGAACTGATTGACGCTTCCATAAAAATTCTTCAAGGCAAAAAGGCAACCATCCTACCGGATTTTCCTACCGGTGGAATGGCAGATTTTTCAGATTACAACGATGGAAAGCGTGGAGGCAGAATTCGGGTGCGTGCAAAAATATCTCAGCTAGATAAGAAAACACTTATCGTTAATGAGATTCCTTTTGGAACTACAACTACTTCTTTAATTGATTCTATCATTGCTGCAAACGATAAAGGAAAAATAAAAATTAAGAAAGTAGAGGACAACACTTCTGAAAATGTAGAAATTCAAATTCATCTTTCAACAGGAGTTTCTCCGGACGTTACGATAGATGCACTTTATGCATTTACGAATTGCGAAGTATCCATTTCTCCCAATGCTTGCATCATCGAAGATGAAAAGCCAAAATTTATTGGCGTTAGTGAGATATTAAAAATCTCTACGGATAGAACCTTAGGTATCTTAAAGGCAGAGTTAGAAATTCAACAGGCAGAATTGCTAGAGCAGTTGCATTTTTCTTCCTTAGAAAAGATTTTTATCGAAAAAAGAATTTATCGTGATATTGAAGATTGCGAAACTTGGGAAGAAGTTATTGAAGCTATTGACAAGGGACTAAAGCCTTACAAGAAAAAGTTTGTTCGTGAAGTTACACGCGAAGATATTTTACGACTTACGGAAATAAAGATTAAACGTATTTCTAAATACGATACTAAAAAGGCCGACCAGGAAATGAAAGACCTGGAAGATAAAATAGCTGAAGTTAAAAAGCACCTGGCGCATCTTGTTGAGTATGCAATTGATTACTTTAAAAATCTTAAAGAGAAATATTCTAAAGGCAAGGAGCGTAAAACAGAAATCAAACAGTTTGATACCATTGTAGCAACACGTGTTGCGGCTAACAATGTGAAGCTGTATGTTAATCGCGAAGAAGGATTTGCTGGCTCTAGCATGCGCAGCGATGAATTTGTGTGTAATTGCTCCGATTTGGACGATGTAATAGTTTTTGCTGGCGATGGTAAAATGCGTATGATAAAAGTTACGGATAAAGCTTTTGTAGGTAAAGATATTCAGTATATAGGTGTTTTTAATAAAGAAG
>CAYZTB010000080.1:0-9709 GCA_964481195.1 uncultured Bacteroidia bacterium | reverse complement strand
ATGCCGATCAAGTACAAATTATACTTGGACTAAAAGATATGAAGCATCGGTATTATTGGGCACTCCTTACCGTTCATCGATAATAATCTCTATTTGGTCGAAATGTTTATCGTTTGTTAATTAACTACAGGGAATAAATCACTATCTTTTAGAACGGATTTTTTTTATGCAACTCTATTATAATACTTTTTTGAAGTTTTTATTGGTATCGCTATGTATTATTTTACATATCGAAATGTTTGCTGCCAATAAAGTAAGTACTGGCTCAACAGCATGGGGCACTGCTTCGACCTGGTTTCCTACCGGAGTACCGGCTGCCGGAGATAATGTTACCATTCTTGCCGGGCATACAATTACGATGAATGGTAATGCGGGGAATTGTCTATCTCTTACAATTCGCGGTACTGCTAATTGGACGCAAGCCAGAACAACCAATGTTGGAGCAGGTGGGTTATTTATGAGTGGAGGAACTATTACAGGATCAGCCACTGGAATATTGAATGTTTTAGGGCCATTTACAATGGCAGGTACAAATAATATTGCCAGAAATACTATAACGGTAACCGGAGTTACTACAGTTTCATCAATGTTAAGCATTACAAGTGCAACTGGCACAAAAACATTTACCAATTTTATTATCACTTCTCCTGGTGTTTTCAATAACACAGCAAACTCCGCTATAACTATAAATGGAAACTTTCAGAACGATGGAACTTTTACATCTGGAATTGGAATGTACACGTTTGGAGGGGCAGCTAACAATACCTTAATCGGTATTTCAGTTTCTAATTTTACAGGTATAACTATAAATAAAGGAACAAGCAGTAATAATATTTTAGATATTCAGTCTATTATTACATTACCCACAGTTGCTGGAGCAGGTAATGGATTAACGTTGACCAATGGAACGTTTAAACTTTCTTCTGCTTCGACAATCATTCCATTTCCAAATGGAGACCTAGTACCTGCTGGGCCATTTTTAATACCTGCAACAGCCGGCTTTTGGTGTAATGGCGGGATAGTTAATACTATGTCGGGGCTTAGTTCAAATTCTGTAGATGGTTCAGGAAATTGGACCGTAGCCGGAGTGTTAAGAATTTCTGCCGGAACTCTCAATTTAGGTACTGCAGCTGATCAGAGATTGAGAGCCGACAACAGTGGTACTACACAATTAATTATTGAAGGGGGTGTTTTCAATGTTTCAGGAAGGCTTTCCAGGCAGCTTGCCTCTGATAATATCTCTTTTACAATGACAGCCGGAATCATAAATGTTCCAACCGTTGCAAGCACTGACAATACTTTTCCTCCTATCAATATGGATCAACCTGGTTCTTCATTTACGATGACAGGAGGAACTATTATTTTACTAAGGGCAGGAGGGATAGATCTTGGATTTTTAGCTAATGCAGGAACGGTAGGAATTTCTGGAGGAACTATACAAGTGGGAGATGCATCAACTCCGGCAGGACAAACAATTGGAATAAATTCTGTATTTAATATTTCAAAGTTGGCAGTATCTAGTGCCAATGCAACTTGCTTGCTTCAAAGTAATTTGTCTGCACTGCAATCTGTCACTATTAATTCAGGAAGACTAAACCTAAATAATTTTAATTTATCAGTAGGAGGAATATGGACTAACAACGGCACGTTCACACCGGGAACAGGCGTTGTTACGTTTAACGGAACTGGAACTCAAAATATAATTAAGACTGGAGGCGAAAATTTTTACAGCTTTACAGTAAATAAATCCAGTGGTACGGTTTTATTAAATAACGATGTTGCTGTAACTAATACCTTAACACTCACATCTGGAGATATTGATTGTGGAGCAAATTTATTAACGCTAGGTACTAGTACAGTTTCTGTAGGAAGCTTGACATATACTTCAGGAAAAATTATTGGATGTTTTAAAAGATGGGTAAATGCAACGGGAGTAAATTATTTAATGCCAATAGGCACTTCTTCTTTTTACCGTCCGGCACAAATTAACTTTACAACACTTACCTCTGGCGCTTTAACAGCATGTTTTGTTAGCACAAATCCCGGTAGCTCAGGATTGCCAGTAGTAGATAATGGGCTCTCGATTGCAAATCAATATACTGAAGGATTTTGGGATTTAACAGCCGGAAATGGACTAGTAAGCACTAGTTATAATATTGATTTAACGGGAAATGGATTTGTTAGTTATCCTGTTTCTGTCTCAACTCGAATTTTATATAGATCGTTAGCTTCAAACCCATGGATTTTATCAGGTACTCACATTGCTGCTGTAGGTAACACAGCAAAGCGAACTATAGCTCATGGTTTGTCTGCTCAATTTTGTTTTGGCAAACCTACTTGTTCGGGATATTCTGCTGTAGCTATTAGTGGTAACAATTCTGTTTGTATAAATTCCGCAGCAACTTATTCTGTAACAAATACGGTTGGGAATACTTATACATGGACAGCAACAGGAGGCACTATTGCTTCTGCTCAAGGTACAAATACTGTTACGGTGAATTGGGGTGCAATAAGTATGACAGGAAGTGTTACAGTTACAGAAAAGAATACCTGTGGAGATGATAATACTCCAGTTGCGCAGCCAATAAACATTAATCCTATTGCTACTTCTACTATAACTGGCTCAACTGTTGTATCAACTAATCAAACTGGAGTTTCTTATACCGTTACCCCAACCCTAGGTTATACTTATTCGTGGACATTACCTGCGGGTGGAGGTTCTGTTGTAGGTGGGCAAGGGACTTCTAGCGTAACCATCAATTGGGGAGCAACAGCCGGGACTTATTCGGTACGTGTAACAACTACTAGATTATGTGGAGCCCCAGATGTGCAAAATTTATCTGTACTTGTACGAGCTACTTTTTATTCTAGAATAAATGGTAATTGGGGAACAGCTGCTACTTGGTCAAAGGTAGCATGTGGCTCAACCGTTACAGCATCTACTGTCCCGGGAGCTACTGATGAAGTAATAATATGTTCTGGACATACAATTGTGATGAATGGAAATGCTGGAGCTTGCCGAAAGCTTACTATAAATGGCACAGCAAATTGGACTCAAGCAAGAACAACCAATGTAGGTTCAGAAGGAGTTTATATAAGTTCTACAGGGAATATTACAGGTACAGCAAATGGTGTATTAACTAGTACTGGCGGATTCTTCGGAACAGGAAATGGAAATATATCTTCTTCAACAGTAATTATTCGTTTACAAACTAATCCTCAAAATATTAGTTGTGCTGGAGCGCTCAATAATTTAGACATCATAACTACTGCAACTAATACAGGTACTGTAACGATTGCAAACAGCGGCACACTTTCAGGCTCCGGCACACTTACTCAAAGTGCTAATTCTATTTTTTCTATGAAGGGCACTACTTTCTCTCTTAGTGGGCTTGTTGCTTCTGCTTCAGGAAATACAGTTGAGTATGGCACAACTGCTAGCCAACAAGTTCGAAATGGCACGTATCATCATTTAAAATTATCCGGATCTGGAACAAAAACTTTATCTGGAAGTACAGTATTAAATGGAAATTTAGATATAGTGAGTGTTAGCCTTGATGTTAGTACTAATAACTATGCGTTGGATGTTGCTGGAAATTGGACAAATAGCGGCACTTTTAATCCACGTTTTAGTACTGCTACTTTTAACGGATCTTCTGCTCAGTCTATCACTAATAGTGGAGGTGAAGTTTTTAATAATTTAATAATGACTGGGATAGGTGCTAAGTCTATTTCTAATAATATAACGATAAACTTTGATTTTTCTTTAGGAAGTGTTTTAAGTATTGGCGCAAATAATATTTCTATCAGAGGTAACTTTGATAATTCAGGCACATTTAATTCTTCAGCAGGTTCCATTGTTAATTTCATTAATAATTCTAGGTTGTTAGGTACTAGTCCAATTACATTTCAGGAAGTAATAATTTCTGGAATATTAACAGGTCATGCAACAAATTTTAATGTAACAGGAAATTGGACAAACAACGGTACGTTTGTACATAATAGTGGTACGGTTACATTTAATGGAATTTCTTCAATAGCAGGTTCAAGTACAACTGGATTTGGAGGCTTAACTGTTGCAGGTACATTAACGGCTCCATCAAATCTTCAAGTAGCTCGTAATTTATTGATAAATGGAACTTTCACTCATAACAACGGCACTGTAACTATGAATGGTAATGTTGCACAAACCATAGGTGGCACTTCCGTTCCCTCTTTTTATAATCTGACCCAAAATAATTCTGCAGGGGTAAGCATCACTCAGGATGTAAAATTAATTAATACTCTTACTATTTCTTCCGGAACATTTACAACAACGGGAAAAATTTTTACACTTGTATCTAATGTATCTAATACTGCAAACATTGCAGCTATCCCATCGGGAGCAAATTTAACCGGAAGCATTGTGATGGAAAGATATACCGGAACAGGGCCTACAGATTGGAGACAACTTTCAAGTTCAATTAGTGGCACTACCATTGCGGATTGGGCCGATGATTTTCCTACCAGTGGCTTTACAGGCTCAACGGATCCAACAAATGGGTTTGTTTCTATTTATACATATGATGAAACACTGCCTGGAAATAAAGATAATGCAGGTTGGGTAGGAGCTACAAATATTACGAATCCCATTGTTGCAGGAAAAGGATATTATGTTTACATGGGGCCTAATCCAATATCTATTTCTGTGAAAGGACCACCTCAAAAATTTGTTCAGTCGATTCCTGTTACATTCAGCAACAGCGGAAGTATTAACGATGATGGTTGGAATTTGGTTTCTAATAATTACCCTTCAGCAATTGATTGGAGGAATCTTACCAACTGGACAAAAACAAATGTAGATAGTGCTATATATATATACAACACATCCACTGGAAGTTACTCCAGCTATGCGTCCGGCATTGGAGTAAATGGAGGCTCGCGCTACATTGCATCTTCACAGGCATTTTGGGTAAAAGCAAATGCAAACTCTCCTGTACTTTCTTTAGTTGAAACTGTAAAGGTTGCTTCTAATCCTAGCTTTCTAAGAAAACAAAGTGCGCCAAACACCAGTCATTATCCAATGGCATTTAAAGATTTTCCAGTAGATTTAAATGTAAATGATGTCCCCAATAGCATTCGATTAATGGTAAGCAACAATGGTTTGGATGATGAAATAGTAATTCGTTTTGATCAAAGTGCAACGACTTCTTTTGACAGTAGGTTTGATGCGTGGAAACTTGATAATGATCCTACTGTGCATAATTTTTCTTCGGTGTTCAATGATACTTCCGATTTGTCAATTAGCAGTCTGCCTGATTTAACTTCAGATGTTTCAATAAAACTCAGACTACGAGTTCCTGCTTCTGGCACATATACCATAAGGCGCGATAGTGTTTTAATGCTTGCAATGAGTTCCTGTATTCAGCTAGAAGATTTATTAACTGGAACAATAACAGATTTAAGACAAAATATATCCTACACTTTTTCTATTTCCGATACTACACAAGCGCCTCGTTTTATTTTACATATTTCTGCACCAATTACTAAACAGTCTGCCGCATCAGTTTGTAATGGCGATTCAAACGGGCTTGCTGTTGTTACAGGAGTAGGAACAGGCCCATGGAATTATACTTGGAAAGATTCGCTTGGAAATATTTTACAAAATACTTTAAACGCTACAACATCTGATACCTTGTTTAATATTCCCGCTGGTATTTATACCGTTGAAACTTCTGGCTCAGCTTGTGGAATTGTTTCTGATACTATTACCGTTGGTTATCTATCTAACATGAATTTGTTACCTGTATCAACCGATATAAGTTGCATGGGGTTAAACAATGGTGCTGTGATGGTTGTGCCTAACGGAGGTGTTCCTGCTTATTCATTCTTGTGGAGCACTGGCGATACTAGCAATGAAGTGCAAAATTTAAGTCCTGGAAATTATTCTGTTACTGTATCGGATGCTGCTGGTTGCAGTAAGAAGATTGTAGTTTCAATTTCTAGTACACCGGTACTATTTGCTGATTTCTTACCGGTAAATTCTGATACTGTAATATTATCAGTTGACAGCACCAAGGCATTTCTGGATCTTTCATCGGGTGGCTTTATTTATTCCTGGAATTTTGGTGATGGCTCTGCACTAGATAGCACAGCAAACCCTTCTCATACTTACTCTTTGGCTGGAACATACACCGTTTCGTTTACCATAGCTGATAGCCTTTGCAGTCATACTGCCTACCAAACCATTACGGTACTTGACTCTTTGAGTACTTCTATCAGTAACTACACATCAAATAATGGTTTGGGTGTATATTACCAAAATGGAGAGGTGTTTTTGTCTATAAACCTCCAGCAAAAGGAAGATGTATTAATAGACCTTTATAATGTAGTAGGCGAAAAGCTGTCTTCGACTCAACATAATGCTGTTCAGCAAAAGCATATTAAGTTAACCGATAAAAACTTAACTCCCGGATTATACTTTGTAGATGTAAAGTCTGCCAATTTCCACCAATCCTTTAAGATTTTCATTTCGAGTAAGCAATAGATTCTGGCTTTTGGTCCAGAGCTATAAAAATTCTATCTTAAAATTTGATTCCCTCGACAATTATTATATAATTGCTTTTTTATTATTTGTCTTATACCATTAATCTTTAAAAATTAGTCCAAAATATTATGGTTACCGATAGCTATCGGTAGCCAATCGACATATCCCTTTGTAATTGGGTTAAAAGATATGTCGCATCGGTATTAAAAAACATATTAAGTTTGTAAACCTTTAATTATATATTTTACCTATGAAAAACGATCAATTAATTTTTGACTACATCAAAGAAGAAAAAGCACGTCAGCTAGGCGGATTAGAGCTAATTGCATCCGAAAATTTTGTAAGCGAGCAAGTGATGAAAGCCATGGGCTCCGTACTTACCAATAAATATGCAGAAGGACTGCCAGGAAAAAGATATTATGGTGGTTGTGAAGTAGTAGATAAGGTAGAGAACTTAGCCATTGACAGAATAAAAACTTTATACAACGCTGCGTGGGTAAATGTACAACCACATAGCGGAGCACAAGCCAATGCAGCAGTGATGTTGGGTGTTTTAAAGCCAGGAGATAAAATATTAGGCTTTAACTTATCGCATGGCGGTCATTTAACACATGGCTCTCCAGTAAATTTTTCGGGCAAACTTTACTCTCCTTGTTTTTATAATGTAAACAGAGAAACCGGACAAGTAGATTACGATACCGTACAAAAAACTGCTAACGAAGAAAAGCCTAAACTTATTATTTGTGGTGCATCGGCATATTCGCGTGATTGGGATTATAAGCGTATGCGCAAAATTGCTGATTCAGTTGGTGCATTGTTGATGTGCGATATGGCTCACCCTGCCGGACTTATAGCCAGAGGGTTGCTTAACGATCCACTTCCACATTGTCATATTGTTACCACCACCACCCATAAAACACTTCGCGGACCAAGAGGCGGAATGATTATGATGGGACAGGATTTTGAAAACCCGTGGGGATTAACTACTCCAAAAGGAGAAATTAAAATGATGTCTGCCATTTTAGATAGTGCTGTTTTTCCGGGCACACAGGGAGGACCGCTAGAACATGTGATTGCAGCAAAAGCAGTTTCATTTGGCGAAGCACTGGAGGATTCGTTTTTGAAATACGGAACGCAAGTAGTGAAAAATTCAAGAGCCATGGCAAAAGCATTCATGGATAGAGGATATAATATTAGCTCTGGCGGAACTGATAATCATTGCATGCTTATTGACCTGAGAAACAAAAATCTTACAGGGAAAAAAGCAGAAGATTCGCTAATTAAGGCGGACATCACTGTAAATAAAAACATGGTTCCCTTTGATGATAAATCTCCGTTTGTAACTTCTGGCATACGCATTGGAACACCTGCAATTACTACGCGTGGCTTAAAAGAAAAGGACATGGCTAAAATTGTTGAACTCATTGACACTGTACTTCAGAACAACGAAAACGACCTTAAGATTGTGGCAGTAAAAAAAGAAGTGAATAAGTGGATGAAGAAGTATCCGTTGTTTAAATAATACGTACGAATTTAAAATTATTACGAATCTGCGAATGGAATACAAGCAGCCTAAAAAAGATTTAGTTTTTCCTGACCTTAGTTACAAAATTATTGGCTGTGCTTTTGAGGTGTTTAATCAATTAGGGAATGGCCATAAAGAAATAGTATATCACAAGGCCTTAGCAATCGAATTTGGCGCTCAAAATCTGAATTTCAAGGATGAGGTTTATTACCCTGTTGAATTTAAAGGAATAACAGTGGGGAGAAATTATTTCGATTTTCTTGTTGAGGAAAAAATTATTATTGAAATAAAATCATTGTCAAGATTTTCTAAAGCGCATTTTGACCAAACGAAGAACTATTTGTCCGTTTCAAAATTAAAATTAGCACTGCTTATTAATTTTGATAGAGATGGTGTTCAATGTAAAAGGGTGGTAAATTTTGAATCGATTAATTCTAATTAGTAGATTTGTAGCTATTCGTATCTATACTATGATTAAATTAGATTTCACAAAATTCAAACCGGAGCAAGGAAAACTGTTACTCTCCGAGCCTTTTAGTCAGGATCCCAACTTTAAGCGCACTGTGGTTTTGTTGGTAACGCATGATGAAGAGGGTAGTGTGGGGTTTGTGTTAAACAGACCTATGGACTTAAAGCTTGAGGAAATCATTGATGAATTTGATTCAAGTCATTTGCCAGTTTGGGATGGCGGGCCTGTGCAGCGCGATAGCTTGTTTTACATACATACGCTAGGCGATGCAATACCCGATAGCATACCAATTACACCAGAACTTTATTGGAGCGGAAATTTTGAAACTGTTAAAGCTTTAATAAAAGAAAACAAACTTGCCGAAAACGAAATACGTCTTTTCATCGGTTACTCAGGTTGGGGAGCACAGCAATTAGATAACGAGATTCAAAATAACTCCTGGTTGGTGGCGCCTTCTTCAAAAGATTTAGTAATGAATGCTGGAAAAGATACCGATGAAAAGTTTTGGAAAGATGTAATTAAAAGTATGGGGAAAGATTACTCTATCCTTGCCAACTTTCCCGAAAATCCGCTGTGGAACTGAACTGTGTGAAAGATAAAAAAAATCCATTGCTCGTAAAAATGTAAACCCGCCTACTTTTATCGGGAATGAATTTATTCCAAACAGAAATAATATTAATAATTTAACTGAATTTTTCCATCCAGTGTGCGATTTATAAGGGGCTAGAACTGGAGCGTATGGCATCTGTAAACAAAGCAGGGCAGGGCGATTGGACGGATGAAATGTAGTTGGTGCTGTTGTGAGTATTGGGCTGAAGTTCATAAAAAAAGCAGCGTAGTGATACGCTGCTTTTTTATTGAATGCTTTTGTGGTCGTAAGACCTGACGCGCTCTTCCAGCTATTCCTTTATCGTCAGGTGGTAACACCTGACGCCAATAAAAAATGCTTTAAAATATTATTCGGTAACTACTTTTTCTACCTCTTTAGTATAGCTGGCATTTTTAGTTTCGTCAACTGTTGTGTTTTCAGAAACTGTAACTGTTGTAACAACTTCTGCTTGGTGATTAGCTTCTGTGCGATGGCTTTGTATTGCAATAAGGGGAGCAATAGTTAAACCTACTAAAGAAGAAAGCTTAATTAAAATATTCATAGATGGGCCAGAAGTATCTTTAAAAGGATCGCCCACAG
>CAYZTB010000079.1:0-10420 GCA_964481195.1 uncultured Bacteroidia bacterium | reverse complement strand
AATCTTTTCAATATCCAGCTTTTAATATCTTTGACTTATGAAAGAGGTCTATTATTTCTTTTAACTTTGTGGGTATACTTTTAATAAATCGATTTAAATATCCAATGACATGAATATAAACAAAGCCACTTTTTATTTCTTAGCTATCATTATTATAACAACTTCTCCTGTTTTTTCACAAGGTAGCTGGACTCATAAAGCAGATTTTTCAGGTTCAGCAAGAAGCTCGGCAGTTGTATTAAAAGTAGAGACAAAAGAATATATTGCTACTGGGAATGATAGTGCTAATACTAGCAGCATATTGGAACTTATTCCCCCATGTACACATACACTTTCAGTATCTACTACAAATGCTACTTGTGGTCAGGCAAATGGAACGGCATCCGTAACTGTTAGTGGCGGTAGTGCTCCGTTCACTTATCATTGGACGAATGGAGATTTAGCAGCATTAGCAGATTCCTTAATGGCAAACTTATATATGGTAACAGTTACTGATGCATCTGGTTGTGTAAAGTCAGCACCTGCATTAATAAATAACGTTGGCTCACCTATAGTTACCGTTTCTTCTGTGAAAAATGTTTCATGTAATGGAGGTGGCGATGGTGCTATTGATATTTCTGTTGCAGGAGGAGTTTCGCCTTATACTTATTATTGGGTAAATGGTGCTACCACTCAGGATGTAACCAATCTTGTTGCAGGATCCTATCAGGTAGGAGTTTCGGGAGCTAATGGCTGCGTTTCAATGACTAATGTTTCAATAACGGAACCAACGGTTGTTACGCTTTCAGTAAGTATTGTGGATGCTTCTTGTGGCAGTCCTAATGGCTCTGCAACTGCACTCCCATCCGGTGGTAATGGTGCTTTTTCGTATTTATGGAGCACTGGAGCAACTACGGCTACTACTACAGGTTTATCTGCAGGAGGTTATTCTGTTACAGTAACAGATAGCAAAGGATGTGCCGCGTTAGGAATGGCGCCAATCATAAATGCGGGTGGAGCAGTGATAGCAATAGATTCTATCATTCCTGTTACGTGTGGAGGTTCGTTGGGCTCAATTTATATTTCTGTTACCGGTGGTTCTCCTCCGTATTCTTATGCTTGGTCAAATGGCGCAACAACTCAAGATTTAGTTGGGGCAGTGTCTGGCCCCTATAGCTTAGTAGTATCAGGAGGAAATACTTGCACCGGAGCTTTTATGGGTGTGGTACCTAAAAATTTACCTTCTGCGCCAACTATTTGTCTAGTTACGGTGGATAGTATAACTGATAAAAACGTATGCGTGTTTAAAAAAGATACTGTAGCAAATCCAGGCATTTCGCATTATAACTTTTATCGCGAATCAATTGTAGCAGGCCAATATCAGCTTTTAGGAAGCAAAGCAGCTAATTTGCCAAGCCAATGGACCGATCAAAGTGCAAACCCACTTCAACATTCTTGGAGGTATAAAATTTCGGCAGTTGATACCTGCGGAACTGAATCTGCTTTGAGCCCTTTGCATAAAACCATTCACCTTTCTGCAAGCATTGGTTTAAATAATAAAGTAAATCTTATTTGGGACGACTACGAAGGATTTTTCTCGCCCACATTTATTATCTATCGTTATACAGTAGCAGGCGGATGGGATTCGTTGGATGCAGTATCTGGCAACGTGCATGCATACACCGACATTAATTCTCCGGTGCCCTTAATAAATGTAAATTATTTTGTAGCTATTGTAAATCCTTCGCCTTGTAAGCTGTCTATAAAAAACCCTATACCGATGGCGAGTAATTTGAATTTATCAAAATCAAACGTAAATAAAATAAATCCTACCGCTACCGGAGTGTATAATCCTGAATGGGCTTATTCCATTTCAATATTTCCAAACCCTTCAAGTGGCATATTTACCATTCGTAGTTCTGCAATTATAGGAACGGTTGAAGTATTAGATGTTGTAGGAAAATTAATTTATTCTGGAAGTTTAACAAGCGGTAGTAATCAGCTGAACTTATCCAAAGAAGTTAACGGGATTTATTTCCTGAAGATTAAATCAGAAGAAGGCATATCTACAAAAAAAATAATTGTCAATAAATAGTATTAAAGCAATTAGGTCGCTATTTGGTTTCTGCTATAGCAATTAAGAGTCGCTCTATTTTTTTTTTCATTTCGGCAGGGCTGCAGGTGTAGTTGTTTGCAATGATTGCAAAAGATAAAAGATCGCCACTTTTATTAGTTACGTAACCTGCATAACTGCGAACCCGAGTCATATAGCCGCTCTTTGCGCGCAAGTTGTTTTCGGCACAAGTTCCTTTACACATTCCAGCCAGGGATCCTGTTTTTCCTGATAGGGGCATTGAGTTGCTTAGATTTTTATACAATACAGAATCTTTACTAGCTAGTGCTAGTAGGGAGGAAAGTGTTTTTGTGGTGGTGGAATTAAATCGAGATAAGCCGCATCCATCTGCCATGTTAAATCCATTAATGTTTAATTTTTTGCTTTTCCAGTAGTTTAGTACAATTCCTATTCCTGCCTGATCGTTACCAATTTTATTTTTTTTCCAAGCGATGGTTTTTAACAATGCTTCAGCATATAAATTGTTGCTGTGGATATTGGTTTCATAAACGATTTTATCAAGGGTAGGAGAAAAGTGAGAATATATTAATTTTCTTGTTTCATTTTTTTCCTGAGGTAGCGCAATGTATTCAGCTTTTTCAACCAAGCTATCTTCTTCTGTTCCGATAAATTCATCTGCTGAAGGCAAGAAGTTTCTTAATGTATTTGATTTTTTAGAGATAGGAACTCCTATTTTTCTCAGCGAGCTGTCCAGGTGTTGTGCGCACAACAGAGGAGGGTCGGGCTGGGAGCCTTCCACTTTATAGTTTTTTTTATTGGCGGGTATAGTGCCTTTCACATACCTGGATAGGGTATAAGGAGCGCCAAAAATATAGGCGTTGTCGGAATTTCCTTTGGTAAAAGTTTGATTTATAAATTCCAGTCCCGGAATGGGTGGAATGATTTTATTTATCACAGTGCCGTCACCAACTTTTGTACCGGAGTTGAAGTGCAGTCCGTATTTATTATCTAAATAATTTAGACCACAAGCTCCGGCACCGTAATAGTTGCCCATATCTCCCCATATCCAAGTGTTGGGCACACGCTCATCTTCAAAATTTCTTGCATCGCCAATGATAGCGCCATTAATTTTTTTTATTCCAAATGAAGAGATAATCCTTGCCCATTGATCTGTTAAAGTAAGGGTGTCGTTTTTCGTTTTATATACTTCGGAAGATAAGGTAGGATCACCACTACCATTTATATAAATATTTCCATTTAAAATACCTGATGTAGAGTCGAATGTGCCGCTGTATTCGAGCTTGGTTTCATATTGAAATTCTGCACCCAACAGTGCGAGAGCGGTAGTGGTAGTAATAATTTTATTGGTACTTGCCGGAATCAGCGATACGAAGCTGTTATATTCAGCAATTACAGAATCCTTCCTGATATTTAGAACTGATATTCCCCAGGTTGCATTTTGTAAGTCAGGATCTTTTTGAAGGCTTGCTATTAAGGTGTGCAACTTATTGTTTGTGCCCGCATTTTGACTTAGCAGCTCTGAGAAAAATAAAGAAGCTATTGCTAGCGATATTATTTTTATTGCTTTCATGCTACGCTGCTAACAGCTTATCAATTGCGGCAGCTAAATCTCGATCTTTTTGGGTAACGCTATTCCCTGCATCGTGTGTGTTTAAGGAAATGTCCACCGTGTTATAGGTGTTTTTCCAGGTAGGATGATGGTTCATTTTTTCTGCCAGAAAAGCAACTCGAGTCATAAAGGCGAAAGCCTCAGAAAAATTTTTGAACTTGAAAGATTTGTTGAGCGATGCTCCTGTTTTGTCGTTTGTTAAATTTTCTTCTTTCCACATTTGAAATTGTTTTAAAAGGTGTAGGTAAAGATAGTAGATAATACATTCTGCTAAAATCTGGTTTCACGGAGAGGCGCACAGTCTGCCAAGAACAGTAGTAATAAATTTGGATATTTTGCTCTTTGTGACTTCTACTACTTTGCGAGAAATAGATGTTTCTAAAGTTCTAGTACGCTGTTCTGATTTACCTTTCTATCTTTATCAAACAAATAAAAAACTATGCCTGTTCACCCAATCGCCCAATTGCAAAGCCTCTCCGAAGTTGAGCGAACTCGATTGGTCTCCATTTTTAAAAAACTTACTTTTCGAAAGTCTGCCTTTTTTGCAATTCCAGTTTTGATAAGTATTGTTGCTTTAATTTATTTTAATAGCTCTGATGTTGGATTATTTTCAAAAGAGTATTTAGAAATTACCAATGTGACATTTGTAGTGATTACCGTATTATGCCTTAGGCTTATCGTTTCGGAATTTATTGATTATGGCAAAGAAATTAAATCGCCCAACAAGAAAATTATTAAAACACATATTACAGACATGAAGAATGGGGAAATTGTTTTAGGCAACAAATCTTTTAGTAGAGAGGAGGTGTTATTGGATGCGCCAGACTTTTTAACTTTAAAAAAAGGCGATGCTGTAACTCTTGAGCTTTCGGTACGTTCCAATACAATATTTTCAATCCTTGTCGGTTCACATTAATGTTTCCTTACACATTCGTTTGCTGTTAATGTTTTGTTAAATTTGTTGGCATAATTATTTAAGAAATGTATTTTATAGGAAAGCGTATCATTGAATTGTTTTTTGTGTTAGAAAAAAAACGTTTTATTTTATTTTTTCTTTTAGTAGCTCCCTCTCAACTCATTTTTTCTCAAGATATAAAATTCACACGCATTGGCTCCGGTCAGGGCTTATCGCAAGCTTCGGTAAATTGTATTCTTCAAGACAGTAAAGGGTTCATGTGGTTTGGTACTCAGGACGGGCTAAATAAGTTTAATGGCTATTCAAATGATATGCTTGTTTATAAGCATGACCCTGCGGATTCAAATTCTCTTTCTAGTAATTACATAGAGTCTTTATATGAAGATAAATCGGGAGTCATTTGGGTTGGAACCAGAGGAGGAGGGCTAAATGCAATTAATCCGGTATTTAATTCGGTACGAAGATTCGAGCAAGACGCAAAGAATGATAAATCCATCAGCAGCAATCAAATAAAATGTATCCTTCAGGATAAGGAAGGTGTTTATTGGATAGGTACAACCTTTGGGCTAAACAAATTTAATGGTAAAGATAATAGTTTTGAAAAGTTTATCCATTCCTCTGGAGATACAAATGCGTTGTTTGGGTTTAAGGTAGAATCTATCCTTGAAGATAAGAGTGGCAATTTATGGGTTTGCACCATCGATGGTGGCTTGAATTTGTATAATCGAAAGACAAATACTTTTTCCAGATATTTAGACCGTTCTGCCGATGGAAAAGGAGATGAGTATTACAACCGAGCCAAGTCCATTGTACAAGATAAGTTTGGCTTACTGTGGATTGGAACAGATAATGGCGGGGTGGTTTCTTTTGATCCAGTTAAGAAAAAGTTTTCTGATAGGATTTTAAGCTCGCCCAATAATGAGTACAACCTAATTCCTGAAAACAGAATTTCATCTCTGTGTTTGGATAGCAAAGGTGCGCTTTGGATTGGTACCATCAACAAAGGAATTTCATACATCAATAGATTGGCAGGCAACAATGCTACGTATCGTTTTAACCAATATGATTTGCAAAGCTTAAGCATTGACGGTGTTAATTGTATTTATAAAGATAGGGAAGGAAATATTTGGGTTGGTACGGAGGGTGGTGGAATATCGGTGCATTTTCCAAACGCTGCCAGATTTAAACATTTTCATAAAGACATATTAAACGAAGAACATTTTACTTCCAATGCTGTATTTGGATTAATGCAGGATAGGGATGGACTTATTTGGGTTGGAACCATGCATGGTGGCATTACGACCATCGATAGAACTAAAGATGAATATGTTAATTATGGCGATGGAAAAGATAATTCCTTGTCTAGCGCGCGAAGTAACAGTGTGCTTTCTTTATTTGAAGACAAGGAAGGATTGATTTGGGTTGGCACCTGGGGAGGAGGCTTAAATACATTTGATAAGCATACCAAACAAATAAAAAGGATTGTAGAAAAAGGTGCAATCACCTGTATCACGCAGGGCTACGGAGATAATATTTGGGTTGGCACCTATGGGTATCGGGGCCTGTCTTCTTTTTCTAAGTCATCTGGTCAGTTAACTCCATTCACAACCAAAGATGGGTTAAGCAGCGACAACATTTACTGTGTGTATGAAGATAAAAACAGAAAAGTTTGGATAGGCACAGCCGGTGAAGGCTTGAATATGTTGGATTACGTGACTCAAAATGTTAAAGTCTTTAAGTACGAAAAGAATAATAAAAATACCATCAGCGATAACACGGTTAATTGTATTTACGATGACCGAAAAGGAAATTTGTGGATAGGAACTTCCAATGGCTTAAATAAGCTGGACGTAAAAAAAATGGAGTTCACCCAGTACAACGAAAAAGATGGGTTACCAAATGGTAACATTTGGGGAATATTAGGAGATAAGCGTGGCAACTTGTGGATAAGTACGAACAAAGGCGTAACGCGATTTAACCCTAAAGTAGATAACAAAGAAGGAAGTGCTTTTAAAAATTTCACTATTCACGATGGATTGCAGGGCGATGAATTTGCCCAAGGCGCTTATTTTCAAAACAGGTTGACCGGAGAAATGTTTTTTGGTGGCTTAAATGGTTTTAATGCATTTTACCCTGATAATGTTTCGGACAATAATCATGTGCCGCCCGTATATATTACCTCGGTAAAAAAGTTTGGAAAGGAGACCGCTTTAGATTCCAGCGTGAATGTTAAAAAATACATTGAGCTTTCCTATAAAGACAATTTTATTTCCTTTGAGTTTGTGGCGCTGGATTATGTTTTTCCGGAGAAGAATAAATATTCATTTACCATGGATGGTTTAAACAGCGAGTGGTCTCCATCCGCAACCAGAAGATATGTAAGCTATACCAACTTGCCTGGAGGTGATTATGTTTTTAGAGTACGTGCTTCGAACAGCGATGGTGTTTGGAATGAGGAAGGCGCAACTATTTATATTAAAGTGATACCGCCCTGGTGGAAAACAAATTTATTTTATTCGATGTGTGTTCTTGTTTCCATTGGCTCGGTTTTTGGATTTATTCGTTATCGCACAGCAAAGATTGAGCAGGAGAAAAAAGTACTGGAGCAAAAAGTAGAAGAGCGCACGGCAGAGCTGGCGCAAAAAAATCACGATATCACCAGCAGTATTCAATATGCAAAACGAATACAACAGGCCATCCTTCCTACCAAAGAACAAATACAGAAATATTTTCCCGAATCGTTTGTGCTCTTTAAGCCCAAAGATATTGTGAGCGGGGATTTTTATTGGTTTGCCGAAAAGAATGGGCGCTCCATAGCCGCTTGTGTAGATTGTACAGGGCATGGCGTTCCTGGAGCATTTATGAGTATGATTGGAGCAAATTTGTTAAACCAAATTATTTTAGAAAATGGTATTACAGAGCCTGCCGCTATATTATATGAGCTTAACCAAGGAGTACGTGCAGCATTAAAGCAGGGCATTCAATCGGAAATTGAAACTACCGATGGCATGGACATTGCAATATGCTCCATCGATCTAGAAAAAAGAGAGTTGCAGTTTTCCAGCGCACTCAGGCATTTAATAATTTTAAGTGATAATAATATTGAAAAAATTAGCGGTGATAAATTCCCTATTGGAGGCTCACACATGCAAGCGGATCAGGCATACACCAATCACACTAAGTTTCTCAAGAAAGGCGATATGTTGTATATGTTTTCCGATGGCTATGCCGATCAGTTTGGGGGTGATAGGGGTAAAAAATTAATGATAAAAAGGATGTATGATAGCTTAATGAACGTACATATAATGCCCATGTTAGAACAGCGGGTGCTGCTAGAAAAATCGTTTGAAGACTGGAAAGGGGCGCATTCGCAGGTGGATGATGTGTTGGTGATTGGAATACGCGTATAAGTATATATTTTGTATTTTTGATAGAACGTAATTAAACATAAACCTAAATACTACCATTATGAACGTAATGATTTGTTTTGAAGTAAGTGGCAAACAAGAGCAAGTAAAAAAAGAACTTGCTTCAAAGGGATATATGTCAAGCTGGAGAGTAGCAAGAGGGCGCGATGAAGTTACATTTAACCTTCCGGGTACAGCCATGTGGAAAAAAGGAGAAAACATGAGCCCTGCAAAAGCCAAAGAAGATCTTAAAAACGCAACCAAAGAAGTAAAAGTTCAGGTAGTGAGAGCAATTGCTGTTGCAGTTGGTAAGTGGGATGGAATGACCGGAGATGGTCAGGAATCTCAAGTGGCAGCTCATGCAGGTGCAGAATAAATTTTCCTAATATTTTATACATGAATATTCAGTATTCCAAGCTATTGCTGTTAAGCAGTCTTATTATTTTGCTTGTTGGCTCTTGCCGTAAGGACAGGCCCGATACCGATTCTCAATCATCGGTAGATAATAGCATTTGCGAGGGAGAGTTCTCTCGTTTATTTCCTCAAACAAATAGCATTGCCATAAATGATAGTGGCGTACAAAAGTGGGGGATAGATATACCTGTGCCCTATAGTGCTTGCCCAGATTATTACATCGATTCTGCCGATATTGCAAATGGTTTCCCAGTTACGTTGTGGATGTTTTATGGACAAGATAACGATGGAGATAGCATTTACGAAGTGCCTTGTACAGGAAGCGATGGAAAGTCAAGAAAAGGAATTATTAAAGCTGTTTTTAGCGGATCCTGGAATGTGCCAGGTACAGTGGTTACACACTATCTACAAAACTATTATGTGAACGGCATTAAGTTCGAAGGGCAAGTTGCCGTAACCCGATCTACAAATACATTTACCCAAGTAGTTACCGGTGGTAAATGCAGCAAGGATTCTTGGAACATTCAGTGGGGCAGCAACAGAACTATCACTTCTTTAGTTGGAGATTCATTAAATCCCTTTGATGATGTTTGCTTAATAACAGGTAGCGCAAGCGGAACAAACAGAAACAACAAAGCTTTTTCTGTAGATATTGATCCAAACAACGCATTACGAAGAGAGGTAGGATGCCCTTACATTGTTAAAGGCATACAAACTGTTAAGATACAGGGTAAAAAAGACCGTACTATCGACTACGGACAAGGCACCTGCGATAACATTGCTATTTTAACCATTGATGGAAACGAGTTCCAGTTTGAATTACAGTAAAAAGACTCAAATAATACTTTGATTGGGATAAATAATTAATGCATATATTTGTCCAACGGACTTAAAATCAAATTTAATTAAACGCTAAATCAAGAAGGAAACGCCCATGATGCTTGATATATACGACTTTTATGATAAGATGGAGCGAAATCATATTTTGCTTTCCTTCAAAGGCGATATTACTTCTGAATTACTTACTTCCATTCTTCAGATAATGGAGTCTAAACTTGAAAACCTTCAAGAAGAGCCCAAAGTAAAAAAGAAAGTTTATAACGTATTGGTAGAGTGTCTACAAAACCTGTATCATCACATGGATGAGGTAGATATTACCACCAGCGATAAAACGCGCTCAGCAATTTTTATGATTGGTAAGTTGGAAAATAAGTACACTATTATTACCGGAAATTATATTAGAGCAGAAAACGTAAAAGGTCTTGATGAAAGACTTGCCGAAATTAATACCATGACTCCTGTTGAGTTAAAAGAATATTACAAAAAAGTATTAGCTAATGGCGAAATGTCTGCTAAGGGCGGTGGTGGATTAGGAATGATAGACATTGCCCGAAAAACAGGGGAGAAGTTAAATTACACGTTTATGCCTATTGACGATAAATATTCATTTTTCAGTTTAAATATTAAAATATCATAATTCAGCTATGGAAAAGATCAACATCGAATCAACACCAAAAACACCTTCAATTAGTTTTGACTTTGAAAAAGGCTTTTTGGAAATCAAAGGAAGATCAATTCCTGAAAACTCAATTGAATTTTACAAACCTATTGTAGAATCTTTAGAAAAATATGGAAGCGCTCCCAATGCAATTACAACAGTAAATATTCAGTTAGAATATTTTAACACTAGTTCTTCAAAATGCATTTTGGATGTGTTTAAAAAACTAGAGTCTATACATAAAGGCGGTAACCAGTTAGTAATTAACTGGCATTACGAGCAAGATGATGAAGATATGCTTGAGGCAGGCGAAGATTATCAAGCCATCATTAATGTGCCATTTAAAATGATTCAGATTGCTGAATAATATATTCTTACACTAAATTAATAACCGCGAGCAATTTTTTGCTTGGGGTTTTTTATTGGAAAGATTTAACGGTTTGCGGGCTTGCAAAAAAGAGGATTTCGACCTGTGCTGACCTAAGCGTCAGTAAGCATAAAA
>CAYZTB010000078.1:0-11076 GCA_964481195.1 uncultured Bacteroidia bacterium | reverse complement strand
ACGCGTTTGCTTTTTTTAACTTTTGGATTAATAAAATTAGTTCGACTGTTTTTCGATTTTTTTACAAAAATGATTGGGCTGGACTTTTTGCGTGAACCCTAAATACATGATAATTAAAAAACCATTCAAACCTTATGTAGGATTTAGTGTGGGAGTATGCGAAACAAGTTATGCGGGTTTGTGGGGCTCACAAAAAATAAACGAGCCAATAGATATCGGATTTATGTCTGTCATAGGTGCTTGGTTTGATTCAGGTTGGGTTAATGGATTATTTATTAATCCCGAGTTGTCGTATTACTATCTTCAAGCTAATAATAAATTAAATCCAATTAATTTTAATATTGGCTTCCTGTATTATTTTGAGAGAAAAAGCAGAAGTCAATCATTAGAATAAACTTTCCAATCACCAACTTATATAGTCAAAAATACAAACCTAAGCGGCAGACGATCTTTAATGAAGCCGACTAATACCATTACTCTTTTAAAATTAGTCCAAAATATTATGGTATAATGCCAATCGATATATTCCTTTGTAATTGGACTAAAAGATATGTCGCATCGGTATAACCTAAAATAAAGCCGCCCGGTTTCCCGAACGGCTCATCCCCATGAAAAACCCCTGTCTGCCAAAGGCAGGTAGGAATCTAAAGCTTAACTTCGTAAATTCGATGAATGGGTATTACTATTCCCTGTTTTAATATTACTCTATTGTCTGTTAACCCCCAAATGTGAGTTTCTATTTGCTTAATGCCTTCGCTATCAGCAAAAACAATTTTTGTTTTCCCTTTGTACGTGTTCCCTAGCACAACAGATTGTTCTAAAGACCTACGCCTTTGTTCAATTGCCTCATTTCCAGATAGCACATCCTCTTTCGGAAAGCTCAATTGCTCTAAATCTTCTTTTTGAACGGGCAAAATCATCGCAGCAGTTTGTTGTATCATTCCCATTTGTTTAGTTTCTATGTATAACGAGAGTATTGGTATAAAGTTTCTGTTATTTAGACGAAACACTATAAAATGAAGATGAATAGGGTTAAATAATCGTTAGACCATTAATTTTCGAATGCTAACTATTCAAAAGGGAGATCTTTAGCATTATCTTAGTGCTAGTTGTAACTTTAAATTCCTCGTTAATCCGGTAGTTTATCACCCAGCAAATTTTATTCATTGATTCCAGGACGTAAACATTCTCTTTCTCACTAATAGGTAACTTAATATCAATAAAGAAATCACTAAGCTTCTTTTTTCCTTGCATGCCTAGTGGTTGAAATGAATCTCCTTGTTCCCATTTTCTAACTTTCAAAGGGAAAGTAAGCGATTCTAGATCAAAGTAGGCATCTGTGTTTTTGAATTCTTTAATTTTTGATAAGTCACCCTTAATCACTTTAATTGACAAGGCTAGGTTTGCGGTAATTAGTTCATTTTGATCTTCATTAATTAATAGCACTTTTTCTTTAGTTGTGGATTTAGAGGGAGTTAGAATTAAGAAATTGCGATCTTTTATAAGTCGATAGGTGGGCGAAAAAAATTTCTTTCCGGCAGTGGTATACATACGCTGCGCGATTAGCTCCGTAGTTTCAGGAGTAAAATCATACGCTCTTAATACTTCGTGTAAAATAGTCTCAGCATGGCCACTGTCTTTCAGCTTTTTTATGTTTAACAAAATATTTTTGCCTTCTTTGATTACGATATCCATTTTCTTTTCATCAATAAACTTTTTAAATATTTCCGCAGCGTCTTTAAAATAGCCGAGCTCCTTCACAATAGTTTTTTCAAATCCCGAATTCAATTTTTTTAATGAAGGAATCAAATTATGTCGAATGGTGTTGCGCAAATACTTATCACTCGCATTGCTGCTATCTTCTCGCCAAGTAATATTTTCTTTTTCTGCATATTCTAAAATCATTTTTTTGTTGGCAAAAAGCAGTGGGCGAATAATCTTTCCCTGTTTTACAGGTACTCCCTGCAGCCCTGCAATGCCGGTGCCGCGAAGCAGATTTATGAAAAACGTCTCCACAGAATCATCCAGGTGATGAGCGGTAGCAATGAAAGAACATTTTTGATCAGCCGCAAGTCTATGAAACCATTCGTACCGCAACTCGCGAGCCGCCATTTGTGTAGATATTTTTTTCTTTAGCGTATAAGCCTTGGTATTAAAGGATTTAGTCCAAACAGGAGCATTATATTTTTTTGCAACAGCAGATACAAATTTCTTATCGCCATCAGATTCTTTTCCGCGAAGTTTAAAATTACAGTGCGCAATTCCGAACTTGAAACCCGCTTTGTGAAAAAGATCGCACATAACAATGGAGTCAACACCTCCGCTTACGGTAAGCAGGATAACATCCGCCCTGTTAAAAAGGCTTTCTTTTTTTATGAAAGCAAGAAATTCTTTAAACATGTGTATTAAATTTCAACGGTTCTTGCGAACGAATCAAAACATCTTCGGTTGCATTCAATGCGCTAAGCATCCCCTTTGCTTTCAGCAGGCATTCCCTGTATTCCATTTCGGGATCTGAGCCGGCTGTGATGGCGCTTCCCACTTGAAAAGAAAGATATTGAGTGGTTTTATTGTAAACAATACCCCGTATGAAAACATTAAAATCAAAATCTCCATCAGGAGTTATATACCCAATAGCCCCGGAATATAAACCGCGTTTTGTTTTTTCATACTCCTCAATCAGCTGCATCGCCCGGACTTTGGGCGCACCGGTCATGGAGCCCATGGGGAAAGCATTTTTTATAACTTCTGTGAAATGAATGCCCTTGCGCATCTCTCCGCTTACTGTAGAGATCATATGATGCCATTGGTGAAAGGCATAAACGCCAAAAAGCTCTTCCACCGAAACGTTGGTGCAGGTCTTAGAAAGGTCGTTTCGAACCAGGTCAACTATCATTACATTTTCGATTCGGTCCTTTTCGCTGACAGAAAATTCTCTTTTTATTTTTTCATCCTCCGATCTGGTTTTTCCTCTTCTTGCTGTTCCTTTAATAGGCTGTGAGGTAATTTTATTTTTCGATTTTTTCAGAAAGCGTTCAGGACTGGCGCAAAGAGCATATTTATCCTCACTTCGAAAGAACGCAGAGAAGGGAGCGCGGGTTGCTTCAGTTAATTTTAAAAAAACTTTAGCCGGATCAATAACGGTGTGCTGGGCGTAAAACTCAATACAGTAATTCAACTCGTAGATATCCCCTTTTTGAATATGTTCTTTTATCTTGTATACCTGTTCGAGGTACTGCGTCCGGGGCATTCTTTCTTTCAGACGCATCTTCACAGGTGCGTTGAATTTTTCTACAGCAATGTTTACAATTTCCTCAAAAACATTCTTAACTCGTTCCTCCGAAGTATATGCGGGCACATATTCAACTTGAAGCTGAGTTTCAGATAATTTAAATACAAGTTCCGGTCGGAAAAAACAGGCATCAGGAAAATGGACTCCGTCAAAATTATTTGATGAAAGATTTTCAGCTTCATTTTTCAAGTCGTAGGATAAATACCCAAACAGCCAGTCATTGACTGTGGAATGAAAGGTTTTTATTTTTTCAAAATAATTTTGCCCCGGTGCTATGTCATCCAGCGATCCGGCAGCAACAATTAATTCGGCTGAAGACTTTTCATGATTGCCGGAATCGAGAAGCGCACAGCGCGAGTATTGTTCGCACCAATGCAAAAGCTTTTCCCTGAATGCGGGTTTGTCTTTCACATGAAACGAAATGGACTTTCTCATCTTGCAATTGTTTGTCTTGATTCCCAATATTTATTTTAGGACAAAAATAGATTAAAAACCAGGGAATTTAATCTTAAATATTGCCCCATTCGTCACAGAAATGATGCACTCTGTCGAAAAAAGCTATTTATTTATTTAGATTGGCAAAGAACCATTATATTTATTTTATATTTATACCCCCATGAAATTAGTCTTATCAAGGTTGCAGTTTTCTGTTTTTCTTATAGCAGCATTTTTAGTGAACACTAATCCCTCGAGGGGGCAGGCAAGACTGGTGATTGGCAACACGAGTCCGGTATTTATGAACATTTCAGGTGGCGCTTATCTTGTTGTTGGAGATGTGACCGCTTCTGCTGCTTCGAATACAATTATGTATACAAATGCTTTGGCACGCCAAAGCTGGATCATTTCCGAAGGAAATGGAACAACCAATAACAGAGTCAAATGGTTTATTGGGAACGCAGCTCTGGGAAGTGTGTATACGGTTCCATTTGGACGAGGCACTACGAATTATATACCACTAACTTTTACTATTGGGGCGGCCGGTACTGCCGGAGGGCCCTTTGTTTTTTCTACTTATCGCACTGCTACGTATGTTAATAGTGCTAATCTACCTACAACCGGTGCTTTTCCTCCAACAAATTATTATAGTCCCAGCGTGCCTGGCGATGCTTCTAGTTATGGCGTAGATCGCTTTTGGGAAATTGACGCTCAGGGGTATGGGGCTACTAAACCAGACTTAAATAGTCTTATTTTTACCTATATTGATGGAGGTGCCGGTGGCGAAGTGGCAGGGGTTACTGCTTCCAATACCGGCCTTAGCGAAGCAAATCTTCAAGCGCAACGATGGAATTCAACGGCTGCCACTCCAGGATGGCAGGGCCCTGGAAATATTTTTTTAAAAGGAACTTCAACTCCTGCATCAGACATTGTAACACTTACCGGAGCAGCAGAAGTTTCTGGTGTAAATGATTTAACAACCAGCAGATGGTGGACCTTGATTGATAATACCCAACCGCTTCCAGTACAATGGCTCAGTCAATCTGCGAGCTGCAGTTCGGGGAGTGTAATTGTTAAATGGAGCACTGCATCAGAACAAAATGCAGATTATTTTACAGTTGAACGGTCTGCTGATGGAACTAATTTTCAACCTTTAGCTAACGTAACGGCATCTGGTAACAGCACTACAATAAAAAAATACTTTTATATTGATTCAGATCCGCTAGCAGGCAATTCTTTTTATAGAATTCGTGAAACTGATTTTAATGGGGCGAATATGGTTTCTCCTATAATTAATGGCAATCCTTGTACTCCTGATATTACCCTAAATGTTTTCCCTTCGCCAGCAACTGCAGGAGGGTTTAACATTGCCGTAACGGGAGTCAAAGATGAAAAAGTATTAATTGTAATTACCGATATGTTAGGAAGAAATTTCTACTCCAAAGTAATTATTATTTCAGACGATAGGGAAGTAATAGCAATTGACCCATCTAATCAGCTAGCGGCAGGCGTTTATACAGTAGTAGCTAGCAGTAATGACAATATAAAGCAGCGCAAAATTGTAATCCAATAGCACTTATTTTATTTCTAATTTCCTTAAGGTCTCAATCCATTTAGGATTTTCGTTAAAGGCTTCTATCATTTGCACTTTGCCCAAACAGTTTCATTTACAACCTAATAGCACGACTCTCGCTTCTTCTGGCAGCGCGTTTGATAGGCTGCGAAATAAACCTACTTCCTATTTTTTAAAAATTGTTTTGAGTTCGCGCATAAAAATTATTTATCGCCTCAAAAGCGCTTCTTTATTCACAATTTTATGTTACTAATTTTAATTGACGGATCTAATTTTCAGCTTGTTAATTAAATTATTATTGCTCCTAAGTAATAAATAATAATAATACCCCCATACGCATGAAACACCTACCCATTTTAGCATTAATCTTTTTATCAAGCTTGTCAGTTTATGCACAAAAGCAGTTGAAAGGAAAAATCACGGATGAGAACGGAGAGGCACTTTTTAATGCTACCATTCGTGAGAAAGGCACCAACAACGGCACGATGTCTGGCGCTGACGGAAGCTATTCATTAACTTACGGTAAAGACGATGCCGTGATTTCTGTAAGCTATGTAGGATATCAAATTTTGGAAATGAAGGCAGAAGGGAAAACAGAAATGGATTTTAAACTAGCTTTAAACAACATACTTACCGCTGTAGAAATTGTTGGTACACGCAAGCTAAACAGAAGCTTGGCCGAATCGCCTGTGCCGGTAGACATCATAGATGTTAAACAGATAGGCGGAAACATGACAAGCACTACTCAGCTCATGCAGAATGCAGCCCCTTCGCTCAATTGTAACAAGCAAAGTGGTGCGGATGGAGCCGATCATATAGACCTCGCTACACTTCGCGGACTGGGTCCTGATCAAACACTTGTGTTAATAAATGGAAAGAGAAGACACCAAACTGCTTTTGTTGCTTTGTTCGGAACCAGGGGGAGGGGAAATTCGGGCACTGACCTTAGTGCGATTCCCGTTTCGGCCATTGACCATATAGAAATTCTCCGCGATGGAGCTTCGGCACAATACGGGTCCGATGCAATTGCCGGAGTTATCAATATAGTACTCAAGAAAAACACAGGGGAGTTTACGGGAGATTTTGGATATGGAGGATATTCTGATAAAAAGTATAACGCCCTTAATAACGATGCAAAAGGACAATACGAAGAAGGAAAAAAATTTGACGGCAACACGCTGAACTTCGGAGGAAATTACGGGGTGGCTATAGGAAAAAAAGGTGGAGCGCTTAATTTTTCCATTGATTACAAAAGCAGAGAAAAAACTTTCAGGCAAGCAGATTCAACAAAGTTTCTGACAGACGACAATGCGCTTCCTATCAATATGGTACGAAGAGGCAATGGAGATGCTTCTATGTCTTCTTACGGATTGTTCCTTAATTCAGATATCCCTATCAATGATAAAATGAGTTTCTATGCTTTTGGCGGTGTTAACTCAAGCCAGTCTGATGCTTTTGCTTTTTCTAGAAACTATAGCTGGAATCCGGAAAGATTTCCTGTAGATGCGTCAGGCAATATGATTTTTGTGGATGGCATCATGCATAATACTCCGGATACACTAGATGTGTGGTACAACCCACACATTCAAACGAATATTTTTGACGGATCCCTTGCGCTTGGCCTGAAAGGGAAAATGAGCAATAACTGGAACTGGGATTTTAGCAACGCAGCAGGAAAAAATACTTTCCATTTCTACGGTGACAAAACATTCAATGCATCGTTGGGATCTACCAAAACTAATTTTGATGATGGAGGATTTTCTTTTATGCAGAACACCAGCAACCTGAATATGAGCAAGGAACTTTCTAAGACACTGAATCTGGCAGTAGGCGCAGAAGTGAGAATGGAGAATTATAAATTATTCGCAGGAGAAAAAGATTCTTATACTAATTATGACACAACCGGATTACAGGCAACGGGCTCTCAGGGATTCCCGGGATATCAGCCTGGTGATGAAGTGAATGCAAAGCGTTCTGTTATTGGGGTGTATGTGGATGCAGAAAAGGACCTGACAAAAAAGTTTTTAGTTACACTTGCCATTCGCGGAGAGAACTACAGCGATTTTGGTTTCACAAGCAATTATAAACTTGCTACACGTTTTAAGGCGAGCGATAAGTTTAGCCTGCGTGCATCGGGAAGCACCGGCTTCCGCGCCCCTTCTCTTCAGCAAATGAATTTCAGCTCTACTTTCACTACCGTACAAGGCTCTCAAACTTCTGAAGTGAAAATAGCCCCAAACTATAGCACGCTTGCAAAAGCAGCAGGTATTCCCGAACTCATGCAGGAAAACTCTGTCAATTTAGGAATGGGGTTCACGGTTTCTCCTATGAAAAATTTCAATGTAACAGTTGATGCGTATCAAGTACAAGTTAAGAACAGAGTAGTGCTTTCCGGTCAATTTGATGCTAGTGATACCACTTTAAACGCAGATCTTGTTGCTGAAATGAATAAGCTGAAGGTGGGATATGCCCAGTTCTTTGTGAATGCGGTGAATACTACCAATCGGGGAGTGGATGTGGTTCTTTCCTATAAAAGGGCTTCGGAAAAAAACATCTTCCGAATTTCTGTTCTTGGAAATATACAGGAGATGACTATTGACAAGATAAACGTTCCTGAAAAGCTGAATAACACACCAGAGCACAAGCAGACATTCCTTAGCGACCGTGAGCAAGCGTTTATTCTCGCATCGGCTCCTACCCAAAAATTTATCATTAACATTGAAGACGAAATAAAGAAATTCACCATTGGAACACGGGCTACCTATTATGGTAAGGTGACGTTGCTTGGCTACGGAGAAAATTTTGATGGCATAAGCCCTACAGGTGAAGTTACTCCTATGGTGCCTACTGATATTGACCCTACGATTAAGGTGGCGGATAAATATGTATATGGCGGGAAAATGGTAAACGATTTATATATTTCCTACAAAATACGCAAGGCTGCTACCTTAACTGTTGGTGTAAATAATATGCTGAATGTGCATCCTGATTTTGGAGCAGTGGGTGGAGCCAAGTATTATGCCTATAATACAGAAACAGGCGGGCCTTGGGATGCGGTGCAGATGGGAACTAACGGCACCTTCTTTTATGCAAGGCTAGGATTTAAGTTCTAAGGAGAGTCGTGCAAATTTTAAACTTACCAGTTGTAGAATCAACCCGCAAGAAATACTTCTTGCTGGGTTGATTTTTGTAATTTTTTTCTTTAAATAATTTTTATTGAGCCATTCTCCTCAGGGCTTCAATCCACTTAGCCTCTTCATTCAGGCTCTCTACTAATTGTAATTTTTCTCCCCCATACTGCTTGAAAATTTCTTCATACTCAATGCCAATTTCATAAATAGTTTCAAGGCAATCAGATACGAAAGCTGGCGAAAACACCAGAATTTTTTTCTTTCCCTCTTTCGCTAATTGCTCAACAATTTTATCGCTGTACGGTTTAAGCCATTTATCATCTAATCGGGATTGAAAAGCAGAAGTATATTTCCCCTCAGGAATAGATAGACGCTTAACTAATTCTCGGGTAGTATAATAGCAGGCAGCACGATAGCAATGTTTATTATTTTCTGAAATGACAGAACAACATTGATCGTTGATTTTACAATGAGCAGGATAAATTTTGGTTATCTGTCTTTCGGGTAATCCATGATAACTGAATAGCACATGGTCGTACTCATTTAAATTATATTTCTTCGCAACATCAACTAGGGCATTCAAATAATCTTCATTGTCATAAAACTTTTCAATGACCTTAAGGTTTTCGAACTTGAATTTCTTAGCAACCCTTTTTAATTCTTCAATACTAGATTTAGTAGAAGAAGAAGCCCAGTGTGGGTAAAGGGGAATTGCTGTAATGCTTTTTACATTTTGTTTTACTAAACTTTCGAAAGCAGATTTTATACTCGGATTCTGATATCGCATTCCAAGCTCAACGACATACTCATCGCCCAAAGAATTTTGTAATAATTCTTTTTGTTTAATGCTATGTGAAATAAGTGGAGAGCCGTCCTTTCCCCAAATTTGCTTATAGAGCTTTGCCGATTTTGGTGCTCTAAAAGGAACAATGATAAAATTCACAAGAAAAAATCTGGCTATGGGATTTATATCTATTACAAGAGGATCGTTTAAAAACTGAGTAAGGTATTTTCGTACATCTGTAACAGATGGAGAATCGGGAGAGCCAAGGTTAACAAGTAAAATGCCTTTTTTCATACTCAAACAATATGACTACGAAAATAAGAATTCCAATTCGCCTTTTACCTTCTTTCGTCTTACATATTTTTACTACGTTTGCTCATACCTAAAAATCATTCTTATGCCATCAGCAATTAACGCCTACATCACAGCCAATAAAGATCGTTTCTTAAATGAACTTTTAGACTTGCTACGCATCCCATCGGTTAGCGCAGACCCAAAATATAAAAATGATGTTTTAAAAACTGCTGATGCAGTACGTGACAGATTGATAGAGGCAGGTGCAGATAAAGTGGAAGTTTGTAAAACTGCAGGTTACCCCATCGTATATGGAGAAAAGATAATTGACAAATCATTGCCAACGGTTTTAGTATATGGACATTACGATGTACAACCTCCAGATCCTCTTAATTTGTGGACATCTCCACCGTTTGAGCCGGTTATAAAGAATGGAAAAATTTATGCGCGTGGAGCTTGCGATGATAAAGGGCAAGTATATATGCATGTAAAAGCTTTTGAGACCATGATGAAAACAAATACACTAGCGTGTAACATTAAAATTATGGTAGAGGGAGAGGAAGAAGTTGGTTCTTCAAATCTTGGAATTTTTGTTAAAGCAAACAAAGAAAAACTTAAGTCCGATGTGGTGCTTATTTCCGATACCAGCATCATAGCAAATGACGTGCCTTCTATTAATGTTGGTTTGCGTGGACTCAGTTACATGGAAGTGGAAGTAACAGGACCTAATCGAGATTTACATTCTGGCGTTTATGGAGGAGCAGTAGGAAACCCTATCAACATTTTATGCGACATGATTTCTTCCTTAAAAGATAAAAATGGAAAAATCATGATTCCTGGATTTTATAAAGATGTTCAAGCAGTAAGTAAAAAGGAAAGAGCTGAAATGGCAAAAGCCCCTTTTAGTAAA
The DNA here is from genome assembly GCA_964481195.1 of uncultured Bacteroidia bacterium. Lineage (GTDB taxonomy): Bacteria > Bacteroidota > Bacteroidia > Palsa-948 > Palsa-948 > Palsa-948. Next base: position 657 of record CAYZTB010000078.1, on the reverse strand, counting down.
AAGGCATACATGAAAGATTTGGGAGTGTCGGAACTTCAAGGAGAAAAAGGATTTTCACCTAAAGAGCATACTTCTATTCGTCCAACTTTAGAGTTGAATGGAATCTGCGGAGGCTATATCGGAGCGGGAGCAAAGACGGTATTGCCTTCCAAGGCCTATGCAAAAATATCTATGCGCTTAGTGCCTAATCAAAGCTCAAAAAAGATTTCAGATTTATTTGCAAAGCATTTTTCAAAGCTAGCGCCCAAATCTGTAAAGGTTAAAGTTACTTACCATCATGGTGGAGAGCCAGCTGTTACGCCAACCAATTCAATAGCCTACAATGCTGCAAGCAAAGCTATGCAGGAAACTTTTAAAAAGAAACCAATACCAGAGCGCTCAGGTGGAAGTATTCCTATTGTAGCATTATTTGAAAAAGAATTGAAAGTAAAAACAGTTCTTATGGGATTTGGGTTAGACTCAGATAATATTCATTCTCCAGACGAACATTATGGAGTATTCAATTATTTCAAAGGCATTGAAACTATTCCGTTGTTTTTTAGGAACTTTGCAGAGATGAGTAAATAAAAATTTATTTTCTGTAACTTTTTGCGTAGGCGTAAGGGTGTACGAAGAACTGCACTAAGCAGCCTTATTAATGATTTCAATTACTTTTCC
>CAYZTB010000077.1:0-11376 GCA_964481195.1 uncultured Bacteroidia bacterium | reverse complement strand
TGGATTAATAAAATTAGTTCGACTGTTTTTCGGTTTTTTTATAAAAATGGTTGGGCTGGACTTTTTGCGTGAACCCTACATAGGTCTGTTCATAAGCATAGCCGCTTTCATTGTGCTGTTCCCTGTTTTCCCACTCAGTATAATATGTTTTAAATATTTTTAAAGCTTTTTCTTTTGACGTCATATGGGTGCAGTTTTGGTTAGGGCTGCAAGTAATTAGTTTCCATTTGCTCTTTTACATCAGCAACTCATTGCTTGTCAATACCTTATTGTTAATTTCTTAGGCTAGGAAATTTGACGTGCACCCTTGCCTTCCCTGTAACTTTTGCATTGAAGGCATTTTACGTTTCTATTGTTATTCACCCTGCGTTTCACCCCTTCCTTCATGCGTGTACGGATATCAAAATTTAAAGGGATATTAAAATAGGCCTCGTGCGGGGTTCTGGGCTTGTGCTTATAGTGGGGCGGCAAAGAAAATATTTTTTTCAGTACATTGACAAATAACTCATCTATGAAGCTGTTAAAATGGAATGAAAATAAATAATACTATTGCTTATCGAGTTAAAACTAATTTTTTTCGCTCTATTAAATTGTCACTTGTTAGCACTAGAAAATAAACCCCTGAAAGAATATTTTCTTGGAGTGAAATAGAATTATTTACAACTATTCCTGCTGCAACTTGCTGACCTAAAAGAGTTGATAGGCTATAAGAAATAACACCTTTAAATTGGGTATTGTTATTTAACAAATAGATAGTTCCGGCTGAAGGATTTGGGTAAACCGAAAAATAAGTTGTTTGAGAATTTAGCGTTGACAAATTTGTAGCTAAGCCTGCACTGTCTAAATGTAAAAGATAAAAATCATCTGTCCCTCTAAAAGTTTGTCCACAAATTAAATAACCATTATTAAACGAAGGAGCAATATCATAACCTATATCTATTCCAACATCGCCATAATTTTGAATCCACAATAAATTACCTAAGGAATCGGTTTTAAAAATAATTAAGTTAATTGGGCCTGTGTTATAACTATTACTATAACCGGCTAGTAAAATAGATTTGTCCGGCTGCTCATATAAAGAAAATAACGCATCGGCATTCACACCACCAAAAACTTGTTTCCAAATACTATTTCCAAGCGTATCAAACTTTTCTAAATAAAAATCGAATGGGGAAAATTGATAAATATCTGTTTCACCATAAATAAAAATATTACCATCTTTTGAAGGAGCAATGCCTTGTGTGCCGTTGTTTAAGCTATCGCCATAAAAGTAATTACCCAAAATATTTCCGGTAGCTGAATTCAACACAATTAATTCTACATCATAGCCCCCAGCGCCAAAACTTTTTGAATCTGCTGAAATAATTAGTCTCCCATTAGCTGTCTCTCGAATTCCGGTAGCATACTCATTATCCACCCCACCAATCATTTTTGTCCATAGTGTATCTCCAACAGAATTGGTTCTAAGAATGTAGCAATCATTTAACCCTAGCGCATCCGTTTTAAAACCACACAACGCATAGCCACCATCGGCAGTTTGAATAACAGACCTTACAGATTCATTACCAGATGTAGTCCCCCATCGCTTAGTCCAAATAACAGAACCAGCAGTATCAATTTTGTAAATTAAAATATCCAAGTCTACAGAAGAAGTGTAACTCTCCCCAGCAACAATAAAGTTTCCATCCGAAGTAGTATTCATGGTTAGCCCGTTATCATCTAATGAACCTCCATAATATTTTGTCCACTGAAGATTACCTACAGAGTCCAATTTATTTAATGCAAAATCAAATCCTCCGTTGAGCCCATTACTGGAATAACCAAACACATAAATATTTCCATTTGATAGCTGACGTACAGATCTGGCAAAATCATTGCTAGAACCGCCCCAATATTTTTCAAAATAAATTGACTGAGAAAATGAATCGATAAGAATAGAAAAGAAAATAGATAAAACAACAACGGCTCTAAGCATGTGTATTTATTTATATAACTACTGACTAAGAAACAACCTTCACTTTAGTTGAAACATACAGGCAAACTAAACTAATACTAATACTTAAGTAGCCAACCAGATTGTAATTAATTAACTCACCTACTGAATTCTGAGAAATAATTAGGCCGCCAATAAAGGCAGATAAGCCAATACCTAGTTGTTGAATAGAGGAATTTAAGTTCATAAATCCTCCTCTTAAATTTGGCGGTACAACAGATGTAATTAAAGCCTGAGCAGGAACCATCCTGCCGCTTGCTAAAATAAAAAACAAAGTCGTTACAATTAGCACATAGTAATAAGGCACTCGCGTTAAGTGGGTTAATAAAAATACGGGGATGATTGCCAGTAATAAAAAAAAAGAAAATATTTTATGCTTTCCATATTTATCCGAAAGCTTTCCAATTATTGGAGAAAATATTAGCGACATACATCCACCAAAAAAATACATGAGCGGCAACTGTGTTTGCAAAAAGCCTGTGTTCTTAGTTAAGAACGGTGCTATGAAAGGTATAGTAGCAAAATGAGCAAACACAAGCGTAAGCATCATTAGTAATGCATATTGTAGGTTACGGTCAGTCCACACACTTTGATAAATTAAAAAAGGATTTCTTTTTTCTGCTTTATTAATATGCGTACTCATGGAAGGAATTACAAAATATGCAATAGGTATTAATAAGATTCCCAATGCTCCAATTCCTAAAAATGGCATTTGCCAATTAAATTTTGTTGCAATAAATAATGCAAAGGGGACTCCTGCTATGGCTGCAGCGGAAAAACCTGCCATGAGTAAGCCCATTGCCCTTCCTCTTTTTTCATAGGAGAAGGTATCTGCAACAATCGATAACGCTTGCGCACTGATAAGTCCACCAAAAGTACCAGCTATTATCCTAGTAATCATTAGCATATAATAGGAAGAGGCTATGCCACAAAGTAACGTTCCAACAATTAAACCTAAAAATGCAACTAATAAAACTTTTTTACGGTCAAAACGATCTACAATAAATGTAGCTGTAGTGCTGGCTAAAAAAGCACTAAAAGCATAGGCAGATACCAACAATCCAAATTGAGTAGTAGAAACTGAAAATGTTTCTTCTAAAAATTCTTGAAGCGGCATCATGATCATAAAATCCATGATGTTGGTGAAATTAATGCTGGCTAATATGAGGAGAAGTGCAATTTCTTTTTTAGTCATGTGCGTTGCAAATGTAATTATCCAATTTTAACCGAGCGCATACTCATAGACCCCATTTCACATTTCTCATTGAAATAAGATAATGAGTCAGTCTTACTTTGTAGCGCAAGAGTGTAGAGCAGTGGCAGATAATGTTCGTTGGTGGGTACGGCAAGCTTTGCAATACTTCCTAATTTTTCATAATCAATAACACCCTGATGGTTTTTGCTGTCAATAAAACCTTTAATCTTTTGGTCAAATTCAATAGTCCAGTCAAAAGCTTTACCGCTCCAATCAATCTTGCCAAGATTGTGAACAATATTACCACTACCAATAATTAAAACTCCTTTTATTCTTAATGAGGCAAGTTCTTTTGCTAAATCATAATGATATTGCGGAGGTTTTGTATAATCAATGCTTAATTGAAATACCGGAATATCGGCTTTTGGAAACATGGGGAGCAGCACACTCCAGGTTCCGTGATCAAGGCCCCAATCTAAATCAGGCTGAACGGTTGTCTTTGAAATTAAACGCTGCACTTCCTTTGCAAAATCAGGAGCACCGGGTACAGGATATTGTTGTGCAAAAAGCTCATCTGGAAAACCACCAAAATCATGAATAGTTTTCGGCCTATCCATTGCAGTAACTTTTGTTCCGTTTGTTATCCAATGCGCGGATATAACCAGAATAGCTTTTGGCTTAGGGAACTCTGTTCCTAGTGCCTGCCATTTGAGATGATATTCGTTCTTTTCAATTGCATTCATTGGATTTCCATGTCCAACAAAAAGAACAGGCATGATGCTATCAGAAATTTTTTTCTGATCAAAGGAATCAATAAAAGAACTCAATCCTAACATAGCTCCGGCACCCAATGCAGATGTTTTAATAAACAATCTGCGATCCATTTATCCAACAAAATTATTTTTCTTGTGTGATCCATCGCAATACGGCTTGTTGGCAGAATACCCACAACGACAAAGAAAAGATTTGTTTTCTTTTACTTCAGCTGTACCATCCGGCTTAGTAACTGTAATTGTTCCTTCCACCATCAACGGCCCGTTAGGTAATGCTGTAACTTTTGTTAGGTTTTCCATTTTTGTTTTTTTAAAAGATTAATTATTTGTCGAGCCAGCCTGTTGAGCATAGGTTTGAAACCCGAGATTTATTGGGATTTTTATAATAAATATTTTTGAGTTTTTCTCTATCTCAGAAAAAGTCATTTCATTTTCCTCACGTACTATAGCATAATCACCAATTTTCATTTTTGTTCCAGACAAAGACAAGAAGCCATTTAAAACAAAAAATGAATAAACTGAATTCTTTTCTAAGGGATAAGATTTTTTGTCAGCAAAAAATTCAATTTCTTGAATGTAATCCACTTTGCTATCCATTTGCAGTTGCGTGCCTCCTACTATCACTTTGGTTTGAGACTCTGCATCCTTTAATACTGGAAAGCTATCTGCAGAATAATCGTTGTAGGTTGCAGGCTTACCAAGTGAATTTTGCAAATTAGGGTCAAACCAAATTTGAAAAATTGAAGAGTTGGCATTTATTTTTTCTGCATGTGTAATGCCGCTACCCGATCGGATAATTTGAACATCGCCAGCTTTTAGTTTTTTCCAGTCTTGCAGCTTGCTATCATAATGTTCAATCTCTCCTGTTAACACAAACGACATTATTTCAAATCCTTTATGCGGATGTTCACCTATCAATCCACCATTATCACTCCAGGCATGTGCCCAATAAAATAACGATGAATAAGCTTTTGTTTTCCCTCCATCCTGAGGAAATCCTATGGGCTTTTTCTCTTGGATTGCTCCTCCATCAAAAGCTCCATAGGCTTGTTCTTCTTTTGTTATTATCGTAATCATGGTTTTACTGCTAAAACATTAAACTTAACTTGAAATTCATCGTTAATCATTTTGTCTCCAATTTCAGGGAAAAATGATTTTGAACCATACTTAACATCATATTTCGAACGATCCACAACTGCTGTTCCTACACAAGCAATTTTCCCAGATTCTGTTTTAAATACTGCATCAAAGATTAATGGATTTGTTTTGTCTTTGATAGTTAGATTACCAACTACAGTATGTGTATTCCCACCTTCTTTTGCATCTTTAATAGGCACTATTGAAGAAAGCACAAAAGTAGCTGTAGGAAACTTTTCAGCATCAAAAAAATCAGCTGATTTTAAATGCCCTTCAAGCTTTGCTTTATACTTTTCATCTTCTAAATCCTTATCAATAATTGACTTCATATCTACAACAAAAGTGCCTGTCATACTTCCATGATCATTTTTTATTTCGCCCGAAGTAAACATTATAGTACCATTATGTTTTCCACCAATTTTTTCAGCAAACCATTCTAATGAACTTAGTTTGGTGTCTACCATGTATACATCGGTATGTTTGTTTGTAAATGCAGAAAACATTATCGCTCCGATAATTGATGCTCCTAGAATTGTTTTTTTCATTTTGTTTTAATTTATTGATTTATGTTTATTGTTTTGTTCTTAGTTTATCTAAAAGTTGATTCATTTTTTTTGACTCAGCTTCTGATAATGGTTCCAGCAATTCATTCCATTCACTTTCTACTGCATCTAATTGCTTAAGTAGCGCTAGTCCTTTTTTGGTAATAATCACATCGCAAGCCCTTCTGTCATTCTCGCTGGTTTGTCGGGCAACCATTTCTTTCACTCTTAACTTTTCTACCAAACGAGAAGCATTTGATGTTTTATTAAGCATTCGCTCAATTAATAAGTTAACCGTTGCTGGTTTTGGATGCTGGCCTCTGAGTATTCGAAGAATATTGAACTGCTCTGAAGTAATTCCAAATTTCCTACAGCTCTTCTCGTGATGATAGTTTAACCAGTTAGCTGTATAAACTAGATTTATTGCCAACTTCTGATACTCACTCTTGAATTTCTTTTGCTTTATCTCTTCAGACAATTTCATTCTGCAAATATATGTATTCATATTATATGTAGATACATATAATATGAAGAGGTAAACTACTAATAGTCAGTAAGAAAAATTAATCAGCCTTTTGTAAAAAATTGATTGGAACGCTTAATCCTTGCGCAAATTCGTACTCAAACTCCTCCTTAGTACTGTCATCGTCAAAGTACCAGTTGATTGTAATCTTAGTGCCTTTGGTGTGTAATTTATCTAACATATCTAGAATCTCTCTTAGCACTCGAGCAGATGGTGTATTAAAATACTCAATCTTAAAATCAATTGTTGCGTTGTTCAATTGCGCGCTTCCATTATCCTCAATCCATTTTAGAATTGGATCATAAAATTTAGAGGGGCTTTCTGGTCTAGACCAACCCGAAAAAGAGAAAACTTTTTTAGATGGGCTGAAAATTACTTCAGGTGATACTTCGGTAGCTTTGATATGTATTTCTTCCATATATATTTAGATATGGTCAAATGTAAAAAAATAAATCTAAAATTCAATTATATTCTCTCTATAATGAATTAACAAATTGCAACGAAATGAAAGCAAAAATTTACTTTATAGGTAAACCTATAGTAGAATTCAAGCCAAAAACCGGGTAACGGTTATGCGACTTTTCGTAGTAAACAGAATTCCTATAAATGAAACTTAACTGAGCCCAGTGATTATCGGAAAAAGTAGTATCAGATTTTTTCTTTGATTCAAATTCTTTGGATAGTTTTGAGTTCGTTTTTAGCAACTCTTCTGCTTTTTCTTCAAACACATAATCCGAAAACCATTCCTTTTGCTGCAAAATACCATCAAAAAAATTCCATGCAAAAAAAGAATCATCCCCTTGTGGCTCTAATGTTTCAACGATATATCGATTGCAAGATTGATTTGTTTCTATTAGATAATCACCTTCAAAAAAATTAATTGTTTGTGTTTCTATACGCACTTTTGTATTGTAATGTGAGTAATGTCCTTCATACGGCTTTTTTGAAGTTTCAAATTCTGTGATGTATTTTACAATGCAAGAAATCGAAGTGTCCTTTGCAAATCGTTTCATAATTACACCATTCATTTTCAATCTTTCTACAACACCATTCCAAGCCTGAGGTACAACATATACAGCAGAGGCTTGTACAGAAACTACAGGCTTATAATGGTTATAAAATCTTATTCTTTTAGTAAACGGCTTTGTCCTATCGTAATAAAGTCTGTTTTTCCCACTTATACTGCTAGGAATATGCGAAGCTTCAAATCCATTAAACGAAATCGTATCGAAACGCATGGTGTCAAGCTCCCAATTCAAAACAAATTCTTTTTGTTTTTTAATTTGAGAATCAGCCTCTGATTTTAGCTGACCAATTTTTTGTGCATCCTTTTGAATCACTTCTAAAAATGAAAACATTAATTCGTAGGTAGCCCACACACGATCATTATATGGTTTCCACATATGTGTTTCTGGAACAAAGCTCATACAATTAAACAATACCGCATAGCCCGAAGAATACCGAGGCGTTTCCAAATACTCCACTAGCCCACTTTCAGGAGTTTCTCCTCGAGAATCCACATAGGTGCTCATTTCAAACTTCCGCAACTTCATTTTACTGAACAATTGAGGAACCATGTCTTCCGTCATGTATTTAGAGAGTGTAGGATGTAATTTATCTCGTTGTGTAGTAATAAGTGTCATCACGTATTGATAATCTGCACCGTTAGAAACATGATTGTCTACAAACACATTGGGCTTCCATATCTGAAATATTTCAGTAAACGTTTGCGCATTTTTGGAATCTGCTTTTATAAAATCTCGGTTCAAATCCAAGTTCTGTGCATTTCCTCGAAAACCATATTCCTCTGGTCCATTTTGATTTGCACGAGAATATTTTCCTCGATTTAAACATCCATCCACATTATATACCGGAATGATGCAAATAACCACATCGTTTGGAATGTTGCTTTCATCTTGAATTAATGTTTGCACCATTTCTATGCTGGCATCAATTCCGTCCGGCTCTCCGGGGTGAATACCATTATTGATTAAAAGAATGCGTTTGTTTTGCTTGCGCAATGTAATTGGGTCAAACACCTTGCCTTTGCTAATCACCAACAAGTGAAGTGGCTTTCCTACATCAGTTGTTCCATATTGAAAAAGTTTGCAAAAAGCACTTTTCTTTTCGAACGATTTATAGGTAGATATGATTTCTGCGTACGTAGGCGTAGTGGTATATGTTTTTTTATTTGCTGTTTGTCCGAACGATAAGCTAACCGCAAATACAAATAAAATAAAACTTAGATAATATTTTTTCATTTTGCTAAAGTATTAATTAACTGATTCTTCCCCAATAGGGCTTTGCTTTTTTGATTCTGTTTAGTTCAAAAAGGACAGGGTTATTTTCGGGCTTTGAAATTTCAGGATCGGCATGCAATAATTCTTCAGCAATACCACGCGTGTACTGCAATAGCTGTGAGTCCCTACTGATATCCGCAATTTTAAAATCTAATATTCCACTCTGCTGTGTTCCTGCCATATCTCCCGGACCGCGCAAACGCAAATCTGTTTCTGCAATTTCAAATCCATCGGAGGTGCGCACCATCGTGTCCATTCTCGTTCTAGCATCGCTAGATAATTCGTGCTTAGTCATTAAAATACAAAAAGACTCTTCTGCCCCCCTCCCTACTCTTCCACGCAGCTGATGCAGCTGAGAAAGTCCGAAGCGCTCTGCGCTTTCAATTACCATCAACGTAGCATTTGGCACATCCACACCAACTTCTATTACAGTTGTTGCCACTAAAATATTTGTTTCGCCAGCAGCAAATTTCTTCATCTGCTCCTCCTTGACAGCTGCCTTCAATCGCCCATGAACCATTCCTATCTTGAATTCCGACTCTAGAAAGTTCTTCTTAATTAACTCATACCCCTCTTCCAAATTTTTATAATCCAACACTTTTGATTCTTCAATAATTGGATATACCACATAGACTTGTTTTCCTTTTGCTATTTGCTCTCTTATAAACTGAAACACTTGAACATGCTTCGCATAAGAACGATGAACCGTTTTGATTGGTGTTCTTCCCGGAGGTAGTTCATCAATTACAGATACATCCAAATCACCATACAAAGTCATTGCCAATGTGCGAGGAATTGGGGTAGCTGTCATAACTAAAATATGAGGGGGGAGCCAAGTTAAGGCCCCTCCCGACCTCCCCGTGGGGGAAAAATCTTGCGATGATTCTGACTCAGGAGTAATTTTCTGAAGCTGGCTTTTTTTCCAAAGTTTAGAACGCTGTGCCACACCAAACTTATGCTGCTCATCAATAACAACCATTCCTAAATTTTTAAATTGCACTTCGTCTTCTAACAAAGCATGCGTACCCACTAATATTTTTAGCTCCCCGCTTTGCAATTTTTCGTGAATGGGAACACGTGCAGCCTTTTTTACAGAACCCGTAAGGAGTTCAATCGTAATCCCAGTATCTTTTAAAAGTTTAGAGAGATTTTTATAATGCTGATTCGCCAAAATTTCGGTAGGCGCCATTAGGCAAGCTTGAAAATCATTATCCAGCGCAATGAGCATACTCATTAAAGCTACAATGGTTTTTCCGCTACCTACATCGCCTTGCAGCAAACGATTCATCTGCTTACCTGTGCCTAGGTCAATACGGATTTCTTTAAGAACACGCTTTTGTGCGTTGGTCAACTCAAAAGGCAAATGATTACTATAAAAATCATTGAAGTATGTCCCTACTTTGTCAAACACAATTCCACCGTACTCTTTCTTACGCAGTCCCTTTATTTGAAGCAAGCGAAGTTGAAGGAAAAACAACTCATCAAACTTTAAGCGATAGATAGCCTTTTGAAGCAGCTCGTTATTTTCAGGAGTATGAATTATTTTGCATGCATCCTCGAGCGAAATAAGATTGTACTTTTTAATTATCTCAGGCGAAAGTGTTTCAGGAATATTTTTGCGTATCAGCGCAACTAGCGTTCGCTCTAACTTCCAGATACCTTTACTATCCAGCCACTTTGATTTTAACTCCTCCCCCGTGCTGTACACAGGTTGTAATTTTTTTACAATTATTAAATTCTCTTCCGTAGCAAGGTCAATATCCGGATGAGCCATGTTTAGTCTACCGTTAAATAAACTAGGCTTGCCAAATACTATATACTCAGTGCCTGTTTTTAATTTTGACGCTACCCACTTTATTCCTTTAAACCATACCAGTTCCATACTTCCAGTTTTGTCCGATACTTGCGCCACTAAACGCTTTCCTTTGTTTGCGCCTTTCAGTTCTACAGATTCAACCTTACCAATAAACTGCACAAAAGGCTTCTCGCCATTTATTTCATTAATAGAATACATCTTTGTCCGATCCACATAACGAAAAGGGTAATGTGTAAGCAGATGATGAAACGTATGGATGTTGAGCTCGCTCTTTAAAGTTTTGGCACGCTCCGGTCCTACTCCTTTCAAAAAGGTAATTTCTGTGTCTAGAAAATTGGAAGCAGTATGCATTTGTATAAAATCAAAAATAGCAAAATTGAAGATAGTTATTAGGGAATAGAAAATAGGGAATAGGAAGGAATTGGGAATTGGGAATTAAACAGCCAATAGGCAAAGGGAAAAGGGAAAAAGGCAGAAGGTAATAAGCAATAGACTAAGGACTAGAAACTAAGGACTAAGAACTAAAAACTAAAGACTAACGACTAAAGACTAATAACTAATTGTATATCTTTGACCATATGGAAACACCAAAAAATAATCTTGAATTTATCAAGAAAAAAATACTTATAAAAGACCAACTTTTAAAGCAACTTGCCATCTGGAGAATGAAGGACCATAAGATCGTTTTTACGAACGGCTGTTTTGACATATTACACCCCGGTCATATCGACTATTTAAGCAAAGCTGCTGACCTAGGTGACATACTCATAATTGGCTTAAACTCAGATAATTCTGTAAAACAATTAAATAAAGGAGTTAATAGACCAATTCAATCAGAAAATGACCGCGCTTTGTTGCTTTCTTCCATACAATTTGTGGAGGCTATTATAGTGTTTGATGAAGCCACTCCATTAGAATTAATTACACTAATTAAACCAACTGTTTTAACCAAAGGTGGCGACTGGAAAGAAGCAGACATTGTTGGTGCCGATGTGGTAAAAGCAAACGGAGGAACGGTGGTGTCAATTCCTTTTGTGGATGGATATTCGACAACAAATATTGAAAATAAAATTAAAAACTAAAGCCCACCCCAACCC
>CAYZTB010000076.1:0-11590 GCA_964481195.1 uncultured Bacteroidia bacterium | reverse complement strand
ACCAAATACTACCAATTAATCCAAAGCCTGAGCAGCAGCGAGTGGCAGATGCTGGTAAACTATCTTCGAGTGCCGTCAGGTCTTCTGACCTAACGTAATAAAAAATTTTAATGAATCATAAAGCAGTGTGAAGATTTTTTCAGAGTCCAACAAGTTTAGCCATTCGTTACAAGTAGTGGTAATAAAAAAACATGAATAATACCATTACTCTTTAAAAATTAGTCCAAAATATTCTGGTATAATACCAATCGACATATTCCATTGTAATTGGACTAAAAGATATGTCGCATCGGTATAATCGACTAGTTGGGAACGATGGCGTAGCGACATCCTGCAAATATAGTTGTGTTGGAGCGGGGGTTTTTCGTCAGGTCGGAAGACCTGACGACACTAAAAATTATTGTTGAATTATAATCTTCTTTGCGGTGCTTCCAATTTTCAAAAAGTAAACTCCGTTAATCAGAAAACTCAAGTTTATAGTAGTTAGTCTTGAGTAAATAGTATTAGCATAAACTCGCTCGGCAAATACATTGTACACTACTAACTCCTGAGGTTGTAATCTATATTCTTCAATCTGTATTCCAAAATTGCCCTTCGATGGGTTCGGATAAACAGAAAAATTTTTTGAATAAAATTCAGGTACAGCATTTGGTATAAGCGTTCCCATCTTCATTCCATTTCCAAAACTACTTACCCACATCTCGTTTGTGTTAGTAGGGTTAAAGAAAATTCGTTCGGGCTGTCTGAAAGGATAAGAAGAAACATTAGAAAAAGTTGGAGAGCCAGCATTGATGTTGTTGCTCATCCATAATCCCTGTGTTTCCGTAGTTAAATAAAGCTCATTCATATTAGTAGGATTAAACGTACACGAGGTAACGCGCTCCAATGTTGATCCCGTCAGCTTTGTCCAGGAAGTTCCACGATTGGTGGTTTTATATAATCCTCCAAGTCCATTGGCTGCTCCTCCCCAGCCGCTGAAAACTCCTACATACCAGGTATTTTGAGTTGCATCATTTGGATCAACCACAATATCCTTGGTCCAGTATTTCATTCCGGGATGTGTAACATCCGTCCATGAATTTGCAGCAGGGTCATAAATAAAACAACCTGAGCTGGGAGTAAAAGTTCCACCTGAATTTCTTCGTCCGGAATAGGCGGCAACTAATTTTCCATCATTCAAAACAACCAACGATGCTGGATGTTTTTCGGTATTAGGTGGTGCAGGGGTTAAAGTCCAGGTTGAGGCCGCTAATAAATTTAAGTTATCACAACGGTAAACCCCTCCCATTCCTGTTCCAGCACCGTAATGAATTACTGAAGCATAAGCACGGTTTGGATTATTGGGATCTAACGCAACCCAAAAAACTGGATGACCAAATTGATGCAGTACAGTCCAGTTAAGTCCATTATCCGTGGAGTAAACAATTCTTCCATTGGCATCGTTCACATCCAACTTTGAATCCTGTAAGTAAGTGCTTTGGTATATATCGTGTACGTTGGAAGTGCCTGCGTAAAGTGTTCCGTTGTTTCCTTGTGCAACTCGATAGGTGGAGTTGACAGAATTACCGGTGTAGTTATACGACCATTTATTCCCTCCATCGGTGGAGCGTATACCTCCTATGTCTGAAAAGCTAGCCCACATGTTATTTGTTGCGGCCATAAAAAACACTTGCCAGCAAGTAGTTTGTTCCAGCCCTACAGATTTATATTCTTGCTTTGTGGGCGTGGGCGCACCCGCAGCATGTTGAAATGTTATATCTGTGTATGCTTGCTGCCAGCTGGTGCCTCCATTATTTGTTTTGTGTACAAAACCAAAATCCCCAAACACAACAACATCTTTATTGGTTGCGCTAACATCAAATCCAAAAGGACATTCGCCCCAGCTCCACCCTTTATCTCCTTGATATCCGCTCCAACCTGTGATTATATTTTGATTATTGGTGGTGAGAAACGTATGCGACCAATTTGTACCGGCATTTATAGTTTTCATAATGATAGGATTACCGCTTGCGCTGCTTCCGGCAAGATATGCAGTATTGATATCATTCTCTGCCATATCCACAAACATAGGGTAGTCGGTATTGAGCGTGATGCCTGTGTTTTTTGCTACCCACTGTGTACTGCCGTAATCGCAGGAGTAAACACTTTTGTAAAACCCTGTATAGTCGGAACCTTGCAGCCCAACATAAATATCTCCGGAGTTTGCAGTTAGACAGAAAAAGCGTGTAGTCCCTCCCACTTTTGCTCCTGCAAACGACCAAATTTGTTGTCCGGATGTAATACCTGTTATGGTAACGGTTGTAAATGAAGCACCTCCGTTTGTAGAAACCAAAACTCCATCGTTGGTGCCTATGTAAATATTTTGTCCGTCAAAAAAAACACCGCCTACCACATTGCCTGCCCCGTTATTTGCTGCCGTATGTATTTGTGTAAAGCTGGTTCCTCCGTTTGAAGAAAAATAAATAGCTCCATAATTAGAAAGTACGATACGAGCTGGGGTAGCATAATCCACGTGAATAGTATTTGCATCCTGCGATGGATCCGGATTTCCTGCAAGAGCTGACCAAGCTACTCCATTGTCTGTGCTCTTTACAGGAATAGCAATTTGTGCAGGATCGGGATAGCTGATGCTGTAAAGTAAATTGGCTGTCGATGTAAAGCAAACCTTTGAGTTATGCCCACCAATGAGTTCCGAAAAATGTGTTTGCGAATAGGATAGTCCGAAATCTGTTGTGTGAAAAAGCTCACTCATATCGCAGGCGATGTAATACTCGCTGCTGTTAGCAGGATTAATGCTGGGCGAATACAGCGCACCTCCACCACCAACTCCGTTGGAAATCCAGGTTGTTGGTTGGGTAAAGCAGTAAGCAATAGAGAATAGACAGTAGACAAAAAGGGATAGTGGTTTTTTCATGTTTAACAGTATTTTTAAAAGATACCTTTTCCTCCCCTGCGGGGAGGCAGGTCCGAAAGGACTCCTACGGAGGAGGGACTTTTTAAACCCACACCTTCGCTCCTTCCGAACAATTTTTACAAATATCTATTTCTTTTCTGGATTTTAAAAGCGATGTACGAAATTTTGTGTAGGAGCCATTAAACCAAATATCTTTAAAAGTTCTTGTTTTTAAATCTCCCAACTGATGCTTGGCATCCTTGTCAAAACAGCAAGGAACAATTTTTCCATCCCACGTAATTACGCAGGAGTGCCACATTTTCCAGCAAGATGCCACATCCTGACCTTCCCCATTGGGGAAGGAATAGCGCGCGCCAGTTTCTCCCCCTTCGGGGGCAACCGAAGGTTGGGAGCGTAGCTCTGAAGAGGGGGTGGTAATTTTATACCTCGAATATTTTTCGTTTAAGGGAATTAAATCATTGCCATTTTCAAAATCATACACTTGCGCAGTTTTAAATTTCACTTCATCAACGCCAAGTTTCTCTCCAAGTTTTTTTACATCTTCTATTTGGTGTTCGTTGTGACGAACTACTAAAAACTGAAAAATAACATGTGGTGTTTTTGATTTGAGAACTTTCTTCCACTTCAAAATATTTTTTGTTCCTTCAATTACTTTTTTCAAGTCGCCCCCTACTCGATACGACTCATACGATTCCTGCGTGGTGCCATCAATGGAAATAATTAATCGATCTAATCCGGATTCAACCGTAGCTTTTGCATTTACATCCTCTAAATAATGTGCGTTGGTAGAAGTGGCGGTATAAATATTTTTTTCAGAAGCATATTTCACCATATCCAAAAATTTTGGATTCAGGTATGGCTCGCCCTGAAAATAGAAGGTGAGGTAAAAAATTTCTTTGTGCAGTTCTTCAATGGTCTTTTGGAAAAAATTCTCGTCCAACATTCCCGTTTCGCGGGTAAAGCTTCTTAGTCCGCTGGGGCATTCCGGACAGCGCAAGTTACAACTGGTGGTTGGTTCAATAGCAATGCTGATGGGCATTCCCCATTGATGGGGCTTCTTTGTCCATTTGGAATAATAGTAGCCAGCCAGTACTTTTCCGGCATTCGAAAATCTACGGAAAGTGAGCTTGGAAAGAAGATTTAATGAATCCATGGACTGGCACGAATATACGAATAAGAAAGTACGTGTTTTAGCATACAAAGTCAGCATTTATACGATTAGCTTAACCATCTTTTATATCTTCGCATCTTATGTGGGTTGGACTTAGCAGACTTATTTTACGAAACCGAATTGCATTCCTTTCCGGGCTGGTTCTGCTCACTGCTTTTTTTGGCTGGCGTGCTTCTCAAATTGAACTTTCCTATACCTATGCACGAGCGCTGCCTGTTGATGATCAGGCCTATTTAGATTATGAAAAATTAAAATCCCTTTACGGAGAAGATGGCAGCGTAATGGTGCTCGGCTTCAAAGATGCCGATTTTTATACGTTGAAAAAATTTAACGCTTGGTATGATTTAAGCGAAAAAATAAAATCGATAGAAGGAATTCAAGATGTGCTATCTGTTGCTACGCTTTATGATATGAAGCGTAACGATAGCTTAAGCAAATTTGATTTTGTTCCACTTATTCAGCAAAAACCAATTTCACAGGCGGAGCTAGATAGCTTACATCAAAAAATTATTGATTTGCCTTTTTACGAAGGGTTAATTTTCAATTCTGATTCCAACGCCACGTTGATGGCAATCACTTTCGAAAAAAACCATCTTAATTCTCAAAAGAGAATTTCCATGTCGCTGGAAATTGAGGCGCTTGGCAAAGAATTTGCAAAAGAAAACAACATAGACCTGCACTACTCCGGCATGCCATACATACGAACCGTATTTATGCAAAAAGTTTCGGGTGAGATGGTTTTATTTCTCCTGCTAGCTGTCCTTGTTACCTCTATCATTTTATTTTTATTCTTCCGATCATTCATTGCTGTTTTCTTTTCCATTATAGTTTGCTTAGTTGGGGTTGTGGTTTCTGTTGGCACACTCGAGCTAATGGGTTTCCGCATTACTATTTTGTCAGGTCTTATTCCTCCACTTATTCTTGTGATTGGAGTTCCCAACTGCATTTTCATCATTAACAAATACCAGGAAGAGCTAGTTCAACATGGCAATAAAATGAAGGCATTAGCTCGGACCATACAAAAAGTTGGTATGTCCAATTTTTTAGCCAACATCACTACTGCCATTGGATTTGGTGTGTTCTTCTTTACCAACAGCTCGCTGCTCGTTGAGTTTGGTATTGTTGCTGCAATAAACGTTATGGCTACTTACGCCATCTCACACATACTTCTTCCTATCATTTATAGTTACTTACCTGCGCCAGCTCCGCGCTATACAAAGCACCTACAAAACCGTACTGTAGCTCGTACTATGGAAATGGTGGATTATCTAGTTCACAATCATCGAAAGGCAATATATATTACTATCACAGTTATTACACTTATTTCATTAGTGGGGATGACTAAAATTAAAGTGAACGGTTACCTAGTAGATGATTTACCGAAAAAAGATCCTGTTTATACCCACCTTCATTTCTTCGAACATAATTTTCATGGAGTTATGCCTTTTGAGATAAATGTAGATACTAAAAAAGCAAATGGTGTTTTTGCAGATAGAAATGGCTCGGCAGGAGCTACGCTATATAAAATACAATCGCTTCAGCGCATGATAAATAAATATGATGCGTTCTCAAAACCGGTTTCAATTGTTGAAGGATTAAAATATGCTTATCAAGCCTACAACTACGGTGATCCTAAAAAATACAGAGTGCTTCCCGGGGCTATGGAGCTAGCAAAGCTGCGCGATTATACGCAAACTGTTAAAGGCAAGGAAAATAAGCTGGCGGCATTCATGGATAGTACCAAGCGGTACACTCGCGTAAGCTATCAAATGGCTGATGTAGGTACCGATTCTTTACAAAAATTAATTGACGAAATAAAACCTAAAGTAGATTCTATATTCAACTTTGATAGAGAGACAAATGCCTGGGTAGCCGATAGTTTAAAATACAACGTTGCGCTAACCGGATTCAGTCACGTGTTCTTAAAAAGTAATGCGTATTTATTTCATCATCTTTTCATCAGTTTAATGATTGCTATTCTTGCTATTCTAATTATTGGACTAGCATTATTTCGGTCTGTGCCAATCATTGTTTTGTCAAAACTTCCTTGTTTGATTCCGCTAGCAATAACTGCGGGGATAATGGGTTTTGCAGGAATTCCTTTTAAGCCATCTACGATATTAATTTTCAGTATTGCTTTTGGAATAGCCTCCGATGGAACCATTTATATTCTTACTGAATACCGGCACCAGTTGCGTAAGTTGCATGAAAATCGCTCCAAAGCTATTTCACGTACAATTCGCGAGTTAGGAAACAGTATGATTTACACAAACATTATTTTATTTTTTGGATTTGCCATTTTCGCAGCATCCACCTTTGGAGGTACTGTAGCAATGGGAATTTTAATTTCTGTCACCTTGTTAGTTTCCTTAACCACCAATTTACTTTTGTTGCCTTCCATACTGTTATCGCTTGAAAAAAGAATGGCTGTAAAAGATATTTTAGAAAAGCCTTTTATCGATGTGGAGGAAGAAGATAGGGACGATTTTGATGATGATAAAGATTAGGTACACTAATTAGAATGTTAATCGTTTTGTAGCGATTAACATTTTTCTTACATTCGAAATAATAATAAAATAGATGAAAGGAATAATTTTAGCAGGTGGTTCCGGCACTCGATTGCATCCTCTAACTTTGGCTGTAAGTAAGCAGCTAATGCCTATTTACGATAAGCCCATGATATACTATCCATTATCCGTACTGATGATGGCAGGAATTAATGAGGTGCTTATCATTTCTACGCCTCACGATCTGCCAAGCTTTCAAAAATTGTTAGGAGATGGCTCATCGCTTGGATGCAAGTTTACGTATGCAGAGCAAAAAATTCCAAACGGACTCGCTCAAGCTTTTGTAATTGGAGAAAAATTTATTGGCAATGATTCAGTAGCCTTAATACTTGGGGATAATATTTTTTATGGTGCAGGGCTTGGCAGATTATTAAAGCAACATCAAAATCCGGATGGTGGTGTTGTGTTTGCCTATCACGTATCAGACCCAGAACGTTATGGCGTTGTTGCCTTTGATAAAGCAGGAAATGCGATATCCATCGAAGAAAAACCTAAGCAACCAAAATCTCATTATGCAGTTCCTGGACTATATTTCTACAACAATTCTGTAATAAAAATAGCAAAGGAATTAAAACCAAGTCCGAGGGGCGAATACGAAATTACAGATGTAAATAAAGAATATTTGAATAATGGAAAGCTAAAAGTTGGCATACTAGACCGAGGCACTGCTTGGTTGGATACCGGCACCTTCTCTTCCTTAATGCAAGCAGGTCAGTTTGTTCAAGTAATTGAGGAACGTCAAGATTTAAAAATTGGATGCATCGAAGAAATTGCATACCGAATGAAGTATATAGACAAAACACAGCTATTAAAATTAGCAGAGCCCCTTTTAAAAAGCGGCTATGGCAATTACTTAGTTAAACTCGCTGAAGAATAATTCATGAATAAGATATTAATAACTGGCGGTGCTGGATTTATTGCTAGCGCTTTGGCTGAAAAGCTTTCGGAAGACAAAAAAAATCACCTAGTCATTGTAGATGACTTATCCACTGGCGAACTAGAAAAAGTTCCTGTATCGAATAATGACAACATCCGATTTATTAAGGCCGATGTAAATATGTTTGAGGATATTTCAAATATCTTTTTTTCTTTTCAGCCCAACTATGTTTTTCATTATGCCGCAATGGTGGGCGTTAAGCGCACGCAGGCCAACCCCGTAAAAGTACTTAACGATGTAACCGGAATTAAAAACATTTTAAACCTTTCTAAAAGCACAGGCGTAAAACGTGTTTACTTCTCCTCCTCCTCCGAAGTATATGGCGAGCCGGTAGAGCTTCCTCAGCACGAAGAAACTACCCCGCTTAACTCAAGACTCCCATATGCCATTGTAAAAAATATTGGCGAAGCATATATGAAAGCGTATAAAAAAGAATTTGGTCTCGACTACGCTATCTTTCGATTTTTCAATACCTATGGCCCTAAGCAAAGCAAAGATTTTGTCATTTCTCGTTTTATTAGTCGTGCTTTAAAAAATGAAAACATTGAAATTTATGGAGATGGCAAGCAAACGCGAACTTTTTGCTTTATCGATGATAACATTGCTGCTACCTCAAATGCTTTTTATAAAAATAAATTTGTGAATGATGTTGTTAACATTGGCAGTGATTTGGAGATGACTATTTTAGAGCTTGCTAATACTATCATCAAAATTACCAATTCTAAATCTAAAATAATTCACCTTCCTCCTCTTCCAGAAGGCGACATGACCCGAAGAATGCCAGATGCAACTAAAATGAAAACGCTACTTGGCAAACCATTTATTCCACTCGAAGAGGGGCTGAAAAAGGTGATAGCGAATACTCAATACATTATTGGAAAATAATTCTTTTGATTCCGGATCTTCAAAATAAAATTAGTGCTGCCGTTGAAAAGTTTTCAACCTCACTCGCTAATACTCCTCCTGAATTATACGAGCCCATTCGCTACATGTTATCGCTTGGCGGAAAAAGAATTCGCCCATTATTTGTTTTAACTGCCTGCAAACTTTATAAAGAAGAAACTGAAAAAGCTTTATCCTCTGCACTTGCTGTGGAGCTGTTCCATAACTTCACCTTAGTGCACGATGATATTATGGATAATGCTCCCATAAGGAGAGGGCAACCTACAGTACATCAAAAATGGAATAATAACGTTGCGATACTAAGTGGCGATGTAATGATGGTAAAAGCTATCCAGCTAATTTCCGACAGCAAACTTGAACCACAAATATTAATTAACGTATTAAGCACGTTTAATGAAATGGCTATTGGCGTTTGCGAAGGACAACAACTAGATTTGAATTACGAACAGAGCTATAAAATTTCCATCCCTCAGTATTTAAAAATGATTGAACTAAAAACGGCAGTGCTCCTAGCAGCTAGTTTAAAAATTGGTGGGTTAATTGGTGGCGCATCCGATGAAGACGCAAAACATTTATATGAGTTTGGAAAAAATATAGGGATTGCCTTTCAATTGCAGGACGACTTATTGGATGTATATGGCGAAGAAGGTAAATTTGGAAAAATAAAAGGCGGGGATATCATTGCAAATAAAAAAACCTTTCTGCTCATAAAAGCCAGGGAAATGGCTATGACAAGCCCTTTACTTAGCGAAGAGTTGGAGCAATGGATTGGCATTAAAACGACTAACGATAGAGACTCTAATGAAAAAATTGAAGCCGTAACTCGTATTTATGATTTTGTAAATATTAAAAAAGTTACTGAGGGAGAAATTCTCTTCTTTCATCAAAAGGCAATAACTTCACTTGAAAAGGTAAATGCCGATTCAGATAAAAAGAATAATCTGCTGAATTTAACCGAGAAACTGCTCTCCAGAGAATCTTAATTTTTCTTATTCTTCACATCTTATACTTTTAACCCGGATTTTGCAATTGGGTTAATAAATTTCCCCACATATTTGACGCAAATCGTTGCAAAACAACAATTTGGTCAGGGTTAACCCATACATTGAAAATGAAAGATTTTATTTCTTCTAAAGCAAAGGTTAACTTTTTCATTTTCAATGTCTGCCTTTCGGGCAAAAAGTTCAATTGAACTTTTTGGGTTTAAAATAGATAGCTGTATTTTAGTTACTTTCGCAGCCCAATGGCTATTCCTTTAAAAAATATTCGTAATTTCTGTATCATCGCTCACATCGACCATGGCAAAAGCACGCTAGCCGATCGTTTGCTTGAAACAACTAAAACTATCAATAAGCGCGAAATGATGGCGCAGGTTTTAGACGATATGGATATTGAACGTGAGCGTGGCATCACTATTAAAAGTCATGCTATACAAATGGAATACATCCATGAAGGAGAAAAATATTATTTGAATTTAATTGATACTCCAGGTCACGTTGATTTTTCGTATGAAGTATCCCGAGCTATTGCAGCTTGCGAAGGCGCTTTACTTTTAGTTGATGCATCGCAAGGTATTCAGGCTCAAACAATTTCCAATATGTACTTAGCGCTAAATAATGATTTGGAAATTATTCCGGTGCTAAATAAATGTGATATGGAATCTGCTAAGCCGGATGAAGTATCGGATCAAATGGTTGATATCATTGGATGTAAGCGAGAGGATATTTTAAAAGCAAGTGGAAAAACCGGATTAGGTGTTGATGAAATATTAGCTGCCATTATAGCCAGAGTTCCTGCTCCCAAAGGAGATTCGAAAGAACCATTGCAAGCATTGATTTTTGATTCCGTATTTAATTCTTTCAGAGGCATCATAGCCTTTTTCAGAATTTTTAATGGGGAATTAAAAAAGGGCGATAGAATAAAATTTGTAAATACCGGCAATGAATATAATGCTGACGAAATTGGAATTTTAAAATTAAAACAAACTCCCAAAGATATTGTTGAGACCGGAAACGTAGGTTATATTATTTCTGGCATTAAAAAAGCTAGCGAAGTAAAAGTTGGCGATACCATTACGTTAGTAGCTAACCCGGCTAAAGGGATACAAGGATTTGAAGATGTAAAGCCAATGGTATTTGCAGGAATCTATCCGGTTACTACCGATGATTTTGATGAGCTGCGCGATGCCATGGAAAAACTACAGCTTAACGATGCCTCACTTACTTGGGAGCCTGAATCATCTGCTGCCTTAGGATTTGGTTTTCGCTGCGGATTCTTAGGATTATTACACATGGAAATTGTGCAGGAGCGATTAGACAGGGAGTTTAATATGAATGTAATTACTACCGTTCCAAACGTAGGATACAAAGTGTACGACACCAAGGGGAAAATGAAAATGATGAACAACCCATCAGAAATGCCAGACCCAACTATGATGGAAAAAATTGAGGAGCCCTATATTATTGCCAACATCATTACCAAAGCAGATTTTGTAGGGAGCATCATGAATCTGTGTATGGAGAAAAGAGGGATTATCAAAAACCAAGTTTACCTTACAACCGATAGAGTAGAATTAACTTTTGAACTTCCATTGGGAGAAGTGGTATTTGATTTTTATGATAAACTGAAAAGTATTTCCAAAGGATATGCTTCGTTTGATTATCACCCGCTGGATTACCGCGAATCTGATCTTGCCAAATTAGATATTTTAGTAAATGGCGATCAGGTAGATGCGCTCTCTGCCTTAATTCACAAAAGTCACGTACATGTGTTTGGAAGAAAGATTTGCGAGAAATTAAAAGAGTTAATTCCACAACAGCAATTTCAAATTGCCATTCAAGCTGCGATTGGAGCAAAGGTTATAGCTCGCGAAACAATTTCTGCCTTACGCAAAGATGTTACTGCAAAATGCTATGGAGGTGATATCTCTCGTAAACGTAAGCTCTTAGAAAAACAAAAGGAAGGTAAAAAGAAAATGAAACAAATCGGCAACGTGGAAATCCCACAAAGCGCTTTTGTTGCAGTTTTAAAATTAGACTAGAGTTTTTCTGGGAGATTTACTATCCTACCTCCACTTTTCTTATACGTCAATAAAAAAT
>CAYZTB010000075.1:0-11615 GCA_964481195.1 uncultured Bacteroidia bacterium | reverse complement strand
GGATGGAATGACGATTATCTCGATAATTTGCTTAAATTCTGATGCGGTGGCCCTGCATAGCTGGTACAGGCTATGGGGTATGGGCGGAAGTGACGGGTGCATCAACTACCAATATTGCAGGATATTTTAATGCTACCGGAGCCACTAACAATTATCCGGGTATTTTCATGGGCGGAAATGTAGGTATTGGAACCACCACCCCCAATGCCAATTTAGATATAGTATCTGCAACTAATCCATCATTACGAATTGGAGATGGAGTTGGAGTAGGACAACTTGGTTATTCTACCTGTGCAGGTTGTTTCTCTGCTTATGCAGTCACAGGAGATTTAGTGCTTAGAAATTTTAGTTCCCCGGGAGTGGGCAATGTAGTCATCGATGCAGAAACGGCAACGGGTAATATTAAATTTGGAACAGGCTCGCCAGCAGTTCAAAAAATGGTGATATTAAATAATGGCAATGTTGGAATTGGAACTACTACGCCCAACCACAAATTAGAAGTGAACGGAGATGCAGGGTTCTACACCAATTCTACAAGAAAGGAGGGAATAAAAATCCAAACGAATTATGTGTCTGCGCAGACTTCAGGGAGGATATTTTTTAATGAGGATGATGTGTGTTGCGACAATGATTACGGATTTTCTTTGCTTTATTCAGCAGATCCAAACCCTACGCTGGGGGGCATAGCCTTCACTCTTCCCAACAATACGTTCTTCATTCTTAGTCATACCGGCTCCCCAACAGGACTTGTGACTATGGCGATCCAGCGGGCCTCTGGTAATGTAGGGATAGGAGGAATAACCGCACCCACTACCAAATTGCACGTTCAAGCGGCCGGAGCAACAGTTTCAACCTTTGACAGAACTACGAATGACGGTACTATTATTTCCTTGAGGCAAGCAGGAATACAGGAAGGCACAATATCAGTAGCCGGAGCAACGGTTTCTTACAATGCTTTTACAGGATCTCACTATGCCTGGACAGATCAGTCGATAGAAAAAGGTATGCTGGTAGCCTTAACTGGCGACAATCAATACATGCATAATAATAAAGATTCAGAAATTATTTACGGGGTGGAGATATCTACGCGCCCCAATGATCCAAAAATAATGGGAGCATTTTTGGCATTAGAAGAGAGCACACTGCCGTATAGCGTTGAGAATCCTAATTTAGTAATGGCTGTAGGAAACGGAGTGATGTGGGTAATTGACAAGGGTGAAAACATCATGGCCGGTGATTATCTTATATCCTCAGATTTTATTGGGCATGCCATGAAAGACAATGGCACTTACAGCACAAGTTTTGTAATTGCAAGGGTGGCAGAGCCAGTTGATTGGGCCGTTGAGACTAGCTACATAGATGGGGTAAAGCACAAGCTCGTATCAGTTTTCTTTGAAAATTATGTAAGAAATAATGCAGAAGTGGAACTACAAAAAACCAAAGTAGAGATTGATAAACTAAAAACTAGGATTCAGAATTTGGAGCTTCTGATGAATTCCTCCGACAACGTAGCTTCGGAAAATAAAGGATTGTAATCCTCTTAAGGATTTTGAATAATCTTTGTGGTCGCCTGATCCGTTTCCGCTGGCATCTCTTAATTTTTTTCATAACTCGATATTCGTAATTCGTATATTCGTGTTCTCTCAATAACTACCTGTCCATCGGGTCCGAATGACTTATAGCGGAGTAGGCGGATTGGGATTGTACATTCTAAAAGCATGAAAAAGAAACTTCAAGAGCTAGAGGACAAGATCAAGGAAGCCAAATTAGGCGGAGGCGAAAAACGTATCGAGAGTCAGCACAAAAAGGGCAAGCTTACCGCACGAGAGCGCATTCATTTTTTTATGGATGATGGCAGCTTCGAGGAAATTGGAATGTTCGTTACACATCGCTCCACAGAATTTGGCTTAGAAAAGGAAAAATATTTAGGCGATGGAGTGATAACTGGCTATGGTACGGTGAATGGTAGGTTAACCTACGTTTTCGCACAAGACTTTACCGTATTTGGTGGTTCTTTAGCCGAAGCACATGCCGAAAAAATTTGTCGCATCATGGACCTTGCCATGCAGAATGGAGCTCCTGTTGTTGGATTAAATGATAGTGGTGGAGCAAGAATTCAGGAAGGTGTTGTTTCGCTTGGCGGTTATGCCGATATATTTTATCGCAACACCCGAGCATCGGGAGTGATTCCTCAACTGTCTGCCATCATGGGCCCTTGCGCTGGAGGCGCTGTTTATTCGCCTGCCATTACCGATTTTATTTTGATGGTGGAAAACACTTCCTACATGTTTGTAACGGGACCTAACGTAGTAAAAACCGTTACGCACGAAGAAGTAACTTCCGAAGAGCTTGGAGGAGCATCAGTACATTCTGCAAAATCGGGAGTGGCACATTTTTCCTGTGCCAATGGAGTGGAGTGTATAAATTATTTGAAAAAACTATTGAGCTACATACCACAGAACTGTGAAGAGCAGCCTCCTTTTGTTGCTGATTTCTCTGCACCCGATTCAAAAGTACTTTCTAATATAATCCCTGAAAATCCTAATCAGCCTTACGACATGCGGGAGGTAATTAGCGGAGTAGTGGATACAAGTACTTTTTTCGAAGTGCATAAAAACTTTGCCGAAAACATTGTAGTAGGTTTTGCCCGTATTGCAGGACGCAGCACAGGGATTGTTGCAAACCAACCAGCGTTTTTAGCAGGCGTGTTAGATATTAATTCTTCTCAAAAAGCAGCACGCTTTGTTCGCTTTTGTGATTCCTTTAATATTCCGCTTTTAGTTTTTGAAGATGTTCCAGGATTTTTACCCGGCACCGACCAGGAGTGGAATGGAATAATTTCCAACGGAGCAAAATTACTTTATGCCTTTTGCGAAGCTACCGTGCCACGTGTTACTGTTATTACTCGCAAAGCATACGGTGGCGCTTATGATGTAATGAACTCCAAGCACATTGGTGCTGATATGAATTACGCTTGGCCCACTGCCGAAATTGCCGTGATGGGCGCTAAAGGAGCAGTAGAAATAATTTTTAAAGGCGATGCTTCGACTCCGCTCAGTATTAAAACTAAAGAAGAAGAATACGTAGAGCATTTTGCGAACCCCTATCGCGCAGCAGAGCGAGGATACGTAGATGAAGTAATTAAACCTGAAGATACCCGCGCTAAATTAATCTCAGCATTTAAAATGTTGGAAAATAAAGTCGATAAGCTCCCTAAGAAGAAGCACGGGAATATTCCCTTGTAAGTTTTTTCACCGAGCAGTTTTTTTGTATCTTTATAGCTCGATTCAATATCCATGTTAAAGAATTTATTTTCATCGTTCCTGTTAATTGCTTCTGCAAATTTCACGTTTGCGCAAACAAATTTATTTAATGGCGGGACAGACATTACAGTAGATCTTGGCGCCATCGTTTATGTAGATGGACATATTATAAACGAAGTAAGCGGCTTCGTTCACAACAAAGGCGATATTTATCTTACACGCGATTGGACCAACCGCGAGCCATCCGGATGTTTGGATCCTACTACAGGAACAGTTATTTTAGATGGTGCAACCACTCAAACTATTACCGGCACACAATCTACCACTTTCAATAATTTAGATTGCAGGCAGGGCAGCAAAAAAATTCTTAACATCAATACTTATGTGGGCGGAAGTACAGGTGTGCTAATGCTTAAAAGCAGTCCGTTTGATTTGAATAGTAAAATAGTAATTGTCACAAATGCAGCCCCTGCAGCAATTACCAGAACTACTGGATATATTATTTCTGAATCGGAAGCTCCTCCAACAGGAAATGGCTATGGTATTGTAGATTGGAAGTTGGGAAATTCTGGAGCAGGAAAAAATTATACCTATCCCTTTGGAACAACAACAGGCACTTACATTCCATTTTTATTTAATGTGAAAACGGCAGGCGTACAAAATGGTGTAGGAAGTTTATCGGTTTCTACCTATCCTACTTCTACAACCGCAAATCCAAACAATCGCCCACTACCCACCAATGTTTCTAATCTTATTGATTTATCTGTGAGTCTCGATGTGTCAAATATTTGTGCCGATAGATATTGGATTACCGATGCCTTTAACTACAACAGCAACCCTGCTGCAGACATTATTTTTACCTATAGAGATTCGGAATGGGACAACTCAGGCGGGAGCAATAATTTATTACTAGAAGATAGTCTGCGTGCTTGGAGATGGAGTGGAAACCAATGGGAAAATCCACCTGTTGGAATTGATAACCCAACAATGAATCAGGTTACGGTAACAGGAGCAAGTTTTTTTTCGCAGTGGACCTTGTTAGGTGATGAGCCGCTACCTCCACCACCTTGTGGAGAGTTTTTTTTACCAAACGCCTTTTCGCCAAACGCGGATGGAAGAAATGATTTATTCCGCCCACGTAGCATTTGCATACGTGATATAAACTTTATCATTTACAACCGCTGGGGAAATCCGGTTTTTGAATCTACCGATGTTGCCAAAGGTTGGGACGGAAATACTCCCGAGGGCGAAAAAGCCAACCCTGGCGTTTATGTATATGTGCTGAAAGCTACCTTAAATGACGGTTCTCTTATTGATCAAAAAGGTACTGTCACCCTAGTAAAATAGCACTCTTTCCATTTATTAACATTTCTTGTGCAACAAAGCTTGCTGTTTGAGCGTTGAATCAGTATGTTCGCATACGATATGAAACAGCAGCCTAATGAATATGGATTTTCTCTCTTTTTACTATCTTTATAGCAGATGCATACTTCAGAATATAAAATACTAATTAGTAAGCTAGATGAGTTTATACGCAAGTATTATAAGAATCAGCTTATTCGCGGTGTGCTCTATACTGTTGGTGCAATTTTAGCTTTCTATTTATCAATTGCAGTTTTAGAATACTACGGACATTTTAGCACCACCTTCAGAACTATATTCTTTTACCTTTTCATATTAACCAATGGATATATTTTAACTAGGCTTATTGTAATTCCATTGCTGCGCATCAATAACATGGGGGAGGTGCTTACAAACGAGCAGGCATCCGAAATAATTGGCAAGCACTTTTCAAACGTACAAGATAAGCTCTTAAATGTTTTACAGCTGCAGCAGCTATCGTCTATAGATGGTGTATCCGGAAACCAAGACTTGGTATACGCCAGCATCAACCAAAAAATAGGTGAACTTAAGCCCATTCCTTTTACTTCTGCCATTGACCTAAGTCAGAATAAAAAATATTTGAAATATGCCTTGGTGCCACTACTATTATTTTTTGCAGTCTTATTTCGTTCTCCAAGTATTATCACCGAAAGCACCAACCGCTTAATAAAACACGGAACTTATTTTGAAAAGCTAGCTCCTTTCCAGTTTGTTATTCAAAATAAAGACTTGACCACCCCACAGCAGGAAGATTTTTTGCTGCAAGTAAAAATGGAAGGGGAAATTCTGCCCGATCAAATATTTGTGAACTTAGAAGGTAGCGAATACAAACTTGTGAAAGAAAGCAAAAACGAATTTAGCTTTCTCTTTAAAAATGTTCAGAAAAATATTTCTTTTCAGCTGGAGGCAGATAATTTTTCTTCCAAAAATTTTGAGTTAGTAGCAGTGCCGAAGCCCATTCTCATGGACTTCTCAATTCAACTAGATTATCCAAAGTATTTAGGAAAGAAAAACGAAACTCTACAAAACGCTGGCGATCTTATCATACCGGCAGGCACCAAGGTTACCTGGAATTTTAATACACAAAACACCAAGCAAATGTCAATTTCGTTTGCCGATACTTCATTTCTTGTTCAACCATCGGAGGATAATAGATTTACGGCCTCGCAAGTTTTCTTAAAAGACAAAATATATTCCATTTCTACTTCGAACGAGTTTTTACGCAACCGAGATTCCATTAGCTATTCTGTTAGTGTGGTGCAAGATGCATTACCTATTATTTCGGTGGAAGAAAAGGCAGACTCTACTTCGCTCAGAAAGTTTTATTATGCAGGAAATATAAAAGACGATTATGGGTTTAATAAACTCACCTTTAATTATAAATATTTAGCGCACAACGATTCTGCAGCACAGCAGCCTACGCAGCTGCCTCAACAACGCGTAGTGAATATTCCTATTCCTAAAAACAGTATCCTGCAATCTTTTTATCATTATTGGGATATGTCCGAGCTTGCTATATCCCCTGGCGATGAAATAGAATATTATTTTGAAGTATGGGATAACGATGGAGTGAATGGAAGTAAGGCGTCCCGCTCCCGAGCTATGATTTACCGTGCTCCCAGCCTGAATGAAATTGCAGAAAATACCGAGCGTAACAATTCCGCGCTAAAAGAAGATATGGAAGAGAGCATCAAGCAAGCAAAAGAAATGCAAAAAGAGCTGGATGAGCTGTACAAAAAAATATTGGAGAAAAAGACTTTATCCTGGGAAGAGAAAAAGAAACTGGAAGAGGTTCTAAAAAAGCAAAAAGACCTAGAAAAAAAGATTGACAAAATAAATAAAGAGAACGCTCAGAACAATCAAAAGCAATCGGAGTTTCAAAAGCCTACCGATGAAATTGCACAAAAGCAGCAGCAGCTACAGCAGCTAATGGAGCAGGTAATGACCGATGAGATGAAAAAACTTTTTGAGGAGATGCAAAAGATGATGGATAAGATGGACAAAGACAAAATTCAGGAGATGTTGGAGAAAATGCAGCTGTCTAATAAAGACATTGAAAAAGAATTAGATCGCAGTCTGGAGCTGTTCAAAAAGATGGAGTTTGAGCAAAAGATGGAAAAGACCATTGAGCAGCTTAAAGAGCTCGCAAAAAAACAAGATAAGCTAGGCGATGAATCGCTGGAAAAAAATGCAGACAGCAAGGAGATAATTAAAAAGCAAGATTCGCTCAACAAAGAATTTGATAAGATTGAAAAGGACATGAAAGACCTGGAGAAAAAAAACAGTGAGTTTGAAGAGCCCGAGAAAATGCCCGATACCAAAGACAAGCAAAAGGAGATTAAAAAGGACATGGAGAACAGTAGCAAAGAGCTTAATGATGGCAAAAGCAAAAAAGCTTCTAAGCCTCAAAAAGATGCTTCGCAAAAAATGAATCAGATGGCAATGCAAATGCAGGAAGCCATGAGCCAAGCGGAGTCGGAGCAAGATGCTGAAGATGAACATGCGTTGCGTGATATATTAAATAACCTTATTCAGCTTTCGTTTGATCAGGAGGCACTGATGAAAAGCATTGAAACAACCAGCACCGAAAATCCGCAATACAAAAGTTTGTCGCAGCAGCAGCGCAAGCTCAAGGACGATTCTAAAATGATTGAAGATAGCTTGCTGGCACTTAGTAAAAGACAAGCAGCCATCGCCTCTATAGTGAATAGGGAAATTTCTGCAATCAATTCTAACATGGATAAGTCCATTACGCTGATGAGCAAACGCGAAAACAGATTTGCTCCTGAAATTTCTTCCCGTCAGCAATTTTCTATGACCTCCATCAATAACCTTGCGTTGATATTAAATGAGTCGCTAAATCAGATGCAAAATAATTGTAAGAAAAGTGGGTCTTGTTCCAAGCCGGGTTCTTGCAAAAAGCCTGGTCATGGAGAGAAGCCCTCATCAGCAAAAATGCGACAGATGCAGGAGCAGCTAAAAAAACAGATGGAAGCCTTAAAAAAATCGATGGAGCAAGGTAAAAAGGAAGGAGGATCTAAGCAGGGTAGCAGCGGCTGGAGCCAGGAGATGGTAAAAATTGCTGCTCAGCAAGAGGCGTTGAAGAAGATGATGATGGACATGAAGAAAGAAGGGGGCATGAATGCCGGGGAGCTGGAGAACACCCTTAAAATGATAGAGCAATCTCAAAAGGATATAGTAAACCGTATGCTTAATGAGGAGACCATGAAAAGGCAGGATCAGATACTGGAAAAGCTCCTAGACTTCGAAAAAGCCGAAAAAGAGCGAGAAACAGAGCAAAAAAGACAGGCAGGACAGCCAAAAGATGATTACAAACGTAACCTTTCCGATTTTGTTGAGTATAACAAACGTAAAGAAAAAGAGACAGAACTACTAAAAACTGTTCCTCCCTCTTTCAATAATTTTTACAAAAATAAAGTGTCTGAATATTTTAATAATTTCGCTAACGAATAAAAAACCTCATGGTCTTGGCTGAAAATCAACGGTTGCTGATCCCCTCAAAATCTGAAAATCTTGTCCTGGTTGAAAAACTGGTTGATGATGTGTGCGACCTCTTTGATATAAAGGAAGAAATTTACGGACATATTTTAGTAGCCTTAACCGAGGCCGTAAATAATGCTTTACAACACGGCAACAAAGCAGATCCTAAAAAAAATATAGAAGTTACCTTTAAAGTAAAAGAAGAAACCCTGTACTTTACCGTAAAAGACCAAGGCGCTGGCTTTGATCACAACGCACTTCCAGATCCTACCAACCCCGAAAATATTGAGAAGCCTACCGGCCGAGGCATTTTTTTGATGAAACATCTTTGCGATAATGTTTCGTTCGAAGAAAGCAGCACCAAAGTAATTATGGAGTTCAAGCTTATGAAGCCTTGAGCCTTGAGCCTTGAGTCATTAGTCTTTAGTGCTTAGTCGTTAGTTTTTTAGTTCTTGGTTCTTAATTCCTACCTCTTACCTCTTACCTCTCACCTCTTACCTCTTACCTCTTACCTCTCATCTCTTACCTCTTACCTCTTACCTCTCACCTTATACCTCTGTATTCCTATTCGCTATTTCCTATTAACTTTGCATCATGTTTAACATTGGCGGCAGCGAACTTTTTTTTATCATCTTCATGGTGCTCATGTTGTTTGGTTCCAAAAAAATTCCGGAGATAGCACGCGGACTAGGCAAAGGCTTACGCGAAATGAAAGAAGCTGCCCGTGGAGTGGAAGAAGAACTTACCAAAGAAATGCACGACATTAAAAAAGAGGTGGATATAGATAAGTTTATTGATAAAAAGTAATTGAACATTTTTTAAAGTAAAAGGTATTCCGTATTTGGAATGCCTTTTTTGTTTTACCCACAACCATACTTACAAATCTTTCTTTACTTTTCTAAAAGACATCGTTACAAGCCAGGCTCAACTGAAAGAAACTCATCTATAAATCATATAAGCCTGTCAAAAAATATTCCCCATTCGTCTAAAATCATAAAATAAATTTGGAAACTAAGAGCAGTGTTTTACCTTTGGGCTTATAAATAATTATTCCACTCCGGCTTTGCTCTAGCCGGACAAACATAAACTCAAAATGAAAATTTTAAAAATTACATCTGCATTTTTGTTGATTTCGTTAAGCCTTAGCGCCCAAACGGTTACGATTGATGCAAGTTCTGCTGGACGGAAGCAGGTAATCGATGGCTTCGGCACCTGTTTGGCTGGTACGGATGGGGAGCAATCCTGGTTTCAGAATTTATATTATGACGATGCTTGGTTTTCCTTGCTCAGAGTTGACCTAACACCAAATTTCGTATCGATGTATTCCGATTTTAGCTACAACTCTCCCTGGTTTCATAATAATCCTGCACTTCCCGGGCCTGATAACAATAATGTTCGAACTTATACCAGTGTTTCCGATTATACCCAATCATTTGGTGGAAGACAAGCACAGATTGCGATTATGGGCCCGAACATTGCTCAAAACATTTCAAAATTTGATTATACAAAGGATGCTCCACGTGTTCAAGGCGCAATGGCTAAAGCTGGTTTGTCAAGAAAAACCAAGTTGGGTGATTTTAAATTAACAGCTGCGATTTGGTCGCCCGCACCCTGGTTGAAAATTTCTTCCGGAAGCACGTATGGGTCTAGTTCGGGAATTATGCCAACCCAGGGAACTCCCTGGCCATTTATATGGGGAGGTAATTTTGCCGGTGGAAAACTGGATGTTTCCAATACACCCAAAGCTGAATTTTTCGATGGTACCCAGAACACAAGCGCCCTTACACAATTTGCCCGCAGCACAGCAGCATACATAAAAGGGCTCCAGGATCTGAACGGGATTTCTTTTTATTCGATCTCCATTCAAAACGAATTAAATTTTGAAGTATTTTACAACAGTTGCAACTATCCGCTTTCATCACAATACATCACTGCCTTAAAAGCAGTGCGTGCGGAATTTGATAAATACTCCGACTTGAAAAACATTAAAATAATGGGGCCGGAAGATTTATTGGGTGGAGATGCGTACGGAATGTGGCAATTTGGCGGAGGAAGTACTGCCGTGCATAAAAACCTGCAGTATTTAACAGAAATAGCCAAGGATACTGTTGCTACAGATGCCATTGATTATTATTGCATACATGGATATGCGAACAATGGAGTATCCAGTGCAGGTTCCAATCCTACAGTATGGGATTGGTGGGCAAATGGTTGGGTAGCCTCACCGGCAGGTGGAATTCCACCGAATGTAAAGGGATTCATGGCATATAATAAAAAGTCATGGATGACTGAAACTTCGGGGGAAGAGACTCCCTGGTTGTCCCCTTCAACGGGTTTCCCGAATAACGGAGCATTTAGTGTGGCCCTTAAAATCCACCAGGCATTAACCACAGGAGAACAAAGTGCCTGGGTATACTGGCAATTTGCCGAGGGGGGCAATGTGTCCACTTTTAATTTAACCGATGCCACTCAACTTGGAACCGCTGCGAAATACAATGCGTTTAAACACTATTCCCGTTTCATCCGGCCCAATGCAGTAAGGCTTAATACGGGCATTGCAAATGGCAGCAACATTAGTGTCAGTTCGTATATTCATGATGCGAATAAGTCGCTTACGGTTGTAATTGTAAACAGCAATTCCACACCGCAAACCATTACAGTGAATGTCCCTTCTTTGCCTTTTTCAATTTCTTCTTTCGATGTGTTTACATCCAGCAATAACAATTATTGGAAAAACTCCATGCTGAATGTAAGCCAGAATAAAGTTACACTTACAGTTCCGGGATATGGTGTATCTACACTCAATGGGGTTGAAATACTCTCAACAGGCTTAACGAATCAGGCATACGATACATGGTTGAATGTATATCCTAATCCGGCATCCAAAAGCATACACATAGAAACGGGTAAGCCGATGAAATTAATCACGTTGTATTCCATTGCCGGCTCAGTTGTTCATTCAGAAGAAATGAAGGGCACAACTTCGCATACATTGAATACGGAGAAAATTATACCCGGCTTGTATTTTGTTAAAATTATGGATGCTAATGGCGCAATGCAGGTAAAGCTTCTTCATCTAATCCATTAACAATATCTGCCGTATATTTATATATACTCTTGGTTTACGGGTAGACGAAATGGTGTTCTGCAATTGATTTATTAGGCAATAGCAGTGGTACATTAACTAATTTTGGAAGTGCATACGTAACAGCAACGGTTCTCACATTAATCCTTAGTTCTTTCAATATACGTAGCTTGTATGGATTCTAAAACCCATCCCCATGTTCAAACAGTATGGGTGACAGAACTTATATCTTGTTAAACCCCAGTAGGTGATCTTGGCAAGTTATCGCCAAGTCACCAGCAGCACCTACACACCCCCGTAGCCGCGAAGCTGTAGTTTGTATTGTACCCGCGCAGTTGTACTGTGTGGGATAGTAGTAGGTAAGCTTGGCTTACCATTTAGTC
>CAYZTB010000074.1:0-12827 GCA_964481195.1 uncultured Bacteroidia bacterium | reverse complement strand
CCTAAGCATTATGCTTGGCTTCTTTTAAAATCTTTTATCGGACAACAGTGATTATTTAATAATGCAATTAATAGATTTATATATTCAGAAAGATTAATTAGCGTATTAGGCGGAGATTCGATTTCCAGTCCATCTAATCCATTGCGTGTTTTTAAGTATGTTCAAAGCAATGCAAATTTATCGGGAATGGAAATAATAGTTGATGTACATCCTCACGTTTTCCATTGGCTTCATTTTGAAAATTCATTCAGCTTTGTACAAGCTTTGCAGAAGGGAGGTGCGGATTCTACTAAGTATTTGCCGTTTATCCCGGCACCAAAATACTCTTTGGAACTTAAGACAGAGCTAGAAAAGCCAAGAAAAAACTTTAAGAACTCCTATTTTTCGATTGGCTTGGATAATTACTTTTCGCAAGATAAAATATATAGCGCTTACAATACTGAAACAGCAACTTCTGCTTACACGCTTATCAGGCTAGGTGTTGGAACAGAAGTGTATTCTAAATCTAAAACACTTTTTTCTCTATTCGTTAGCGTTAATAATCTTACAGACGTTGGATATCAGAGTCATTTAAGTAGGTTGAAATACGTTGGAGAAAACTATTTTACTGGCAGAAAAGGGATATATGATATGGGTAGGAATATAAGTTTCAAGCTTCTAGCTCCTTTTACTCTTAAGAAAGGCAATTGATTTTATTTGCGATAAGAAACCAAGTAGTGGTTGTATTTGCTATCAGCAAAGGATGAAACAGTGAAATTATCAATATAGAAACTATTGTTTCCGGGATTCCAGAAATGCAACTTTACTTCATCGTCAGGATATGCGGTTTCTGGTATTTGAAATGTTACAAATATTTGATGCCATCCTTCTTTTTTTGTATTGGCATTCGCTTTTTCAGGTATAATATATTTTTGTAAAAGTTTTGCTTGCCAGTCTCTTTTGCCCGTAGGTTGCCCAATGTCCATTACGAATTGAGCGTTAAAATCAGTTTTTGAATAAATCCACGCACTTATATTTACGCAGCCATAATTATCTTTGAAAAGTTGCTTTACGGTTGTGCGATAAGTAACTCCGTATTTGTTAGTGGGGTTTAATTTAATGGATCTTTTTCCTGAATAATATATGCTGCTGTCAAAGGAAATAGCGTCTAAGATAAAATTTTCCAAGTCATTTTCAAACTCCGTGTAAGCATAAAGTATAGTGTCTCTGCGCATTGTGTCGGAGCATTCTTTTGCAAAAAGCGTAATTTGAGAATTAAAATGTTTTTCATCGAATAATACGCAAGGGTATTTTCGTTTTATTATTTCGGGAATTTCATACGGGCTTCTGAAGTTTGACCAGCCATATAATATATAAAGGGAGTTACAGGAATCTATTTTTTGCAGCATGTGGGGAACAAACGTTGAGTCATCTCCTATATAAAAATCAAATTTTACAGGAGTTTTTTCTTTTTCAAAATAAAAATTAAAGATTTCCTTGCTGGAAGTATTTAGCATAGTTGTGATGTTTTCGCTTCCATATTTACTTTGCAATTCTGCTGCAATTTGATTTATCTCTTTGAAAACTCCAAATTCTTCTTTGGCATAAAAACGCTTCTCAATCACAGTGCTGAATAGAAGTAATGCGCTCATCCCGCCCAGCGTTAATTGGTTGAATTTTTCTTTTCCTTCTTTGAAAAAAGAGAAAATGAAAATTAATAGGAATGGGAATGAGAAGAGTAGTGTGGAGTATTGAATAACCGGATTTACAAGAACTGAATAGAGGTAACCTACTATGAATGGTATAATAAACCAAACGATGCTAATTATTTGAAATTTTGAAATTGTTAAATCTAGGTGATAAACTAGAATGGAAAGTAAAACAACAGACGTAATGCCGGCCAGTAAAAACGGAGAGTCATTTAGCCCATAAAGGATATATTTCCATAGAAAATCTTTTTCTGGTTTAGCTAGCCATTGCCCAATTCCTCCCATGCTGAATTGATGTAGGGATATGGACAAATGTGGAAGGAATAGTAGCAACGCAATTATTCCTGCACCTATGTAATATTTCCAAGTTTCTTTTTTTAGATAGATAAAGCCTGTTAATGCAACAATCATGGCAAAAAAGAAAGCAAAATAATGTGTGAGCATGCATAAGGCTGTTGCTAATCCGTATGCAATTGTATTCTGTAAGATTTTTTTATTTGAGCTAAACAATAGTTTATTCCAGTACCAAACTGTAAGTAGAGAAAAAAATAATCCAAAGGAATAGGGCCTTGCAAGCTGACTGTAAAGGATTGGAAATTCTAATATAGCCAGAGCCGTTGCACTAAAATCAGCAGTAGTAGTGCCAAACCAAGATTTAGCTATTGAATACAGCAGTGCTACACTGCCAACCCCTGCTGCAACAAAGGGCAGCCTGATTGAGGCTTCTGAAAGGCCAAAAAGTTTAGCCCAAAAAAAGATAAAAAGCTGAGTAAAGGCAGGGTGGGTGTCATTATCCCTTACTCCCTGTGCTATTAATTCGCTAAATGAAGAATAATTCAAACGTACAAATGCCCCCAGCTCATCGTGCGTGAAAGACCAATTCCAATAGTTCCAAAGTCGTAAAATTGATGCAAGGAGAATGATTCCTGCAAAAATTAGGTTATCCTTTGATACTTTATTCATTTAGCTAGTTGTAATTGGCTGCAAACTTAAGGAATGATTTAGATATAGGGTTTTGCTATAGAATCTGTATAGCTCATCTGAGAAAACTGATCATTATATAGATTTTGCTCTGGAAGATAATAGATATCGAACTCTTGTTTCAGGTAATCGTTCAGTGTGGGTTTGTTAATATAAAATACAGGAATTACGTTGGGGTTTTGTTTGGCATTCCAATTTCTTACAAGTAGCTCATTATACCACCATCCGCAGATAAGAATTGTTTTTTTATTTTCTAGTTGTGTTTTTTGAAATACTTTTTCGGTAAATTTAATTTTATTTAAACGCTTGGAATAATCTGAAATAATTGGACCTGTAAGTGGGTCAATGAATATTTCCTGATTAGCAATATTTATTTTCATTGCCAATGCGGAATAGGCAGCTCCTCTATTGGAGTCGGTAAGGTTGATGCTGAAGAAGAAAGAGGACATGGTAAAAAGTACGCACAGTATTTTAAAAGATTTACCGGAAAGATAGTACCCGTACATGAGTATGGCGATAGGAACAAATGGAATGAGATATCCGGATTTTTGAGGTAATCTGAAATAAGAGATTAAGTATAAAGCCATTGCTGCCATGCATGCCCAAAATAGATTTACTGGCATATTGTCTGGAATAAATTTTCCTTGCAATAGCTTAGATTGAGCTACAGCTACAGTTTTAAATACTATGAAAGAAACTATGCCAATTGTACCAAATACGCCAATGGTCATTTTATATAATATTTTTGAAAAATTAGGGTAGGGGAACTGGTCGGAGTAATGAAAAAAATCTAGACCATTAGTTTTAAGAGCCGGAAGGTAGCAGAGTAATCCTGCTGATAAAGTAGCAAGGGAGATTAGCGCAATATTTTTTATTTTTTTTGCATCAACTTGAATTTGGAAATATAGAATTATGCAAAATGGCAGTAACATGGCGGCAGATGTTAACCTAAAACCAATCGCGATGCCTAATAGTATTCCAGCAGTCAATATGTTTTTGCCATCACCTTTTACGTTTATATCGTTGTTTGTAGGATAAGTAGCTTTAAATATATAGTACATACTTGCCATTACAAACGCCATGGCTAGCATATAGTCTATTGTGTAGGTTGAGGATATGTATACTACGGGAGTAAATGCAAAGGCAAAGCCAGCGAACAGATAATGTTTAAAATTTAGCTGTCGAAGTGACAATGAAAAAAATACAGTAGCAATTACGCTAGCGAGTGCGCTAATTAAATTGGTATAAAAAGCGTTAAGCCCATTGTTGTATAAAAAAGCGTACAGATATTCTTGCAAGGGATGTCCAGGTGCGCGCGACATCTCGTAGTTGCCGCTTAATGCCATATTTTTTGCAGTGAGCGCTAACAGCCAGGAATCTTCCTCAGCTCCAAATCCAGCCCACAGAAAGGGTAAGCGAGAAATAAAAACAAATATAGAAAGAAAAAATAACTGAAAGAAAATATTATCGGATAAAGATTTCTTCATTGTTACAGTTCGTTAATTGAAGCTATGCATTTTCAGCGTAAGGCTTTCTTTGCTACACATTTTTGTTTAATAGATATCTCAAAAATATTTCCGCCACTAATTTCACTAATTAACACGAAATTATTAGTGAAATTTTGTGTCTTTTATAGGATTTATTTTTTTTCAGCAGTGTTTTTATTTCTGTTTTTTGAGATAGCTTATTATCACACCATGTTAAATATTTTTTCAAGTTGTACAAAAGAATTTCATTCTCGCATTCATCAAATCGCTGTACTTCCAGTACAGAGATTTAGCTAGAAAAATTCCTTTGGCGAATTACTTCGTAAAGCATAATGCCCGCAGAAACTGAAACATTTAGGGATTCAATTTTTCCAAACAAAGGTATTTTAGCCTTTGCATCAGCAATTTTTAAGAATTCATCTGAAATGCCATCTTCTTCTGATCCTAAAATTATTGCGGTTGGAGAAGATAGATCAGCATCGTAAATTGTGTCAGAAGTTTTTTCAGTACAAGCAACAAGCTGTAAACCGCTTGTCTTTAAATATTCACAAGTTTGCTTTAAATTATCAGTACGACAAATTGGAATTTGATATAATGCTCCAGCCGAAGTTTTTATAGCATCGCTATTTATTTGTGCACTTCCACGAGTTGGAATGATGATAGCATGCACGCCTGCACATTCTGCACTACGACTGATAGCGCCAAAATTGCGAATGTCAGTAATGCGATCTAGCACAATTACTAAAGGCGTTTCACCTTTCTCAAATATGGTTGGTAGGATGTCTTCTAAGTTCTGGTAAGTAACGGCAGATAGCTGTGCTACCACTCCCTGATGATTTTTTGATTTTACTAGGTGGTTTAGTTTTTCAGGAGGAACAAATTGAAAGGGTATTTTATATTTTTTGATTTCATCATTCAGCTCACTCATAAGCTTGCTACCAACCCCTTGCTGAAAAAATATTTTCTCAACCTCTTTGCCGGCTTTTATGGCTTCTATAATTGGACGAATTCCAAATATTAATTTATCAGCATCGTTTTTATCTCGAGCAACAAATGATTTTTTGGGAGCACTGCTCTGGCGAACAAAAGGACGCCTCTCGGGTTTATTTCTTTCCATAATATTAAATTCTCAAATTATTTTTCAGCATATATCCTGCCTTGTCTCCACATTTCTACAGCATTAAACCAGCTAACTTTAAAATTTGGAGACCGCTCCAGCCGGTAATCATTATCGGTGAAAGGATTTACTACTTTTAAAAACACAAAGGAGAGAGACTGGAAATTATTTTCTTCGCCATATACCCAGCTTTCAGAGTCGGAAGATTTGTAAACCACATTGGGCGGACCGTAAATAATATATATCAATCCTCTGTCGGTGCGCCAGCCTTCTATGTAAGAAGAAAAATAATTATTCGCATCTTCAACGCGGTTGTAGTATTTGCGTATTAATTCTCTTGCTCGGTCGTGACTTCCTCCTGCAGCAAGCCAAAAGCTATCCACGGAAGCTTTTATGTTATTAGCGGAACTCATGGATTCGAATTCATTTTTAGAAGTAAGATAATTCAGCGGTGCTAAAAGATGTTCGGGTTTTTTAAAATGAGGAAAGTCATTATCAAACCTAAAAACGGTAGATCCTTCTTTATAATTGGTGTCGGCTTGTATATGATAAAATCCTTGGCTTTTTAAATTTACACCTACCACATCTACTTCATTGGGCATAATCGTAAATAGGCTATCGGCCCGATATTCAAAAGGCATTGTATTGCTGGACGCAAAAGGGGGAGAGGGAAGTGGAAATTTACGATTGTAGTATCTAACATATAGCTCTTCGTTTGGGTTTCGATATTTTATATGAATAAACTCATCCTGCTGTAAATTGTTCCTAAAAATTGTAGTTTTATTTTTTGGGGTTTGAAGGATAAAATTTTGCCTGGTATTATGATTAAGCTTCTCTATGTTAATAAACGATTTTGTGCTTATGTTTCTATTTAAATCATACAATTCTACTTGAAGTAAGTAGTTGTTTGTGAAGGTTGCATTAAAATCTAATTTTCCTACTATGTCTTTTGGTGAATTAGAAAAAGCATCTGATAGGATTACGGTAGCGCTGTCAATGATATCTTTTGTTTCGTACGAGGATATAAGTCTGTAATGTATTTTAAAGCGGGCAGAAAAATTTTCGTTATCAGATTGCTTGCTGTAAAGTAGTTCCTTTGTATTTATTTTAAAATGCAATTCAGAAGTGGTGCCTGTGCGATGAAATACAATGTATTCAGGATGCAATAATTCTTTGTTAGATTTATAGATGCGAGAAACATTTTGGTTGCTAGCAGTGCTAGAAGAGGAAGAGCAAGCAGAAAATTGAAATATATATACCGAGAGATACAGGGAGGCTATCGTAAAAAGTATTTGATTGTGAAATGTTCTCATGCTTATTTCAATAAATTTTGTTCTTCTCCATGAGGTAATTCTGCATTTTGAATTTTATCAAATTTATCAGAAATTTTTCGAGTAGTAGTATGAATATCATCCACATCTTTATTTACTTGGCTGATATGTTTAGCTAGGTTTTCCCATCGCTCTTTATATCTCTTAAACTCAATGCCAAGCTCTTCTAGGTTTTGCCTGATTTGCTGTGCTAGTTTTGAGCGTTCCAAATCTTTTAATATAGCCTGAGCGGTTGTCATAACAGCTAGCAACGTAGTTGGAGATGCTATGTAAACGTGTTGTTTTTGAGCATACTCAATTACTGCAGGATGATAAGCATTTATCTCTGCAAAGATTGCTTCGGCAGTTAAGAACATGATAGCATAGGGAGCAGTAACACCTTCTATTACATACTTAGAGGTCTCATCAATTCGAATCTTTAAATCAGACTTAAACTTTTTCTTTGCGTCCTCGCGTTCGCTTTCGGGAAGCTCGTTGTCATACATTCTTCGGTAATTCTCTAGAGGGAATTTGGAGTCAATAGGAAGTATTCCTGTTGGAGGAGGTAAATATACTACAGCATCAACCCGACCAATTTTTGCACGTGTAATATCGGTAAGGTCTTTTTGAAGCTCATAGGCCGAATCATTTTTATCTCCAAACACAGAGGATAGAATTTGATGTAGCTGTATCTCGCCAAAGCTTCCTCTGGATTTTTTATCGGATAAAATATCTGAAAGTGATACTACATCTTTAGACAGTGCTTCGATTTTTTTCTGAGCCTCATCAATTTTGGCTAAACGTTCAATGATGCTTGTAAAAGTTTTGTTGGTATCTTCAAATCCTTTAGTGAGTCTTGTCTCTACTTTTACGTTTATTTCCTCCAATCTTTTTTCGACTTGCTCTTGCAGCTTTAAAAAATTTTCGCGAAGGTTATCTTTAGTTTGGGTAATTTGATTATCGCTCATTTGGGTGATATCCTGCTTGAAGCGATGTAGCTCATCGTTGATGGATTTTTTAATCTCACCAATTTTTTCTACTTGGGAAACATTATTTCTATTCAAATCATCTTTGATAGAGGAAATGCCTTTTGTGACACTTAAATCAATGGTCTGTGGTAGATTTTCTTCGCTTTTTCCACTTTGTCGAAACAGGATAAAAACCACCAAAAGAAGGATTGATCCAAGGAGTATATAGGCGATAGTCATTATTCTTGTAAAGGGAGGTAAAGTTAAAAAATGTAGTGGATTTACCTGTAGAAGTTAAGCTTCTTTAGTGGCAGAAATTATTAATAGTATGAAACAGAAGTGCCATGAATTTAGCATATCTACTATATTGGGTTCTTAAATACAGAAACCACAAAGTGCTCAAAGAAATACACGCTCCAAAGGTCCAAGGGGCTCATTCGGAGAGTCCCTTTGGGACAAAGTACGCAAAGGAAGACAAGCTCTAAATAGCTCTAAAAATGATTTAC
This sequence comes from uncultured Bacteroidia bacterium, assembly GCA_964481195.1. Classification (GTDB taxonomy): domain Bacteria; phylum Bacteroidota; class Bacteroidia; order Palsa-948; family Palsa-948; genus Palsa-948. Next base: position 4,770 of record CAYZTB010000074.1, on the reverse strand, counting down.
TATGCCAAAATGAACCTTCCCTGTACGGATGTCGAAATCATTACTGAATTGCCTTCCTAAGGCGTAGTTTATAGAGAAAATACCTGCTTTAGTTTCAAAGCTAATACCTGCTCCAAAGGCAATAGGTGTGTCGTATCGGTCGCCTGAATAGGTAATGCTTAAGTTTTCGTAATAGGCTCCATCGCTAAAAAAGTAGAGGTATGAATTCTCTTCCAACAAATAGCGGTATTCAAGGGTTAGAATTAAATAGCCAGATGCAAAAATGGATTCCTCGTCAAACCCTCGTAAGGTCTTAAGACCTCCAATCCGAATTAGCTCATTTTGAAAAAGATTTTCGTTATAGATATATGCAGCTTTAGTTCCAAGTTTAATTGTGCTTCTGTTTTTTAAAGGAAAATAAAAATCCGCTTCTACATCCGTATTGTATTGTGCGCTTTTTAAATTCAGGTTTTCATAAATAATAGGATTCAGATTGTCATTTTTTTTGATAACCTTATTTCCTGCTCCAATTGTTGCAAGCATTGCATATCCTTTTCGAGGATTAAAACGGTAATCCAAGTTTTCAAATTTTGCTCCTAGCCCATATAAAGTAGATGATATATCGGCATAGGGTGGGAGTGCAACTAGGTTTTCTAATCCTTTTGTGTTGATGAGCGTGATTGTTTTTTGATTAACAAATACTTTGAAATAATTTTCTCCGGACAGGTGATATTGAATTCCTAGGTTGGGATTCACATCTAAGAAAGTTGTGTCTTTTTTGTAAAGCTTAAAACTTGCATCTATACCAAAAGGACTTTTGAATAAGAAAGGGAAAATTATTCTTGATTTCAAATCTTGTGTGCTAACCTGTAGGCGTCTCCAGTTTAACTCTATCAATTCTCCGTAATTAAAGGCGCTGTTTAGTTTTAAGCGTACATCGCCTGTAAAAAGTATTTTACCGGTTTTGTTATCGGGTAATAGGCCAACAATTCCATCAAACTGACTAGCGCGTTTATCTTCTAAAAACAATTCTATTTTTGCTTTCTCCCCAGGGAAAAGCACTCTGAAAGGAATACGTTCTCTAACAAAAGGAAGTACTTTGATTCGTGCTCCTGCTTTTCTGATAAGGGATTCGTTGTATAGACTTTTATTTTTTATTGCTAAGTAGCTTTGTAAATAGGTTGAAGAAATTTTTGCTGAACCTCTATTGACAACGCTATCTATACGAATTAAAAGGTTTTGTTCTAGATTTAATGTAGCAGATAGTTTGTTGTTGTCAATGATTATGCTGTCAAGCTTTATGGATGCAAAAGGATGTCCGTTGTTTTCGCAGTAGGCTAATATTTTTTCCTGCAGTTTTCTTACATCTTTATAGTACAGTGGTTTCCCTGCATATATCTTTTCTCGAAAACCAACAGCGCTGAGAATGTTTTCTGGCGTACTACCTTTTTTTAGTATTGCCCATTGGTATTGCTCACCAGTATTAATAAATATTTTTTTGTTTAAGGTATCTGTTTGTGAACTATCAACCGTGGCAGTTAAATAGGCATTATCGTTTAATGTAAGTAAAACCTTTTGGATTTCTTTATTTCTGTCAATCTCTGAAAAGAATGTTTTCTTGTAGTTTAATTTGGATACATCTTTGTTTTCTTTTGAGTAAAAAATATCTAAAGTATACCTCTGCGCGTGTAGATAGTCTGAGCGAAAACAAGATAAAAGCAAAAGGATAATTATAGCCCGATTCATGAACTAAAGATACGATGATTGACGTAAATTATTGTATTTGCGGAAGCTCAAGAATTACGCCCTGCACAAGTTGAATTGCGCAGGATGTATCTTTTATAGCGTGTATTTAGTTGTCGCCTAAAATAAGAGGCATGCCATCCTTATCGCCAATGATAATTACTTTAGCGTTAGGTGATTTTGCTATTTCTACAGTAGCTTGAATTCCTTTTTCTTTAAGAATGTTGGCAGATAGTGAAGCGTTCAGAATCTTGTTTGCATTGGCTTTTCCTTCCGCATCAATGGCCTGACGTTCTGCTTCTTTTTTGGCTTTTGAAATTTTGAATTCATATTCTAGCGACTCCTGCTCTTGCTTAAGTTTATTTTCAATGGCAATTTTGATAGTAGGAGGAAGTGTGATATCTCTTACAAGCACTTCGTTTAGCTGAACAAATTGTTTGTCCAATATTTTTTTTGTCTCTTCAAATATTTCGCTTTGTATGGCATCGCGTTTGGTGGAATATATTTCTTCGGGCGTGTATCTTCCAATTACGCTTCTTGTTGCAGATCGAATAGCAGGTATCATCACTCGGTTAAGATAGTCTGCCCCTTTTTGTTTATGTAGCAGCGGCAGCTTCGCATATATGGGTTGATACCAGCAAGAAACTTCTACCGATATTTCTAGTCCGTTTGAAGATAATACAGCCATCTTTTCTTGAACCTCCTGCTGGCGAACTTCATAAATGGTCATGTCATTCCATGGAGCGATGAACATAAATCCTTCCGAATAGGTGTTATCTACATCAATACCACCACTAAAAGTTTTAAAAAGCACACCGGCTTGTCCGCCCTTAATGGTAATGGATACCTTAAATGCTAGTACAAGTGCTAAAATGGCAGCGATGACAATAATGATTATTCTTTTAGTTCCAGATGGAAACTCATTTGAATTAAAACCTTCGAAATTACTCATGTTATAAAAATTTAACCCAAAGTGTGTTCAGCAAAAAATGAAATGGATTCAATTTAGCATCACCATGGAGAGTGAATGTGGAGAAATGCTAAGGTACTATTAATGCTGAAGGAAAGAACATGTTATTGAAGTTTGTGGATAAGTTAAATCTATTGAAGTAGAGAATGGGACAGTGTTAACGTTTTGGCAACTACAAGAAGTTGGCGATTTCGACCTGTGCTGACCGAAGCGTCAGTAAGCACTAAACTGTCTGCCAGCACTGAACTTGATACGAAGCACAAAGTTTCATTCCTGCCTGCCGGCAGGCAGGTAACCACTGAACCGCCAATTTCTTGAGGTGCTGTTAGTGGCTGCCCTTCTTTCCGGTCAATGGTCTGTCGTGTCGAGTTTGCAGTGCCCTTGTGCGGTTGGACAGGTATACTCTTTTGCAAGCTTTGGTCTGTGCTTGGCTTTGTGTGGCTTGCAAATGTGTATGACTACGAAGCGTTGGCATTGGTCTTGTCGATTGATTTAATTACTCTGTCCCAAGTTGTTAATGCAGGTAAAAATTGTTGCAATAACTTACTGTTTTTGTCATCTGATTTGTCAAACAGTTTTTTTGTATTTAAACCAAATTTCAATTCGTCTGATTCTTTGAAACAGTCCTCTAAAATAATTTCATAATAAAATTCTGTCTCCGATTTTTCTTTGCCTTTAATTTTTGATTTATGTTTTAATTCAATGAATTTTATTTCGGAGTAATGTCCTGTTAGCTTAATTGATTTGCTTCTGCCACCTGAATAAATTAAAAGTCTTGTTGCGTCTAGAATACCCGATGGAAAGTCTTTAACGGCATTGTTGCTTTCGATTGCGTGAAAATAAAATGTCTTGCTTGTCTTTAGTGTTTTGAGTTCTTTTGAACGGCAAAAACCAAGGGCAACTTTAATATCTGTAGTTGGTGCTTCGTTTTCAATAAATAAAGAAAATTGTTTTTTGTCTATGAACCCAGCAATTCTATTTCTAAATAAATCTGCCGTTATAGGATTTTCTATTTCTAGTTTACGCTTTTTACTAATATTCAAAAAATCTACTTCTTGGTCAATTCCTAAAAAACGTCTGTTAGCAAGGTTTGCCGCAATTCCAGTTGTACTTCCTCCAGTAAATGGGTCAAGTATCCAAGCATTTGGTTTTGTAGAAGCCAAGATCAAACGCGTTAAAACAGAAAGTGGTTTTTGCGTTGGATGTTTACCGCAAGATTTTTCCCAAGGAGCAATTGCAGGAAGTTTCCATACATCTTTCATTTGTTTGTCATCATTAAATTGCTTCATTAATTCATAGTTGTAGTAATGGGGAACCTTTTCGCTTTTTCTTGCCCAAATAATTTGCTCGGTGGAATAAGTAAAAAAACGGCAAGAAAAATTTGGTGGTGGATTTGTCTTTTCCCAAGTAATAACATTCAGAATTTTAAAACCAAGTTCAGTTAAAATTTGGCCAACTGAAAAAATATTGTGCATTGTACCGCTTATCCAAATGGTAGCATCATCTTTCATTTTGTCACGAACAGCAGAAATCCATTTTCTATTGAAATCATTAACGTATTCAAATCCTTCTGATTTGTCCCACTTACCTTTATTTACGCTGACTATTTTCCCGCTTTGAATAGACAACCCATTATTTGATAAAAAATAAGGAGGATCGGCAAATACCATATCAAATTTATGGTCAAATTGGGGTATAAGTGCCATATTATCTCCGTGTAAAAGATAAAAGTCCTTGTCCGTTGATTTAAAATAAGGCGTAATCATTAACTTATTGGTTTAAAGTATTTATTAAAAACAGCTAACGAATTTATAATTAATTTGTCATTAAATCCTTCTTTGATATCTGTCCATCTAACTAAAACATTGCTATCCTTATAATCTACAGTTGGGTCGATTTCAACTTCCATTCCTAAATAATTCCACGATTGCCCATCCTTAATACTTGATAAATAGTTTACAAGGGACACAATTGGCGAATATGCAATTTCTGATTTTTTAAAATCTAGTTTCATAATTTTTATTAATTTAAAGTTACCTTTGCAAAGATAATTAAATTTTACAAAAACACACAATAAG
>CAYZTB010000073.1:0-12918 GCA_964481195.1 uncultured Bacteroidia bacterium | reverse complement strand
CTTCTAGCTTCTGACGAGAAGCATTCAATATTTTCAAATCGGTCGGATACGTAATGTCTTGTTCGAAGACCGAGGCATCCATGTTGATTGTTCCTTCGTTTTCTTTAGGATTGTTTTTATCCGCATCTTCCTCTGTCTTTTTTGTATTGTGTTCGATGATCACCGTGTTGATGTCTTGCCAGTAACTTGTTCCCAATCTTTTTTCGGATTTCAACAAATAAACTGGGAGCAAATACTTTTTCTTTTTTAAAGGTGGGTAAGCCCAGAAAGTATTGCATGTAAAGGTTTTCTTGAATGGCTTCAATAGTGCCTTCATCGCTCAGGCTTTGTGATGCTTGATGATGACTGCTCCTAAAACAATCCTTGCTTCCAAGGTGCCGGCTCCCATCTCTGAATCCATGTGGCGGTAGTAGTAGGATGCCAATTTATCCCATGGTAATATCTTAGAAAACGTTACCCATCTGTTTTCTGAATCTAAATGTTCGTCAAAGGGATTGGGAAATAATACATACTGATTATGGTTTTTAGCTGTTATCATCTGCAAGGGTTTTGATACATTTCCTGCAAATGTCATGCATTTTTATTTGCACGCTGCTCTCTGTTTAGCTACACTTTTCAACAAAATAACAGGTTTGAGTGAACCCTATTTAATATCCCAAATTTTGCCCCAACCAGCGCTCCATTTCCTGAATGGAAGCTCCTTTGCGCTTGGCATAATCTTCTACCTGATCGTTACGAATTTTGCCTACGCCAAAGTAATGAGACTCTGGATGCGCAAAATATAAACCGCTCACAGCAGCAGTAGGGAACATGGCCATGCTCTCTGTTAATGTGATGCCGGTGTTTTTTTCTACTTCCAATAAAGCAAATAATGTTTTCTTTTCTGTATGATCTGGCTGAGCAGGATAGCCAGGTGCCGGACGAATGCCCTGATATTTTTCTTGTATTATTTCTTCGGGAGAAATGTTTTCATCTTTTGCGTATCCCCAAAATTCTTTTCTAACACGCGCATGTAAATGTTCTGTAAAAGCTTCTGCTAATCTGTCTGCTAAAGCTTTTAACATAATGGCTGAGTAATCATCGTGATCTTTTTCAAACTCAGCAACTTTTTTGTCGATGCCAATGCCAGTTGTTACTGCAAAGGCGCCTAGGTAATCCACCCCCTCTTTGTCTCCCCAAAAGGGGGAGATAAAGTCTGACAAAGAAATATTGGATTGTCCAGAAGGTTTTTTTGTTTGTTGACGAATAGTATGGAATATTATTGGCTGTTCAGTTCCCTTCTCCTTTGGAGAGGGGTTAGGGGTGAGGTGTATGTCATCTTCCACCGAGGTAGCGGGGTAAAATCCTATTACAGCATTTGCTTGAAGCCATTTTTCTGAAATTATTTTTTTAAGCATATCCTGCGCATCCTTAAAAAGTTTTGTCGCTTCAACTCCACGCTCTTTGTCCTCCAGAATTTTAGGGTAGGTGCCTTTCATTTCCCAGCTATGAAAAAATGGCGACCAGTCAATATTTTTAGAAATTTCTTCTAGTGAATAATTTTCAAAAACTTTGTTTCCGATAAATGATGGTTTTGTAATTTTTACATTCTTCCAGTCAATTTTAAATTTATTATTACGCGCTTCTTCTAGAGATACAAACTTACTGGCTGACTGGGAATTTTTATTTTGCTCTCTTAATCTAGCATATTCCTTGTCAATATTTTCCATGAAGGCTCCTCTCAATTCATTTGATATCAGGCTGCTTGCTACTGGAACAGATTTGCTGGCATCATTTACATGTACAACTGGACCAGAATAATTCTGAGAAATTTTTACAGCTGTGTGTATCTTGGAAGTTGTAGCACCGCCAATTAGCAATGGTGTTTTAAAGCCAAGGCGTTCCATTTCTTTTGCTACGTGTACCATTTCGTCCAGCGATGGAGTGATAAGTCCGCTTAATCCTATCACATCAACATTATGCTTTTTTGCTTCTTCTAATATTTTATCAGCCGATACCATCACGCCTAAATCAATGATTTCATAATTATTACATGCCAAGACAACGCCAACAATATTTTTTCCAATATCGTGAACATCTCCTTTTACGGTTGCCATTAATATCTTCCCGGCATTTTGTCTTCCATCGCCAACAATACCCGCTTTTTTATTTGCTTCTTTTTCTGCTTGCAAATAGGGTTCTAGGTAGGCAACGGCTTTTTTCATTACACGTGCACTCTTTACTACTTGTGGCAAAAACATTTTTCCACTTCCAAATAAATCGCCCACCACATTCATTCCTGCCATAAGCGGACCTTCAATAACATGCAATGGTCTTCCTAATTTAATTCTGGCTTCTTCCGTATCTACATCAATATATTCTATCAAACCTTTTACTAGTGCATGACTCAAGCGCTCCTCCACAGTTGCTTTTCTCCATTCTTCGTCCTTTTCTGTTTTTTGTCCTGCAGTTCCTTTTAATGTTTCAGCATGGTTTACCAGTCGTTCGGTTGCATCATCTCTTCGGTTAAGCAACACATCCTCTACAAGTTCAAGTAAATCTTTTGGTATATCATCATATACTTGTAACTGAGATGGATTTACAATTCCCATGTCCATGCCATTTTTCACTGCATGATATAAAAATGCTCCATGAATTGCTTCTCGCATCACATCGTTTCCTCTAAAAGAAAAAGATACGTTACTTACACCACCGCTTACTTTAGCGTGAGGTAAATTTTCTTTTATCCACTTGGTAGCATTGAAAAAGTCGAGCGCATTTAGTCTGTGCTCATCCATGCCTGTTGCAACGGGAAATATATTTGGGTCAAATATGATGTCTTGAGGAGGAAAATTTACTTTGTTTACAAGAATATCATAGGCGCGTTTGCAGATATCTATTCTGCGCTGGTATGTATCTGCTTGTCCTACTTCATCAAATGCCATCACGATTACAGCAGCTCCGTATTGTTTTACTTTTTTGGCGTGCGCTATGAATACTTTTTCTCCTTCCTTCATCGAGATGGAGTTCACAATTGCTTTTCCTTGAACACATTTCAAACCCGCTTCAATAACTGTCCACTTAGAAGAGTCAATCATTATAGGCACTCGAGCAATATCAGGTTCGGAAGCAATTAAATTTAAAAACTTTGTCATGGCTGCTTCTGAATCCAGCATGCCTTCATCCATGTTCACGTCAATAACCTGAGCACCACCATCTACTTGATCTTTTGCAATGGATAATGCTTCTTCGTAATTTCCTTCTTTAATGAGGCGCAAGAATTTTTTTGATCCCGTTACATTGGTGCGCTCGCCAACGTTCATAAAGTTGGATTCAGGACGGAGGGTTACTGGCTCCAGTCCGCTCAAGTGCATGAGCGAATCTGCTACTGGTCTTTTGCGTGGCTTAGCTTGTTTGGCAAGTTCTGCTATACGTTTAATATGTGATGGGGTAGTGCCGCAACATCCACCAACAATATTTAAAAAACCGGCTTTTAAAAAATCTTCAATCTGATGTCCCATCTCGTGAGCATCCTGATCATATTCTCCAAATTGATTTGGCAATCCAGCATTTGGGTAAGCACTTACAAAGAAGGGAGACTTGTCAGAAATTTCTTCTAGGTAAGGCCTCATTTCTTTAGCACCTAAAGCGCAGTTTAGCCCAACACTTAAAAGGTCAACGTGAGAAATAGAATTTAAAAAAGCTTCGGATGTTTGTCCGGATAATATTCTTCCGCTGGCATCTGTGATAGTTCCGGAAACCATGACAGGAATCTTTTTGTTTATGGACTCACAATAGTTTTGTATTGCGTACAAAGCAGCTTTGGCGTTAAGCGTATCAAAAATTGTTTCAATAAGAAGTAAATCTACGCCTCCCTCCATGAGTCCTTTTACTTGTTCTGTATAAGCATCAACTACCTGATCCCAGTTCACAGCACGAAATCCTGGATCATTTACATCTGGCGATAGAGAAAGAGTTCTGTTTAGTGGGCCGATAGCACCTGCTACGAAAGCGACATCACGATTTTTTCCTTCCGGTGATGCAAGAAATTCTTGAACAGCTTCTTTGGCAAGCTTAGCTGCTGCAAAGTTCATTTCGTAGGCAAATTCTTCCATGTGATAATCCGCCATGGATATTTTCTGCGCATTAAAGGTGTCTGTCTCAATAATGTCAGCACCTGCAGCAAGATATTCTTTATGAATATCCTTAATTATCTTAGGTTGTGTAAGTACTAAAAGATCGTTGTTTCCTTTCAGGTCAGATTTCCAATCTTTAAAACGCTCGCCACGATAGTCTTTCTCCTCTAGCTTATAGCGTTGGATCATGGTTCCCATAGCCCCGTCAATGACGAGTATTCTTTCTTCTAATATTTTTTTAATGTCTACCATATGTTGCTGTCATGCAAAAAAAAATCCCTTCGGTTTTAGTCGGAAGGGATGCTATAATTGTTTTTTAAATTCAATTATTTCCGACTTATCTTTTTACTCCTTAACTTAAAGTTTCGGAGTATACAAACGATTTGGCACCTTCTCAAGGTTTAAAGTTGCTAGTCCAAAGTTCAAGGTTGAATTCAACTTTAAACTTTAAACCTGCAACCTGAAACTCTTCAGGGTTGTCAAGGCTTCAGCGGGCGTATCCCTCCACCTTTCGTGATAAGTAATTTTTAAAGAACGTAGGCAAAGGTAAGGAAGAAAAGGATACTGACAAAAAGCTTACTTTTTGTGTAGGGAGCTTAAAAGGGATTTGCTGGTTATTATTTTTTGTGTTTAGTTCCAACTCTAACCTTATTCTTTCAAAATTTTCTTCACCTCGGTATAGCCTGATGGCTTGGTGATTCTTAAAAAGAACATGCCGCCTGCAAAACGAGAAATATCAACCGAGGCTGGGAGATTGATGTATTCGTTCTTCAATTCGCTTCCGTAAATATCAAATACCGCCAGATGATTTTTTTCGGTTGTCAACGAACGATCTGAATTCAGAACCGTGAAAATTCCGTTTGACGGGTTGGGATAGACAAGCGTACTTTCCACATTATTTTCTGGATCATTCACCGAAGTATTATTGTCAGGTATCACAATAAAAGACTGCATCATGCCCATGTCTTCATGCCTCAAAAGATGACAGTGATACATGTAAGGAAACAGGGTATCCGTATAATCTCCAAATTTCATGATTAGCGAAACGGATTCATTGGGAAGAATGTTAGGACGGATATTGAATACATCTTTCCATCCAGCCATGTAAGGTGGAGGTGGACTGCCATTTATATTTAAAATATAAAATGACACACCGTGGATATGCATGGGATGCACTAGGTTGGAAGAGTTGGTAAAAACCCATTTTTCAATGTTGCCGCTGATTACTGTGTCGTTGATTACGCCCATGTTAAATTTTGAACTTCCCATGTTAAAAAGCCCGCTGCCCACCATCCCCATTCCGGTGATGGGAATGTTTCTTGTTCTTTTTATCTGTGTGGTATCGATGGGAAATAAGGAAATTAGTGAAGAAGGAATCGAAGTAACCGGGCTAGCAGTTTGTGCAGCAATATTTATTTTCAAGATTGCAAAATCGACTGCGTTGAGTGGGCTTTCTTCCCCCAAAAAATTACCGCCACCCGGTACATTCCCCGCCATTTCAGAACCGTAGCTCATTAGGAATAGTGAATCCCCAACCGCATCCGTACTTAGGTCGAGCAGAATCTCATACCGTTCGGAAGACCCAATCAGTATCCGGTTAGTTAAATATGGTTTTTCGAGCAAACTGGCGTCCGAGGCAATCACGTTAAAATTCCGGTTGTCGCTGAAGCCAATGTTGTAATATCTACCTGCGCTTGCATTGAGATTTCTTAAGCGTATCACCTGAGCGGGCAGATTAACAAATGGGTGAGCGGTGCCATTTACGAGCATTGAATCGCCCAGACCAACTGGCATAAAATTACCCGTGCTGTCGTATTTTTTATCCTGAAGAATAATTGGGATGTCGTCAATGCCATAGGTTCGAGGCAGGTTTAATTTATTTTCAACCGTATCTTTTACAACAATCATTCCAGCAAGTCCGTTTGTTACCTGCCGCGTGGTCTGCATGTTTCCATGCGGATGATACCAGTGGGTAGAAGCTTGGTTTAGGATTCTGAAGTGCACGCTCCAAGTGTTCCCCGGAAGAATCGGGCTATGCGGACCGCCATCGTATTCCGAAGGAACAATCAAACCGTGCCAATGCGCGGTAGTAGTATCGGTCAAGTTATTGGTAACATTAATGTCTATCGAATCTCCTTGGTTGAGAATCAAAGTGGGCCCTAAAAAAGTTCCGTTATAGCCCCAGGTAGTCGTATTTATACCAGGATAAAATTGCTGAACTGCGGACGCTACAGTCAAATTAATTACTGGTCCTGTTAAAACTGGAGGAATGATAAGCGGATTGTAAAATTGTTGCGAACTAGCCTGCAAGCAGAACAGTGAAGAAGCAATTGTGAAGTTCAATATAAATTTAATCTGCATAGAAAAGATACTTACCTTCTAAAGCGAATGTAAGAATTATTTATAATGTTCTAAAATTACGGCTTTGTACTTACAAATAGATTTCGCACATTTGCACTTAGTACTGCAATCAAAAATTAATATATCAAAACGTCAGACCCAAAACAAATTACTATATGAGTCACTTTAAATATCTAGCTGCCCTATTAGTAATTTGCACCTGGTTGTATTCGTGTCGTCAGGATGTTCCTGTTATTTTAGATTACAACGGTTATCCCAAGGAAGTGGGTGATATAATACTTGCAAAGTGTGCTACACCTGGATGTCACAACGATGTAAGCAAGAGCGGTGCTGCCGGGCTTTCTCTAACTTCTTGGAATAAGTTATTTGAAGGCAGCAATGCGGGGTCATCTGTTATACCGTACCGCCCAGACCAGAGCTTTTTATTCTTCTCCCTGAATACTTTTCCAGATTTGGGTGGGATGCTTTACCCCACCATGCCGTATAATCGCAAGAATCTTTCACGCGAACAGGTGCTAGTAATTAAAAACTGGATTTTAAGCGGGGCGCCCAATGCGGATGGCTTTGTGAAATTTTCGGATAATCCGCAACGGAAAAAAGTGTATGTGTTAAACTCCCGCTGCGAACAGGTATCAGTTTTTGATAAAGAAACGATGCTGATAATGAGATATATCGAAGTGGGTAATGAATTTGACGGCATCACATGCACGCTGGAGGTATCTGCCGACAATGAACATTGGTATGTACTTTTTACTGCAGAAAATTCAACCAGTGTACTTAAAAAATTTCGCGCTATCGATGATCAACTGGTTGGAAAAATTGCGCTTGGCAACAGTTCGTGGAAAACGATGAAAATTTCTTCCGATTCAAAAAAGGCCTTGATTGCAGACGTGAAAGGCAACGATGACTATTTAGGAGGCAGTATTAGCCTTGTGGATCTCCAAAGTATGACATTGCTCCACGTATTTGAGGAACCAGCAGATTCATTATTTTTTCCGATGGGAATAGAGGCAACAGCAGATTTCTCCACAGCCTATGCTGGTTGCTTTCATAGTAATTATTTTTATAAAATAGATTTGGCTGGACTAACTGTTTCCAAGATTTCGCTTGATCCAAGTATTGCACCGGTAATAAATAATGTAGATGATACTTACAACCCGGTTCAAATTATTTTATCTCCGGACGAGTCTGAGTATTTTGTTTTGTGCTCGAATTCTCACGAGGTTCGATTTTTTAACAGGGCAAACGATAGTTTGGTTGCAACAGTTTCTGTAGGAATATTTCCGTTGGAAATGAGATTATCCAAAAAGAATAATTATTTATTTGTTAGCGATACGAGTGCGGTAAATTTACAGAAGGGCGCTGTTTATGTTCTTGATTATAAAAGTCACACGCTCATCACAAACATCGCTGCTGGCAATCAGCCACAGGGTATGGCGGTAGATGATGAAAAGGGCTTGTTGTATGTTGCAAACAGAAATATTGGTGGGGCAGCTCATCATGAAGCAAGTTGCATTGGCATACCAGGATACATGAGCGTTATTAACATGAATACCCTTCAACTTGTGCCGTCTTTTAGAACCGAAGTATCAGTACAGCCTATAGCAGTAGGCATTCGATATTAAATCTGGCAAGGAAAATACTGACAAGTGGAGTGTTTCAACTTGCCTTGTAGCTTCAGTGTATGGAATTAGAATTTATACAATATATTGTGTAACAATTTTTAAATCAAGTAATTATAAAAAATATCTACTCATAGAACCACAAAATTTATTAATCTTTTGCTTGTAAAAATATGTTGCTACTGTAACTTCACTAAGCGAAACATAGAATTCTTAAAAAAAACAATATCAACCATTTAAGCATAAAACAATGAAACTAGAACTACTACAAAAAATGAAATTAATCTGGCTTGCATTGAGTTTAGTATTACCAATGTATCCCATCATTGGAAATGCACAAACACAAATTGATGATTATTTGAGCGGAGTACCTTTGCTTGTTGTTAAGGGAAATGCTACTACTAACAAAGTATCTTCTGCCTCCGATCTTGAGTTTAACCCTAAGAAGACAACAGATTTATGGGTGCTGAACAAAAGCAACAGCAATACTGGGAGTGAGATGGTAATCTTTTCAAACGCAGGTCAGACTAGTCAGACCAGCGTTGTAAAGAAAGACGGCAATGCCTACCACTTCATGTGTAATGCAGCAGGAATGGCATTTGGCGCTAACGGTAATTTATCCACTACATCCAATCGGCTGGACGACAATCACGATGGAAGTACTTTCACAGGACCAACATTGTGGAACAGTTCCTTAACTGTGTTTGGCGCTACTCCCACGGGAGGACAGAATGGTACGCACATCGACATGATGCACATGAATCCATATTCTACAGGTATTGCATTTGACCCAACTCCGGCTATGTTGCCTCCATCGGGAACTGCTTCGGGCAATGCGTATTGGGTATTTGACGGATATAATAAGAACATTGCTTTGAATGATTTTGTAGTTCCTCACTGCACTGGTTGTTCGCCTCACGGAGATGGGCAGATTTATGTGTATGGTCAGGTTTCGGTTACAAGAGATGTAAACGTCCCTAGTCACATGGAACTGGACCGAACTACCGGCATTTTGTACATCTGCGAAGCATCTTCTGGGAAAATATTATGGATGGATACAAAAGTTGGAACCAAAGGTTCTGCAATGAGTGCGAATGAAACGTACAAGCGTTGGGCGATGAACGGTGCCTCGTTCGGCACTGCGGTTACTGGTTTAACCAAGCCCTGCGGAGTGGCTATTGATGCTTCTAAGAAGCGCCTTATTGTAAGCGATAACAGCAATGGCGATATTATTATCTACAACATTTCTGTACCCAAAGCACCTGTAGAGTTGGGAAGAATTAAAACCAACGCTTCGGGAATTATGGGCTTAACCATTGCTCCGGATGGCAAAATTTGGTATGTAAACTTCAACTCTAATACAGTGGTGCGCGTTGACCCTGCTACGAATACTTCGGTGAGCAACATCCTTGCTAACAACTCAGTTAGCGTTTATCCTAACCCAGTAGCTACAGAATTGCAGGTGTCTACTGCTTTTGAAAATAATATTCGAATTAATTCGAGAATAGAGTTGTATGACGCAGTTGGCAAAAAGGTAAATGAGTTCAAACTGGACGATGCAATTACGACACTCAATTTATCTGCTTACGCGAACGGAATACATTTCTACCGTATTTTGAATAACGGTATGGTAATTTCTAACGGAAAGTTTATTGTGAGTAAGTAAACTACGTAGCGCACAGAGACATTTATTAATTCACATAAAAAAGGTTGAAAGGTAATTTCTTTCAACCTTTTTTATTTTCCCCTGTATAGAGAGTGAAGCAAAATTAGGATTGCGCTTCTTGTCTTTAATGAGTACTGTCGCGTTTATTTCTGGCTTGCGCCTATTAGGCTCAGAAATTTCAGATCTCGCAAAAAACTATGTCGTGTAGAGTATTAGTAGCTAATTGGTTTAACAACAACTGTGTTCATTGGGCGAAGTTAAGCTAGTAGCAAATGAGGAAACTATTACTTAGATAGTAAGGAGCGAAAAAAAGCAAATATCTGCTTTCTAAAGAAGAAGAAAAGCAGTGTATATGGAAGAGCTAATAAATAGATAATTCCAAAGTTTAATGAGTTTGCTACCTCGTTTGAATTGGCTCCATCAGTTGCAATTTTACGGCACATGGAGCATTGTCCAAAGGATGAATTGCCAAGCAACAGCATAAATGCAAAAATAAAAAGAGAAGGAAATAATTTTGAATCCTTTAATTTCATAGGGTAAATATAAAAATAAATTTCAGGATGGGTAATGAGGAGAAATCATAAGGTATATTACAACTCCGGTTATGGTAACATACAACCAAATAGGATAAGTCCATCGAACAATTTTTTTATGTTTTTCTACTTGATTATTGAGCCCTCTATAGAATGACATTAAAATGAAGGGAAGAATTAAACTTGCTAGCAAAATATGTGTAAGCAGAATGATTAAGTAAGCAGGTCGCCAGAAATTATCGCTTGGAAATTTTGTTTCTTCCGAAAAATAATGATAGAGAATGTAAGACACTAAAAATATGCAGGAAAGAAAAAATGCACTCATATTAATTCGCTTATGCATGAGAACGTTTTTTTTTCTAATAAAATAAAGAGAGAGTATTAATAATACTGAACAGGTACCATTAATAGTAGCATTTAATCCGGGCAGAAACCTTGCAAAGGAAGGAGTGTTTTCTGGCTTAGGAATAATGTTTAGAAATAATACGATGCAGAAAACTAAAACGGAAACAACAATACTTAGAATAAAGAACTTCCTGTCAGTCATTTATGAATTTGTTCAATTTTTGGTTTAGGAGTTCTGGATATATATTCAGCCTTAAGGAGATTAATGTCATTTATTAATTTTGTAACGAGTGTAGAATCGGTTCCATCGTAATATCCGCGAATCCTTTTGTCTTTGTCTACCAGCACAAACAATTCGCTATGCAAAAAGCCACCGGGAGCACGTGGGTCTTCGTCAACCGCTAGTTTGTAGCCATCCATGGCAATGTTATAAATATCTTTTTTGTTTCCGGTTAGCAACATCCAGGATTTTGAATCTGCATGAACTGATTTTGCGTATGCTGCAAGCACTTCTACCGTATCGTGAATTGGATTTACGGTGTGCGAAAGAATAAAAAAATCATCCGCATCTTGTGTTGCTTCATTTACTCTTGTCATTTGAGTCATCATCTTAGGGCAAATGCTTTGGCAAGTCGCAAAGAAAAAGTTAGCAATAAAAAATTTATTTTCAATGACTGATTCTGAAATACTGTCTCCATCTTGATTGATAAAATGAAAAGCAGGGATGGTGTGATAGATAGTATCTGTTTTTTCTTTTTCGTTAACTAATACTTTTTTTACACCTTGAGGATAAAAAATAGGAAGATGTATCATGTTGTGCTTCCCAGTAGAAAAGAAAAGATAAATTAATGCAGGCAGTAAGAGGATAGAAAGAAGAAGTGCAGTTTTTTTCATTTTATATCCATCCCTAAATCCTATTCGTGGTGTGCAGGGGTAGCAGCAGGTGCTTCCTTAGTGATAGGATAAAGCAAATCTCTATGTCCTTTTTGACCAGAATACATTCCTTCAGTAACAGTAGTCATATAAATTAAATATACTGCAAACAGAAAGTAAGGTCCAAGAATCATCCAGCGCATCATTTTATTTTCATCGCCCAAGTGCATGAAGGTCATAACAATATAGCCAGCTTTTAAAAGGGTAAACATGATGAATGAAACAATAAGCCAAGTTTGAGATAGGCCTGATGATGCTTTGATATCATGCCAAAACCAACCAATTGCAACTTCAACAAGTGTGATAGCAAGTAAAAGCCAAAATACATTCATTAGCTTTTTTCTTACACCTACGCCAGCTTCATCATTGTGTTGAGCTAGTGTTTCGTAATCTGGGAAACCATCTTGAAATTCCATACGATTATTTTAAGTTTTATAATATTATAGTAAGTAGAAGAAAGTGAATACAAATACCCAAACTAGATCTACAAAGTGCCAGTATAATCCAACCTTTTCTATAAACTCGTAATGACCTCTTCTCTTAAATACACCCAAATAAGCCATTGTAAAAGCTACAATATTTATCACCACACCACTAAATACGTGGAAGCCATGAAAGCCGGTTACACAGAAAAAGAAGTTTGCATAATGAGGAGTTACGGAATACTCATTGTATTTAAGGTTTGCACCGTGAAATACTTGCTCTACCCATTGTCCATCAATTAATTGCCATCTCATTGCGCCATCAGCAGAGCCTTCGATAAATATCCACCATTCCCAAACTTGAGAGCCAACAAATATTGCTCCTCCTAAAATGGTAAGCGCCATCCATAATAGAACTTTTTTATGATCGTTTCTATGACCTGCTTCAACGGCAAGTACCATCGTAACAGAACTTAAAATAAGGTCAAACGTCATCCAACCTACATAGATAAGCGGAAGGTGTGCATGGGTAAATGGAAAGTGTGTAAATACTTGAGTGGACACAGGCCATTCCTCAGCAAATTTGTGTCTAAAAAATCCTAAAGCCACTAAAAGGGCAGTAAAGGTTAGTGCATCTGAAATAAGAAAAAACCACATGAATAGTTTTCCGTGGCTGGTACCTAATGGAGATGTTCCTCCTCCCCATCCTTGGGGTTTTGCTACAGCGTGTGATGACATATGATCAGTTTACGATTATTTGATAATTCAGAAAGCTTTTTTGCATTTGTTTATCATTGTTTTAGATACATAAACACAAATAAATATACCCATAACAAATCAAGAAAATGCCAATAAATAGAACACAGTTGCAAACCTAATAAATTTTTCGAATGATATAATTGTTTAAAAGATTTAATACAA
>CAYZTB010000072.1:0-13043 GCA_964481195.1 uncultured Bacteroidia bacterium | reverse complement strand
GAGAGCTTCACGTACGGTTCTGTGAGAGGCTTGGGCTGAAATGCCCTTGCCTACTTAGCGTTGTAGTTGTTCAGCGTTGCGCTCGCTGCCTGCCCTTCTCAGCTACAGTGTAGCTTGCATAACATTGCAATCGGAATATTTTAATTTACTACATGTCAAATCTTTTTACTTTTATGTATTATGACCCGCAAGGAACGATTTGAAAAAACAATTGAGTATTTCAGCAAGCACAACCCACAGGCCGAAACAGAGCTTGCATATACAAATCCTTACGAGCTTATAGTTTCTGTTATTTTATCTGCACAGTGTACAGATAAGCGTGTTAATATGACTACGCCAGCTTTGTTCAAAAAATTTCCTACGCCAGAGTCGCTGGCACAATCTACCTCGGATAAAGTATTTCCTTTGATAAGAAGCATCAGTTACCCTAATAACAAGGCAAAGCATTTGGTGGGTATGGCAAAAATGTTGGTTAATGATTTTGGTTCTGTGGTGCCTTCTGATGTTGATGATTTACAAAAGCTACCCGGTGTTGGACGTAAAACTGCAAACGTAGTAGCCTCAGTGGTGTACAATAAACCAACTATGGCGGTTGATACGCATGTGTTTAGGGTTTCGGCAAGGATTGGGCTAACGATTGGTGCAAAGAACCCTCTTCAAACCGAATTGCAATTGGTTAAATATATTCCGGAAGATACCATTGCCATGGCTCACCATTGGCTCATTCTGCATGGTAGGTACGTATGTTTGGCGCGTAAACCTAAGTGCGCAGACTGCGGAATAAAGTCGTTTTGCCGGTATTACTCTAAAAATTATTAACAATTTCTTTTCCTCGGCTCACTTTTTGTAGGTTTGACACTCATGCTGCAAACATTCATTAAAACTTTTAGCTTGAATCATCATACTACAAAATTAAAAATAGGCGATAAGGCTCCTGATATTTCTGGCAAAAATGAGAAAGGCGAAACTTTGTCTTTGCAGGATTTTCTTGGAAAAAAACTAGTAATTTATTTTTACCCTAAAGATGATACAAGCACTTGTACAACAGAGAGTTGTAACTTAAGAGACAATTATGCTTCTTTAAAAAACAAGGGTTACGAAATAATTGGTGTAAGTCCTGACGATGAACGCTCACACCAAAAGTTTATCAGTAAATATAAGTTGCCATTTTCGTTAATTGTGGATACAGATCATGCTTGGATTAAAGCTTTTGACGTTTGGGGAAGCAAGACTGTTTTTGGAAAATCGTACGATGGTTTAATAAGGACTACATTTGTGATTGATGAAAAGGGAACCATTACAAATATTATTGATGAGGTAGAGGCGAAAAATCATGCCGAACAGATAACGGCAGCTTAAATTGTAACTAATTAAATTTTATATATCATGGCAACAAAAGAAAAAGAGGCAACAAAGGAAAAAGAGGCAACGAAAGAAAAGAATGGGTCAGCGTTTGTAGAGGTGAACAAAGAAAAATTGAAAGCGCTTCAACTTACGATTGACAAGCTTGAAAAAACGTATGGCAAAGGCACCATCATGAAGATGCAGGCCGATGCACCTATCGAAAAGATTGATGCAATACCTACAGGCTCGCTTGGTTTGGATGTAGCATTGGGCATTGGAGGTTTTCCAAGAGGTAGAATAGTAGAAATTTATGGCCCGGAATCTTCGGGAAAAACTACCTTATCGCTTCATGCCATTGTGGAAGCTCAGCGCCTGGGTGGCATTGCTGCTTTTGTGGATGCAGAGCATGCTTTTGATAGAGGCTATGCAAAAAAATTAGGGATTGACTTGGAATCGCTTTTGATTTCTCAGCCAGATAATGGTGAGCAGGCAATGGAAATTACCGAGAACTTAATTCGTTCGGGTGCAATAGACATCATCGTTATTGACTCAGTTGCTGCATTAACTCCTAGAGCAGAAATTGAAGGAGAGATGGGTGATTCTAAAATGGGTCTGCACGCTCGATTAATGTCGCAAGCAATGAGAAAATTGACAGGCACCATTAGTAAAACTAAATGCTGCGTGATTTTTATCAATCAGCTGCGTGAAAAAATTGGTGTTATGTTCGGAAACCCTGAAACTACTACCGGTGGTAATGCACTTAAGTTTTATGCTTCGGTTCGTTTAGATATCCGAAGAATTGGTCAGCTTAAAGATGGAGATGCTGTTATTGGAAACAGAGCAAAGGTTAAAGTGGTAAAGAACAAAGTTGCTCCTCCTTTCCGCTTAGCAGAGTTTGATATCTTATTTGGAAAAGGAATTTCTAAAGTAGGTGAGATCATTGACATTGGTGCGCAGCACGAAATAATAAAAAAGAGTGGAAGCTGGTTTAGCTATGGCGAAACAAAGCTTGGTCAGGGTAGGGATGCCGTTAAACAAGTGTTTGACGATAACCCAGAGCTGTCTAACGAAATTGAAATGAAAATTAAAGAAGCTTTAATTAAAGAAGCTTAATTTAAAATTAAATTACAATGCATAAGATACAATTGAAAGCTAACCTAATTGCCTACAAAAATTGGACTTTGTGCATTGTAATTTTTTCTTTGTTCATCTGCTCCTGTGGAAATGGAAGTGGAGATAATTCTGCTTTTGTTCCTAACGACTCTTTGCCTGCCGATATAAATGCTATTAATGCAAAGATTAACGAAGATCGAAACAACCCTGATCTTTATTTTGAACGCGCCAAAGCATATTTTAATCACAAGGATGTTGCTACTGCCATTAACGATATGAAGATTGTGCTGAATATTGATAGCACCAAAGCCGACTATTATATTTTTCTATCGGATCTTCATTTTACTCAAAATCAAACACGTGAAACGCGTGATATGTTGCGTAAAGCAATTAAGCTAGATACCGGAAATGCTTCTGCCTTGATGAAATACAGTCAGCTATTTTATTTATTACGCAAATACGATACGGCTATTTTTTATATCAATAGAAGCTTGCATTTTGACAGAGCCAATTCGGTGGCGCATTTTCAAAAGGGTATGATTTTGAAAGAAGCTGGAGATACTGCAAAAGCTATTCAGGGTTTTCAGTCTGCTGTAGAGTTTAATCCGCAATATTTTGATGCCTATATGCAGCTTGGAGTATTATATTCGGTTATAAAAAATCCTTTAGCTATAGAATATTTTAATACTGCAATTAAGTTTTCTCCTAAAAGTGTTGAGGCACTTTATGGTAAAGGAAAGTTTTTTCAAAATGTGGGAGATTATCCCAATGCACTAAGTGCTTATGAGAATTTATTAGCTATAGCTCCGGATAACTTAGACGCAACATTTAATATAGGGGCTATTTATCATGAGCAAAAAAAGTACGAAGATGCCTTGCGTATGTTTGAGTCAACCATTCAACGAGACGAGAATTTTTTTAGAGGCTATTACGGACGTGGAAGATGTTTAGAATCGATGGGAGAGCGCCAAAAGGCAATAGATGATTACAGGCATTGTCTTGCTATAAAGCCGGATTACAGCCTAGCTGCCCGTCAGCTTGATTTTATTCAAAAGAAAAAGTAATTATTCCTTAGGCTATATTAAATAGCTTGAAGCTTTCTATGCTGAATGTGGAAAGCTTTTTGTAATCCTTCACCATAATTTTTCTGGAAAGCTTCACGAATTTATTCTTTAAAAAATACTTTCTTAATTCAGTAGCGCTTAATTTATCTATCGAAACGTAATTATCTTTTTTATAATGATATTGCCAAGGCTCGCTGTTCATGCAGATGTGTACATTTTTGTTTTTTAGCAGCTTGATTTTAGCTACTAGTTTATTTCTATTTTCCTCTAGCGCATTTCCTTGCAAATGCAGTGTGCAGCTGTAAAAATTGCCCCACCAAAACATGGTGCGAAATGCATAAACAGAGTTTTTTGAAAAACATTTTGGGTAATCTAACACCAGGTAGGGGAGGCCTAAGTAGTTTTCGCCTCTAAATATTTTACCTGTTCTTGCGTCAACTTCTTTTGGAAAGACAATCTTCTGATTTTCAATTTCAGATTTTAACACATCTCGGACGTTTGCCAGTTGCGCATCAATTTTTTTTATTGCCGCAGCTTTTACTTCGAAGAATTTTATGTTTTGAAGAACTTTAAGTTCAGTAGTAGAAAAGCGGACTGCCATGCTAGTTTTTCATTCTTTTTCCGTCTTTAAATTTGACTACAAAGCAATCTTTAAAGCCAATGCCTTGCATCACTTTTCTGTACTCCATAGCTTCATTGATGCTGTTAAACTCTCCAGCAGTATATTTATAAAGACCAGTATCCTCATATTCTCCTACATCTTTCAGCTTTTTAAAATCATCTGAGAGTAAGGGAATGCGTTTGCCGGATGAAATAAATTGTACTTTGTAAACAATAGCTTCTGCATTCGGAATTACTTCAGGTTTTTTTTCTGGCTCTATTATTTTAACCGGCTCTATTATTTCTGTGTCTTTTGGTGTTGGAGTTACTGTTATTTCTTCTTTCTTTTCTTGGGTATTTTCATTTGAAGCCGTTGCATTATTTATTTCCTCTTCAACAATTGGTTCTTTTGTTTTGGGTTTTTCAATTACCTTATCTTCAATCTCAGTCTTTATCTTACCCTTGTCCTTATCCTTTTTATCTTCTTTTTTAATAGGTTGTTCGGGTTCTTTTACATCTATTTTTTGATCTTCATTTTCGTCATCGTACTTTGCATATTTGCCTTCTACTTCATCTTTGTATTGCCTGAATGCAGTAAATATTCCCCAAGCAATTTTGCCTTGTCCTTCTTCTGATCCCGCAAATATTTCAGATTCAGTGTTTGATAAAAATTCTGTCTCTATAAGTACACTGGGCATTGCTGTTCTCCACAATACTAAAAATCCTGCTTGTTGTACGCCTTTGTCTTTCCTTCCTGCTTTCTCGGTAACGTGTTTCTGTACTTTAGAAGCGAAATTCATGCTTTGCTTCAAATAAGCACTTTGCTGCATGGTAAGTAAAATATAGCCGGTTTCGCTATCGGGATCAAAGCCATCGTATCTGTTTTTGTAATCTTTTTCGAGTAAAATAGCTTCGTTCTCTCTTTTTGCTACGTTTAAATTTGCATTTGATTTGTGTAGGCCCATCACATAAGTTTCTGTCCCAAATACTGCTTCGTTACATATTTTTTTCTTTGTATTTTTTTCAAAATGACAGGCCGTATTGCAGTGAATGCAAATAAATAAATCAGCTTTATTTTTGTTTGCAATTGCTGCGCGTTCGTTCAGCTCAAGAAACACATCGGTAGTGCGGGTGTAAATGACTTTTACATCGGGTGTTTTTTCTTGAATGTATTTGCCAAGCTTAAGTGCAATTCCGAGCGCAATATCTTTTTCTTTGCTGGTAGTAATTCCAAGGCAGCCCGGGTCTTTTCCACCATGACCGGCATCAATAACAACAGTTTTAATTCCAAAGAAAAGTGCAGGGGGAAGCGAATTGAACTCTGCTTGAGCATTTGTAATATTGAAATTATTTGGCTCAAATATTGTAGTATTTGTTGCGTTTCTTTCAGGGTAAGAAGCGCCAAAAAATAAAAATGGAATTAATAGTAATAAGCCTAAGCGTTTGTTCACAATATGATGTTAACGTTGCCTTTATTTTTCATATAAAGCCAACTATGTTTTTTGTTTAGTTTTACCCAGTAAAAATACCTCAGAGAAGTGCCCCGAAATTCTGTAATATCTGTTTTTTTCACCATAGCGATGTTAATTGCTGTAAATACCTTGTTTGCACAGGACACATTATCCGTTTCCCCTACAAAACCTGCTCAGGAATCTAATTCCGGATTAAAATCTAAAGTGGTGTACAGCGCAGATGATTCTGTTCGATTTGATGTATCTAATCAAAAAATGTACCTTTTTGGCAACGCGAAAGTAGTTTATGAAGATATGGAGCTCAAAGCCAATTACATTGAGTTTGACATGGCTAAGAATGTTGCCTATTCAAGAGGAAAAAGAGATAGTCTAAGAAACGCGGTACTTGATAGTATGAGAATGCCTGTTGGCGATCCTGTTTTTGCAGATGGAGCAAAGACCTTTAATGCAAAGGAGCTAACCTATAATTTTCAAACTAAAAAAGGAAAAATTAAAGATGTAACTACCAAAGAAGGCGAAGCATATATACACGCTGTTGATGCAAAAAAAGATACTGGTGATGTGTATTATATCAGGAATGGTAGATATACAACTTGCAACCTTCCACACCCACATTTTTATTTACAAGCAACCAAGATTAAAATTATTCCAGATGATAAAATTATAATTGGTCCTTCCTATTTAGCTGTTTGTGATGTTCCTACGCCTTTGGGATTGCCATTTGGAGTTTTCCCTAATAAATCGGGCCGAAAATCTGGCGTACTTATTCCTGCATACGGAGAATCGGAGCTAGGATTTTTCCTCAAGGATGGAGGCTATTATTTTGGATTTAGCGATTACTTTGATTTAGCACTCCGTGGCGATGTATACTCCAAAGGTAGCTATGGACTAAAAACAAATACAAACTATGCCAAGCGATATAAGTACAATGGCTTTTTTGGTTTGAGCTTTGCTCAAATTCAAGTCAGTGAAGAGGGCTTTCCTGATTATTCAAAATCGCAAGATTATTTTGTGCGCTGGCAACATGTGCAAGATCCCAAATCGAATCCTTCTTCTCGGTTTTCGGCAAATGTTAATGCAGGTAGCAAAACATACCAAACATTTAACTCTAACAATGCAAATGATTATTTATCCAACGCCTTTCAGTCCAATATATCCTGGATAAAAGCTTGGCAAGGAAAGCCATATAACCTGGCAGTTAACTTGGCGCACAGTCAAACAAAACGTCCAAGAGTTGATAAATTAGGCTCGGAAAATGTTGTTGATCTTACCTTTCCGGAAATTGCGTTTACCAGAAATCGTTTTTACTTTTTTCAAAAAAAAAATCAAATAGGCAAGCCCAATGTGTTTCAAAAGATTGGAGCAAGTTTTGTAGTTAATGCTAAGAACCAAATTACTACTGGAGATTCTATTTTGTTCAAACCTCAATCTATTGAAAAGATGCGGAATGGGATAAAAGCTTCTACGCCTATTAGTACCTCTATGAATTTAGGCCCCTTTGTTATTACGCCTTCGGCTATGTTTAATAGTTATAGTTATTTTCAATCGTACAATAAGTATTTTAGGCCGGATAGTAACGATGTGGTAATTGATACAGTTCGTAGTTTCAGACATGCGTATGATTACAGCGCAGCCGTTTCACTAACTACCCGTTTGTACGGAATGTATTCTTTCAAAAATGCTAGAGTAAAAGCTATCCGTCATGTGATAGTTCCTAGTATTTCCTATAGCTATCGCCCCGATTTTAGTGAAAAGAGATTTGGCTATTACGATTCGGTTCAGTACGATACTTCGGGCATTAAGCAGTTATATTCTCATTTTCAAAATGGAATTTTTGGATACCCAGCTGCAGGCAAATCCGGTTTTCTGATATTTGGCATTAATAATAATTTAGAGATGAAACTGCGTCCGGCCAAAAAAGACACCACGGGAACAGATCGAAAAGTAATTTTAATAGAAAACATTTCAATAAATTCATCCTATAATTTGGCAGCGGACTCCATGAAATGGTCTGCTATAAGCTTTTCTGCAAGAACAAAAATCGCTAAAAAGTTTGATGTTTTGTTGAGTGGTATTATTGATCCTTATGTTTATGATACAACACTAAAAAAGCGTATTGATAGATATGAATTAGATTCCACAGGAAAAATAGGAACACTTACTTCGGCCATGTTATCTGTGAGTACTAGTCTGCGTAGTTTAATCAAGAAGAAAGACCCCAAAGCAAAAACTCCGGTGCGCAATAACATGCAGTATGAAAATGAGTTGGCTTATATCATGGCTCACCCTGATTATTATGTAGACTTCAATGTGCCTTGGGATTTCTCATTCTTTTATAATGTGGTTTATGCGAAACCCGCACTGCGAGATACATTCATTCAATCTTTTACTTTTAATGGAAATTTAAGCGTTACGCCCAATTGGAAAGTGGGATTCCGCTCAGGATTTGATTTTGTAAATAAAGATTTTACCTTTACCTCCTTTGATATTTATAGAGACTTACATTGCTGGGAAATGCGTTTAAACTGGGTTCCGTTTGGGTTTAGAAAAAGCTATATGATAACCATTGCAGTTAAGGCAAGTGTGTTGCAAGATTTGAAACTTAATAGAACCAGAAATTGGTACGATTATAATTAATTTATTACAAACTATTCTTACCTCAATCATTATGAAAAAGTTTTTTTTATTTTTTATTTCATCATTTTTATTTTCGAGTTCAACCTTGTTTGCATCTCCTGCAAGCTCTGACTCAATCATCATTAAAAAGATTTCTGACGAAATCTTAGTGAGCGGGGAGTGCTATAAAAATTTAGAACACCTCTGTAAAAAAATAGGCTCTCGTTTATCTGGCTCGGAAGGTGCAGAAAAGGCTGTTGCTTGGACAAATGAGCTAATGAAAAACTACGGGTTTGACAAGGTGTATTTGCAAGAGGTGATGGTGCCGCATTGGGTGCGTGGCGAGAAAGAGATAGGGAAAGTTATTAATGTTGCAGATGGCACTGAAACTGAAGTTGCGATTTGCGCTTTAGGCGGAAGTGTTGCGACAGATAAAAAAGGTTTAAGAGCCGAAGTGATTGAAGTAAAAGATTTTGATGAATTAAAAAAACTAGGCAAAGAAAAAATTCAAGGCAAGATTGTTTTTTATAATTATCCTTTTGATGTTACTAAAATAATGCCTTTTGAAATGTATGGTCAGGCAGCAAAATACAGAACTACTGGCGCAATGGAAGCAGCAAAATATGGTGCAGTAGCTTCTGTTACTCGCTCTATGACAAATTACATTACCAAAATACCAAACACAGGAGCAATGCGTTACAATGATAGCATTACAAAAATTCCTGCGTGTGCAATTAGTACACAAGATGCGGAGTGGCTTTCTGCTAACTTAAAAAAGGGCGGCAAAACGATTTTTTTCTTAAGGATGAATTGCCAAACGTTGCCAGATGTAAAATCTTATAACGTTATTGGCGAATTAACGGGCACACAGTTTCCAGATGAAATAATTACTATTGGCGGTCATTTGGATTCTTGGGATCTTGCCGAAGGAGCACACGATGATGGTGCAGGAGTAATGCAAAGTGTTGAAGTGTTACGTTCGCTAAAAAAAATTGGATACAAACCTAAGCGCACACTTCGTGCGGTTATGTTTATGAATGAAGAAAATGGATTAAGAGGTGGCGATGAGTATGCTAGACAAGCCGAACTTAAAAAAGAGAATCACATCTTTGCCATGGAGTCGGATGCAGGTGGTTTTACACCGAGGGGATTTACCATGAGTATGTCTGATGATAAAAAGGCTAAGATTAAAAACTGGCAATCATATTTTCAGCCATTTGGCGCTTGGGATTTTACAAAAAGCGGGAGTGGTTCTGATATTGGACCTCTTAGTAAGCAAGGAACTCCGCTAATGGGATTTTCTCCTGATAATCAGCGCTATTTCATTATACACCATACCGCGCTTGATACCTTTGAGCAAGTTAATAAGCGCGAATTAGAAATGGGCGCCATCGTAATGACGATGATGGTCTATTTAGTAAGTGAGAATGGGCTGTAAGGTTTTATTTTAAATGTTTGCGATTTAGCGCATACATAACAATAAATCCTATATCAAATAGGATAACAGCTGCATAAACTATAATGGCAATAGTTTTTGCCATTCCTCCCCAAATGGATGCAGCCTCCATGCCAGCAGTCAAGCCTTTAGAGCCAAAAAGTACTAAGGCTAAAACGTAAGTGAGAAGTTCTCCTGCTACATACAAATAAAGTCCTATCATTTTTAAGTTCCACATCATTATTGCGCCTAGTAGAGATAACAAAGAACAAGCAACACCAATAATCCAATTGGGCTGCTCGTATTTTTCTGCATCTATTAAAACTTGATACGCATGTCCTTCGTCAGTCTCTGGATTCATCATTAGTAGTTGAGTCATGGTTTGGTCTCTAAGTGTAACCTTTTCTTCCTCCGATTGTAAAAATGTTTTCTTAAAACCTATCAAAGAAATAGCAAGTAGTAGCCCTACGCCAACAAAAGTAAGTATGCAGAGTGTTTTAAGAAACTTAGGAAGTGTAGGTTGTTCGGTAGGGAGTTGGGTAGTTTCCATTTTAGATATTTATTGATTATTAGTTTTAACGAATGCTGCAATGATAATAAAAAATGCTCCAGCGCTTATAAAATACCAGCCTAAGCCGGTTAGTTCTATTGTAGCAAATAAACTATCTGCCACACCTTTAAACATGTTTCCGAATAAATTCCCAATTTGTTCATCGGCTTTTTCTTTCATCTCTTTTAGCTTTATGTGAAAGCCAATGTAAAAAGCGCAGAGTGCAACGCCTGTCAAAATCCCGTTTATCCAGATAAATTTTGTTTTATTAAGGAGCGTAAATGCAAAAGTAGATATAGCTAAAATTAAAATGAAAACACCTGTAAAGATCATGGCATTTTCAGGAACATCCGGAACTTGCACGGGAATTTTGTCGAATAAAATTAATTTTCCACCCGGTGTAGAAAGAACGGGTAGAAAACAGCCTACGGAAATTAACCCTGCGCCAATAAATAAAATTATCTTTTTAAGCATTAGAAATAAATTTATTCTTCGTCTTCCAAATAATTTAGTAAGGATTCCCAAGTATTGTCGGATATTACTTTGGTAGAATCTATTTTTTTATCTTTAATGAATTCATAAATGCCTTCTGCACGCTCTTCCGAATCGGGATGAGTAGTTACCCAAAAGAATTGCTTTGGCAAGTGTTTAGTCTCTTGCGAAAGGCGCAACAAAAAATCAGCAAAGGGCTTTGGGTTAATGCCGGCATTTATCAAATAGCTTACAGATGATAAATCTGCTTCGTGCTCCATCTCTCTATCATAAGCTGTGGAGGTAACTGTTTTAGCAAGTTCTTTTATTGCCTGACCGCCACCGCTACTTCCGGCAGTAGCAGAAATCAACACGGTTAATCCTACTTCCTTAATTAACTTTTTCATCACATGGTCATTTTCCATATGCCCAATTTCATGCCCCAGCACTCCGCAAAGCTCCTCTTCATTTTTGCAGGATAAAATTAATCCGCTAAATATTACTAAATGTCTGTTAGGTAGCGTGTATGCATTTACTTCGCTATTCATAACTATATGCAGTTTGATAGTGCTGCGATCTATCTTATTTTCACTGCAGATTTTTGAGAGCAGAGAATCAACTGGATTAATAATTTTTTTTCGATGAATTTCTCGTTCTGCTTTATTATATATTTCCCAAAAAAGGTCACCCAATTTTTCTTCCGTAGTTTTGGTGGTTTGCTTTACGTTTAAGGTATTTATCCAATCTGCTTTACTCAGCCCAAACCAAGTAAGGAAGAAGATTGCAACTGCAATGATAAGTTGAAATATTACTTTTCCCATATTAGGGTTTGCAAATTAAATTAGTAAGTGCGCCATAAATCCACCACTCTACATGAATGCCATTTCTTGTTTTTACAGCAGTGTATATGGTAGCAATGAGCTCTGTTAAATTAAAAAGGAAAATTGTAATGATATAAGAAATGTAAAGGGAAGAAATTGTTTCGTCATAGAAAAGAATTCCGATAGTCCACCAAAACCCAAAACTATTCATAGCCAAAAGCGATATTTGAGAAAGCAATGCTTGCGTACAATGCCAGCGAACAAAAAAAGTTCTCCTTTTATTGCCTAGATAAAAAATAAAGGTGGCGATTAGATTTACAATCGGTAGTGGTAAACCAGCCATCACAGCAACAAGAGACATGACGTAGCTATTAGAAGCTTTTTCGGTTTCATGTTCACTCGGACTATATGTAAAGGCGCTTGTTCTAATCATAGGTCTTTGTAAATATTCCAAATCCAGTTGCCAATAATTAACAAGCTCATTGGGATTGCAACTTTTTTTATTTTGAAATAAGATTCAACACGCAAATAAGTATTTAGCAAAAATTGTTTTTTGTATAGCAAGTCATAGCTTATAAGTAGAGGGCAAATAATAAGCAGAAAAGCCATCACAAAGCCAAGTGGATTCCAGAGCATAGCAGATACAAAATCTCCATTCAAGATTGATATCATGGAGCGAGTAGTGCCGCAAGAAGGGCAGGGTATATCTGTTACATGTTTAATGATACATGTATTTAGTTGGAAATTGTTTGTACGATAAACTGTATTCACAAAAATCCAGACATACCCTGCCGTGCAAGCAGTTGCAAGAAATAGGTAAAACTTGTTTCTACCCATGAACAGCGTTAAAGGATTTGTTGAAGCTTAGCCATGTTTTTCTCTCTGGTAGCGCCCATAATCATAAACCAATCGATGATTGCCCAAATGCCAAGACCACCGCAGGTTAATAGCTTTCCAATACCAAGACCAGTATCGCCAATCAAAAATCGATCGATGCCCAATGAACCTCCTAATAGAGAAATAATTAAGCTGGTAGTTGGGTCTTTAAACTGCATGGTTTGAATTGTAGCCCATTTAGTGTCGTCAAGTTGTAGCATTCTGTCGCGAATAATTGCAACTTGATGAGCTTCAAAAAACTTACCATTGGTCATAATAAACATGTCTACTTTTTGTGCGTCCATTTGTTTGGTTTTAATTAATGTTATTTATTACATGTTTCCGGACAGAAACAAGAGCCACGTGTTGTTGGCAGCTACTACAAAGCAAGATAAAAACTAGAATGCAAGCAGTACAAACTTATTAACAGAATTTAGGCTTTTGTTGAAAGGAAAAATCCTTTTTAAGCATAAAACAAAGTCACGAAGGCAGGGCGCCTTCTCGCCTAATGAAGAATACCGCTCATGCGTTATGTGCGCGGCATTTGTGAAGAAGCAACTAGTTAAAAGACTAAAAAAGTTTTGCCTGAACTTCCTTTTTAGGATAGAATACTCCAATAATTAGGATTCACTCAAAAAGTCCGACCCAACCATTTTTATAAAAAAACCGAAAAACAGTCGA
>CAYZTB010000071.1:0-13739 GCA_964481195.1 uncultured Bacteroidia bacterium | reverse complement strand
CTTTTACATAATACGTAGTGCCCGGTGTCAGTCCGGTAGCATACATAGATTCAGTTTGAGCGATAGTTCCTTTATCTAATGTAGCCAGGCATGTGAATCCTC
Source organism: uncultured Bacteroidia bacterium (assembly GCA_964481195.1). Taxonomy (GTDB): domain Bacteria; phylum Bacteroidota; class Bacteroidia; order Palsa-948; family Palsa-948; genus Palsa-948. Next base: position 13,637 of record CAYZTB010000071.1, on the reverse strand, counting down.
CTGCACAGGTTCCAGAGAGCAGATCAAACTGAGGGTCAAACTTTCTGGATCCCATAACATCTATTGTAACGGTGCCGGTAGCAGGGGCTACAAATGAAAACCATACGTCCTGATATCCACTTGTGCAAGTTGTGGTTTCGGTGGATACAGTAGCCAATGCCGTACTGTACCACGGGCTGGAACAAGTTCCGGAAACTGCAATTGCTATTGCGCCTGAACAATTGTCATTTGTGCAGGTAGTGGTAGCGCGTGTAATGATATTGGAACTAACACTGGTGCCACAGCCACTATATGCCATCACTCGATAATAATAGGTTGTGCCGCATGCAAGCCCTGTAATTGCTTTTGAAGTAACATTACCTACGTCCAAATTTTCGTACCCGGGAACAAAGGTGCTAAGAGTAAATGTATTTGCCGTTGCAACATCTAAATAATATTTTGTAGCACCGGCAACTGCAGTCCAATTGGCGGTGAACCCTGTAGAGCTTACTCCTGTGGCAGCATTTGCTGTGGGAGCAGAGGGCGCGCTTCCTACGCTAATAACAGCTGCATTTGAATACGTGGTACATGCATTTGAGCAAGCGCAACGGTATTGATAACCGTTAAATCCGCCCGGCACTCCTGAAACAGTTAATGTTGCAGTTGTTACTCCCGAATAATTTCCGCCATTGGATAGGTTGCTGAAGGTAGCACCATTGTCTGTGCTTATCTGCCATTGATAGGGAGTTGCTCCGCCTGTTCCGGTAGCCACTACACTAAAAGTTTTGGCTGCGCCCACGCTTGCGCAGGTACTTACAGGATGAGTTGTAACAGTAACAGCACAACCCGAAATAATATTAACCTTATAATCTTCTGCTTCCCCATATCCGCTTGGGGATGCTCCGCAGGCATAGGACTGAAGATTGATAGAATTATCCTCTCCACCCCTGACTCGCATTCTTGTATTGCCAAGCGTTGCTCCAGCCGGAACAGTGATAGCAATTGTTGCCGTTCCGAGCGCGCCCGGATTGCCACCATTAAAATATTCTCCAGCATCCAGGAAGTCGCCATCCTGATTAAAATCAAACCATGCAGCGGTGTAATTTCCTACGTCATTTCCTACTGTAACCAACAGGTTGTATGCCGTGCCCTGAGCAAGATTTGGCGCGGCAACGGAAGAGTAATAATCAGCGTAACGTGTTGCACATGTAGTGCCGACCGAAGTTCCTGCAGGAGTATTATCCAAAGTTCCAATTCGAACCCGGTTAATAAAGTCGTACACAACATCGGCACAACCCAACGAATAAGTTGGAGTACAATAAGATAAACCAGCACTTATTGTTAATCGGATGTTTGGTCTACCGGTTACGGCTGTCAAAGAAGCAGAACAGGGAGTTACGTCCTGAAAGCATCTCCTGTTCATTGTTGTAGCCTGCGCTGTGACTCTCCACAAAGGATAGCTGGTTGTAAAGGCTTGAAAGCCACGATCTATGGCGATTTGCAGGTTGCTGGTATTGTTGTAAGCAAAGGGTGTACTTAAAGTGATCATTTTCCAGCCGGGCGCAGCAGCATTAGTAATTGTTCCGGAAAGAACAGTAGTGTAGCCAGTAGTAGAAAATGCACCGGTTGCAAGACCGGTTGCGGCCGTATGCATCATGTAAACTGTAACAGGCCCAATACTACTTCCATCATCTGTATTGTCTTTGTAAAATTCAATATTAGTAATATTTCCAGCGGTGGCAATTTCAGTCTGCAAATAAATAGCTTCCCAGGTAGAGTAATCCCAAGCCCTGTTCATTGGAACCCTTTCCGTAGTGGTTATGCCTGCACCAATAGTTACAACGGTTTGTCCAAACAGAATATTACCCCCGAAGAGAAATAAAAGAAAAGAAAAAAATATGAGTAAATGTTTTTTCATTTTTATCGCAATTACTGGTGTGTATATAGCAGTCCTTATGCTTCAATGTAAATATAAGCAATGCTTTTGTAAGTTATACTTTATAGCCTAATAAATTGTTAACGATTTTCGACAAAACAGGCGGTTTTATCGACCAAAACTCAAAAACAGTCTCCTTAAGATGGATGAGGATGTATTTGAGAGGAATTAGCTTAGGCGGGTTTAATCTTTTTTACTTTGCCGTTTTCAGATATTACAAGCTCCCAATTATTTTTTTTGCCTGCTCGTATAGCGAAGCGATGGCAGACTTGATGCCTAGGGAAATTTTTTCAAAAAGTATTTCGGCTTTTTTATTTTTCATCAAAGATGAGGTTGTAGAGGACTTTGTCAAAAATTATTTTTTCGTCTTTTGCACTTTGGGCGATTAATGAAGGTTCATTTCCGGAATTGTTCCAAATCATCTATGTATCACACAAATGTACAAAATATTTTTTTAAGTTTTCTAGTCCTTTGTGATAACGTCTTTCAACTACTGGTTCAGGGATATTGTGCCCGCCTTTTTTAACTCTCGATCTAACGCGTTGTTTGGCTGTTTCAGGGCTATCCAGCCAAATGAACAACAGATTTATTTCATATCCTTTACTTTTACAATATTTCAAAAACGAAACGTAACTTTTAGCGGATAATGTAGTTTCAAAAGCAAAATCTATTTTCTTTTTTACAAGTTCTGCCATACGTTCAAGCATCACCCTCCCGGCCTGAAAGGCTACTCCTTCAACATTAAAAGGAGAAATACCGCGAGCTATGTTATCGGCATTTACATATTCAACACAGTTTAAAAAATCGGGCAAAAGTTTTTCTGCAGTGGTAGTTTTCCCTGCTCCGTTTGGGCCGGCTATGATGTATAAAATAGGCATTAGTAGTGCTTATTGTGCTCTAGGTAATTCTCCACATAATCTTTCACCCCTTCTTCAAGCGTGTGAAATTTGATCTCGCACCCAGCAGTACGCAATTTTTCCATTGTAGCTTCGGTAAAATACTGATATTTATCGCGTATATCAGCCGGGGTGTCAATAAATTCTATTTCAGATTTTTCCCCTAAAGCAGCAAATACATTTTTTGTAAGGTCCAAAAAAGTTCTTGCTTTTCCGGAGCCTAAGTTATAAATGGCAGAGTGCTTGCGGTCTTTCAATAACCAAATACAAACGGCAGTTACGTCTTTCACATAAATAAAATCTCGTAGCTGTTCGCCATCTTTATATTTTGGATTGTGCGATCTAAAGAGTTTCACTTTACCATCTTTTTTAATTTGATTGAACGCATGAAAAACTACCGATGCCATCCTGCCTTTGTGATATTCGTTGGGACCATACACATTAAAAAATTTAAGCCCTGCCCAAAAGCCGGGCTTACAGGCTTGCTTTAGCACCCATTTGTCAAAATCATTTTTTGAATCTCCATAAGGATTTAATGGTTTTAGCTTTTCTACAAGAGCGTGATCATCTTCATAGCCAAATTCTCCTCCTCCATACGTTGCAGCAGATGAGGCATAGACCAGCGGCAAGCCATACTCCACACAAATATTCCACACCTCTTTGGAGTAGTTCAAATTTAGTTTGTCGAATATTTTTTTGTCAAACTCGGTTGTGTCTGTCCGTGCGCCAAGGTGAAACACAAATTGAGTGAGCCTGTGATTGTTGCGAAGCCACTCTGGAAATTTGTCTCTTTCGATTTTTTCTTTGAAAGTTTTCCCTTCTAAATTTTTGAATTTATCTTCTCGGGTAAAATCATCAACAAGTACCAAATCTTTATAGCCTTCTTCATTCAGCTTTCCAACCAAACAACTTCCGATAAAACCTGCTGCTCCTGTAACTACAATCATAATTAGTTAAATATGTGAAGCACGTTGCCGTCAAAGGCAGACTGATAAATTCTTAGTGGATTAACCGCAGGCCCTTGGTTGGGAGTGCCATCGGTTACTAAAAATTTTGAGCTACACGTTCCGTCTACTGCTAAAAGTCCACTTACATCCACCGTAACAAAATTCCCATCCACCGCCTTATAGGAGCAATGCCTGTCGTAAGCAATAAATTCGTTCTGAGATTTTCTATAAACGAGAATTCCTTTGGAGCCTCCATTCAGGTACGTGTATCCGCTAACTGCGTTTAATGGAGAAAATGCCGGATCGGTGGTATATAAATAAATATCTACAAACACATTCGGAATATCATTGGGATCTTTCTTGCAGCTAAAAAAAGTTAAAAGCAGATAGATTATAAATAGGGAATGGTATTTGACAACTTTGTTCATTACTCTTATTTCAGACTAAAACAAAGTTACGCTATTTTTATCTAAACTTGCTCTATGAAATTTATTGTCAGAATATTTTTTTTAATTTTCATTTTATCTGCATCACATGCTTTTGCTCAGGATGGTGGTGATGGAGACAAGAAAAAAAACGAGGTAGAAAATAAAAAGATAAAAAGGAAAAAAGATAAAGCCGAGTGGAAGGCAAGACGAGAAAAAGAGCATGGCTCAAAAAATGCTGTAAAGAATCACGAAAAAAGACTTCAGACTAAAGAAACGCGGAAGCGAATGAAAAAAAATAGGCAGAAGGCCGCGAGGAACAATCAGAATAAAAGGGAGTTTTTCTTTATCCGCTGGTTTAAGCCCAAGCCAAGAGTGTAATTAGAAGCTTTCTCAAAATTAATGATTACAGTGTCGTCAGGACTTCCGACCTGATGTAATTGCAGCTCTAATAATATTCGTCAGGTGGTCCAACCCGTGCCGAAGGCATCCCTTCGGGAAAATACTCTCCGAGGAAGTCCTCTGTACCTTCGAAGTAAGACCTTACTCCAGCGCAAACTATTGTAGTAATTCAATAATTTTTTCTTCCAATGCAGGGCCTCTAAGGTTTTTACCTGCAATATTTCCTTCTTTATCTAAGATGCAAGCAAAAGGAATACCGGAAAAGCCATATTGACTTACTACCGGAGATTCCCACATTTTAAAATCACACACATGATTTTTCCAAACTAATTTATCTTTATTTATTGCTTCCAGCCAGGCTTCTTTTGTTTGATCTAAGGAAACACTAAATATATCCAGTCCTTTGTCTTTGTATTTATGGTAGATGGAAACAACAAAAGGATTTTCTGCTCTGCAAGGTTTGCACCAAGCAGCCCAAAAATCTAATACCACCACTTTCCCTTTTAATGAAGAGAGTGAGATTGCTTTCCCATCTTTATCGTTCATAGTAATATCTGGAGCCGGCATTCCAATAGCTAATATTTTTTCTTTATCAACGTAAGCTTTAAAGCCTTTCAATGTTTCAATGTCTGGGTATTTTACAGAAAGCGCATCAGCAACTTTAATAAAATAGGCTATATCTTTTTCTGGACTAAGCATTTGAATGGCAGCTAATGCTACAAAAGAAGATTTGTGTTCATCGATAAAACTTTTTATGTAAGTGCTAACATCATCTGCCTTTTTTCTATAATCGGCAGAAAAGCTATTAAAGGTTGGCTCTAATGATTTAGAAAGTGAGTCTAGCCTTATTGAATCTTTTGAAGTATTCATATAAGCTTCAAAAACTCTGCGAATAGAATCTTGCTTCATGCGTACATTTTCCATTTCCTTAAACTTGGTTTTTGTCACTTCGTTGAATTCGGAAAATAATTCAGAATCAGGCGACCCTTTAATTTTATATGAATCATTTAGGCTTTGAGCGTCTCCTTCAAATACTATCTTTTCGGTGCTATCTGCAATGATGGTTGCGTAGTTCTTGCTTGAAATCTGAATGCTGTAAAATCCTTTTTCAGGAACTTTTTTAGTAAAAATAAATTCTCCGTTTTCATCCACTTGTACGGAGTCAACCGTTTTAGCTTGGCTAGAGTTTACATTTACTAAAGAGATAAATTCCTTGTTGCTGTTGATTAGCTTTCCTTTTAATTGAAAATTTTCAATTTCTGAATTCCCGCAAGAGGTAATTAATACAGCCAAGGAGGTAAATAGTAGTAGAACGCCAAAATATTTTTTCATAATTTATTTTTTATTTAATATTTCTTGAACTATCTGATTTGCAATTTTGGGATCTGCTTTTCCTTTCGAAAGCTTCATTACTTCGCCCATAAACAATCCAATTAGTCCGGTTTTGCCATTTTTGTATTCTAACACCTTATCAGGATATTTAGCTATAGCCTGCTCGGCAAAAACTTTCAAGGAATCTGTATCACTTTCTTGAAGTAGATTCATCTCTTCAGCAATTTTGATTGGATCTTTGTCGGGGCTAATTAATAGTGCTGGAAATATTTTTTGCGAAGCAACGGAATGGCTCACCTTGCCATCGTCAACAATTTTTATCAGCTCCGATAGTTTTTCGGTAGTAAGCGGAAATTGTTCTATCTCTACAGCATTTTCATTCAAATAAGATTTTACAGGACCCAATACCCAGTTAGCAGCAGTTTTATAGTTGGCAGTTTTTACTCCCCCTGCTTTGGCTCTCTCCCCTTTGGGGAGAGCGGGGAGCGGGGTGGTTAGGCTTGTTATTAGTTTTTCAAAATACAATGCAATTTCTTTGGTGTCCGTAAGCACTCCTGCATCGTAATCTGACAATCCAAATTCTTGAGTATATTTTTTGAATAGCGCATCAGGCAAAGGAGGTAAAGTAGCTTTTACTTCATTTATATATTCTTGTTCAACAACTACCGGCTGTAAATCGGGTTCCGGAAAATAACGGTAATCGTGGGCAAACTCTTTGGAGCGAAGCGAAAATGTGGTTCCGGTAGTAGCATCAAAGCTTCTGGTCTCTTGTTCAAACGATTCTCCTTTCTCCAATAAATCTATCTGCCTGATTATTTCGTAGTCAATTGCTTTTTGAACATTGCGAATCGAGTTCATGTTTTTTACTTCAGTCCTTTTTCCTAATTCTTTTATTCCTTTTAAGCGCACAGAAATATTTGCATCGCAGCGCAAACTCCCTTCTTCCATATTTCCATCGCAAATATCCAAGTAGCGTACTAGCTTTCGTACTTCGGTTAAATATTTATAAGCTTCTTCGCCCGTATGCATTTCTGGTTCGCTAACCATTTCTAAAAGCGGCACACCCGCTCTATTTAAATCTATCAGCGTATCAAACGGATCCTGATCGTGAATGCTTTTTCCGGCATCTTCTTCCCAATGAATTCGGGTGAGGTTTATGCGTTTCACCCCCTCTCCTGCCACCCCCTCTCTTATCTCCCCCGAAAGGGAAGAAGATTGCGCGTGAAGGTCCTTTGCTTTGGCACTCTCCCCCTTGGGGAGAGCGGGGAGTGGGGTGGGCTGTTTAATCGTAATCCACCCACCCGTACAAATGGGGGTTTTGTCTTGTGTAATTTGATACCCCTTTGGAAGATCGGGATAAAAATAATTTTTTCGTGCGTAGTAATTTTCTTTGGTGATATTGCTGTTGCATGCAATGCCCAGGCGAACGGCAAACTCTAAAACTTTTTTATTTGCTTTTGGTAAGGTGCCCGGTAGCCCCAGCGTAATGGCACTAATATTTGTGTTAGGTAAATCTCCAAATTCTGTGGAGTCGGAAGCGTAGGCTTTGCTTTTTGTTAGAAGCTGTATATGAACTTCCAGGCCTATGACGGGTTCGTATTTATCGTATATAGACATATTTGCGAAGATATATATTTATCATAGGAGCGCTAATGGTTTTTGCAATTAACACTTTTTAACTTATTTAATTGTTGCTGTCTATATTCAAATGTAAATCCACCTATCTTTGTCGCTTACCCTACTACTATGAATAAAACATTTGCACTGTCAGGCGTTATAGTATTTACACTTGCCTTTGGTTTGATAAAAAAAGTCGTTGCTCAGGAAAAAGCATATTTCCAACAGGAGGTAAACTATCAAATAAATGTATCGCTAGACGATGTAAGTCATACTTTAAAAGCGGATGAAAGCATAGTGTATATCAATAATTCTCCGGATGAGCTTTCATTCATTTGGTTTCATTTATGGCCCAATGCTTACAAGAACAATCAAACGGCATTGGCAAAGCAACTAATTGCGGATGGAAACAAAAATTATTTATTTGCCACAGAAGCTGAACGAGGATTTATTAGCGGACTCGATTTTAAAATAAATAATCAAAGTATTAAAACAGAGCCTCACCCAGAACACATCGACATAACTAAACTTATCCTTAATGAGCCATTAAAACCGGGCGGAAGAATTACCATTTCCACTCCTTTTAATGTTAAGATACCTATCGGTATTTTTTCTCGTCTAGGGCATATTGAACAACAATATCAGATTACGCAATGGTATCCTAAGCCTGCTGTTTACGATAACCTGGGTTGGCATCCAATGCCGTACCTTAATCAAGGAGAATTTTATTCTGAGTTTGGCAGCTTCGATGTAAGTATTACGCTGCCTAAAAATTATGTGTTAGGTGCAACGGGAACCCTTGTTGACGGAGAAGCTGAAACAGCTTGGCTTTTAGAAAATGTAGAACGTACCAAGGCAATAGATAAATTTAACGCACGCGATAATATTTTTCCTTTATCATCAACAGAAATGAAAACGTTGCGATACCAAGCATCAAACGTACATGACTTTGCCTGGTTTGCCGATAAGCGTTATCATGTTTTACACGATGTTGTTGAGCTCCCTCATTCTAAAAGAAAAGTAGATACCTGGGTGATGTTTACAAACATGGAAGCATCTTTATGGAAAAACAGCGTTAAGTATGTGAGTGATGCTGTATACTATTATTCACTTTGGAATGGAGATTACCCTTATCCGCATGCCACCGCGGTAGATGGCGCTCTTAGCGCTGGTGGCGGAATGGAATATCCAATGATTACAGTAATTGGTAGTTCAGGAGATGCACGGGGACTTGATCGGGTCATTGCACATGAAGTAGGACATAATTGGTTCTATGGAATTTTAGGTTCTAACGAACGAGAGCATGCTTGGATGGATGAAGGGGTGAATTCTTTTAATGAAAGGAGATACATGAATACAAAATATCCGCCCGACTCTTCTAAATCAGATATGGGAGTAAACATTGCAGGTATGAAGATTAACGTTGGTAAGTTGCTAGGATTGCCGGATTTTTCTGAGACAACATTGATGGATTTAGGTTATCGATTTAGCGCAGTTCAGAAACTGGATCAGCCTTGCGATTTACATTCGGGTGAATACACACAAATAAACTATGGGACTGTTGTATATGGAAAAACAGCGATAGTGCTTGCTTACCTGCAAGCCTACTTAGGCGAAGAGCTGTACGACAAATGCGCACAAGCCTATTTTGAAAAATGGAAATTCAAGCATCCTCAGCCTGTGGATATGCAAAAAGCATTTGAAGAAGTATCGGGAAAAAACTTAAGCTGGCTATTCAAAGAAATAATTCCAACTACAAATCAAGTAGATTATAAAATCGTATCTGTAAAAAAAGGAGATCACATGATTGGTCCTGAGCCCAGATCTGAAATGAGCCCCAATTTTTATTCATCTGTAAAGATTGTAAATAAGGGAAAAGTGAATTCACCATTTAGTATTTCAGCTTTAAAGGACGATAAAATTATTTGGACACAATGGCTCGATGGTTTCTCGGGAAAGAAAACCATAAATCTTTCCCTCCCTGACGGGGAGGGGCAGGGTGGGGCCTTTGATAAACTAGTTATTGATGCAGTAAATAGTACTCCAGATATCAACAGGCAAAATAATAATTTGAAGATGAAAGGTCTTTGTAAAAAAACAGAACCCTTCAACTTAAGAATGTTTGGTGCAGTGCATAATACTAATAAGACTCAACTGTTTTGGTTACCAGTTGCGGGGTGGAATAAATACAATGGATTCATGTTAGGCACCGCTATATATAATAACCTTATTCCCGAAAAAAAGTTTGAATATGTGCTTATGCCTATGTATGGCTTTGGAAATAAAGATTTAGCAGGAGGTGCCAGCGCACATTACAATTTGCATTTTGATAAAATATTTCAAACAGTTCGTTTAGGGTTTGTTGCTGAAAGATATTGCTACGGAACAACACAACTTCCAAATACAAACTTTAACAAATTAACACCGGAATTATTTTTAGAAATAAAAAGAAAGCATTTAAACAATCCCATTAAGCAAACAATTTATGTGAGATCCATAAATGTAATGCAGGAAATTGCGGTTGGGAATTATAGTTTTGCTCCTGTGCTGTACCATTATGATACTACAAGCACATCCATTCAAGAGCTGACATATAAAATAAATAATACTAGAAAAATCAACCCGTATGATGTAAGCTTATCGGTTCAGCAAGCGGATGAATTTGTAAAAACAGCGATAACGGCTAACTATCACTTGCTTCTGAATAAAAAGAAAAAAGCTATCGATTTTAGATTTTATGCAGGCAAAATGTTTGGAACTACAACAAACGGCAACTACTATATTTATTCCAGTGGCACCAATGGTGCTCATGATTATACCTACGATCAAGTGTTCTTGGGAAGAGCGGAAGCAAGTGGATTTTTTTCACACCAATTTGCTGAAACTGAAGGAAACATGAAAGTGTACACGCCCTTGGGAAGATCTAACGATTGGTTGACTGCCTTGAACATTAAAAGTTCTTTACCTGCAAAACTGCCTATAAAGTTTTTTGCAGATATAAATTTATTGCCAAGGAAAACTGCTTTAAATCAAGCTATGTTATATGATGCTGGCTTCTACATTCCATTAGTAAAAAATACAATTGAAATTTATTTTCCTTTGTTTATGTCAAAAGATATTAAAGATGTATTCTATTTGAATAATGCTGATCTGGTGCCACCACCCAATGGAGATGATCCCGACAAGTATCGTTTTAAGCGAATGGCAAGAATGATTCGGTTTACTTTCAATATAAATAAGTTGAATCCGTTTGAGTTAGTGAGAAACCTATCTTTGTAGTTCCTTATTAAAAAGAAGCAGTGTCAAACATCTATTTTTTATCCGATTTCCACCTGGGTGCGCCAGATTATGAAAAGAGTTTAGTGCGTGAAAAAAAAATAGTTTCTTTTCTGGATTCTATAAAAAACGATGCCTCCGAAATTTATTTATTGGGCGATGTATTTGATTTCTGGTTTGAATATAGCAAGGCAATCCCAAAAGGATTTGTTCGTCTATTAGGAAAACTAGCAGAGCTTAGCGACTTCGGAATAAAATTACATTACTTCACTGGCAACCACGATATGTGGGTGTTTGATTATTTACCAAAGGAGCTTAACCTTAAAATTTATCGCGAGCCAACCACGCGAGAAATAAATGGGAAATTTTTTTATTTAGCTCATGGCGATGGATTAGGTCCGGGAGATTTTGGTTATAAGTTCATCAAATCGGTTTTTGCAAGTAAAATATGTCAATGGCTATTTGCACGCATACATCCAAACTTGGGCATGAGCATCGCTCAGTATTGGTCAGGCAAAAGCCGCAAGCTTACCGAAGAACTACATTTTCACGATGAAAAAGAATGGTTGGTGATTCATGCTCGTGAAGTCTTGAAGAAAAAACATTTCGACTATTTAATCTTCGGTCACCGCCATTTGCCTATAGATTATCTTCTCACACCAGCCCTCTCCAAAGGAGAGGGAGCGTTTCCCCCTTCGGGGGAAACGGGAAAGGGGGTGTCTCGTTACATTAATCTTGGTGAGTGGGTAAATCATTTTTCATACGCAGTATTTAACGGAAGCGAACTAACATTAAAATATTTCCGTGACTAAACGAAAGGATAAGTTACAAGCCGCTTCTTGGTTTGATAAAGTCTTGTCTAAACCGTATCTGTTTATTTTCTCAATTTCTGCTTTGCTTTATGTACAGATTCTATCGTTTGGTCTTGTGCATTTTGATGACCATGGCTTTGTGCTGATGGCTGCTGATACGCTTAAGCTTTCCAACATCCCCATTTTTTTTAAGCACTCAGTCTTTTGGGTATTAGGCGATACCACGCAAGATTCAGATGTTTTTTACCGTCCCTTGCAAAATGTTGTGTACGCAATTTGCAATACGCTTGCTCCCAAGCAGCCTTGGATATATCATTTAACTGGGATCCTGTTACATAGTCTAGTTGCATGTACTTTATATAGATTTTTTAGTGTATTGAAATATTCTTCTTCTGTAGCATTTTTGTTTGCTTTACTTTATTCAGTACATCCCGTGCTGGTGCAGGGCGTTGCGTGGATTGCTGGACTGGGTGATCAGTTGGCAACCTTATTTACGCTCTTATCGGTAATATATTTTATCAGGATGTTGTCTTTAGATGTTAAAAAAACTATTTCAACCTTTTTGCATTTATTTTTTCTTTTATGTGCACTGTATTCTAAAGAAGTATCCGTAATGATTATTCCGCTTTGTTTATTTTATTTTGTTGTAAGACCCGCTCAGATAAAAGAACGAGTTGCGATCTCATTTTTAAATTGGAAGCAAAGCGGTTTATTTTTTGTTATTGCAGGTTGGAGCCTACTTCTTCTTACTTATTTTATTTCCCGCAACGCTGCAATCCACGCTACAAAAGAGAGCCTTTTGTCATCTGCACTCAGCTCTTTCAAAGTAAATGGAATATTGTTTTTTGAATATATGGAGAAAATATTTCTGCCATTTAGGCTCAGCCCCATTCCTTCAAGAGAGGATGCCCATGTTATGATTGGTATAATTGTTTTTATAATATTTGCTTCGTTATTTGTATTTCTAAAACGTGTAACCCGCATGACTTTATTTGGCGCACTGTGGTTTGTTGTGTTTCTGCTGCCATCTTTTATTCAGCAAAATCCTCTAGCACATTTTTTTGCATTTGAACATAGGCTGTATCTCCCACTCATAGGCATTGTGATAATGATGATGGAGCTTATCAATGTTAATGAAATAAAAAAAATGACAACTAGTTTTCAGAAAATGGCTCTGGTCGTTATTCTTTTAATTTTTTGCTCTTTAACATTTTTACATAGTCGCACGTTTAATGATTCATACACCTTTTATGATAAAGCTATTTCTTCTTCACCTAAATCCGTCATCGCGTATAATGGCTATGGTAAGTTGTTGCTGGAAGACAAAAAATATGTCGAAGCAATCGAAGCATTCAAGAAAAGTCATGAGTATAAATCGGACGATCTTGAAACTACAGGAAAAATTGCCGAGATATATTTGAAGAATCTAAATAATCCAACGGAGGCTATTAACTGGTTTAAAAAAACGCTGGAAATAAAACCAAACTCCATTGAAGCAGCAGTTAGCATAGGCGATGCTTATTGGAATTTTTTGAAGGATACTGCAAATGCTGTCTTGTGGTATAATAATTCCCTTTTGATTGATCCGCAAAATGAATTTGCTATGGCAAACCTGGGTATGATCTATGCAGGCAAAGGAAATAATTCAGAAGCGCGAAAATATTTATCCGGATCTCTGAGTGCAAATCCCAAAAACCTTGCTGCGCTTAAGTGGATGGCCATCTCTTATTTTAACGAACAGAAAATCCCGGAAGCTGTTTCTTATCTCAATAAAGCATACGAAATATACCCCGGTGATGTTGACCTCCACCGCAACCTTATGATCTGCTATTATAAACTAAAGGAAAGAGAAAAAACTGAAAAATTTTCAACGCTGCTTTCCCAGTCAGGAAATGCAATACCTGCGGAGATTGAGCATTATCTGAAGAATTAATTAAGGGCTTAGATTGAATAAGGCGTGCAGCCCTTCGGATCCGTTTATCGAACCTGGACAAGGGGTTGAAGTCGCTTAGCTC
>CAYZTB010000070.1:2015-13774 GCA_964481195.1 uncultured Bacteroidia bacterium | reverse complement strand
ATAAGTGGTGAACGAAGTTTACCATACACCTGTTCTTTTGAAAGATTGTATTGATGCACTGCAAATAGTACCGAAAGGAATCTATGTAGATGTAACGTTCGGAGGAGGAGGTCACTCCAAAGAGATTCTGAAAAAACTTACCACAGGTAAGTTGTATGGATTTGACTGTGATAAAGATGCTGAGAGAAATAGTATTTCTAATAAGCACTTCACATTAGTTCCAGAAAACTTCAGAAATCTAAAGGATGCTCTCGCTGAACGAAAGGTTACAAAGATAGATGGACTACTTGCCGATTTAGGTGTTTCATCGCACCAGTTTGATTCAGCCGAAAGAGGATTCTCTACTCGGTTTGATGCTGATCTGGATATGCGGATGAATAAAAAGTCGGGAGTTTCTGCTGTAGATCTTATCCAGACGTATTCTGAAAAAGAGTTGAAAAGAATCTTTTGGGAATATGGAGAGATTCGAAATGCACCGCAAGTAGCAAGGAAGATTGTTGCAAATAGAGGTCGCTTGACAACGGTTAATGCATTGAAATCAGCGCTTGAAAGTTGTGCAACACCCGGGAAAGAGAATCAGTTTTTTGCAAAAGTCTTTCAGGCCTTACGAATTGAAGTAAATGATGAGTTGAATAGTTTGAAAGAGTTGCTGATTCAAAGTAAAGATGTGCTGAAGCCAGGAGGAAGAATAGTCGTAATCGCTTATCACTCTTTGGAAGATCGTTTGGTGAAAAACTTTTTTAGGTCTGGAAAATTTGAAGGTGACGCAGAAAAGGATGTTTTTGGAAATGTGCTCGCACCGTTCAAAGTAATCACAAGGAAGCCGATACTTCCAAGTGCTGAAGAGGTAGAACGGAATAACAGAGCAAGAAGCGCCAAACTACGAGTAGCAGAAAGAGTGAATAATAAATAAATTGAGTTGTATTTTTTTTAATGAACAAATTTAAAGAGGTTCCCGAGAAGGGCCAATCCGAACAAAAAAAATCAAGGCTTAAAAAGCCTAATAAAATAGCCCGCTCCGTACTTAATGTTTTCAGTGGCAGCTTTCTTTCAAAAGACTATGTAGCACTACAGCTACCGTTTATATTATTTCTAACACTTATTGGATTGGGATATATCTCAAATGGGTTTTTAGCCGAAAAATCAGTTCGAGAAATAAGTCATTTGAACAACAGGCTTAAAGAGCTTAAGTCAGAATTTATTTCTTCTAAATCAGAATTGATGTTTATGAGCAACCAAACAGAAGTTGCAAAATCTGTTTCTGGGCTTGGGCTGAAAGAATCAACAACTCCTCCTAAAAAAATTGTTGTTAAAATAAATCAAAAGACAGATAAAAAATAATATGGCTGTAGACGTACGTAAAGACATACTCTGGAGAATCTATTTGGTTTACCTTTTTGTTTTATTGGTTGCAATCCTCATTATAGTGAGAGTAGTAAATATTCAAATGGTAGAAGGAGACTTCTGGAAAAAAAGAGCCAATGAATTAACGTTACGTTATGCAAATATTGAAGCAGTAAGAGGAAGCATTTTTGATATTAACGGACAATTGCTGGCTACTTCACTTCCTTATTACGATGTGGCAGTTGATTTGAGTATCAGCTCTATCACCGATGAATTTTTTGAAAGCAATGTGGACTCATTGGCTTATTGTTTGTCAAGCTTATTTAAAGACAAATCGGCATTACATTATAAAAGAGAATTAGTAACGGTTCGTAATTCTGGCAATCGCTATCATGTTTTGCAAAATAATGCAAGCTATCAGGAGCTACAACAGCTAAAACATTTTCCGATTTTTAGAAAAGGTCGGTATAAGGGCGGATTAATTTATACACAGAAAGGAAAAAGGGAACTACCGTTTCAACATTTGGCGGCAAGAACCATTGGCTACAGTCAGGAAAATACAAACGTTGGCATGGAAGGAGCTTTTAACGAGCAACTGACAGGAGTAGGAGGAAAGCGATTGGTGCGGAGAATTGCAGGAGGTGTTGAGATGCCGGTAAATGGGGAAAATGAAATTGAACCTCAAGATGGATCCGATGTTGTTTCAACAATAGACATCAATATTCAAGACGTTGCCGAAAATGCTCTTTACGAGCAACTGAAAAAACATCAGGCTGGATGGGGATGTGTAGTTTTAATGGAAGTAAAAACCGGAGAGATAAGAGCTATCGCAAATCTTTCTAGAGTTGACTCAGCAAATTATAGGGAGCGATACAACTATGCCATCGGACAAAGCTCAGAGCCGGGATCTACATTCAAATTGATTTCGCTGATGGCTGCCATGGATGATGGATTTATAAAACTTAACGATACTATTCGAACAGGAAATGGATCGTGGAAGTATTTAAAACAAGTTGTAAGAGATGCGCATGAAGGCGGGTTGGGAACACTAACTGTAAAAGAAGTATTTGAGAAATCTTCCAACGTTGGAACTGCAAAACTAATTTACAAGTACTACTCAAAAGATCCGCAAAAATTTATCGACCGTTTATTTAAGATGGGAATCAACCTATATCCGCAATTGGATATAGCAGGTGCAGGTAAGCCTAAAATAAAAACAACAAAAAGCAAAGAGTGGTCTAAGTATTCTCTTCCCTGGATGGCTTGGGGATATGAACTTACACTAACACCACTTCAGATTTTAACCTTTTACAATGCTGTAGCAAACAACGGAGTCATGATGAAGCCACAATTTGTGCGTGAATTAAAAAAACAAGG
This sequence comes from uncultured Bacteroidia bacterium, assembly GCA_964481195.1. Taxonomy (GTDB): domain Bacteria; phylum Bacteroidota; class Bacteroidia; order Palsa-948; family Palsa-948; genus Palsa-948. The sequence continues at coordinate 11,053 of CAYZTB010000070.1, read as the reverse complement.
GAAAACAGTAAAGGTATATCAACCGGAAATTTTACACCCGCACGTAGCGTCACCTGCAACCATTAAGATGGCTCGAGAAATGATGGAAGGCGTAGTGTTAAATGGTACAGCTACAAATTTAAAAGCTGCAGATTATCAAATTGCCGGAAAAACCGGAACAGCTCAAATTGCCGTAAACGGTTCCTATGGGAATTTCAAAGGGAATTGGAAAGTAACCTATCAAGCTTCATTCGTTGGATATTTCCCGGCAGATAATCCAAAATATTCTTGCATTGTATTGGTAAATGCACCATCGGAAGGTGTGTATTACGGAAACGCAGTAGCAGGCCCCATTTTTAAAGAGATAGCGGACAAGGTTTATTCTTCACTATTAGATATTCACAGCGAAGTAAAAAATACAAAGAAACAAACCACGTATGTTCCTGCAGTAATAAATGGATCAAGAAAAGATATTCAAACCGTATTTACAAACCTGAATTTACCAGCAAATACTAATTCTTCAACAGCAGAATTTATAAACGTACTTCCTAAGGCAGATTCTACAATTTCTATTTCTGATAATAATATTCAGGTATCTCTTTCTAAAAAAATAATGCCCGATGTAGTAGGGATGGGTTTGAAAGATGCTTTGTACTTATTAGAAAATGCTGGCATACGAGTTAAAGTAGTAGGGAAGGGAGCAATTAAAAAACAATCAATCAAAACAGGAGAAAAAATTTCTGCAGGTGCAGCGTTGACATTGGAACTATCCTAATGAAAGTGCTAAAAGACATATTATATAAAGTTCGACTAATTGAAGTAGTTGGTTCTACAGATATTTCTGTGGATGCTGTTTGCTTTGACTCTAGGAAAGTTGTTAAGGGTTCTCTTTTTGTAGCGGTAAAAGGAATTCAAAATGATGGACATGTATTTATTGAACAGGTAATAAAAGCTGGAGCTATCTCCATCATATGTCAAGAATTGCCAAAAGAAAAAAAAGAAAACATAACCTATGTAAAGGTGAACGATAGCAGTGTTGCCTTGGGAATTATTGCATCTAATTTTTACAACAACCCTTCGGAGAAGTTGAAGTTGGTAGGGATTACCGGAACAAATGGTAAAACTACTACCGCTACCTTATTACATGATTTATTTACTGGCTTAGGATTTAACGTAGGGTTAGTTTCTACGGTAGTTAGTAAAGTTGGTACAACAGAAATTCCAGTTACACATACCACTCCGGATCCAATTCAACTCGGAAAATTGATGGATCAGATGATTAAAAAAGGATGTGAGTATTGTTTTATGGAAGTGAGTTCGCATGCAGTGGTACAAAATAGAATTGAAGGGTTAAAATTTGCTGGAGCTGTATTTACAAATATCACACACGATCATTTAGATTATCACAAAACATTTGAGGCCTATTTAAAGGCGAAGAAAAAATTCTTTGATGACCTGGATGCAGATGCATTTGCCTTGGTAAACAAAGATGACCACAACGGTTTGGTGATGATTCAAAAAACCAAAGCACTTAAGAAAACATTTGCATTAAAATCGTCAGCAGACTTTAAATGCAAAATTCTTGAAAGTCAATTCTCGGGTTTGCTTTTAAATATTGATGGAACCGAAATGTGGAGCAAACTAATTGGTTCCTTTAATGCCAGCAACTTGCTAACGATTTATTCCACGGCTATGTTGTTAGGGCAAGATAAAATGAAGGTGCTTACTATCCTAAGCAATTTAAGTTCTGTAGACGGAAGATTTCAGCAAATAAAAACTCATAGTGGTATAGTTGGCATTGTTGATTATGCTCATACGCCCGATGCATTACAAAATGTATTAAAAACTATTCGTGATATCAGAAGTGCAAACGAGAAAATTGTAACTGTGATTGGATGTGGTGGCGACAGAGACGCTTTAAAGCGCCCCGTGATGGCTCAGATAGCCTGCGATGAAAGCGATAAAGTAATACTTACTTCCGATAATCCAAGAAGCGAAGACCCAGAAGAAATAATTCGTCAGATGCAAAAAGGGGTGGACCGAGTTCATCAAAAGAAGGTTTTATCAATATCAGATAGGCGTGAGGCAATCAAGACAGCCTGTTTGTTGGCATCCTCTGGCGATATCATTTTGGTGGCAGGGAAAGGACACGAAAAATACCAAGAGATAAAAGGTGTGAAATATGATTTTGATGATGTCAAAATATTAACGGAAAACTTAGAAACGATAGCAGGATAATGTTGTACTACTTATTTGAATATTTAAAAAATCACTACCACATCCCTGGTGCTGGAGTGTTTCAATACATTTCGTTCCGAGCTGCTATGGCTGTGATTACATCGCTTGTTATTTCTCTGTTGTTTGGAAAAAAAATAATTAACCTACTTCATCGTAAGCAAGTTGGTGAAACCATTCGCGATTTAGGATTGGCTGGCGAAGAAAAAAAGAAAGGCACACCCACCATGGGTGGTCTAATTATTCTTTCGGCCATAATAATCCCAACATTATTATTTGCTAAGCTGGAAAATATTTATGTAATCCTGATGCTCATTGCCACTGTTTGGATGGGTCTCATTGGTTTTTTAGATGATTACATAAAAGTATTTAAGAAAAATAAAAAGGGTCTTGCAGGAAAATTTAAAGTGATAGGGCAGGTAGGATTAGGTCTTATCATAGGAGCTGCATTTTATTTCCACCCCGATGTACAAACTAAAGTTGAAATACCTGTATCGCTAATAGGCAGAGTAGCCTCTGAAAAAGTAACCGAAATAGTTGACACAGAAGGGAAGACTCACTACATGTTGGACAGAAAATTACCCAACACAACCATTCCTTTTGTAAAAGAAAATGAATTTAACTATTCCTCTGTTCTTGGGCTCTTTGGCAAGCAATGGAGAAACTATACCTGGATCATATACATTCTTGCAGTTGTAATTATTGTTACGGCTGTATCAAATGGAGCAAACATTACAGATGGCATAGATGGTTTGGCAACAGGCACCTCGGCTATAATAGGAGTAACACTGGCAGTATTTGCATACGTATCCGGTAATATAATTTTTGCAAACTACCTCAACATCATGTACATCCCGCATACTGGCGAACTGGTGGTGTTTGCAAGTGCGTTGATTGGTGCTTGTGTTGGATTCCTTTGGTACAATGCATACCCCGCTCAAGTATTTATGGGCGATACCGGCAGCCTTGCGCTCGGAGGAATCATTGCTGTATTTGCTATTGCAGTTCGAAAAGAATTGCTCATCCCCATCTTCTGTGGAATATTTCTAATAGAAAATTTATCTGTTGTCATTCAGGTTGCCTATTTCAAATACACTAAAAAGAAATATGGTGTTGGTAGAAGAGTGTTTTTAATGTCGCCCCTTCATCATCACTATCAAAAAATTGGCATGCACGAATCAAAAATTGTTTCTCGTTTTTGGATTGCAGGAATCATGCTAGCCATCATGAGTATTGTAACACTCAAGTTGAGATAATGAAAAGATTGGTAGTAATTGGAAGTGGCGAAAGTGGAACAGGCGCGGCCGTTTTGGCAAATAAAAAAGGATTTGAAGTTTTTGTTTCGGATAAAGGAATAATAAAAAAGGAATACAAGAAAGTCCTTTCTCTTAATGGTATCAAGTACGAAGAAGGTAAGCACACTGCTTCCTTGATTCTGAATGCTGATGAAGTAGTTAAAAGCCCGGGCGTGCCGGAGGATGCGGAGATGATAAAGAAGATAGAAAAGAAAAAAATATCTCTCATATCCGAAATTGAATTTGCTGCACGCTATACAAAGGCTGAACTGATAGGAATAACAGGCACGAATGGGAAAACTACAACAACCAGTCTAACCTACCATATCTTGAAAAAAGCAGGATATAAAGTGAAGATGGCTGGCAACATAGGAAAAAGTTTTGCCATGCTGGTTTCTGAAGAAAAGGAAAGTGCAAAAACTAATCCAGACTACTACGTGTTAGAGCTCAGCAGTTTTCAGTTAGATAGAATGTATAAAACTAAATTAAAAGTTGCCATTCTAACAAATATTACACCTGATCATTTGGATAGTTACAACTACAAGTTTCAAAACTATGTCAACGCAAAACTTAGAATCATTCAAAATCAAACCAAGGAAGATGCATTTATCTACTGTGCCGATGATGCCGTGATAGTAAAAGAAGTAAAGAAGAGGAAAGTCAACGCTCGCGCTTTTCCTTTCTCATTAAAAAGAAAAATAAAACAAGGAGCATTTTTAAATAAGAACAAAATAAACATACATATAAATCCCAAAAACCAACTCAACATGTTCGTAGAACAATTAGCATTACAAGGAAGACACAACATCTTTAACTCAATGGCGGCAGCAGTAGCCGCTCGAATTTCAGATGTGCGCAAAAGCGTTATCCGTGAAAGTTTATCTGACTTTCAAAACATTGAGCACCGCCTTGAATTCGTTTCAAGAGTACACGGTGTAGATTACATCAATGACTCAAAAGCAACTAATGTAAATTCTACTTGGTATGCATTAGAAAGCATGACCAACCCTACCGTTTGGATAGTGGGCGGAGTGGATAAAGGAAATGATTATAAAATGCTAAAAGAACTGGCAAGGAACAATGTAAAAGCAATTGTTTGCTTGGGCATTGATAATGAAAAAATTAAAAAAGCTTTTTCAAAAATGGTTGATACCATTGTTGAAACTAAATCAGCTGGCGAAGCGGTACGTGCTGCCTCTCGCCTAGCAACTAAAGGCGATACGGTGTTGCTTTCTCCTTGCTGCTCTAGCTTTGATTTGTTTGACAATTACGAAGACAGAGGAAGAAAATTTAAAAATGCAGTAAAAGCACTTTAGCTGATTGTTGCTAGCAGGTTGTTTGTTGGTACAAACAACAAAAGCAGCAAAAAATAAACTGTAGAACAAAAATAGAATGAAAGAGTTTTTAAAAAAAATAAACGGAGACAAAACCATTTGGGCGGTAGCAGTATTTCTGTCTATTCTTTCCATCTTGGCAGTTTATAGTTCTATTTCAACACTTGCATACAAGTATAAGTCGGGCGACACAGCACCTTATCTATTAAAGCACTTAGGGATTGTGATTTTTGGTTTGGCGCTGATGTTTATGTCTCATAAAGTGAGGAGTAGTTATTATTCTAGGTTTGCAGTTATAGCAGTCATAGTCGCTATTCCGCTTTTGCTACTCACTTTGCTTTCGGGTTCCAGCATTAATGAAGCAAGCCGTTGGCTTCGTATTCCGGTTATTGATTTAACATTTCAAACTTCGGACTTTGCTAAAATCGCACTCATCTTATACGTAGCTCGCACCTTGGCAAAAAAGCAAGATGACATTAAAGATTTTAAAAGTGCTTTTTTACCCATCATTGTTCCAGTGGTAGCTGTTTGTGTGCTGATAATGCCTGCAAACTTCTCTACAGCAGCAATGCTTTTTACAACTTGTTTAGTACTCATGTTTATTGGCCGTATAAATTATAAATATATTTTATCTGTTGTTGGGACTGGTTTGGTAGCAGTGTTTTTGTTGGGAATATTTATTTGGAACTTTCCGAACGCTATACACCGGGGAGCAACCTGGAAAGCTAGGATTGAAAATTTTAAAGATGGGAAAAGTGAAACTAATTATCAGGTAGAACAAGCAAAAATTGCAATTGCTACGGGAGGCATCATGGGTAAGGGGCCTGGCAAAAGCACGCAGCGTAACTTTTTGCCACATCCGTATTCGGATTTTATTTTTGCCATTATTATTGAAGAGTATGGATTGTGGATGTCGGTGCTGGTAATTTTTCTTTATCTTATCTTATTATATCGTGCTGTTGTCATAGCTACAAAATGTCAAAAAATCTTTCCCAGTCTGTTAGCCATTGGTTGTTGTTTTATATTGGTGTTTCAAGCCATGATAAATATGGCCGTGGCAGTAAATTTAGTACCGGTAACCGGACAACCCTTGCCTCTGGTAAGTATGGGTGGAACCTCCTTATGGTTTGCCAGCATTGCTATTGGCATGGTATTAAGTGCAAGCAGGGAATTAGAAAAAGAAAAAGTGGAGCAGCAGCCTATGCGCGTACAACGCGCAAAGGCGATTGCGTCCTAATATAATAGGAATGAAAGTAATAATTAGTGGAGGCGGTACGGGTGGGCATATTTTTCCTGCCATTGCCATTGCAAATGCGTTAAAAGAGCTGGATGCCTCGGTTGAAATACTTTTTGTAGGTGCTAAAGATAGAATGGAAATGGAAAAAGTACCTGCAGCAGGATATAAAATTGAAGGACTTTGGATAAGTGGACTGCAACGAAGACTAACATTAAAAAATTTGTTATTTCCTTTTAAGGTGATATCAAGTATGATGAGAGCAAGAAAAATAATAAAAGAGTTTAAGCCCAACGTGGCAGTAGGTACCGGTGGATTTGCTAGTGGGCCTTTGTTACGTGCTGCCGCAGGCATGGGAGTTCCAACTCTAATTCAAGAGCAGAACGCATTTCCTGGTATTACGAATAAGCTATTGAGTAAAAAAGTAAATAAGATTTGTGTGGTACATCAAGGGATGGATCGATTTTTTCCAAAGAATAAAATCCTTATCGTAGGAAACCCAGTTCGTAAAGATATTTTAACGTTAGACGGAAAGAAAGAAGAGGCTCTTAAGTTTTTTAACCTGAACGCTAATACAAAAATAGTTTTGGTAATTGGAGGAAGTTTAGGCGCGCGCACCATTAATGAAAGCATCCATGCATCGCTTGAAGAATTAAAGACAAAAGGTATTCAACTAATCTGGCAAACAGGAAAAGGGTTTTCGGGAAACAACACGCCATTGGCGAAAGAATATGGATGGCGTGGAGAATTTATTACAAAAATGGACCTTGCCTACGCAGCTGCAGATGTAGTAGTGTCAAGAGCGGGAGCGTTATCGCTTTCTGAATTAGCCATAGTAAAAAAACCATGCATCTTAGTTCCTTCTCCCAATGTGGCAGAGGATCATCAAACAAAAAATGCTAAGTCATTTGTAGATGCTCACGCTGCTATAATGGTTAAAGACAGTGATGCGAAAATTGAACTAAGCAAAGAGATAATCAAGTTAGTGTCCGATATAAATTTACAGCATAAGTTAAGTAGCAACATTGTTGCATTTGCATTTCCAAAAGCTGCGGAAACAATAGCTAAGGAAGTGATGCAATTAGGAAATTTGAACGCATGAGTTTTGATAATATAAAACAAGTTTATTTTTTAGGTATCGGTGGTATCGGTATGAGTGCATTGGCGCGCTATTTTAAGCAAATGGGTAAAATAGTAAGCGGCTATGATAAAACACCCACATCCCTCACAGCGGAGCTTGAAGCGGAAGGCATTCAGGTGCATTTTGAAGATAAAGTAGAATTGATTGGCGCTGAACTAAATTCAAATAAATTGGAAGCGTTGGTTGTAGTTACTCCGGCAATTCCAAAAGATAGTATGGAGTTAAATTATTTTCAGAAAAATAATTTCAACATTAAAAAACGTTCTGAAGTGCTGGGCATGATTACGGAGCAATCTTTTACCATTGCAGTTGCGGGCACACACGGAAAAACTTCCATCTCCACATTAATAGCACATATTTTAAAATCTTCGGAAGTGGATTGCACCGCTTTCTTAGGGGGCATCTCTCGAAATTATAACACCAATTTACTGCTGAGCGAAAGCTTAAAAAGTCCAAAGAAAAAATCTAGGATAAAGCCTATTGTAGTTGTAGAGGCGGATGAGTACGATCGATCATTCTTGACGCTTCACCCAGACATAGCAGTTATTACATCGGTTGATGCAGATCACCTAGATATTTACGGAGATCACAAACAGATGGAAGAAAGCTACGCACTATTTGCAAATCAGGTTAAAGAAGGCGGCATACTTATTATTAAAAAAGGAATTGAGAAAGTAATTGTATTGCAAAAGAAGGGAGTGAAATTGGTGAACTATGCTTTGCAACATCCGGCAGAGTTTTACGCTAGAAAAATTGCAATCAAAAAAGGAGACTATATTTTTGATGTAGTTAGTCCAGATCAGGCAATTAGAGGATTAATCATGTCTGTGCCTGGAAAACACAATGTAGAAAATGCCGTAGCGGCCGTTGCGGTTGCGCAGCATATGAATGTGTTTTCAGGTAATATTAAAAATGCGTTGTCCTCCTTTAAAGGAGTAAAAAGAAGGTTTGAATATCAGATTCGTACCAGTAAGTTAGTGTATGTGGATGATTACGCACATCATCCAGTGGAATTGCGTGCTTGTATTTCTGCCATCAAAGAAATGTATCCTTCAAAAAAAATTACCGGTATTTTTCAGCCTCACCTTTTTACACGTACGCGGGATTTTGCCGATGAGTTTGCCCAAAGTTTAGACTTGCTAGACGAATTAATAATAATGGACATCTATCCGGCACGTGAAAAACCATTGGATGGGATAAATTCTGTGTTGTTGTTAAATAAAATGAAACTAAAAAATAAAAAATTGGTCTCTAAGAAAGATATTTTGAAAGAAGTAGAGGGAAGAGAGATAGAAGTATTGATTACGTTAGGAGCTGGCGATATAGATTCATTTGTTGGTCCAATAAAAAAAATATTAGATGAAAGAATTAAAAATAATTAATGGAATTATTTTATAAAATAGTTCGTATTTCATTGTGGGTACTGCTGGTGCTTGGCTTGACCTCGCTTTTTGCTTTTGTGCAAAAGCAAGAGGATGAAATATTATGTAGCAGAATCAGCATCAGCATTGATAGAAACCCTACCATCCAAAACTTTTTTGTAGAGGAAGATGCAATACGCACTTTAATAGCACAGCGCTTTGGTCAAGTAGAAAACACACCCTTAAAAAATATCAACGTAAATTATTTGGAACGCCTAATGTATTCGAACCCTTGGGTTGCGCAAGCAGATGTTTATGTTACTATCAATGGCGATGTGCATATTGACATTGAACAGCGCCAGCCAATCTTACGAATCATCAATAAGGACGGAGAAAATTATTATATCCAAAACTTTTTTGTAGAGGAAGATGCAATACGCACTTTAATAGCACAGCGCT
>CAYZTB010000070.1:0-1915 GCA_964481195.1 uncultured Bacteroidia bacterium | reverse complement strand
AACAGCGCCAGCCAATCTTACGAATCATCAATAAGGACGGAGAAAATTATTATATGGATACACAGGGTAAATTAATGCTTTGGTCACCCGATTTTACTCCTCGTTTGCTAATTGCATCCGGAAACATTAAAGAGCGCTACGAAGATTGGAGTAAACTGTCTGTAAACGAGTTAATTAACAACGATACGCTGAAAACTCACACCTTACTAGATGATTTATACACGATGGCAAGGTTTATCTTGGCAGATGATTTTTGGTCTGCGCATGTGGAACAGATCTATATAAATGCTATTGGCGAGATAGAATTAGTGCCGAAAGTGGGCGATCACACCATTATTTTTGGTGATCCGGAACAGATGACAGAAAAATTCTGGAAGCTGAAAATATTTTACAAAGAAGGGCTGAACTACACAGGCTGGGAAAATTACGATACGTTGAATTTGAAATTTAAAAATCAGGTAGTGTGTTCAAAAGTGAACTACAAGCCGGCAATAAAAAATAAAATAAATACCTCATCTCATTAATTATGATTAATCCAGAAAACTCCTCTCAATCAAACGCAAACTTAGATATCATAGTTGGCCTGGATATTGGAACTACAAAAATTGCAGTGCTGGTAGGTCAGCGAAATGAATTTGGTAAGATTGAAATTCTGGGAGTAGGTAAAGCGCCATCGCTAGGTGTTAGAAGGGGAGTGGTGTCGAATATTGAACAAACGGTGCAAGCCATTCGTGCAGCTGTTGATGAGGCAGAAAAAAAATCTAACGTTGAGATAAAATCGGTACACGTAGGTATTGCTGGACAGCACATTAAAAGTTTAAAGCACAGCGGATCCCGCATTCGTGAAAGTGTGGATGAGCCCATTGCACAAAAAGATGTTGACTCATTAATCGACAGCATGTATAAATTGGTTATGCTTCCAGGTGAAGAAATTATTCACGTGCTGCCACAGGAATATACCATTGATAGTGAATCGGGCATAAAAAATCCTATTGGTCACGAAGGCGTTCGTTTGGAAGCCAACTTTCACATCATCACCGGACAGATGGCTGCTGCAAAAAATATTAAGAAGTGCGTAGAAAAAGCAGGCTTACAGGTGGTTGACATCGTGTTGGAGCCCATCGCTTCTTCTGCTTCGGTGTTAAGTGAAGAAGAAAAAGAAGCTGGTGTAGCTTTGGTGGATATTGGAGGTGGCACGACTGACATAGCTATTTTTTACGATAAAATAATCCGCCATACGGCTGTAATACCTTTTGGAGGTAATGTTATTACGGAAGATATAAAGGAAGGATGCTCCATCTTGCAGAAGCATGCCGAAGAAATGAAAATAAAGTTTGGCTCTGCGTTGGCTAAAGAAAATCAGGACAATGAGATTATCGTAATTCCTGGTTTAAAAGGAAGGACACCTAAGGAAATCTCAACTAAAAATCTAGCCTGCATCATCGAAGCCAGAATGAAAGAAATTTTGGAGCTGGTAGCTTTCGAAATTAAAAACTCGGGCTACGAGAAAAAACTTATTGCCGGTATTGTTGTTACTGGTGGAGGTGCGCAAATGAAACACATGAAGCAGTTGGTAGAATATACCATCGGCATGGACACTCGCATTGGGTATCCAAACGAACACTTGGCAAAGAGCTCCGAAGATGTTACAAACCCATTGTTCTCTACGGGCGTAGGGCTGGTATTGCAGGGTTACGAAGAACTGGAAGTAGAAAAAACTCGCATGCCAAAGGAAAGTACCGTTACTACACATTCTAAAAAATCAAGAGGTAACTTTTTTGATTCTATCTTTAAAAGCACCAAAAAGCTTTTTGAAGAGGAAGGAGATGAGTTTCAGCAGTAAGATATTTTAGTCCAATTTAATAGACCTCTTTCATAAGTCAAAGATATTAAAAGCTGGATATTGAAAAGATTT
>CAYZTB010000069.1:0-13839 GCA_964481195.1 uncultured Bacteroidia bacterium | reverse complement strand
TGTACTAAGCATCACGGAAGATAAATCGGGAAATCTTTGGTTCGGTACTGCTGGCGGAGGCGCCTCGCGCTACGATGGAAGCCGAGCAAATCATCCATGTAATTTAAATAAATGCAAACACGATTTGCGAATACAGCAAGACCAAGCCGAACATAATAAAGAACTTGCTAAATCCTTCACGAGTTTTACTACAAAAGATGGTTTGGCTGATGATGTGGTATATAGTATTGTGGAAAGCCCACCCCAACCCTCCCGAAGGGAGGGAGAAAGAGGAGAATTTCTTGTTATGGGAACAAATCTTGGATTCAGTATGCTTGTTGGCTGGAAAGATAAGAATGGAAAAGTCTTCCCCTTTGGACAACCGAAGGTTGCGGGCGAAGTCCATTTAGGAGGGGCTTCCAATGAGGTATTGAAAAACTACAAGCCCGTTTGGGAAATCTATAATAATAAAACGGGCTATCCCATAAAAGATATAAATGGCGGAAGCAATAACGGAGCAATGCTCTGCGATAGCAGAGGAATCATCTGGGCAGGCACAGGCGATGATAAACTAATTCGCTTTGACCCATCAGCAGTAAATAAAAACACAGCACCGCCTCAACTATTTATACAAGCAGTAAAAGTAAATGAAGAAAATATTTGCTGGATGAATATGGTACAGATAACGAATGGGAACGAATCTGCGAAAGAACAAAACGATACAAATAATTCGCACGATTCGCAATTTCGTAAATCTGCAAAAGATTCGTTATCCGTACCAGATTCTTCTGCTCTGCTCCTCGCACAATTCAACGCTTTCGGAAAAACCGTTCCGCAGGAAATCCTTGACGAGCAGTTCAAAAAATTCTCCGATATAAAATTTGACGGCATCACCAAATGGTATCCTCTGCCAGAGAATTTAATACTTCCTTATAACCACAACAGCATATCATTTGATTTTATCGCCATAGAAACAGGGAGAAACTTTTTGGTTCGTTATCAATACATACTAGAAGGATACGATAATGACTGGAGCCCCCTCACCGAAAAAACTTCCGCCACTTTTGGAAACATTCACGAAGGCACCTACACTTTTAAATTAAAAGCAAGAAGTCCAGAGGGAGTGTGGAGCGACCCCATCACTTATACATTCAAAGTGCTTCCGCCTTGGTATCGCACAATTTATATGTATGCACTTTATATTTTATTGTTAATCGGGTCAGTTGTTTTAATTGTGTGGTGGAACGGAATAAGATTGCGCGCGCGAGCAAAAGAACTTGCGGAGGAAGTACGTAAGGCAACATTAGAAATTTCTAATCAGAAAAATATCATTGAAGAAAAAAACAAAAATATAACAGACAGCATTAACTATGCTCAGCGCATACAACGTGCCATGCTGCCTCACCGTAAGGATATATGGGCGGCATTTCCAAACTCCTTTGTGCTCTTTAAGCCCAAAGACATTGTAAGCGGAGATTTTTATTTTTTCAGCCACCCCTCTCCTGAAAGAGTCCTTCCTGACCAACCTCCCCCGTTAGGGAAGGAGCGGGAACTAAATTCCTCCCTAATGGGGAGGTTAGGTGGGGCTCCTTATTTCATTGCTGTTGCAGATTGCACAGGCCATGGAGTGCCGGGCGCGTTTATGAGCATGGTGGGTGCAGAAAGATTAACCGATGCGGTTCAGCAAAGCAATGATGTAGGCGAGATACTATCTTTGTTAAACAAAGGCATAAAAATATCTTTAAAACAATCCGAGAACGAAAGCACAACCCGCGATGGTATGGATATTGCCCTCTGCTCCGTGGAGTTTCCCTCTCGGGACGGAAGCGTGAGGTTACAATATGCTGCGGCTAACAGATCAATCTGGATCATCCGCAATGGTTCGGCTTCGCTCACCACAGGCTCCCAGCCAGTGGTTGAGGAAATAAAAGCAACTAAAAAGGCCATTGGTGGTTTCACGGAAGACAGCCAACAATTTGAGACCCATGAAATAAAACTGCAGCAAGGCGATACCATTTATCTTTCTACAGATGGCTACGCAGATCAATTCAGCGGACAGACTAATAAAAAATTAATGACAAAAAAGTTTAAAGAGATTTTGGTCAGCATTCAATCCAAAACCATGAAGGAACAAGGCAAATATTTGGATGACTTCATGGAAAACTGGAAATCAGGCACAGAACAAATAGATGATATTCTTGTTATCGGTATTCGCGTGTAGAGGGCAATCGTATTCTCGCTAAAAATGCACAGAAATAAAAACATCTCGTCCTGCTGGGTTTTATTTTTGGAGTCTCAGCAGAGTCTCCGCTTCGGGACTCTGATTCTTGCAACGCAGAGTCCTCTGCCGAGAGACTCTGCTTGGGCGAAAAGCGTGTCATTGTCATTTTAATTCTGCCCATAGCTTATTAAAATAGTCTGTTTCACCAATGTCGAAACACAAATCTGCATTTTCTTTCACTGACTGTCCATTTGCTTTGAAAGACCTTTGAGTTCCATCTTTGAAAAATATGTCAAGATTGTATGCAGGTAAATAAACACAAGGACCTTTGGATTTAGAGCTATTCCATTTGTCTGCGAATAATTTTGCATGATTCGGAGGCAGTTGTTTTGTAATTGTCTTTGTGCTATCCGACTCTCCAGAATGATTTTTTATTACAATGTGGTCAATGGCGGTAATGTCTAATAATTTTCTTTCATCTTTTTCTTTGGTTTCTCCTGTGTTTTGCTCTTCCATTCTGAGATTCAGTACACCCGTAATATTATTCAATCGTCCGGCTCTGTTAAAGTAGAATAACACGCCACCAGCTAGGATAAGCATTAGTACGCAGTATGAAATTATTTGTTTCAAGGGATCGTTTGGCTGCTTATTGTCAATTGCGTACCGTCTAAGTTTGCTGCTACTGCTAATTGTCTATTGCCTACTGCCCTCCACCAACCTTCTCCACTAGCTCTGCTATTCTATTCGAATACCCCATTTCATTATCGTACCAGCCAATCACCTTAACCATTCTTCCAACAACAGATGTGAACTCGGAATCTAAAACGCAAGAAAAAGGGCTGCCAACAATGTCAATAGAAACAATAGGATCTTCGGTGTATTGGAGTATTCCTTTGAGATTATTTTCAGCTGCTTTTTTAAATGCGGCATTAATTTCTGTTACGGTTGTATCTTTATTTAGAATACACGAAATATCTGTTAATGACCCATCAGGTACTGGTACACGCATACCGCAACCTCCCATTTTTCCTTCCAGATGAGGAAATATTTTAGTGATAGCTTTTGCAGCACCTGTCGAAGTTGGTATAATAGATAACGCTGCAGCTCTTGCTCTTCTTAAGTCTTTATGGGGAGCATCGTGTAATCGCTGATCGCCTGTATAAGAATGTATCGTAGATATATATGCATCTCCAATTCCCCAATTTTCGTCCAGCACCTTTATCATGGGCGCTGCACAGTTGGTAGTACAAGAGGCATTTGAAATAATGACATCATCTTTGGAAAGTATATCGTCATTAACTCCTAATACTACACTTTTAATATCACCTTTTGCTGGAGCAGAAATAATTACTTTTTTTGCTCCCGCTTTAATATGTTTCCCGGCACTTTCTTTATCTAAAAAATGACCCGTAGATTCAATAACCACATCAATGTTTAATTTTGCCCAAGGTAGTTTTTCAGGATCTTTTTCAGCAAACACCTGAATTTTATTTCCATCAACAGATATTGAATTTTCATCATGTAATACAGTTCCGGGAAATACCCTGTGAATCGAATCGTATTTAAACAGGTGCGACAAGGTTCTGCTATCTGCCAAATCATTAATTGCCACAATTTCTATATTGCTTTTAGAAAGCGCTACTCGGCAAAAGATTCTTCCAATCCTACCAAAACCATTTATGGCTACACGTATCTTTTTCATACTTACAAAGGTATAAATCGTAGGGAAAAATAAGCTTTTGAAAAAATGTATGTTTGGACGTAATTCGTATATTCGTACCTATTCGTATTTCTTAGATTTATGCCTAAAGTAGCAGAGAAAAAGAAAAGCCAGCCTAAAAAAAAATCTTCTGAAAAATTCAGCAAGGAAACGTACGAGTTCTGGTACGAGAAGATTTTATTGATGCGCAGATTTGAAGAACGTACAGGTCAGCTTTATATTCAACAAAAAATTCGTGGTTTCTGTCACTTATACATTGGTCAGGAAGCTATTGCTGCAGGTGGCGAAACTGCTTTGCGCAAAACGGATAAAGTAATAACAGCTTACCGCGATCATGCACATCCTATAGTAAGAGGTTTGCATCCTAAATATGTAATGGCGGAACTTTACGGCAAGGCTACTGGTTGTTCTAAAGGTAAAGGAGGCTCCATGCATATGTTCTCTAAAGAGTTTAATTTTTTTGGTGGCCATGGTATTGTGGGCGGACAAATTCCTATGGGAGCGGGTATCGCTTTTGCTGATAAATACAATGGAAACGATAACGTTACCGTTTGTTTAATGGGCGATGGTGCAGTTCGTCAAGGTGCACTTCACGAAGCTTTTAACATGGCAATGACATGGAAACTTCCTGTAATTTTTATTATCGAAAACAATAATTACGCGATGGGAACTTCGGTGCAACGCACATCCAATGTACATGATTTATATAAGTTAGGTCTTGCCTATGATATGCCTTCTTTTCAAGTGGATGGCATGCGCTGCGAAACCGTACACGATGCAGTAGCAGAAGCTGCCGCTAGAGGAAGAAAAGGAAATGGTCCTACCTTGTTAGAAATTAAAACATATCGATACAGAGGTCATTCTATGAGCGATCCAGGTAACTACCGAACAAAGGAAGAGGTGGAGCAATACAAAAAGCTTGACCCATTGGAACAGGTAATTATCACCATGAAAATAAATAAATGGCTTGATGATAAAGGGATTGAGAAAATGGAAGCAAAAGTGAAGGCACTTGTTGAAGAGAGCATTCAATTTGCTGAAGAGTCTCCTTATCCAGATCCCAGCGAGATTTATAAAGATGTTTACGAACAAATAGATTACCCATACATAAAGGAATAATAAAATGGCCGAGATAGTTAGAATGCCCAAGCTTAGCGACACCATGACGGAAGGTACCGTGTCGAAGTGGCTAAAAAAAGTTGGAGATAAAGTTAAGTCTGGAGAAATTCTTGCAGAGATTGATAGCGACAAAGCTACCATGGAGTTTGAATCTTTTTACGATGGTGTTTTATTATACATCGGAATACCAGATAAAAAATCAGCACCTGTAAATACTATTCTTGCAATTATTGGGAAAGCAGGTGAAGATGTTTCTGAAATTATAGAGTCAGAAAAAAATGCTGCTCAAGCAAAGAAAGAAGAACAAGCTCCAGCAGCAAAAAAAGCAGAGCCGGTAGCGCAAGCTAAAGTTGAACGCAGATCCGAGCCTGTTGCTGATCGCCAAGCACCTTCAGTTTCTCATCAGCCAACTGAATTTATTAAAGCATCTCCTCTTGCTAAAAAATTAGCTAAAGATCAAAACATACGTATTTCTTTAATCGGTGGAAGTGGTGATGGGGGTAGAGTTGTAAAAAGAGATATTGAAAACTTTTTACATTTTTCAAATGGCAAGTCTTCGGCATCCATGAAGGAGAGCTATACCGAGGAGCCTGTTTCGCAAATGCGTAAAACCATTGCAAAGCGCCTTGGAGAAAGTAAAAATATTGCTCCTCACTTTTATTTAACCATGGAAATTAACATGGAAGAACTTGTAAAGATGCGTGCTACCATCAATGAAGTTTCTTCTACTAAATTATCTTATAACGATTTTATTGTAAAAGCTACTGCTGCTGCACTTCGCGAACATCCAAAAGTGAATGCTTCTTGGTTGGTCCGTGAGGACTCCTCCGGAGGCGATGTAATTCGATATAACAACCACATACACATTGGCGTTGCAGTTGCTGTGGAGGAAGGATTACTTGTCCCGGTAGTAAAATTTGCGGATGGTAAAACACTTTCTCAGATTGCGACTGAAGTAAAAGGGTTTGCTCAAAAAGCAAAAGAGAAAAAACTACAACCTGCAGATTGGGAAGGAAATACATTTACAATTTCTAATTTAGGAATGTATGGTATCGAAGCGTTTACCGCAATTATAAATACACCCGATGCGTGCATATTAGCTGTTGGTGGAATTAAAGAAGTGCCTGTGGTAAAAAACGGCAACGTAGTGCCTGGAGTAACCATGAAAATCACACTTTCTTGTGACCATCGGGTAGTGGATGGTGCTATAGGAGCTGATTTCCTTCAAACGTTAAAAACACTTTTAGAAAACCCAGTATTATTTTTAGGCGCTAGTTCAATTTAAACATTTATTAATAATTACCCTTATGGAATCACACGGAGAGCACAAAAGAGACAAGTCACTTTTAGTTTTTTGGATGACTATTGGAATTGGAATTGGTATTGTAATTGGCTCCTCCACTCATGAGTGGGGTCTTGGCCTAACGGCAGGAATAGTAATGGGTGTGATAATGGCTATGTTTGCGACCAAGCCGGGAACTAATAATTAATTCAGATTTCCATTAACATTATTTGCCTAATGAGATTAAGCAATAATGTTTTTTCATTTCCTTATTTCACAATCTGGTCTTTCTTTTTGGAAACTTCTTACTGAAATTTTTGTACCAGTAACATCCAGTGTCCTTAGTTTTTTCAAATTAATTAGTTCTACAGGAAGAGATTTAAGTTGAATGCAATAGGCTAGATTTAAAACTTCTAAATTTTCTAAACTCCCAATTTCAATAGGAAGTGATAAAAGTGTACTGCAGTTTTCAAGATTTAATTCTTTTAAATTTTTCAGCAAGCCTATTTCACTAGGCAATGCAGCAATAGCATTTCCTTCAAAATTCAATACTGCTAACGAAGTCAAAGCAGTGATTGATTTTGGAAATTGTGAGAAATTATTTTTACCTAAATCTAAATAGGTTAAGTTTTTTAATGTACTAATTTCTGATGGGAGTTCGGTAAGTTTATTCAAATTTGCGCTTAGGTACCTCAATTTAGTAAGCTTACCAATTTCTGAACTAATCGAATTAATTTGATTAATGTTTAAGGTGAGCGTTTCTAAATTTTTTAGCTCACCAATTTTTTCGCTTAGTGTTTTGGATCCATCGGTTCCAATTTTTAAACTTTTTTCAGCTACATCATACTGTAGGCTATTTAAATCCAGTTCGTAAACATGCTCTTTGTTTTCTAGCGCAGCTTTAAGACTGGAGTAATTACTCTCAGTACAAACCAAAGATCCGTCATTTATATAAAAATGTTGATTTATCTTTTTAGGATTTAACGTTGTCATTTCAATTTTATCAGCTATAGAATTATCTACGCCAGGTAGGTTAATTCCGATAGAATAAATTCCAAGCTCAAAGTTTTGAAACCTGAATACAGCATTTGAGTCAGCAGCTACCGAGTCTGTCATCAAGTTTGTAGTTCTATTTAGTAAGTACACTTTTTGTCCTTTTAAGAGTGCGCTATCAGCCTTTAATAGTGTTCCGCTCAATGTAGTTTGATGCATTGTTTGGCCACACAATGGAGTAGCTATATAAATAAATACGAATATAGTAGCGCTGTTGAAAAATATTCTTTTCATGATACCTTTTCTTAGTATTTCATAGCAAACATAAGCACTTTTATTTTCCCAAACCTATTATTTCCAATGTTAATTCGTGTTAGTAGCTGTTAGAATCTTCTTTGTTTTGTCGGTTCTTATTCTTTACCTTTGTGAGAATATAAATCGAACCATCAATTATTAATAATTTCAGTTAGGCAAATGGACTCCCGCTCAAAAGATAATCGCGATACTCGTAAAAGAACTAAATCTTCTATATCTCCTCAACAATTAATTGAACTTGGTAAGTTGCCCCCACAAGCAGTGGATTTGGAAATTGCGGTATTGGGTGCCCTCATGTTAGATAAAGATGCGCTTTCAAACGCCATTGATATTCTAAAGCCAGAAGCTTTTTATAAAGAAGCACACCAGCGAATATTTTCTGCCATTCAAAGTTTATTTTCCAAGGCAGAGCCGGTTGATATACTTACAGTTACTCAAGAGCTCAAAAAAAATGGCGAGCTCGAAATTGCAGGAGGTGCTTTTTATGTTACTCAGCTTACAAATCGTATTGCATCTGCCGCAAACGTTCAAACGCATGCTCGTATCGTACTTGAAAAATATCTTCAGCGTGAGTTGATTAGAATATCTACAGATACCTTACAGCATTCATACGAAGACACTTCCGATGTTTTCGAATTGCTAAACAAAGCCGAGCAAAATTTATTTTCAATCAGTCAAACTAACATTCGTAAAGACTTTGAACATATCCGTCCAATCCTTGGAAAAACAATTAAGGAAATTGAAGCAGCTCGTAATCAAGAGCTAAGCGGAGTACAAAGTGGTTTCACAAGTTTAGATAGAATTACTGGTGGATGGCAGCGTTCAGATTTAATCATCTTAGCAGCTCGTCCAGGAACCGGTAAAACGGCTTTTGTTGTAACTATGGCGCGTAATGCTGCAGTAGAGTTTAATAAACCAGTTGCTATTTTTTCGCTGGAGATGACTGCAAACCAATTAGTAAGTCGTTTTATTTCTGGCGAAACAGAATTGCCGGCCGATAAACTTCGTAAAGGTGAACTACGCGAACATGAATATCAGCAGCTAAACAGTAAAATTTCTAGATTAGTAGATGCGCCAATCTATATTGATGACACGCCTGCTCTTTCTATTTTTGAATTCAGAGCAAAGGCAAGGAGATTAAAAGCTCAGCATAATATTTCTATGGTAATTGTGGATTATCTCCAACTGATGGTTTCCGGACAAGAAGGAAAATTTTCCCGAGAACAAGAGGTAAGTATGATTTCCCGATCCCTTAAAGCAATAGCTAAGGAATTAGATGTGCCAATCATTGCCTTATCTCAGCTAAGTCGTGCGGTAGAACAACGTGGTGGAAGCAAGCGTCCTCAACTTTCAGATTTACGTGAATCAGGTGCTATTGAACAAGATGCGGATATTGTTATGTTTATTTATCGTCCCGATATGGCAGGAATTACACAAGATGAAAATGGTATGTCTACCGATGGCATGGCAGAGATTATCATTGCTAAACATCGAAATGGAAAAATAGATTCTGCAAATCTGATGTTCATTCCTCACCTTGCAAAATTTGTGGAGCCCAGTTCTTCAGTAGTGCCATCAGGTATTTCTGCAAACGTAGATGATTTTGACCCTAACAACACTATTATTCGAGGCTCACGAATGAATGATATTGAAGAGGATCTTTAGTTTCTACTTACATTGAGCAAGCAGACTACGTTTACTTCTTAATAAATAAAGACTATAATCCTATCTTTACATTTCAGCACTATTATTGTTAGTGAATTGATATGAAAAAAAATATTTTAATAGCTCTTTTCTTTTTTCATTTCTCAGCTATGAGTTTTGCTTCTTCCATTTTAATTCCAATGGATGAAACCCAAAAAAATCACCTCAAAGCATACGGTATTACCTATTGGATTTTAAAACAAGGCGAAACGGCACAGTGGCTTTTAAATTATAGAGGAGGAAGTTTTATGTTTCCATATAATTCTGTTTTTGAAAAAGAATGTAATATACGTGGTGTTTCTTTTCAAATTATTGCCGATGTTCAGGTAAATGCTATTCTTGCAGAAATTGCAAACCCAGAAGCAAATATGGATGCTGTCAAATTAGAAAAGGCTCCCAAAATGGCGGTGTACTCACCTAAAACTAAACAACCTTGGGACGATGCAGTAACCTTAGTTTTAAAGTTTGCTGAAATACCTTATGATTTAGTTTACGATGAGGAAGTAATGACTAACAAATTAATAAACTACGATTGGCTACACTTACATCACGAAGATTTCACTGGACAATATGGCAAGTTCTGGGCTAGCTACAAATCGGCTGCTTGGTATCAGAATGAAGTAAAAGAAAACGAAAGCATTGCACAAAAATTTGGATTCGAAAAAGTATCTCAGCTAAAACTTGCTGTAGCAAAAAATATTCGCGATTTTGTAACAGGTGGTGGATTTTTGTTTGCCATGTGTTCTGCTACTGATTCATATGATATTGCACTGGCAGCCGAAGGAATTGACATTTGCGAAAGCATGTTTGATGGCGATAGGGCTGATCCCGAAATGCAAAAGAAAATAGATTATTCAAAAGGCTTTGCATTTAGGAATTATACATTAGAGCGTGATCCTGCACGTTACGAATATTCAAACATTGATACCTATTGGACCACGCCAAGGCAATCTGGTGTAATTAACGAGGGTAACGATTTATTTACGCTTTTTGATTTTTCAGCAAAGTGGGATCCCGTTCCTACAATGCTTTGTCAAAACCATACTCGCATCATCAAAGGTTTTTGGGGACAAACAGTAGCTTACGATAAAACATTTGTAAAACCCGATGTGTTAATTATGGGCGAGGCAAAACAATTTAATGAAGTTCGGTATTGCCACGGAAATTACGGAAAAGGATTCTGGACTTTTTATGCTGGTCATGATCCAGAAGATTATCAACACAGGGTAGAAGATCCTCCAACAGATTTATCGCTACATCCTAGCTCGCCAGGTTATAGACTTATCTTGAATAACGTTCTTTTTCCAGCTGCGAAAAAGAAAAAACAAAAGACGTAATTAAGCCCACCCCAACCCTCCCATTTAGGAGGGACTTTGCCTCAATCAAAAAACATCCAGCGTATACCTATTTTTATACTTCGATCTGGCGCTGGCATATGTGGAGCAAGAAAATAATTTGAACCCGTAAATCCAGAGTTGATATGCTCGGTTTTAAAAAATATTCTCGCTTGCTTTACTTTCATGCAAAAAAAGAAATCTATAAAAGGATAATTGCCAAGCTCTCTTTCGTTTTGTAAATAATATTGTCTCATAGCAGGCATATACGCATCGCCATAAAACCCGGAATAATATAAGATATCAATTCCTAATTGAACAAGAACAGCTTTTTTAAACCACTTACCTTCGTAATAAAATGAATGTTCAGCAATAATTTTTGGAAGGCGTATTATGTCGTTTGATGTGTGTTGCCAAGTTATCTTATTGTTAAAATTAAAATGCTTTAGCTTGATATTTTTTTGAGCAAATCCGGAGAGTACAGTAAGTGTGCTGTCAAATTGAGTGGGCGAAAAAGTGTTGTCGAAATATACATACCCATCTACTTGATTTGATTGAATGCCAAGCGAGTATTTATTTTTTATATCCGAAAATAATAAGTTGATATTTGTTTCAGAAATTTTATCAAATGAATTTTCCCACCAGAAATGGTTGGAATTATATTGGCTGTATATGTAGGGAACAGATCTAAATGTGTTGCCTATCTCAACGGATGCTGTTTTGTTTTTCTTGAATGTATATCCTAAGTATGCGAAATTAAATTCATCACCAGCTTGGCTGCCACCATAAATATATCTTCTACTTAATTTCCAGGAAAGCCAATTATCCCTCTCTCTGTTTACTACACTTCCAATTTCAAGATTTAATAGTTGATTTAGGAAATTTGTATCTAATATTCTTGATGAGTCAGCATTGTACTGAATTAATCTCGTAGTATTTCTGTGTGTTAGGCAAGAGGTAAATACAATTTTTTTAAATAATGTAGTTTGAAATTCAAGGCTGTGAGAATATTCTTCAAAGAGTGTGGAGTCTTTCGTCCGTATGCTATCGTAAAATGTATTTTCATAAAAAGCAGAATCAATTTTGCCTTCTGAGTATGCAAAAAAGTTATCTCTCGCTTGAAATGAATAAGAAATTCTAGTTGTAGGAATTAGGTGAGAAGAAATAATAGAGTCGCCTTTTCTAATAACTTCCTTTTTACCAAAATGAATAGATTGTTTCATGAAAACTTCTCTATTTCTACTCTTTGATCTTGCATCTGAAAGTCTTATGGGTAATAGTTTTTTATTTCCTGAAATTAAATTCTCAAAAGATGAATCATTTTTTATTCCGCCATTTTCATCTGCTTTAATTGAGCTAACTAATCCACTCGCTAGCAAAGAGTATCTGTTGTTTTTTGAGAAGTAATTTGTGCTGAATGAAATGTTGTTGTTTGTGCTATTTTGCCTTTGATAAAATCCTTCGCTACGAATCCGCAACATAGATAACGCTACATTCCATTCCTTGGTGATATTTTGAGTGTGAAGTAGTTTTGCGTATTGTTCTTTTTTCATTCCAAACAATGCCATTACCTCTGTAAGTGGAGCACGTGTATGGTAATATTTTACTTGCGAAGTAGTGTAGTCAAACAAATCAAAATTATTTATCCCGCTTCTAAATCCAATCTCAGATGAAGACGCATATTTAATTTTTCTGCTAGATAATCCTAAAGAGTAGGTAAAATTATTAGGAAAATATTTTTGTACTCTATCTAATGAAGTATCAATGGAGGTGTAATTTGTACCTGCGGAATTAAATTCCTTTTCGGAAAAAAATGATGCAATGGGGTTTTTTTCTTGATTGTTTGTAGTATCAAACTGCTGACCAAAAACTACTTTGGAGCCAACAAGAGCAATACAAATTAATAAGGAGCTTTTCAAACAATTTTTTTTACAAATATATAATAGATATATAGAGTGATTATTTTACCTCATTTATTATGCCTAATTAGTTAATAGTTAAATTCAAAAATATATTCATAAATGCTTAAAATTTAATACTTTATATATTTATTTCATTCAATTTAGAAGACCCGTATCCAGCCCTGTGCAAACAAACAAAAGAATATTGAAAAATAATTCAAAATATATTTGGTGGAGTCAGAATATTATTATCTTTGCATCCCTTTAAAAAGGTAGTTCTTACAACAGAAAAAAATTATATCAGTTCCTTTCTTATGGTTTTCATAGGAGAAACATAAGAAAAGGCTGAAACGTTCTTTGAAAATATTGAAGGTTAAATTGAAACAGCAAACGGCCCTTAATGTCATGAACTTTGGTTCAAGACCTAAAGTGGAAGAAACAAATCTCAATTTTTTATTATAGCAGCCCTCTTTTAGTCCTAGGGTCATCTTAGCAATAAGGTGGCCTCTCTGCGAAAGCAGAGATTAGAAGATGAGGCACTAAAGATTAAACTTACTACGGAGAGTTTGATCCTGGCTCAGGATGAACGCTAGCGGCAGGCTTAATACATGCAAGTCGAACGGCAGCACAGTGTAGCAATACATGGGTGGCGAGTGGCGCACGGGTGCGTAACACGTATGCAATTTGCCCATAACTGGGGGATAGCCCTCCGAAAGGAGGATTAATACCCCATAACCCAACGAAGTGGCATCACTTTTTTGGTAAATCTCCGGAGGTTATGGATGAGCATGCGTCTGATTAGCTAGTTGGTGAGGTAACGGCTCACCAAGGCAACGATCAGTAGGGGGTCTGAGAGGATGATCCCCCACACGGGTACTGAGACACGGACCCGACTCCTACGGGAGGCAGCAGTAAGGAATATTGGACAATGGAGGCAACTCTGATCCAGCCATGCCGCGTGAAGGATGACGGCCCTACGGGTTGTAAACTTCTTTTCTCTTAGAAAAAACTTCTGGTTTCGTACCGGAACTGATTGTATAAGAGGAATAAGCATCGGCTAACTTCGTGCCAGCAGCCGCGGTAATACGAAGGATGCAAGCGTTATCCGGATTCACTGGGTTTAAAGGGTGTGCAGGTGGGGCAATAAGTCAGTGGTGAAATCCCCCGACTCAATCGGGGAACTGCCATCGATACTGTTGTTCTTGAGTGTAGTTGAGGCAGATGGAATATGACATGTAGCGGTGAAATGCTTAGATATGTCATAGAACACC
>CAYZTB010000068.1:4146-13857 GCA_964481195.1 uncultured Bacteroidia bacterium | reverse complement strand
TTATAATAGTGTTAATACCTTTGTATAGAATTTTGAATTTTTATAGTATTAGTTAGTCTTATTTCTTATTATATTTGTGTGATTTTTATAGTGCATTAATTAGTCCTTTCAATCTTAGATTTATTTTTAAAAAAAAATTATGAAAAAAAATATATTGTTTGTATTAGGGTTTGCAATATTTTTTGCATTTAACAGTAATCAAGTAAATGCTCAAATAGATTTTACTCAAAGTACTTCTCAGGGTTGCGCCCCACTAAATGTTACACTTACTTACACAGGAACTGAGCCAACCGCTAGTAGGATTGATTGGTATTTTAACGATGGCTCTCCTATGGTTTCTACTACCTTGCCTACTACCACAGTAACACATACTTATCAGGCAGGATATTTATATCCATATATTTTCGTGTACGATGCTACAAATAATTATTTAGATCAAACCTATTCTAGTCAAGGCCCCATAAATAGTATTGGTGCGGTCAACATTAATGGACCAGATTCTATCTGCTTGAATGATAAAGCATATTTTCAGCCTAATGGATTATACAATTCTTTATCTTGGAACTTTGGAGACGGCACTACTTCAGTATTGGAATATCCAGAACATATTTATACTTCGTTAGGTACTAAAACTGTTACATTAACAGCAAATACAACCTGTGGCATTTATGTTTCAACACACACCATTGTAGTAACAAGTATCTTGGTGCCTACGCCAAATATTTATGCTAACCCAAGCTATACTGTTTGTCCTAACCATGTTATTAATTTTCAACCAGGAGGAATTTTTGCGACTTATAGCTGGAATTTTGGTGATGGCACTACTTCAAACGTGCAGTATCCAGCCCATTCATATACTACAACTGGAGTAAAAACGGTTTCACTTACAGTAACAAATGGTTGTGGAAATATGGCTTCAAAAACAATGACAGTAAGTATCGCTAATGGTCTTGGATTTCCGGGCGGCACTTCCATCGACACTTATGACAATAAAGTATGTCCTGGCGAAGAAGTGCAGGGATATGTTAATGGAGGCTCGGGTTATCCAAAATATGTTTGGAATTATGGAGATGCAAGTCCATTAGACTCTACTTCTGGAACTTATTTCAGCCATACATATTACACGCTAGGAACTTATTCGGTTTCATGCAAAATAACAAATCATTGTGGCATATCTAATACTTTTTATACAGCAGTCACTGTTGCAAATCAAGTTTACTTCCCCAATAATTCTTGGTTTCAAATTAACATGAGCTCTAATCCCACTTGCCCTAATTCAAAAGTTGGCTTTAGTTCACCAGGAGGCAATTTTGCTAATTATGAGTGGAACTTTGGAGATGGTTCTCCATTAGTTTCTACAACAAATGGAGGAGTTAATCATACTTATGGAAGTACGATTACAACGTATACTGTTTCCTTGAAAATTACAAATTTGTGTGGCAACGATACTACCCTCTATAAAACATTAACGATTAGTAATACAGCACCATTTTCTAGCAGTTCAAATTCAAATTTCAACCTAGATGTTTATGAATCTCCCAGTTGTCCAAACTCGGAAATTAGTTTTTCTACGCCTTCTGGATATTCAAATTATCAATGGAATTTTGGCGATGGATCTCCAGTATTAAATAATAAGTTTAGTGGCTACAATCACACCTATGGTAGTGCGCTTACTACTTATACTGCTTCTGTTAAGATTACGAATACATGTGGCATTGACACAACAGTAAAAAAGCCTGTTACAATTGTTGGAAGTCTGCCGTTTCCAAACCAATCTTGGTTTGCCTTAAGTAGTAATAGTGGTGGAAGTGCAGTTTGTCCGGGAGATAAAGTTGAATGGAATGCTCCAAATGGGTATAGTATTTATAATTGGAACTTAGGTGATGGAACTATTTTTACAAGTGCTCAAAGTAATGTGAGCCATACGTATACGGCTATCGGAACTTATTCTGCAAGCGTCATGATAACAAATGCCTGCGGAAACACTACTACATTAAATGCAGTCCAGGTTATAAACTCAGTTGGGTCATTTCCTAGTAACATTAGTTTATCTGCCTCTCCAAATACAGGTAGTTGTCCAGGAGATTTAGTGAATTTTAACTTACAAGGTGGTTCTTTTATCTCCTATAAATGGTCTTTTGGAGATGGAGATACTTTAACTACTAGTGGTAATAACATACAGCATTCTTATTCTGTAACTGGCAATTATAATGTGTCTTGTATTATTAAAAATGCTTGTGGCAATTCTTTGACTGTAAACAAAGTTGTTTCAGTAATAAATAATGCACCTATTAGCAGCAATATAAATTTGGAAGGGATTACAAACCCATCTTGTATAGGAGATAAGGTATATATTAATATAAATGATGGCAAGCCTAGTTATCAATATGTTTGGAATTTTGGTGATGGATCAATACAGGATACTAGCGTTGGCTCTGGAGTATCGTATTCCTACTCAGCTACTGGAACATATACCGTTTCCATGTCTGCAAAAAACGGTTGTGGTTTAAGTAAAACGGTATATCTGACAGAAGTTATTTCCAACACAGTTGTTCCAACATTAACAGGAGATTATGGAGATAAAAATTGGGGCTTCCCAAGTAGCGAAGGAAATAATGGTGGTGTTGAAACTGCCGGTTGTGCTGGTGATGCAATTATTTTTTATTTTAAAGGAACTGCTGCCACTAATCTTTGGGATTTTGGTGATGGATATACCGGAGTTGCTACTGAACAAATGCTTATAGGTGGAGATGGTGGTGGATTTCCGGTTACTATTATCAAACATGCTTTTGCTGCAAATGGGCAATATAAAATTAAGCTTACCATAACCAATGGTTGTGGAAATAGTGTTAAAGATAGTATGATGATAAATATTGGTGGTAATCAAGCAGTAAATGGAGAGCTTATCACGTCACCACCTCCTTTTACTACCTGTTCTGCTGTAGACTTTCTGGCATATGGAGGAGCAACTTATGAATGGAATTTTGGCGATGGTACTCCTATGGTAAATACGAGTTCTCCAACAATTTCACATTCATTTTCAACATTAGGTGTTTATTTTGTAAGTGTTAAAATAACTAATGGTTGTGGAAATACAGCTACTTACAATCGTTCTGTTTATGTAAATGGCGCTTCTGGACCTTCTGTAGCATTAACCAGTTCTGTTACGCCTACCTGCTTTGGTGGAAATAATGGTTCTGCTACAGTTTCTATAGCTAGCGGACAAGCTCCTTATTCTTATTTATGGACAACTGCCAATGGTCAAACTACCGCCAGCGCAACTGGATTATCTGCTGGATTACATTATGTTGTTGTAAAAGATAATATTGGTTGTGAGTCATCTTTTGCTGTTTCAATTGCGAATCCTGCTGCGATTACTTTAGCTACATCTTCAGTTAATTCAGCATGCGGACAGCAAACTGGTTCAGCAACAGTTAATTTGACTTCTGGAGGAACATCACCCTATTTATACTCCTGGTCTACTGGAGCAACTACTACTACAATTTCCGGACTAGGACTTGGACAATATCCTGTTGTAATAGCAGATGCAAATGGATGCACTTCTACAAAAAATATTAGTATTAGTGAAATTAACGGACCAGTGCTAGCCGTAAATGCTACAACATCTGTTTCATGTTTTGGTGGATCCAACGGTGCAATTGATATTAATGTTTCTGGCGCTTCAGCTCCATACTCTTACGTATGGTCAAATGCCGCAACCATTCAAGATGTTACAGGACTTGCTGCTGGAAATTATTCGGTGGTAGTAGCCGATGCGCTTGGATGTAAATCCATATTAAATGCAACTGTTGCTCAATCTTCAAGCATAACTGCTACTCCCTCAATTGTTAAAGCACCTACTTGTGGTAATTTTGACGGTAAAGCTTCGGTTGATGTAATAGGCGGTAATTCTCCCTATACTTATTTATGGCCTGGCGCAAACAATCAAACCACACAACTTGCTACAGGATTACCTGCAGGCACCTATACAGTTATAGTTACCGATTCGAAAGGATGTGTAAAAAATGCTACTTTAAGTTTAAGTAATTCAAATGCGCCAAGCATTTCTTCTATTGTTTCAAACGTGTTGTGTAATGGGTCCAGCAATGGCTCCATTGATTTAACGGTGTTGGGCGGAACTTCTCCCTATTTATATACTTGGAACGTAGGTCCTCCGCAAACAAATAATCAAGATGTGTTTGGATTAGCTCCAGGTACTTATTTTGTAACTGTAAACGATGCAAAAGGATGTCAGAGTTTTCAGCTGTTTAATATTACTCAACCTACAGTGCTTACAAATAGTATCATCACTACTGGTGCTACTTGCGGAAAAACAGATGGTACTTCTAGTGCATTTCCTACAGGTGGTAACACTCCTTACAATTACCTATGGAGTGGAGGTGGACAAACTTCACAAACTGCTACCGGCTTAGCTTTAGGAAACTATTCTGTGACGATCACGGACAACAAAGGATGTACTACCTCAGGCACTACAACAGTTATTGCTACAACTAATGCAGTAAGTATTTGTGCTATTTCTGTAGATAATACATCTAAAAAGAATGTGATTGCTTGGGAAAAACCCATTGCAACTAACATTGATAGCTTTAGAATATATCGTGATATTGCTACTGTTTATACCCATGTAGGTTCGGTTGCTTACACTGATTCCAGTTACTTTATTGATAATACTAATGGTGTAAATCCAAATATTACATCTTATAAATACAAAACAAAAGTGTTGGATACTTGTGGCGTTGAAAGTGCGTTTAGTAGCATGCATCAAACCATGCATCTGCAAGTTAACGTTGCAGCACCACCTAATAGCTTTAATTTATCATGGAGTGATTATTTAGGCTTCCCAGTTACGCAATATCGTATCATGGTTGATTCCTTAAATAATGGAAATTGGATAGCAAGGGATTCGGTTTCATTTGGAAGTCCTAAGCAATGGACTGATACGTACCATTATCCAGATACCGTAAATTACATGATTGAAGTAGATCATCCTACTGGTTGCGCTATATCAATCAAGAATTTTAACCCCATGGCTTCAAATCTTAATTTGTCAAAATCAAATATCAACAAGATTCAGGATACTACTTTAAATCCTTTTGTTGCTAACATATACAATGAGTTAGCGGTTTCGTTGTCTCCTAATCCAACCAACGGCTTGTTTGTTGTGGAAATAAAAAGTCAGGTGAAGGCCATGGTGAAAATTAAAATTTACAACTTATTGGGTGTTGAAATAGCTAATCAAGAATTTAATTCAAATATTTCTAGGTATTCTCTTGATTTAAGTGGACAGCCTAAAGGGGTGTATTTTGTACAAATTTCTGAATTACAAAAAACGACTACTAAAAAAATAGTAGTAGAGTAAATAAGATTTATTCACATACTATTTTTCGTTAACAAAATAGTATGTTAATAAGTTTTTTTTTAAGTGAAATAATATTTCAATTCCTAGATTATCTTTGACACGCATTGGTGCCGATTTGTTATTTGCAAATTGGATTAAAAGGGAATCACGTGCATTACTTATTATAGTAATTAATCGTGAGCAGTTCCCGCTGCTGTAAGTACTTTGAATATTTATTAACATATATCCACTACTTCTAAAAACAGAAGTGGGAAGGAGTTAGCAAATCTCATTCTTTTTTGAATGAGCAAAGACAAGCCAGAAGACCTGCCAAGGCAACTAGGCTGATTTCCATTCAGCACATTCAGGTTTCGGGAAAAAAACAATGAATGAAGTAGGGGAAACCTTATTTCTTTCATATGTATATTCCTTATCCTTTATGAATTAACTTATAGAAACTGTTTACGCTTCTGCTATGGAACAGATGGGTAAGCAAAAAAACAAAAAAAAATGAAAAAAAAATGCCCTGGTCAAAATCAACGAGAAACTAATTCCTTTCAATTTCTCTTATCTTTGCTCAACCAAAAATTAACTTTGAGATTAATGAAAAAATTATTTTTTTCAATTGCAGTTTGCTTCTTAACAGCAAATGTTTCAAATGCACAAACAAATAACGGCTTAAGTAATGACACCACTAAACTCGTGGCTGATATTGGAGAGTATAGTATCAGCGAAGCTGACACCTCGTCTGCTAGAAGAATGAATGAAGTAATAGTCACGGCATCCCGCCTAAGCCAAAAAATTGATGATGCAGGACGAAGTGTAACAGTTATTTCCGCAAAAGACATTGCTAGTTCGGGAGCTAATACTCTTGCAGAATTATTAAACCTTGCAGAAGGAATTTACATCACTGGTTCTCAACAAAATTTTGGATCCAACCAAAGCCTGTTTATGAGAGGAGCAAACAGCAATCAATCTGTAATAATGATGGATGGAATTCCACTAAATGACCCTTCAACCCCAACCAATGCGCTAGATCTTTCTGAGCTTTCACTTTCTGAAATTGATCAAATAGAAATAGTACGTGGATCCCATAGTACCTTATACGGATCATCAGCAATTGGAGGAGTGATAAATATTATAACTAAGAAGAAACAAAAAGTTGGAATGAATTTGAATGTAACAGGCACGGCTGGTTCATTCGGAAAGGAAACTTCTTTGATTAGCCAAAATATTGGAATGAATTATACTTTCAAAAGTGGATTCTACACAAACGTTCATTTTAACAATATGAATGTAAATGGAATTGATGCTACTATAGATACTAGCACCATCCCGGGAATGCCAAGAGATATGGATGGAATGAGCCATTTTGATTTTGGAGGAAAGGCTGGCTATAAAACAGCAAAATGGGATGTAAATATTTATGGTAAAAAAACGGAGCGATCTGCTGATATTGATGACAGGGAATTTGATGATGACGATAATTATAAATTAGATTTTGAACGCACTTTGGTAGCTTATTCCGCTTCATATAAAGCAGACAGCAGCTTGATGATTTCAGTGAATGGTGGACATTCTTTCATCTCTAGAATTTCACTTAACGATTCTTCCAGAACAGATAACTTAGGAAACTACGACCATAGCTATTATAGAGGCGAATATACCGGAGAAACTTTTACCAATGAAGCCCAACTTCAATTGAATAAGAAGAATTTCAATTTGATATTGGGTGGCGGGTCAAATACACAGAAAATGAACCAAAATATTTTTTCCTACTACCAAGGTTTTGAATTTAATAGTGATTTAGATTCGCTGGATTTAATTTCTTCAACAAGCAGCTTTTTTCTTTTAACCGAACTAAATGGAGCCTTGGCTTCAGAAAAACTAAAAACATTTTCTCTTTCACTGGGAGCTAGGAATAACAACAATAATACGTTTGGCAACAGCGTTACGTATCAAATCAGCCCACGAATAAAGTTATCAGCTAACTCCTCCGTTTATGGTAATATTTCCTCGGGCTATAATGCGCCATCGCTTTATCAATTACACTCTCCTGATAGGGATTTTAATTCTGCAATTGCTAGAGGGAATATTAATTTAAGGCCTGAAACTTCCGTTACTAAGGAGTTTGGGATTTATCAAAAACTAGATGATAACACCAGTATACGTATGGGTTTTTTCAAAACAGTTGTAAATGACGTAATTGAATATGTATATATGTGGGATAAAAACACAGCTATAAATTCTTTATCCTATGCAAACTACCGAGGAGATACATATTTAAACTTAGGGAAACTTACAACCGAAGGAATTGAAGTAGTTGTTCATTGTAATATGGGTAAAAAATTTGTTTTGGATGGAAATTTTTCATGGCTTAGAGGAAAACAAGATTTTGTTGCTGCAGATATTGATACTGTAAAAACACACCAAAACCACATTCAGTTATATACGAATGGTCAATTTTTAACATACAAATACCGGGAAACTGGATTAACACGAAGGCCTGTTACTGCAAATATTTCAGTGACCTATAAACCTAGTTCAATAGTTTTTATCAAGTCTGTAATTCGTTATGTATCTAAGAAAAATGATGTGTACTATGAAAATTCATTTGGTCCTTATGGCGCGCTCGGAACTACTCCGGTTCAAGCCTATACTTTATTAGACTTATTAGCGGGAATTAAATTTAACAAAAACATATCTGCTCTAGTTCGTATTGAAAATGTATTAAACGAATCCTATTCTGAAATACGTGGGTTTTCAAGTAGAGGAAGAGGATATTATTTTAGTTTAAATTATACTTTTTAAAAGTATTGTAAAGCGAAGAGAATCTTTATGCACTATTCTCTTTGCTTTATAAATTAACATTTGAGTATGTCAAAAGAAAAGCCTTTGATTTTAGTAACTAACGATGATGGCATTACTGCCCCAGGTATTTTTGCCTTAGTTCAAGCAATGAAAGAAATTGGAAATGTGGTTGTTATAGCTCCTGATAAACCTCAAAGTGGAGTAGGGCATGCCATTACTATTAATGCTACACTTCGACTTAATAAAACTAATCACCATAATGTTTTAGAAGAGTATAGCTTATCTGGTACTCCGGTAGATTGTGTAAAAATGGCTACTGATAAAATATTAAAACGCAAACCAGATCTTTGTGTTTCTGGGATAAATCACGGGTCTAATATTTCTATCAATGTGATATACTCCGGCACCATGTCTGCAGCTATAGAAGGTGCCATCGATGGAATCCCATCCGTAGGGTTTTCTTTAATGGATTATTCAATTGATGCCGATTTTTCTGCTTCCAAAGAAATAGCAAAAGTAGTAGCAAGAAATATTTTAGCAAATGGATTACCTAAAGACATTTGCTTGAATGTAAACATCCCTCCTTTGAAAATAAAAGAGCTAAAAGGGTTAAAAGTATGCAGACAAGCTAAAGCTACTTGGAAAGAAGAATTTGATGAGCGTAAAGACCCCTCTGGGAAATCATATTACTGGCTAACAGGTGAATTTATTAATCTAGAAAAACAGAAGGAAGATACAGATGTATGGGCTGTAAGAAATAGTTATGCCTCGGTAGTACCGGTGCAATTTGACTTAACAGGGTATTTTGCTTTAAAAAATATTTCTGACTGGAATATGAGTTTGCCTAAAAAGAAAGCAATCAAATGAATTCTTCTGTTAAAAATAAATTTAATAATGGATGGCTAGGTTTTTCTGCTGGAATGCTATCGCCTTTTTTAACATTATATGTTTTTTATTTGGTAAAGTATAGCCACTTAAGCTT
This sequence comes from uncultured Bacteroidia bacterium, assembly GCA_964481195.1. Lineage (GTDB taxonomy): Bacteria > Bacteroidota > Bacteroidia > Palsa-948 > Palsa-948 > Palsa-948. Next base: position 4,705 of record CAYZTB010000068.1, on the reverse strand, counting down.
TAGGCTTTTTTATCAGGAAATTCTTTTTGCTAACAACATTGTCACATCTTCTATTAGTCTTTTTTATATTCATATGGACCAATCGTATGCTTAGCGCCCGCGGAGTATTATTCTCTACCATCATTTATGCGGGATATGTTATATATCAGAAATACATTAGATGAAATATTACATCATTGCAGGCGAAGCATCTGGCGATTTACATGCATCCAATTTAATGCGTGAGCTTAAGTTGTTAGATTCAAATTCTAATTTTCGTTTTTGGGGTGGTGATTTAATGAAATCCATAGGAGGAGAATTGGTAAAACATTATAAGGAACTTTCTTTTATGGGTTTTACAGAAGTGATTTTAAACTTACGCACTATTTTAAAAAATATAGAATTTTGTAAGCAAGACATAGTAACCTACAAGCCTGATGTTCTGATATTGGTTGATTATCCAGGGTTTAATTTACGAATTGCAGAGTTTGCCAAAAAGAAAGGATTTAAGATTATCTATTACATCTCTCCACAGGTTTGGGCTTGGAAACAATCCAGAGTGCATCATATAAAGAAATAT
>CAYZTB010000068.1:0-4136 GCA_964481195.1 uncultured Bacteroidia bacterium | reverse complement strand
GTCAAGGGCAAAAAAAATCAAGAAGCTGACAGATAAAATGTTTGTGATTCTTCCATTTGAAAAAGATTTTTATAAAAAATTTAGTTACAATGTTGATTTTGTAGGACACCCTTTGCTAGATGCTTTGGAACAAAGAAAAAAAGTTAAAGATTCTTTTCAAGAGTTTACCAATAAAAATCAACTGGATCAAAGACCCGTTGTGGCAATATTACCTGGTAGTCGTAAACAGGAAATAGAAAAAATGCTTCCTGTAATGTCTAAAATGAGTGTTCATTTTCCTTCTTATCAGTTTGTTGTGGCAGGTGTTTCTACCCAAGAAAAAGAGTTTTATTTAAAGTTAGTTGGAGACAGTAAGGTTAAATTCTTATTTGGAAAGACATATGACCTTTTAGAACAATCATATGCAGCCTTAGTAACTAGTGGTACAGCAACGCTTGAAACCGCATTATTTGGTGTGCCTGAAGTTGTTTGCTATAAAGGTGGTGCAATTTCTTTTCAAATTGCAAAAATGCTCGTTAATGTTGAATTTATTTCCTTAGTGAACTTGATCATGGGTAAAGAGATAGTACGCGAACTAATTCAAGATGATTTTAACGAAGATTCACTAAAAAATGAATTGAAAAAAATATTAGAACAAGCTGCTTACAGAGAGAAAATGATAAAAAACCTTAACATATTAAAGGTTGAATTAGGGGGCAGTGGGGCCTCTAAAAAAGTAGCCGAATTAATTGTAGGAATGCAAGACTAAAAAGCCTATTGTCTGTCTATCAAGAATTTCTAAAACTCTAAAATCCAAGTAGAAATTTTCTCAGCCAATTTTGGATTAAAGCGGTTTAAGGTAGCCATAGTCATCCAAAAAGGAATCATAGCAACGATGAAAAGTAAAGTAAATGTTCCGGCAGTAATAAAGAAAAGCCAGATAAAAAATCCAATTACTTGAGCTGTTGTTGATAGTTCCATAGTTGAGAATATTTGTTTGTTAAGCAAAAATATAAAAAATCTTATTGCTTTAACTGCTGTTAAAACTCAGTTTTTAACAAAGTTTGACTAATAAACGCATGCACAGCTGCATTTAAGCTAATGTGCGTGTAGTGCTAGGCTCACTTTTCCTCGTATGGATTAGGTCTTCTGGAGTCCGGATTATTGCCTTCTCTACCACTACCATGTCCTTCTTTTCTGTTACTCCCTTCCGAAATATGCTCTAGCAGTTGGTGTGTAAATTGATCTTCAGCACGGTAAAGTTTTGCAACTTTTTTAATAGGTAGAACAGACTTGAATTTAATATGATATTCTTTTTGGAGTTCTAGTCCTTTTTGTTTAAAAATAATTTCAGCATCTACAAGTTCTTCTACTTGCGCATCAGACAAAGAATCAAGTCCTGTTTTATATTTCATTTTTTCTTTCATTCTGCTTTCATGAATAGCATCACGTTTTTTTTGGTATTCATTGTAAACAGGCCAAAACTTTTGAGCCTCCTCCGAAGTAAGTTCAAGCTTTTGGGTTAAGAAACCAATTCGCATAGATTCTATTTTTTCTTTTTTAGGATGATTGTTAGGATTTTTTTGAGCAAATGCGCTAAGGTTAAATGCAATCAAAAATAGAATGATAGGTGTTTTCATAGTATTTGTTTTAATATTCATAAATAATATAATTTGCATCCGTATTAGTTTCTAAATAAGATTTAACCTCATCATCAGAATAGGTTGAAAGATTCTCGAGTGGGTTATACGATTCAACAGAAGAAAGATATTTTTCATTAACAAGAAATTCATTGATTCCATATAATTCAGGGTTGTCAATAATCAATTGAATTTCTTCATCATTTAAGGAGAACTCTTGAACGTCTAATTCATTAGCGTTAAATATATAAAACCAGAATAGCCCGGCAATTAAAAGAATAGAAGCTGCTATTGCTAAGCCGGGAGAAAAAAGAAAGACTTGTTTTTTCTCTATGGTACCTTGAGAGATTCTATCCAAAATAACATTTGGATTATGCTCAAAATAATCTGCTGGAACAGAGAAGGGGGTTTTCTTCTCAATTCCATTAAGTGGGGAGTTGACTGATTCTATGTGGTTGTTCTTTGCCATTCTAATCTTTTGATGTTGATAATTGCAAAAGGTTTAATTAGATAGTAAGTATTTTTCTACTTTTTTTACAGCGTGGTGGTAGGATGCCTTTAAAGCACCAACGGATGTGCCTGTTATTTCTGATATTTTTTCATATTTGAGTTCATCATAGTACTTCATATTAAATACTAAGCGTTGTTTTTCTGGGAGTGTTAAGAGCGCTTTTTGTAGCTTTAGTTGTATTTCGTCTCCACTAAAAAAATTATCGTCCACTAACTTGTTTGATAGGGCGTTTTCGATATTTACGATAGGAATGAAATACTTTGTTCTCTTTTTACGTAAAAAGGAAAGCGCTTCGTTGGTAGCTATTCGATAAATCCAAGTGAATAATTGCGACTCCTCTTTAAAACTATCGAGGTTTTTCCAAACTTTAATAAAGGTTTCTTGTGTAACATCATTAGCGTCTTCGTGAGTAATTACTATCCTACGAACATGCCAATAAATTTTTTGCTGATATTTTCGAATTAATAGATTAAACGAATAGGTTCGAGTGTTTGAATTTCGAAATTGGATTAAAAGCTCTTTGTCTTCTATTATTGGTTCAGGCACTCAAAATCATTTAATTATTTACTTAGACGAGTAAATAGGAAAAAGGTTTAAAGCTATAGCGCATCAAAAATTACGAGCAAAGCAATAATGATTGCTACTAGCCAAAGCCCACCGAAGATTGCTCCAAAACCAGCATTGCCAACTCCTAAAAAGCCGATAGCTACAAGGCACATGATTAAAGTAATCCAAAACCAATTAGTAGTTCTCCAATTTTCTTTTATAAATATTCCGATTGGTGGAAAAAATATAGCTGCTATTACTGCCAATAGTAACATTAAGCCAGCATCTTGTAAATAAGGAAAATAAGGTTTGTTTTCTAAAGCTTGAGTTTTTATTTCTGATTTCTTGATTTTAACAATTTCTATACTTTCGGCATCTGTATTTTTTGATGGGGATGCTAAAGTTGTTTTTTCTTTAGCTGCTAAAATATCATTAGCAGGCAAGTTAGGCGTAATAATGTTTTCTTGAATATTTGAAGAAGCAACTGTATTTTTTTCTAATTCTATTTTATTGGAATATTCAAAATTAGTTTCAGGTGTTGTTTTTTTTGTAGCAGTATAACTATTGGCATGCTTGCTTCTTGGAAAATCATAATATTTTCTTTGAGCAAACTCTCCTTTTTGAAGAAAGGCGCATGATGATAAAAATAGAGATGCAGTAAATGCAAAAAAAACAAGTAGTAGAGTAGTGTTTTTCATATTAAAATAGGTTTAAGCAATAATATGAATATTTGCTCTTTTTTATTCATTTCGGCAATTCAGATTATTAACAAAATGCATGTTAGTATTCAAGGGGTTATCTTCAAAATTTAATATTAAATTTGGTATAGAAACTACATGCTTAAGCATCTCTCCATACAAAACTATGCCCTCATTGAGCGTATTGACATTGATTTTCCTATTGGATTATCTATTGTTACCGGTGAGACAGGTGCGGGGAAATCTATATTGCTAGGTGCTCTTTCGTTAATTGCAGGGAATAGAGCAGATAGCTCTGTGCTACAAGATAAAGAGAAAAAATGTATTGTAGAAGCAAGCTTTAATATTGATGATTACCAACTAAAGTATTTTTTTCTTAAAAATGAATTAGACTACTCCAAAATTACTATCGTACGAAGAGAAGTTTCTCCAGAGGGGAAATCCAGGGCATTTATTAATGACACCCCCGTAAACCTATCACAGCTTAAGGAGCTTACTCTTCATTTAATTGATATTCATTCTCAACACGAAACGCTCAGGTTAAATGAAGCATCTTATCAGCTTGGAATTATTGACAGCTTTTCCGAAACTACAGAACTAGTTAGTAAATATATTGCAGACTATGCAGGTTATACGAATTGCGAAAAAGAATTATCATCGCTTGTTGAAAAAGAAAAGCAATCAAAATTGGATGCAGATTATTGGCAGTTTCAAAGTGATGAATTTTCTGAAGCGAACCTTAAAACAGGCGAGCAAGATGAG
>CAYZTB010000067.1:0-14305 GCA_964481195.1 uncultured Bacteroidia bacterium | reverse complement strand
ATTAGAATTCAGCTTAGATAGATAACTATAGGAAGAAAAAAAAATACTCCATTAGGAAATCTAATGGAGTGATAAAATAAATTACTGCTTAATAAATTGCTTTGTAACAACTATTTGATTTTTAACCAGTTTAATGCTGTATACTCCTTTAGGAAGAGTAGAAATATCTATTGATTTAACAGAGTTTCCACTAACCTCAAAGTTATCGCGTATTAAATCTTGACCTAAAACTCCAGATATTGACAATGCAACCAGGCCGGATTCTACTAAATTAAAATTAAGATTCAGCACGTTTTCAGCTGGGTTTGGAAACAAGGTAATATTTTCATTTAATGATAATGAGTTAATCCCTGTAGTTCCTATGCATGTGATAGTTGCAGAACCCTTAGCTTGTGTAGGGCTTGAAGGATTTGAATCATAAACCGTAAAAGAATATGTGCCTGGACACAATCCAGTAGCAGTTTGAGTAGTTTGAATTGGGCTAGTTCCCCACATGTAGAAATATGGTGGAGTACCACCTGTAACATTAGCTGAAGCCATACCATTACAAGGTGGAGAACAAGAAGTGGCAACCGTAACAGAGGAAGATACTGTTAAAGATCCTGAAGAGACCCCACCACAAGTAATAGTTACAGTGGCAACAGCAGGCAATGTAATTGCTCCACCTGAGCCAGATACAGCAACAGTATATGTACCTGGGCAAAGTCCAGTAGCAGTAGCCGTATTTTGTACTGGAGATGTTGACCAATTGTAAGAATAAGGAGGAGTTCCTCCTGTAGCATTAACTGTTGCTGTTCCATCGCAAGGAGGAACGCAAGCATTGGCTGGAGTTACTGATGTGGTTAATGATATAGGGGTTTGTGCCATTAAATGCCCTATAGTACTTAAAAATAAGATTGAAAATAGTAGATTTTTTTTCATGTTTTAAGGTGTTAGTTTTTCCACAAAGTTAAGTAAAAATTTAAAAAAACAATAGAGAAGGTATACTTTAATTAGTATAAAATATGAACATTCTTAGGACGATAATAAACTAATCTATTTTGACAAAATATCTTTTAATACCTTCGAATGAAGAAATGGAGAGAGAGCGTGAAAATAATTATAGATCCTTATTGCTAAAAGTAGAGCGTTTTTGCGCATATCGGGAACGGTGCTGCTTTGAGGTTTTACAGAAATTGCAAGAGCTAGATGCCAATGAAGAAGAAAAAGAAAAAGTGCTAGCCTCTTTAAAAGAAGATGACTATTTAAATGAAGAGCGGTTTGCTAAACTGTTTACTTCCGGAAAATTTAGAATGAAGCGATGGGGCAAAAATAAAATTCGTGCAGAATTAAGGATGAAAAAAGTTCCTGATAAATACATAGTCAATGGGTTAAACACCATTAGCGATGATGATTATTTAAAGACGCTGCTGCATTTGATACAAAAAAAAGAGCGAGAGCTGAAAAGCAAAGATCCGAAAAACAAAAAGCAAAAAATAGGAATGTATCTGCTGTCGAAAGGATATGAATCTGAATTGATTTGGAAGAATATTAAATAGGTACTACTCCTGCTTCGAATTTCGAATCAGCACATCAAACCTATAGTGCGCATGAGGCAAGTGAACATTTTGAGGCATGATGGAAGCATGTAGCTTATGTTCATCACACCATTGCAGAATCTCATCCGGATTAATCCACCAGCCTAAATCACATTCTCCCTCCTTAAATTGCAGCATGCGTGAAATTTTTTCTCTATAAAACTTATATGGGGAGTTATAAAAATTCCACATCCTTTTTTTATCGGGAATGTCGCCAATAAATATCCAGCCCTTTCTTTTTGTAACTCTAGAAAGCTGACTAAGCAGACGCTCTCTGTTTTTTTTATTAAAATACTGGAACGAAAAATAACAATAGGATTTATCAAAATAATCTTCCTGAAATAACTCTCCAATCTTTAACGCATCAGATAAACTCAACTGTAGGTTAGAAATATTTTCTTGCTTTTTTATTTTATTTGCACTATCTATCAAATGAATGGAATGATCTACTCCATGAATTTCCTTACAAACCTTAGCTACTTCCTTTGCTATTACTGCATTGCCACAGCATACATCCAACACAACATCTTCTTTTTCAAAATGCATTTTCTCCAATACATCGGCTGTGATTTTTGAAAAATCATACTGCTCTCCTCTTCTAGCACTTTGCTCAAGCAAAGAATCATCTGTAGGAAAAGCCCATGTGCCTATAAATTTATCTTTTGACACTCAACAAAGTTACACGCTAGAGCAAACACTAACTATTTTCTTGCTATAGATTATCCACATGAAAGTGGTTAAAACTATATGTCAGCATAAATCAAGTTTTCAACATTAAGAATTCCCAATGGGTTATTCCTATTTTTGCGCGAGGGATTGAAGCAACTGTTTGAGCTCTTTTTGTTTTTTACAAAAAAGCAAGTGCGAAAAGCCTGGCAAGCGCGCCAAAAAAAAAAATGAAAAACTACCTATCCGACCTAAACGATTCTCAGCGTGATGCTGTTCTCTGCACCAAAGGGCCTGTGATGATTGTTGCAGGTGCGGGTTCCGGTAAAACCAGGGTGCTTACGTTCCGCATTGCACATTTACTGGACAAAGGAGTAGATGCTTTCAATATTCTTTCACTTACGTTTACCAACAAGGCTGCTCGCGAAATGAAAGATCGTATCATGAAAATGGTGGGCGATCAAGAAGCCAGGAATCTTTGGATGGGAACTTTTCACTCCGTATTTGCGCGCATCTTACGCTTTGAACACGACAAACTAAACTACCCGGCAAACTTTACGATTTACGATTCGGCCGATAGCAAGAATTTAGTAAAGAGCATCATTAAACATTTGGAGCTGGACGAGAAAATGTATAAACCCAACATGATATTGGGAAGAATATCTGCCATGAAAACAAAACTGCTATCGCACGAAGCATATCAGCATAATGCTACTTATACAGAAAGTGATCGTGCAGCTGGACGCTTGCATTTTGGAGAAATATTTGCCACGTATTGCAAACGCTGCTTCAAAGCCGGAGCAATGGACTTTGACGATATTCTTTACAACACCAGTATTTTATTGCGGGATAATCCTGATGTATTGTACAAGTACCAAAACAAATTCAAATACATTTTAGTGGATGAGTACCAGGATACAAACTTTGCTCAGTACACCATTATTAAACAATTAGCAGCGCGATTTGAAAACATTTGTGTAGTTGGGGATGATGCACAAAGCATTTATGCCTTTAGAGGTGCAAACATTGAGAACATTTTAAATTTCAAATCCGATTATCCGGATACGAAGACATTTAAACTGGAGCAAAATTACCGTTCTACAAAAAATATTGTGAATGCGGCAAACAGCTTAATTGTAAAAAACAAAAATCAGATTCAGAAATTAATTTGGACCGAGAATGCCGAAGGAGAAAAAATAAAAGTATTCCGTGCACTTACCGATAATGAAGAAGGTTCTAAAGTGGCGCAAATGATTTTTGAAGACATGATGCATCTGCGTATGCATCCCAAAGAGTTTGCCATTTTATACCGCACCAACGCACAGTCCAGAGCCATGGAGGAAGCACTGCGTAAAAAAAATATTGCCTATCGCATTTATGGCGGACTATCTTTTTACCAACGCAAAGAAATTAAAGATCTCCTCTCCTATTTCCGCCTTACTATTAATTGTCATGATGAGGAAGCCATGAAGCGCGTTATCAATTACCCTACTCGCGGCATTGGACAAACTACCATTGATAAAATAATTATTGCTGCAAACGACCATAACATTAGCATGTTCACCGTTATGGAAAACTTGGGCGACTTTAACTTAGAAATGAATACCGGTGCGCGCAACAAAATTTCTGATTTCATAACTATGATTAAGAGTTTTGCTGCACAGCTTTCAAAAAATAATGCTTACGATATAGGAAATTACATAGCAAACAAAACTGGGCTACTTAAAGATTTATACAACGATAAAAGTCCGGAAGGTGTTAGTCGTTACGAAAACATTGAGGAGCTTTTAGGAGCTATGAAAGAATTTTCGGTTGGCGAAGAAGAATATAAGGCAATTGATATACCTGAGTTAGAAAAAACCAACAAGCCAGCCAATCCTATTATAGAAGAAAAAATAGAAGAAGATCTTTTTGCAGCCGAAACTGCTAGCAATGCTTCAACGATTACCAGAACCCTTGAATTATTTATGTCGGACATTGCACTGCTTACCGATTCAGATAAAAAAGAAGAGCCTGAAAACAAAGATCACGTTTCCTTAATGACCATTCACCAAGCAAAAGGATTAGAATTTTCCCATGTATTTATCGTAGGTCTGGAAGAAAATCTTTTTCCAAACTCCTTCAGCATGAACTCCCGCGATGATTTGGAAGAAGAACGCAGACTTTTTTATGTGGCCTTAACTCGAGCTGAAAAAAAATCAACACTTTCTTTTGCAGCTACCAGATTTCTTCGAGGTTCTATCCTGAATACGGAGCCAAGCAGATTCATTGAAGAAATTGATCCACAGTATCTGGAAATGGGAAGTAGGATTTCACATGCTGATAATGAAGTAGAAAGTGATTTTGTTGATTCAACTTACGATGATTTGCCCGTAATTAAATACAACAACATACCCATAGGCGGTAAGTTTGAAAATGCAAAAAAGAAAACTGATTTTGGAATTAAGAAAAGCAGTCCAACTAAGCCTCAGCCTACCATTTCGGTAAAGCCTAAGAACTTAATTAACGCTACTGCAGCCCGATACAAACCTACAAGCGATTCTCAAGAGCATTTACGTAATTTACAGGTTGGTATGCAAGTATCCCATGAGCGATTTGGCAATGGAACAGTAACAAATATTGAAGGCGTTTTCCCAAATTCAAAGGCGAGTGTGGATTTTGGAGAGGCAGGCACAAAACAGCTACTGTTAAAATTTGCTAAACTTGAAATATCAGGCTAGATTCTTTCCTTGCTGTTTAAAATAATTACCCTATTTTTACATCATTACAAATTTAAGGATGCGGACTTAGAAAAAAAATCCGTTAATACCCTGCTTTAGATCCCTTTACTTTAAAAATTATTATGGCTAAACAACAAGAATCAAACGATACGCCACACACAATGGGGTACAACACGCAGCTACCGCATTTAATTATTCCTGAATATGGAAGAAACATTCAGAAATTGGTTCAATATACCTGTACGTTAAAAAATAAAGAGGAGCGAAATAATATGGCACACGCCATCATTGCAATCATGGGCCGATTAAACCCACAATTGCGTGATATTCTTGACTTCCGCCATAAATTATGGGACCACCTTTTCATTATTTCAAACTTTAAGCTGGACGTAGATTCTCCATACCCAAAGCCTTCGGTAGAAATTCTTACTACTAAACCTGAGAAAGTAAAATATCCTGCTTCTAAAATGCGCTTCAAACATTATGGAGTTGCCGTAGAGCGTTTGATAGCAAAAGCATCTAACATGAAAAGCGGTGAAGAAAAAACTGCTTTCATTGAAGCCATCGCAAACCTGATGAAAAAATCTTACCTCGTTTGGAATCGCGATACGGTGAGTGACAGTGTTATCTTACAAGAGCTTGATATTCTTTCTGGGGGGAAATTAAAAGTTCCTGAAAATTTCAGATTGAATAACACCTACGATATTCTAGCAAAAACCAAAGGACTTAACAACAACAACGATAGAGCTGGAGAGCGCAGACGCGAGGGTGGTGGCAGAGATAACAGCAGAAGCAGAAACGGAGGCAGAAACAATAGCAGACATAACAACAACAACCGCAGAAGAGGTCGTTAATATTTATAACTGCAGCAATACCGATTTATTATAAATATGGCAAGCTTTGAAGTAACGGGAGGAAAAAAATTAAAAGGCGATCTTGTTCCTCAAGGTGCTAAAAACGAGGCGCTGCAAATTCTTTGCGCAGTACTTCTTACCCCTGAAAAAATTACTATCTCCAACATTCCAGATATTGTTGATGTAAATAAGCTCATTGATTTATTGAAATCGCTAGGAGTTACTGCTGAAAAAAAGGGAGATGGCGAATATATTTTTCAGGCAAACAATGTAAACGTAGATTACCTATTAACTGAAGAATACAAAACGAAAGCTGCCGCATTGAGAGGATCGATCATGGTGATGGGTCCGCTGTTGGCACGATTTGGAAAAGCATACATTCCGAAACCAGGAGGAGATAAAATTGGAAGAAGAAGATTAGATACTCACTTCATTGGCTTTCAAAACTTAGGAGCTAAGTTTGAATACGATGATAAATCTCATTTCTATAAAGTAGATGCATCTCAGCTAAAAGGTGCTTACATGTTGTTGGACGAAGCCTCTGTTACAGGCACAGCAAATATATTGATGGCTGCAGTATTAGCAAAAGGAACTACAACCATTTATAATGCCGCTTGCGAGCCATACATCCAACAGCTTTGTAAAATGCTAGTTAGCATGGGCGCAGTAATTGCGGGTGTCGGCTCTAACTTACTTAAAATTGAAGGGGTAGATGGATTAAAAGGATGCTCTCATAGAATGCTGCCAGATATGATTGAAGTAGGAAGCTTTATTGGTCTAGCTGCCATGACTCAATCTGAAATTACTATTAAGAATGTTGGATACGATTCGTTAGGAATAATCCCTGAAACATTTAAACGACTAGGCATTCACTTGGAACGAAAAGGAGATGACATTTATATTCCTTCTCAAAGCAATTACGAAATTGAAACTTATATTGATGGATCTATCCTAACACTAGCCGATGCAATTTGGCCAGGATTAACACCCGATCTTTTAAGTGTGCTTTTAGTAACCGCTACACAGGCAAAGGGAACTGTACTTATTCATCAGAAAATGTTTGAAAGCAGGTTATTTTTTGTAGATAAGTTGATTGACATGGGAGCTAAAATTATTTTGTGTGACCCACATCGCGCAACAATCATTGGCCTCAATCGTCAAAATGCGTTAAGAGGGATTTCAATGACCTCTCCGGATATTCGTGCTGGAGTAGCGCTGTTAATAGCTGCCATGTCTGCCGAAGGAAAAAGTACAATTCACAATATTGAGCAAATTGACAGAGGATATCAGTTTATTGACAAACGCCTAAATAATATTGGCGCGGAAATTGTAAGAAAGTAAGTATATAATCACAAAAATAGTTTTATGAAAAAAATTATCGTTCTTATTATACTAATTGCTTCATCATCATTTTATTATTCGTTCAAAACAGAACCTGTAGTAGGAACAAATATTGGCGATAAAGCTCCAGAGATAAATTTACCTAATCCGACTGGAAAACTCATGCCTCTTTCTTCCTTAAAAGGAAAATTGGTGCTAATAGATTTTTGGGCTTCCTGGTGCGGACCTTGTAGAAGAGAAAATCCAAATGTGGTTACAGCTTACAACAAATTTAAAGACAAAAAATTTAAAAATGCGAAAGGCTTTGAGATATACAGCGTATCCCTCGACAATCAAAAAGAAGCTTGGATGGGGGCAATTGCAAAAGACAACTTAGCATGGCCTAACCACGTAAGCGATTTAAAATGGTGGAAGAGCATTGCTGCCAAAGATTATAGCATTACCAGCATTCCCACAAGTCTATTGATTGATGCAAATGGCATAATCATAGCTAAAAATTTACGAGGGCCTGCTCTAGAAGAAGAACTAATGAAATACATAAAATAATTACTTAAAGCCTTACTTAAACCCCGACAAAATCGGGGTTTTTTTTGATTTTTTTGTCAGCCTTTGACACTGTGGCTTTATTATATTTGCCACCCATACAAATTGACAGATATTTTATTGAATTTGTCCCTTGGCAAGCTAATTGACTATGTTTAGAAAAAAAAATATGAGTAAAGAAACGAAGGATCAGCAAGAAGCTAAAAATGAGCAAGTTGAAAAAGGAGCTGCTCAAGCAGAAAATGCAGTTGTTGAAGAAACTCCAGCACCAGAAGTAGAAAAAACACCTGAAGAAAAGTATGCTGAATTAAACGATAAATATATTCGCCTATTCGCAGAGTTTGACAACTATAGAAAAAGATCCGCTAAAGACAGAGTTGACCAATTAAAATATGCAGGCGAAGAAGTGCTAAAACAACTTATCCCAATAATGGATGATTTTGACCGCGCTATGAAAGCATCTGAACAAGCTACTGAAGTTAAAATTATAAAAGAAGGCAAACAATTAATCTATAATAAGTTTAAAAACATACTTACACAAAATGGTGTCGCTGAGATGAATGCTACAGGAAAAGATTTTGATCCGGATATACACGATGCCGTAACTAATATTCCTGCCCCTAAAGAAAATATGAAAGGGAGAGTTGTAGAGGAAGTAGAAAAAGGATATTGGCTCAATGGAAAAGTATTGAGACATGCAAAAGTTGTAGTAGGAAACTAGATATTACAAGTTTAAGATTACAAATTAAAAGTTAACTGCCAAAAAAAGATGAGTAGTGTAAAGCGATTTGAAGACTTAGATATATGGAAACTATCCATTAAAATTTCAGTGCTTATTTATAAAGTTAGTGAAGAAGGAAAGTTAAAACAAGATTGGGGGCTAAAAGATCAAATCCGAAGAGCTTCAATTTCAATTTCTAGCAACATTGCAGAAGGATTTGAATATGATAACAATAAAGACTTCATTAAATATTTGAGATATGCAAAAGGCTCTTCCGGAGAAGTTAGAAGTCAGTTGTTTGTATTAAAAGAAATAGAATATATAAACGAGGCATCTTACAATGAGTTATCCGAAAAGCTAATAAGCGTTTCTAAGCAAATCTCAGGACTAATAAAATACCTGAAAGAGTATGAGAATAATAAAATCAACTCTATTTAAACAACTTGTAATCTACAACCTGTAACATTTAACTAAAGTGGCCAAGAGAGATTATTACGAAATATTAGGCGTTGCAAAAGGTTCTTCTGCTGATGAAATAAAAAAGGCATATCGTAAGAAGGCTTTGGAATTTCACCCAGACAGAAACCCTGATAACAAAAAGGCAGAGGAACAATTTAAAGAAGCTGCCGAAGCTTATGAAATTCTTAGAGATGATGCAAAACGTCAGCGCTATGATCAATTAGGTCATGCTGGCATGGGCAACAACGGAGGATTTGGCGGAGGTTACGCTGGGTTCGACATGAATGATATTTTTGATCGCTTTGGCGATGTATTTGGAGGGGAGCATCCATTCGAAAGTTTCTTTGGTGGTGGCGGTGGTGGACGAGGAAGAAGTGGAAAAAGAGTGCACCGTGGTTCTAACCTACGCATTAAAGTAAAACTTACGCTAGAAGAAATTGCAACTGGCATAGAGAAAAAAGTAAAAGTCAACAAATATATTTCCTGCGATAAATGTAGCGGACAAGGAGCACAAAAAGGCTCAGGCTTTAATACCTGCTCAACTTGTAAAGGTTCTGGCCAAGTTACTCGCGCTACACAAACCATATTAGGCTACATGCAAACTGCATCGGCATGCCCAGCTTGTGGTGGCGAGGGACAAATAATAAAAGACAAATGTAAAGGATGTAATGGGGATGGAATTGTAAAAGGCGAAGATGTAATATCGATAAACATTCCTGCCGGAGTGGCCGAAGGAATGCAATTATCCATGAGTGGAAAAGGAAATGCTGGTCCGCGAGGAGGAATTCCAGGAGATTTAATTATTGCTATTGAAGAAGCCGAGCATGCCCATTTTAAGAGAGAAGGAAATAATATTTACTACGAATTATATTTGAACTTTGCCGATGCTGCCATAGGCACTTCTTCCGAAGTTCCTACCCTGGAAGGAAAAGCGAAAGTAAAAATCGATGCAGGCACACAAGCCGGAAAAGTTTTACGCTTAAAAGGAAAAGGCATTCCGGATGTTAACGGATATGGCAAAGGGGATTTGCTAGTTAGCGTTAACATTTGGACACCTCAAACACTTACTTCCGAAGAAAAAAAGCTACTGGAAAAACTTAAAGATTCTGAAAACTTTCAACCTCATCCAGATAAAAAGAACAGCGGTTTTTTCAACAGGATGAAAGAAATGTTCGAATAATTCTTTGAAACAATTTTCCGGTAAATCTTCATTGAGTATATTCGCCTAAGATTAGCAACTCATAATTATGGATATAATCTCAGCACAAAATATTACAAAGCGTTTTCACAAGCACACTGCGTTGGATAATGTAAATATTACTGTTCCTGAGAAAAGTATTTTTGGACTATTGGGCCCTAACGGAGCAGGAAAAACAACTTTAATTCGAATCATTAATCAAATTACTGCACCAGATAGTGGTGAAATGTTTTTTGCTGGAGAAAAATTGGCCCCTCGCCACATTGAGCAAATTGGCTACTTACCCGAAGAGCGTGGCTTATACAAAAAGATGGAAGTAGGTGAACAGT
The DNA here is from genome assembly GCA_964481195.1 of uncultured Bacteroidia bacterium. Classification (GTDB taxonomy): domain Bacteria; phylum Bacteroidota; class Bacteroidia; order Palsa-948; family Palsa-948; genus Palsa-948. The sequence goes on along the minus strand of CAYZTB010000067.1, from coordinate 3,897 downwards.
GCATTTACCTAGCCCAACTCAAAGGACTTAAAAAATCAGACGCAGAAAAAAAATTAAAAATCTGGTTTGAAAAGTTTGAGATGTCAAGCTGGTGGAATAAAAAGGTTGAAGAGCTTTCCAAAGGCATGCAGCAAAAAGTTCAGTTCGTTGCAACTGTTTTACACGAACCACGCGTATTAATTTTGGATGAGCCCTTCAGTGGTTTTGACCCGATCAACGCATCATTAATAAAGAATGAAATTATACGATTAAAAGAGAACGGAGCAACCATCTTACTTTCCACACACAACATGAGTTCGGTAGAAGAGCTGTGCGATAACATTGCCTTAGTTAATAACTCGAAAACAATTTTACAAGGATCTGTTAGAGAAATTAGGCAGCAGGCAAAAGCGAATATCTATGAAGTTGATTTTAAAGGCAGCATGCTTTCCTTTGCAACAGGATTATGGGCAGGTTTTGAAATTTTAGATCACAAAGCAGAAGGCGAACATTGCAAGGCACGCGTGAAGCTTTTAGGAAAGAGCACTCCCAATGCATTGTTAGGTGCTATACTACAAACGGTTGAAGTAAATGGGTTTCGGGAAATTCTGCCAAGCATGAATGATGTTTTCATATCTAAAGTTCAAGAAAAAGAATTGGTATTAGAAACATCCAACCTCACAGAGTAATTCAGGTATGAATATCATTATCACAGGAGCAAGTAGAGGAATAGGATTCGAAACAGCAAAATTACTTTCTGCAAATCATAAAATTATTTCTATCTCAAGAAATGCCGGGAATAACCCACTTCCAGGAGTGATTCCTATTTCGTTTGACTTTGAAACAGGAGATATTTCTAAAGAGTTGCTTCCTGAAATAAAAAAATATTTTAGTTCAGTTGATGTATTGATTAATAATGCTGCTACACTAATAAATAAACCCTTTGAAAAGATCTCCTCTGCAGAATTTCAAAATATATTTAAAGTAAATTTTTTCAGCATAGTTGAATTAACACAAGCGCTATTGCCTTTAATGAGCAATGCACATGTGTTGAATATTGCAAGCATAGGTGGAGTACAAGGAAGTGTAAAGTTTGCTGGATTATCTGCTTACAGTTCAACGAAAGGCGCTTTAATAACTTTAACAGAGTGTCTAGCTGCTGAATACATGGACAAAAAAATATCATTTAACGCCATCGCCTTTGGCTCCGTTCAAACCGAAATGCTAAATGAGGCATTTCCAGGCTACAAAGCACCTATCACTGCCAAGGAAGCCGCAGAATTTGTAGGTCAGTTTGCAACTACTGGTCATAAATATTTTAATGGGAAGATTTTACAAATGGCTCTTTCCACTCCTTAGAATAGTTAAATGAAGTCTATGAAAAATGTAGCGATAATAAAAAAAGATAATCATTACACTGTAGCAGCTACAAAAGAAATCAAAAAGGGCGAGCTTATATTTAAGCTTCAAGGAGCTATTTCAACCGTTGCCGATAAGTATTCAATTCAATTAGGAAAGGATAAACACTTATTCCCTTTATCTGAAAACCCATTAGATGATTCATCTACTTTCATGTTCCTAAATCACAGCTGCTCACCCAATAGCTATTTCAATTTGGGGGAGGATAAGTTGATTGCCTTAAAAAACATTCTCGTAGATGAAGAAATAAATTATCATTACTGCACAACTGAATACGAAATTTCAAAACCATTTACTTGTCATTGTGGTTCTAACAATTGTTTAAGAGAAATAAAAGGATACAAATATCTCTCAGAATCCATTAAGTATAGCTTAGCGCTTTATACTGCTACGCATCTAAAAAATTCTGTTAAAATTATTTCGTGAATCCCAAGCTAAACACTTCCGGTGCATTTGCTGCTTTTCAGATCAGAGAATATACCTGGTTTATCCTAGCTCGCTTTAGCCTCATTGTAGGTGCACAAATGCAATACCTTATTGTAGGGTGGCAAGTGTATGAACTTACGCACGATGCGCTATCACTCGGCTTAATTGGATTGGCAGAAGCAATACCATTTATTGGAACTGCCTTTATCGGAGGACACATTGCCGATATCATAGACCGAAAGAAAGTTATTTTATTTGCTACCTTATTTTTTATGGCAGGCTCCCTCCTGCTCTTTTACTTCACGCTGAATATTTCTACTGCCATAGCAACGTTGGGCACGCTTCCAATTTATGTGGTAATATTTATGACTGGCATTGCCCGCGGTTTTATTGGCCCAACTTACTTTGCTGTTCTCCCTCAAATTGTACCACGAGAATTAATTCCCAACGCTGCTACCTGGAGCACTACTGCTTTTCATATTGCAGCTGTAACTGGTCCGGCTGCTGCGGGACTCATTTATGGATTTTATGGCATTCACATTTCGTATGGGGTTGTATTAGTTTTTGGAGCGCTCTCCATATTCTTTGTTACACTCTTAAAAAAGAAAGCGGTACCACAAAAAGAAATCAAAGAATCATTATCGAGAAACCTTTCTGCTGGTCTCCGTTTTGTTTTTAATAATCAAATTGTACTAAGTGCACTTTCATTAGATCTTTTTGCTGTGTTGTTTGGTGGTGCAATTGCCCTGCTCCCCATCTTTGCAGCTGAAATTTTACACGTTGGTCCTCAAGGACTAGGAATGCTGCGAGCAGCTCCGGCATTTGGAGCGATTGTTATGGCAGGCATCATGGCCTACGCTCCTCCTAAGAAAAATGCAGGACGCGTTTTACTTTGGTCAGTATTAGCATTTGGAGTTTGTATGATTGTTTTTGCTATTTCAAAAAACTTTTACTTATCTCTAATTATTCTAGCTATAAGTGGAGCATTCGATAATGTAAGTGTTGTTGTTCGTCATATCATCTTACAGCTTTCCACTCCCGATGAAATGAGAGGGCGTGTAGCGGCAGTAAATGGTATTTTTATTGGCTCTTCAAATGAAATTGGAGCTTTTGAATCTGGTGTTGCAGCTAAATTAATGGGCTTAATTCCATCTGTAATTTTTGGTGGATGCATGACCATTGGCATTGTAGCAATTGTCGCTAAAGTTTCTAAGAAACTTAGGACTTTGAATTTAGATTCGATTAAATAATTCCAAAATAAATGAATTTTGACGAGCTTCACAATTTCCTCGAAGAGCAAGTAAATAAATACAATCGTCCTGATTTTATTCCGCTGGATCCTATCTCCATTCCACATCAATTCTCGAAAAAGCAAGATATTGAAATTGCCGGATTTTTAGCTGCTACCATGGCCTGGGGACAAAGACTTACCATACTAAGAAACGCGAATGAGTTAATTAGAAGAATGGATTATGCTCCTTACGAGTTTATTTTAAATCATGGAAAAAAAGACTTGAAGCAATTTGAAAATTTTAAACACAGAACTTTTAATGGAATTGATTGTGTTTTTTTCATAGCAACTTTGAAATATATATATAAGAAGCATACATCTCTCGAAGAAGTTTTTAATGGCGGTGATGCTAAAACAGCAATTACAAATTTTAGAAACGTATTCTTCTCCATCTCACATCCTCAAAGAACAAAAAAACATCTCTCCAATCCAGAATCCGGCTCTGCTTGTAAACGCATGAATATGTTTCTTCGCTGGATGGTTAGAAAAGATAGTAAAGGAGTTGACTTTGGCATATGGGGAAATAATAATAATAAAACTCTAAGTCCTGCACAATTAATGTGTCCGCTTGACATTCATTCTGGAAACGTTGCCAGAAAATTAGGGCTACTAAAAAGAAATTTTAACGACTGGCAGGCAGTCGAAGAGCTTACAAACAAGTTAAGAAAGCTTGACCCTAAAGATCCCGCAAAATATGATTTTGCGCTTTTTGGAATTGGCGTTTCAAAAAGCTTGAAATAAAACCAAAAAAAACCCCTCCAAAAGGAGGGCTTTTTTTATAT
>CAYZTB010000066.1:0-14682 GCA_964481195.1 uncultured Bacteroidia bacterium | reverse complement strand
GGTGAGTAGTAACCTTCAATGAAGCTTATTCACATAACGACTTAATCGCGAATAAGCTTTTAAGCGCCCGTCCCAAGGATCTTGCCGATGTAGATGAACTTCAGAAAATAATAAAGCTGAAGAAAAATCAATCTACTCCTTAACGATCTTTTTCGTCACACTTCCCTCCCCTGTCTTTACTACGATAAAATAAACACCGCTTGGATTGTTGCCAAGATCCACCTCCGACCTCAGTCCGGTTACCTGAGATTCCAGGACTTTTTCACCCAATACATTGAAGATCTGAAACTCTCCGTTTCCTGCCGTCAGTTCCATGGTAAAATTCCCGTTTGTGGGATTCGGGTAAACCGAAATCTCATTTTGCCCCTGCTGATCCTCAATTCCAGTAGCACCTGTCAGCTTCAGGTTATCCAGGTACATGAAGTTCCCGTTGCCCGACCTGTTCTCAAACGCAAAGATCACTTCGGGTTTGCCTGCCAGTACGCTCAGGCTGATGTTCTCGGTCTTCCATTGTGAAGAGGTAGGACCAAAGAACGATCCGTTCACTTTAGAGCCCCAGGTGGTGGTGCCTGTGTTCAAGGCTACTCCACCCTTACGAAGCAGGTAGGTCCAGGTTGCACCGCAGTCATCAGAGTATTTAATTCCAAGCGTGTCCGTTAACATGGCAGATCCGTTCATGATAGGTGAATAGGCATAATCATACGTCAGCATTGGAGCTGCTGCATTCGAAAAATCATATTCAGGAGTTACGAGAGCACTCCTTTTCACTGCATTGAAAGGCGCAGGCTGGCCGGGATAGAGGCCTGCATTGTTAAACTGAAGACAGGTTGCACTTTGACCATAAGCGCCTCCTGTTATGGTGTCGAGGTTCCAGAAATACGATGAATCTGTTCCGGTTGTTCTCCATCCGGCAGGAGCTCTCCAGTCGGTCTGAAAAATTCCGGACACCGCCTGTTTTTGAGATTCGAAGCCTTCGTTCAGGCTGGCAGAACCCCCGTTGCTGATCATATTAAAATTCACGGTCACCGCGTCATTGGCAGGCACGGCATCGGTGGCGCCATTCGGATTGGACGTATAAAATTTAATTACGTGATTGCCCGCTCCAACCGTTTGGGCAGGAAGCGTTATGGTCGCCCTTACCAGTTGCCCAAGGTTGCCCGTCCAGTTCAGAGTGTTCACTGTTCCATTATCGATCTGGTAATTGATAGTTACCGAGGTGAGTGAACCAACCCCTTTGTTCTGGATCCTGATCTTGGGAACGAAAGTAGTATTGCAGACATTGGTTATTGGCGAAAACACGTCATAAATTCCCGCATCATTGGTTTTGAATGAAGTCGCATGTTTATCGATAAATTCAATGGCGTTAAAGGTATAGGGATCAGGAGATGGAGCATGGCAAAAATCAAATAAAGACTGAAGCATGACCTGGCCCCCTGCGTTGTACAGCTGCCTGTAGGTCTGATTCTGCTGCGGAAACTGGCCATCCTGCGCAGCTACCATTATAACAACCGGAATATGTTTTGCATTTTGATACGCATAATTGAACGAAGCCAGATTATTTGCTTCGCTCATAGATTGGATGGCAGGGCACCAGAGTTGTATTCCACGGAAGCGCTTGTAATTCAACAAGCCGTAACGAAGCGCAGATCTCCCTCCAAGCGACAATCCATTGAGGTAAATGTATTCCGGATCTATATTGTACATCGACATGGCATCCTGAATAATTTTTGTAATGAGCGCGGTATCTCCAACGGGGCTCCAGAAATCGGTATTGGTACCCACAGCCTGCGGACATGCAATAATAAAATTATCATAAACAGGAGACGTACAAGGATATAAGTGTGAGTTACAAACCACCTGCGAATTTTCCTGAACTCCAGAAGTCATGGGTCCAAAAAAAGTCATATAGCTATTTGGGTTTCCACCTAAACCATGCAACGCTACAATAAGTTTATATTTTTTTGTTGGCGTATAGCTGGCAGGAACATTAAAAACCTCTTTCCGCGTTCCGCTGCCCCAGGTAATGGTCTTTGTCCAGGTACCTGTTTGCTGCGCTGTAACTATTTCCACGTTAAACAGGCTTGCGGTAAAAATTAGAAGGAAAAGTAGTTTGGTTTTCATAGTATTTGTGGTTAGGGTTAGTTCTGAATTTATATCCAAAGTTAACTCACCCAAATACGGTTACCAAGCAATACTAAGGCAAAATGTAATACGCCTAAAGTGACCTATTTATAGAAATATAACGTAAATAAGCATAAAAAGGCAATTAACTTATTATTCCGTAATAAGCCTGCCCCTTAAATGCACAATTAAAAACACACCACAACTGACCCCGATTGTTATACCATCTACTTATGAATTAGTCCAAAATCTTGTGGTATAAAGCCGATCGTAAAATATCACATTGGTTGGGCTGTTTTAAAATGAGCATCGGCATTACCCCTCAACTGGGATCATCGTCTTTTTATTTTCTCGCGCACTACGCTCATCCCGATGTTCGCTTCGCTCAACCAGGGATAAGTGGCCTTATTATTTTTAGCGAATGACGCTCACATGACCTACGTAATCGTGCCGCCTGTTGAATATATCAATGAGGCGTACTTTCCACACATACACATCCTCCTGAACATGCTGCCGGCTGTTTCCGCTCATATCCAATCCACCCTGCTGCACTTTGCCATCCCATTTGCAGGCTGAAGACAATCCTTCATCCCCTCTTCCGTCCCACAGAGTGTTGCTTTCCTCCCGGTGGCAGTCCCAGATCATATTTCCCCAGCGGTCAAAAAGCTGGATGGTGTATTCCTTCACTCCCCTGCTCTTTCCGAAAAAATCCTCGTTGATAAAATCACCGTTGGGAGAAAAAGTATTCGGAATGTAAAATGTGAACTCAGGAATAACCTCTACTGTCTTCTTTGCGGTGTCCCAGCATCCGTACTGATTCTGCACATACAGCGTAACGGTGTACTGATAGAAGTCATTCGAAGTTGCTGATGCAGAATACGAGTGGGCAGGATCCGTGTTGGTGTTATCCATGCTTCCGTCACCGAAATCCCAAATCCAGCTGGTAACTCCCGGGTTGGGCGACCACAGTTCATGAAAATTAAAGGTGGGATCGGTGGCCGGTGCTTTATCCGGAGCCACAGAAAAATCAGCAATGGTTCCGGGATAAGCATTCACCTGCGCAGGGGACGTAACCGTATCCGCACAGCCGTAGGAATTTACCACGATCAGGTTCACCGCATAAGTTCCGGGCGTGTTGTAACACACGGTTCCAGGATTCTGAGAAGTTGAACTTGAAGGTTTTCCACCGGGGAAGTTCCAGGCCCAGCCGGTAATATTTCCATTCACAGCGTTGGACGAATCCTGGAAATTATTCACGCACATCGGTGCGCAGCCTGCTCCGGCCCCTGAAAGAGCCGCTACAGGGGGTATGTATACGATGATCTGCTGCACAAGTGTATCGATGCAGCCGGAAGTTGTTGTTACAACCAGTGTTACGTTGTGTGCACCACCGGCAGAATACTGAGTAGCAGTATTCTGCGTGGAAGCCGCAGCCGGAATTCCTCCTGTCATTGTCCAGTTCCAGGAAGTAATAGGATCTCCGGGGATGGAAATGCTTCCGTTTGTCAGATTGGTTGCAGCTCCCAGGCAAGGCGAGTTGCTTGTGAAATTTGCAGTGGGTAAAGGATTGACGGTAACAGAAAGCGCCACCGCGTTCTGGCAGTTGCTGCCCGATGTGGCGGTAAGCGTAACAGTAAATGTTCCTGCAGCACCGTACGTATGACAAGGATTCTGCACATTGGCCGTGCTGCCATCACCGAAGTTCCAGCTCCAGCCGGTGATTGTTCCGGCAGAAATGGTGGACAGATCCGAGAAACAGGTTGCCGCGCCCAAACAAACAGGAATGCTCTTGAAGTTTGGCTGCGGAAGCGGGTCCACAACGGTCACCACAGGAATAGAATCAATACATCCAAAATTATTCACGACAACCAAAGTAGCAGTATACGTTCCTACAGCGGCATAGGTGTGGGTTGGATTTTGCTGCGTGGAAGTACTTCCGTCTCCAAAGTTCCAGTTCCACTGGGTCACGGATACATTTCCGATGGACTGATCATTAAACAGGGTGGGATTGTTGAAACAAACAGTAGTGTTGCTGAAACTTGCAACTGGCAGCGGGTTCACCGTGACAGGGATGGACACCGTATCGCTTCCGCAGGCGCCTGCTGCTGCAATTAAAGTGACGGTGTATGTTCCGGTAGCAGAATAGGTAGTGGAAGGGTTTTGCTGCACGGATGTGTTTCCGTTCCCGAAATTCCAGTTCCAGGAAGAAGGAGGACCGCTGGAAAGATCATTAAAATTGGTAACAGCCCCGATACAAACGGGACTGGAATTAAAATTAGCAATCATCGGTGCGCTAGTTACAGTAAATACCTGGGTTACTGTATCCGCACATCCCGAAGAATCGGTCACAATCAATGTGGCTGTATAGGTGCCCGGACCATAAATAACATTGCCGGAATTCTGAGAAGTGGAGCTTGAAGGCGATCCACCGGGGAACAACCAGTTGTATGCTGCGCCTGAAATATTGCTGGTATCCGTAAATGTCATGGTGCCGCAGCTGCCTGCATAGATAAAGCCGGCATTTAAACCTCCCGATGTGGCAAGATGCACAGTATCTGTCAATGTATCGGAACATCCTCCAGCTGCGCTGGTGAGAATCACCTGGTACACTCCATCGCAGGTAACTGTAATGCTTTGGCCGGTAGTAGGACCGGAAATGCACGGACCGGACCATTGGTATCCGGATATTCCACACGAAGTGGGTGCGGTTAATACGGCCGAAGGACTCTTACAGCTGCCGGTATTTGTCTTTTTAATGACGAGCGAATCGCATTTTGCAGATACATAGGCGTATCCAAAGTGAGCTCCCTGCCCGCAGTCCCGCGTGATAAACTGAACCGTAACTGTTTTGCCAATGTATTTTTTCAGGGAAACAAATGCGCAGGCCCAGGGTTTCACATACGTAGAGTCGGCCCAGCTGTGCAGGTAGTTAATATTGCTCACCTTTTTCCATCCCGGCATGTTAGGACCGGCCACCACAAAATAAGACCCGCAGCCTTGGATCGTGTCCATATTATCATCGAAGAAATTCACCTGAAAAGTAGGCTGTTGAGTATATCCATGGCCCGAAGGGTTCTGAAGGAACACCGCATACATATAGGTAAAGGCAGCGTTGCTCTGCGTAACCTGGAACTTCTGCTCTAAAATTGCTGCACCAAAGCCGGTTCCACCGTAATCACCTACCATTACTGAATTAGACTCCCCGGGAAAAACTGCAGGGGTGGTTGGATCCAGGGAATCATTGTCTCCTGCATTGAACACCCGCAGTTGGTAAGAATCCTTATAAGGAGGGTTGTTCACCGCAGCCAGCCAATTGTAGCAGTTCGCTGCTTTTTTGTAATTGCCCGTGGGACCAAAGCAATCCGCCTTCATTCGGTTGTTGCCGGGCTGGTTGTAACCTAAAAATCCCCAGGGATAGGCAGGACTTCCGGGAAAAACTGCACCTGCAGGAACAGAAAAAGTCTGAGCACCGCAGGCTTTCCACTTGTTCATGGTTCCATCCTGAAAACCCAGGTTGGAGCAAGGAGGTTGAGTCACTCCGGGATCGGGCATAATAGTGTCCGGCAGAACCAGGGTGGCAGGAGGATTTACAATATTTTTAATGTTCGTGGAAGGAGCAGAAGCATTCATCTGCTTGAAAGAGCCATACCATCCCACGTACTGTGCTACGATGAAATCGATGAACCCCTCCCTGTTTACACTGTTTATGCTGTCATTTTGAAGTACACGCAGATAATTGTATTTTTCTTGCAGTATTTCGTGAGAGTAATATTTCTGGAACAGCACCCATTCATCCTGATCCATTCCTGTAGCAGCAACCGTCCGCATATCTACTTCGGGCAGGATATATTCCAGATCGGTGGTCCAGGATTGGTTCTTTATTGCGTATGAATTTTGGGATTGGGCCTGAAAGAAATTCAGCGCCTGCAGGAGGATAATTAAACCTCCGAAAATAGATGAGTAGTGTTTTTTCATAATGGTATTATTCTTTTGTTTGTTAAAATTACGCTCCCGGGACTGAAAGAAAAAACAATTCTATGCCAATACGTAATAGGCCTAAAATTGCAATATTTCAATTAAATTTAAAGCAGATTGGCTTATAAAAGAGTAATTATACCCTTAAAATGGAGCTAATACGGTAAAACATCATATTCCAGCATTTCCTATATTTGCTAAAAACGTAACATGCCCAACAAGGAAGACCCGGCCCTTTTCCAGCTCATTCAGGGAATGAATAAAATGGAAAAGCGGCATTTCAAACTTTACTCGCGGTATAATTCCCAGAACGAAGGGGAGATCAATTACCTCACCCTGTTTGACCTTCTGGAAAAACAGGAGGAATACGATGAGGAAAAGATCCTTAAGAAAGGCATTGTGAAAGAAGAGCACTTGCGAATGCTGAAAAATTATTTATACAACCTGATCCTGGAAAGCCTGCGCGTGCTTCGGTACAAAGCAAATGATGTGGATATACAGTTGAAGAACCTGACAGAGAATGAAATGATCATGCGGGAAAAGGGAAATGAAAAGGAAGAATACAAATTTCTGTACAAAGCCAAGGAACTGGCATTTCAGCACGAACGATGGGGCGTTTACCTCGATATTTTGCTGAGAGAAAGCGCCAAAAGGACCCGTGAGCGAAACAGCGCTGAACAGGAAAAGATCGAAAAGGAAATAACCTCCGTTCTCGAAAAAATGGCCAACCTGGTGGAATATAAAAAAGCGCACCGCGAAGTAGCCGTGATCCTCAAGCGCTATGACAGACGGAAAGTGGAAACCGACATAACCATTGTAAAAAACCTGAAGGCCTCGCTCACGCACAACAAACAAAAAGAAAATTCAGCATTGGCAAAAAAGGAATATTTCCTCACCCGCATGACCTACGAAAACGCGCTAGGCGACTTCAAGGCGGCCTTTAAAACAAACTCAGAAGCATTCAATTTCCTGGTAGACAATTACTCCAAGCTCGATTTTGCAGAAGTACATTACGCTTCCCTCCTCAACAACATCACCTGCATGCAGTTTGAGTTAGGAGATATAAAAGGCGCTTTTGAAACCATCGAAAAGAACCGCTCCTTTATACCTAAAACATTGCCGGTGAAGAGCAGGGTGTTTGCCTTTACCTATACCAATGAAACCAACTGCTACCTGCTTACGGGTGAATTTGAAAAAGGAATTGCCGCTACCAAAGGTGAGGAAGAAAAACTGATCGCACTCAAACATCATACCAATGCAAGGGTGATTCACTCCCTATACTTCAACATAGCAAGCCTTTATTTTGGGGCCGGCAAATATGAAAATGCCCTTCAGTGGACGCGAAGAACCACCAACGCTCCTGCCGGGTCCTGCCCGGAGGACATTCAGTCCTGGGCGCATATTTTAACCCTGCTCATCCATTACGAAAAGAACACGGCAGATATCATCGAACATCTGTCCTCGTCTGCCTACCGCTTTTTGGATAAGAGAGAGAGGCTGTATAAAGTGGAAGAGTGCATCCTGAAATTTTTCAGAAGGATAACAAAGGCCGATACTTCCCGGAAAGCACTGAAGGATGAATTCGTTAAGCTGAAAAATGAATTACTGCAAATCACCAAAGACCCGAAAGAAAGAAATGCGCTCTATTACTTTAACATCCTGTCGTGGCTGGAAAGTAAAATAGAGAACAGGAGCTTTGCAGAGATCGTTAAAGAAAAAATTCGCTGAGAGATGAACAGGACACTTCTCCTTCTTTTATTCATAGTTCCGTGCCGCCTCTTTTCCCAGGTCCATCACGAGGGCCTGGAATTCAGCCGCACCGAATTCAAATTTCCCGCAGCGCAAAACTGGGTAAGCCGGATAGATACGATCGAGGTCACCAATCGGACAGGCAAAAAGATACACCCACGCTGAAACGTGAACGTTAGCCTTATCCTTGTTGTGTTTGAAGATTTCGCAGTTTTCAATGGCAAGAACCAGATAACGTAATATTATATCAAGAAGATTTTATCCTATATTTTGAATGGTTTAGTAAGTATGAATGGCAAATATATGACTTTAAAAAACGATGGAAAAAATAATTAATGCTCCGTATTTAAAGAATTCCCTTGTGTAAATCCATTAGCCTATCTATTTGTCTTTTCTTTTCAGGAAACACCCTGTATTCACTTCCTGCTTCCTTATACCTGTTTTTTGTAGTGATCGCAATACCATTTTCTACCTTCACAGCCATATCGCTATCGTGCAGGATTTCATTAGACCCGCGCATCTTTCCGTCTTTGGTCGATTGGGAAATAGTTATTAATGCGGAGCTTGGGTGCAGGGCTTTCAGTTCCTTCAGTTTTTGTGCATCAATCCGAAGTGTGTCCAGACTATCAATAAAAATAAAATGGAACTTATCTTCTATTCTATCTTTTATTTCATCAAAGGAGCGGAGGTCTGCAAAATAAAGGCTCGGGCTGTCTGCTTTGGTCATGATGATCTTCTGCTGAAGTGTTTTTGAAAAGCCTTCTTCACCGCTGACATAAACCGTGTTGCCGTGATGCCTTGCAAGATAATCGGCAAGCTGTATGTCAAGCAATATATACGATTGGAATATCGTACCTGAATGGGCTTTCTCAAACCTTACATTCACCTTTTCTAACTGGGCATATTTTACGGAGTATTTTTTACAAGAGTTCTCATTGAGGCTTGGATGCAAGTTGAAAATAATCAAGGTGAATATGGATTGATTGTGCTATTAAAGTGGCCATCATGAACCTTTGAGAATATTGCGGGTAAAACAAGGGGGTAACAAAAACCTTCAAAAGCGTCTAAAAGCACCCAATCCGATCCGTCTGCTTTGTCTATGAAATCGGTAAAATCTAAACAAAACACGGGTTTTCCTACCTTTGGCTATATTTGGCGAATTCGTTATTAGGTAATTGGCAATAGGTAATAGCCCTCTAATAACTAAAAACTAAAAGCTAGGAACTAAGGACTAAAGTATGGATTTAAAAGAAAAAATAAAAAAACTTTCTGAAGAGAATTTTTCCGAAGTAGTAAACATACGCAGGCACATCCATGCCAATCCGGAACTTTCGTTTGAGGAATTTAACACTTCAAAATTTATTGCAGGCAAATTAAATGAATGGGGAATTCCTTTTAACGATGGCATTGTCAAAACCGGAATTGTTGCACAAATAAAAGGACTTAAAAATTCTGCAGCTGCAACTGAACGCTGCGTTGCACTTCGGGCCGATATGGATGCTTTGCCCATTACAGAACTAAATAACGTTTCGTACAAATCAAAAAACGAAGGTGTTATGCACGCTTGCGGACACGATGTGCACACTTCCTGCATGTTGGGATCCGCAAAAATTTTAAATGAACTAAAGAACGAATTTTCTGGAACCATTAAATTAATATTTCAGCCCGGTGAAGAAAAAGCTCCCGGTGGAGCTTCGCTGATGATTAAAGAAGGAGTTTTAGAAAATCCAAAGCCGGATTCTATTATTGCCTTGCATGTTTTCCCAACCTTGGAAGCAGGTAAAGTTGGTTTCCGTCCGGGAAAATACATGGCAAGTACCGATGAAGTTTACCTTACAGTAAAAGGAAAAGGCGGGCACGCTGCCATGCGCGGCACTTATACCAGTCCGCTGCTTATTGCTTCAGAAATATTAATTGAGCTTGAAAAAGTATTTTCTGTAGTTGTAAAAACGGAAGAAGGAGCCGACCCTACCGTACTTGCTTTTGGAAAATTTATTGGTCAGGGCTCTACCAACGTAATACCGGAGGAAGTAAAAATAGAAGGCACCCTACGCACCATGAACGATGCTTGGCGAGCTAAAGCAAAAGAGACAATCAAAAAGATTGCAGAAGAAAAAGCAAAACAGATGAATGGAAGCTGTGAAGTATATATCATGGATGGATATCCTGCACTGATTAACGATGAACACACTACTATAAAAGCAAAAAATAATGCTCAGCAATATTTAGGAAATGAAAATGTTATTGATTTAGAATTACGAATGACCGGAGAAGACTTTTCCTATTTCGCCCAAAAAGTTCCTGCTTGCTTTTTTAGATTAGGTACTGGAAACATTGCAAAAGGAATAACTTCTGGCGTACATACTCCCACGTTTGACATTGATGAATCTGCTCTAAAAACCGGAATGGGATTAATGACATGGATTGCTTTGAATCAGTTAGCAGTAGACAATAGGCAGTAGGCAACACGGAAAAATAAACTACAAACCACTAAAAACTAAGAACTAAGAACTAAAAACCAGGAACTGAGAACTAAATCCCCGTTACCAATTTTGTAATCAGAAATCCTCCCACTAACAACCAAACAAAAAGCAAACTTGCCAAATAGATTGGTTTGGTTCCAGCTTCTTTAAATTTAGAAAAAGTGGTTCCCATCCCCAGCGCGCACATGGCGGTGGTTAATAAAAAAGTATCTGCATAGTTTATTGCTTCTACAGAAACTTTAGGGAATAAATTCAAAGAGTTAATGCCTGCTACTGCTATAAATCCTAAAACGAAATAAGGGATAGGAAATTTACTAGCTGCAGTATCGCCATTTGATTTATTTTTTTTGACAACCATAAATCCTAACATAAGTAAAACCGGAACCAACAACATAACGCGTGTCATCTTTACAATTACTCCGCTGTTAGCCGCCACTTCATTCACCGCGTTTCCGGCAACTACCACCTGAGCAACTTCATGAACGCTGCCGCCAATATAAATTCCAAAAGCTTCTGAAGTCATATTTAATAATCCCAAATGCATTAGCGCAGGATAAACAAACATAGAAATGGTTCCAAAAAGAACTACCGTTGATACAGCTACGACAGATTTATGCTTCTCAGCTTTTAATACCGATTCAGTTGCCAAAACTGCTGCTGCACCACAAATGGCACTTCCACAAGCAGTAAGAATGGCAAGGTCTGCATCCATTTTAAAAAGTTTTTTACCTAGAAATATTCCCAGTAAAAGCGTAGAAGCAACCATGATTATACTCACTAAAAACCCCGGAGCTCCTACTGCAATAATATTTTGAAACGTAATTCGAAATCCATAAAAAATAATAGCAGTGCGTAAAATATATTTTACCGAAAATGTAGTGCCTGGCTTTAAGCGCTCAAGAGCTCCTACGGGCAAGGTGTTTCCAAATATCATTCCTACCACAATGCCTAATACAACGGGACTCATACCTGCAGACTTAACTACCTCGATTTGAGAAATCCATGTTGCAATAGCAGCCAACAACAACATAAATGCTATTCCAAGATAGGAGTCCGAAATTTTCTTCATTGATAATGTCAAGGCTTGCCCCATAGAGTCTTTGCTAAAAAAGGCGGCAAAGGAAATGGAATCATAGCAGAAAGTGAAATTAGATTTAAGAAAAACTATAGTTTCTATCTGCCTAAATTAGAGCTATGCTAGGGTGAAAATAGCTCTTAAAATAAACATTCTAAGCTACTTGTTTTTTACCACCAGCTGCACTGTATACCTGCTTTTATGCTCCAAAAACACCTTTTTTCCAACGCAAACACGATCTATAGTAGCTTGGTTATAATACCGAATCGTAATTAACTCAACCCCAGCATTATAAAGTACTCGGTACTTGGATTGTAAAATTTTAATAAGCTGTGGAGTTTTCTTTTCATTATTATCTACACAAACGGAAAAGCTGATTGCCGAATTTTGCATCACTTGAATCTTAACTCCCTCCTCAGAAAATAATTTGAAAATATCACTGAAGTTTTCTTCAACAATAAATGAAAAATCTTTTGGCGAGATGGAAAGCAGCAGCTGATCCACCTTAAAAATAAAACAAGGGATAGGGAGCTGTGATTTATGGGAATTTATCAACGTTCCTTTTTCATCAGGCTGCAAAAATGAACGTACATATAAAGGAATTTTTTTGTTCTGTAAAGGCTTAATCGTTTTGGGATGTATAACAGTAGCACCGTAATACGCAAGCTCAATAGCATCCTGATACGACATATGCTCAATGAGTTTAGTCTCATCAAACCATTTTGGATCGGCATTCATTACGCCCGGCACATCCTTCCAAATCGTAACACTTTCGGCATTGGTGCAATAGGCTAAAATAGCAGCAGTATAATCAGAACCTTCCCTGCCAAGCGTAGTGGTGAGCCCCTGCTCTGTTTGTCCAAGAAAACCCTGCGTAATAACGATGGAATTTTTTGTGTTGGATGAAAAATATTGTTGCGCAAGCACTTCTGTTTTTTCCCAATCCACTACCCCTTCTCGGTACGTAGCATCTGTTTTAACCACATTGCGTACATCCAGCCAAGAACTATTTAATCCGCTTTCTGACAAATAAGCGCTCACTATCTTTGAAGAGATAAGCTCTCCCTGCGAAGTAATTTGGTCGTAAGTTTCGTTATAGAAGGAAAATTTTCCTGTTGCGCAGTTATCCTGTAAAGTAAAAAATACTTCGCGCAGACTTTCATGCACCGCATGTTTTTCGTCTGGAAAAAGATCTTGAGCAATGGCACGGTGATATCTCTTAATCTGCTCCAAAATTTCACCTGGGTTACCTTTATCCATATTAACCGCCTCTACTAACGACTCCAATAAGTTGGTAATCTTACCCATAGCAGATACCACCACAATAATATTTTCCGATGGGAATTTTTTTAACACCGATACAACGTTTCGTACCGAATCTGCATCTTTAAGTGAAGCACCACCAAACTTGAAAATTTTCATACCGAATTACTTTTAATTTTGCCTGAAATTTAATACAGCAAAGATATTATTTAGTCGGTAGATATAGTTAGTAGGGAATAGGGAATGAGGGATAGAAAAACTAAGAACTAAGAACCAAAAACTAAAGACTAGGAACTAAGGACTAAAGACTAGGAACTAAAGACTAAGAACTAAAAATGAACCTCCATATAATTTCCTTCGATGTGCCCTACCCTGCCGATTACGGTGGAGCCATTGATGTATTTTATAAAATTAAAGCGCTGCATGCCGAAGGTGTAAAAATTACGCTGCACTGTTTTGAATATGGCCGTGGCGAACAAGAGATGCTTAATAAATACTGCAAAAAAGTTCATTATTACAATCGCAACTTAAGCAAACGACTGTTATTTGGCAGCCTACCCTTTATTGTAGCAAGCCGATCTTCCGAGGAATTAATTAAAAATATTTTGCTGGACAATGCGCCCATTCTTTTCGAAGGGCTGCATTGCTGTTTTCATTTGAATGATATACGCTTAACCGACCGCAAAAAGATTGTGCGTATGCATAATATTGAGCATAATTATTATGCAAGTCTGGCCGAAGTAGAAAAAAGTTTTTTCAAAAGAACCTACTTTGAAAAAGAGGCTAAGAAGTTAGAAAAGTTTGAGGCTGTGCTAGAAAAAGCAGATGCCATAGCAGCTATTTCTCCAGCAGATACAAAATACTTAACAGGGAAATATAAAAATGTGAGCAATGTAACGGCTTTCCATCCGCATGAGGAAATTAAAATTAAAGAAGGACTTGGAAATTATGCACTCTACCACGGCAGTTTGGCAGTGGGCGAAAATAACAAAGCCGCACTGTATCTTGTCAATGAGGTGTTTGTTGGCATAAAAGAAAAATTAATTATTGCAGGCAATGGCGCTTCTGTAGAACTCAAAGCAGCAATAAAAAATAATGCAAGCACTGAGCTACAGGAAAATATTTCGGTAGATGAGATTTACCAGCTCATTCAAAATGCGCAAATAAACATTTTGCCGACTTTTCAGGCAACAGGAATAAAACTTAAGCTGCTTTCTGCATTATATATTGGAAGGCACTGCGTGGTAAATTCTCCTATGGTAGCTGCAACCGGACTAGAACCTGTTTGTCAAATAAGTGACTCAGCATCAGAAATGAAGAAAAAAATTGCTGAGCTGATGTCTGCTCCTTTTACTTTAGAAGATAAGCGCAAGCGAGTTCTTGTTTTAGAAGATAAATTCTCGAACGAAGCGAATGTGAAGAAGTTGATGGAGTTGATTTAGGCTAATTTGTACATACTACTACATACCCGTAAAATTTTAAAAGCAACCCCCCCGTTGAGCGTAGTTTAAATTAATTCGTAAACAGTTAGGCGAAAGCTGTGCCCACAAGTATTCGAAACCCAGATGAACATTTCGTCCCTACGGGACTTCCAAGCCGGTGGATATTATTTTTTACAAATATTCCGTCCCTATGGGACTTTTTTTGCTCCGTAGGAGCAATATGTTTGTAGAAAAACAAAGAAATACATATTCAAGTTCCGCTCGTCTACGCTGAAGCTGGAATTCCCTACAAAAAGTGGAGCCACTCATCATCCGTTTCGATATGCCCCTTTTCCTGAACAGGATTCCATCTACAGAAAATGAGTACTTCAAATTCAGGTGGATGGTGGGTGTGAGCAGGGCGTTTAAAATTACCACATAGTTTCCAAAAAATTATATCAGGAGAACTCCCGATGAACACCCCCTTGGGGTCATGGGTGATGAAAACTTCAATTCGAGTTTGATACCATCTTCTTCTAACTTAGATTCAACTCACGAATGCAACTTTAGGAGACGATGAGGAAAAATAAACACA
>CAYZTB010000065.1:0-15159 GCA_964481195.1 uncultured Bacteroidia bacterium | reverse complement strand
TTAATTTGAAATGAAAATAGAATACATTTGCTAAAATCAATTTATAGAACTACCCCTAAGTAAAAAGAAATAACAGATGAATAAATTACTATTTAACACTTTTATTGTTTTAGTTTTTACAAATTTATCCTTTTCACAAACGCTTTTACCCAGCATAGGCATTGGCAATTTACCACCCGATACAGATTCCATATGCAATATTCCATGGTACTTAGGAAGTTTTTCAAATTCAGGAAAACAAGCAGGAGATACAGCTGCCGATTTCACTCTTTATAATTTAAATGGCACACCTTTTAATTTAGCAACTGAGTTAGCAAAGGGAAAACCTATTTTGCTAGTTGCAGGAAATTACACTTGCCCAGTTTTTAGAAATAAAATTCCTTCGATTAATAACGTAATCAACACATACTCAACACAAGTTACCACAATTGTATACTATAACGTAGAAGCACATCCAACAGATACTAGTCCATATTTTGGGACGATTAGTACTGGGAACCCAAACATCTCAGCAGGCATACTTTATGCTCAGCCAAAAACATATGGTCAGCGTAAGCAAATTGTTACGGATATGTTAAACGATCCTACGATTCCGCTTTATGCACCTGTATTTATTGATGGCCCCTGCAATAATATTTGGGCATTTTATGGACCAGCACCAAACAATGCTTATCTAATTGATACTACCGGCATTATATTCTCAAAACACGCTTGGTACGATAAATATCCCGACAACATTATTTGTGACATTGATAGTTTACTTGGAAATACTGGTCCGTGCGGAGGCACACCAAACAACAATGGAACTTTTGTTTATACTATTTTATCGGCAGATACAATTTGGGGCGTAGCAGGTACTACCCTAACTATTGATGCAGAACTTGTAAATACAAGCGCAAATAATGTGCTGGTATTTATGAGAAGATTGCAGAACAACATGGCACCTGGTTGGTCAAGCTCCATGTGTGCCGATGTATGTTACCCTACTACTACCGACACCGCAACTATACTAATACCTCCCGGGTATAATCAATCTTTTCATTACTATTTTTATTCTGGTATACCTGGACCTGACACCTCCAAAGCTAGAATGAAGTTTACAAATAAAAACAACACAAATAATACCTATACCGATAACTATTTTGGCATTACCGGAAATTTTGTTGGTGTAAATAATATCCATTCTATAAGTTCACCACTTGCAATATTTCCTGTACCCGCAACAGAAAGGTTATTTATTAAAGCTAGTTTTCAAATTATAGCAACTACTATTACAAATCTAGAAGGGAAGATTATCAAAGCTACTCAGGGACCTATACCAGATATTAGTGGCCTACCTCAAGGTGCCTATTTTATAAATGCGTATGGGAGCAACAACAATATTGCTTCTGGAAAATTTATTAAAAGGGATTAACTAAAAGACAGAGATAAGCTGTGTGTGACTCACACCATTTTGTTCAGCTAAATGCGAAGCAAATCGCGCATCTACTTTAACTGAATAATATGCATCCATATTTGCTTCTCTATTTATCTCTTCAGTAACAGGAATATCTAACTTTTTGTACAAGTCTGTGTATTCATAAATACGCATTCTATTCATTGGCTGAATGCTGTTGTTTATCCATTTCCATTGAGCTTCGGAATATTTTAGAAAATTATAAATAGTAATGTTGTTATCCATGTGCTGAAAATGATCAGACATGTCTATAGAATGACTCATCACGCCTCCCGTTTTACACAAACGCTTAAACTCCAAGAGAATACCCGCCAACACATCTTCATAAATATGCTCGAACGTGTTATTGGAAGATATCAAATCAAAGCTTTTATCATTAAATGGAACTTTGCTAGCATCAGCAACGTGATATTCTATTCTGAATTTCTCTAAAAAAGAACCCAAGCTATTGCAAGATGAATTTTCTATTTCCTGAACAAGAACTGCAATTCTTTCTTCTAACATGGAAGGCAAAAATCTAGCTAGTTTTCCGGATTTATAAGAATCATAAAATTTTTGAACGGTAGTTCTAAATCTATCTTCGTTGGTATAGCGCACTAAATCTATAGTAGTAATGGCATCTGCCCCTTGCAAGAACAAACCAATAGGCACAACCGGATACCAGCCTGTTCCAATTTCAAGGTGAGAAAATTTATCGACCTGTGAATATTTTCTGAAATAGGCATAGTGATTTCTAGCATGGTCTAACCTTCCTTCAAAATATTCATCAGATAGATTCACTCCCTTAGTGACATATTTCTGAAATAGAAAATTAACTCGATGCCCAAAAGGAAGAAAGGAAATGCCTTTTTGTATAATTGCCTTAATGACCCATTTTCCCATAAGTTGGCGAAGATAACAAAGTGTATAAAGCATATTGAATTTATTGATAAATCTTAGCATTTATTGTCTATTCCTTTTGAATTCTTACCTTATATTTGTGACAATCTATATGGCTAAAAAAGCAACCCAAAACAGCACATCGGAAAAATTGTCTTTTGATGAATTCAAAAAAACAATTTTAAACGATTACCGAATAGTTTGCGAAAGCAGAGAAACCAGTTTGCTTGGCAGAAAGGAAGTATTAACTGGCAAAGCTAAGTTTGGAATATTTGGCGATGGTAAAGAAGTAGCCCAAATTGCGATGGCTAAAGTTTTTAAAAATGGAGATTTCAGATCAGGCTATTATCGTGACCAGACATTTATGTTTGCCACCAACAATTTAACATTGGAGCAATGGTTTGCAGGACTATATGCTCACGCAGATGAAGTAGCAGACCCAATGAGTGCTGGCAGGCAAATGGGGGGACATTATGCTACTCATTCCTTAAACTCCGATGGCTCTTGGAAAAATTTGATGGATATAAAAAACTCATCCTCCGATATTTCCCCTACAGGAAGTCAAATGCCTCGTTTACTTGGATTAGCCTTAGCTTCAAAAATTTATCGCAATAACCCTGCTTTACAAACAGAAGAATTTTCAAAATTTACGAACCAGGGCAATGAAGTAGCCTTTGGTTCAATAGGTGATGCAAGCACTTCGGAAGGGATGTTTTGGGAGACTATTAATGCCGGTGGCGTGTTACAAGTTCCAATGATTGTTTCTGTTTGGGACGATGGACATGGCATTTCAGTTCCTAAAAAACACCAAACTACTAAAGAAGATATTTCGGAAGTACTTAAAGGATTTCAGCGCGAGGAAAACAGAAAAGGATATGAGCTTTTAAAAACCAAAGGTTGGGATTTTGCTCATCTATGTGAAACATACGAAAGAGCAGCTAAAATTGCTCGAGAAGAACATGTGCCTGTGCTGGTACACGTAGATGAAATGACTCAACCTCAGGGTCACTCAACGTCTGGCTCACACGAGCGATATAAGTCTAAAGAGCGTTTACAGTGGGAAATAGATTTTGACCCTATTCGAAAAATGAGGGAGTGGGTAATAAATACTGCTGTTGCAAGCTCCGAGGAATTAGATGCTATCGAAGTAGCTGCTAAAACTCGCGTTCGAGAAGCAAAAAATTTCTCCTGGAATGCGTTCAACGCTCCTATCAAACAAGAAATTCAAACTTTCTTAACAATTCTTGATGAGTTAATTTCTAACTCTTCTCATGCTGATGAATTAAATTTGCTAGCTAATCATCTTCGCGCTACTTCTGACGCATCAAGGAAAGACGCTGTTGCGCTTGCCAGAAAAGCTATTTGGATTACGAACGATGAAAGAAGTGATACGCGAACTAAAATTGATGAATGGATTCAAGAACAAATGGCTGCAAATCAAAATCGTTACTCGTCTTATTTGCATAGCGAATCTGAATGGTCAGCCTTAAAAGTAACACCGGAATCAATATTATATTCAGATGAGGAAAAGCAGCTAGATGGCAGAGAAATTTTGCGTGAAAACTTTGATACTATTCTTGCTAAATATCCTGCTGTACATATTTTTGGAGAAGACGCAGGAAGAATTGGTGGAGTTAATCAAGGTCTTGAAGGCTTACAAAAAAAATATGGCGAGAACAGAGTTTTTGATACTGGAATACGCGAGTGCACCATTATCGGACAAGCAATTGGTATGGCCATGCGAGGCTTACGACCAATAGCTGAAATTCAGTACTTAGATTATTTATTGTATGCACTTCAAATATTAAGCGATGATTTAGCAACTATTCAATACCGAACTAAAGGGGGCCAAAAAGCACCGGTTATTATCCGTACTAGAGGACATCGATTAGAAGGGATTTGGCACAGTGGCTCTCCTATGGGAATGATCATTAATGCGTTGCGCGGCATGTATGTTTGCGTTCCTCGTAACATGACCATTGCAGCAGGTTTTTACAACACCCTACTCTCTTCTGATGAACCCGCAATTGTGATAGAGCCATTGAACTCATATCGATTAAAAGAAAAAATGCCTACCAACTTTGGCGAATTTAAATTGCCACTTGGCGTACCTGAAATATTAAAAGAAGGGAATGATGTTACCTTAATAACCTACGGACCTAATTGCAGAATTGCCATGGAAGCAATTTCTCACTTGGAGAAAAAAGATATTTCTGTTCAACTAATAGACGTGCAAACTCTCTTGCCATTCGACATCAACCACAGCATCGTTGAATCTCTTAAAAAAACTAACCGTATTATATTTATGGATGAAGATGTGCCTGGAGGCTCCTCTGCATTTATGATGCAGAAAGTTTTGGAAGAACAAGGTGGTTATAAATACTTAGATTCAAATCCCAAAACCATCACCTCAAAAGCTCACCGTCCGGCTTATGGAAGTGATGGAGATTATTTTTCAAAGCCAAATGCTGAAGATGTTTTCGAAACCGTTTACGGCTTAATGCATGAAAGTAATCCAGGTAAATTTCCTAGCCTATCGTAATGAAGCGCATTACCGAATCTGATTCTCGTTACAATCATTTAGAAAAGATGACCGTAAAGAAACTTCTTACAAGCATCAATAAAGAAGATCAAAAAGTTCCTTTCGCAGTTAAAAAAACAATTCCTGCCATTGAAAAATTAGTTACTGCCATTGTTGTAAAAATGAAAACAGGCGGACGATTATTTTACTTAGGCGCAGGCACTAGCGGAAGACTAGGAATTGTAGATGCATCTGAATGTCCTCCCACTTATGGAGTTCCACAAGGCTTGGTGGTAGGGTTAATAGCCGGAGGCGACAAAGCAATTCGCAAAGCAGTTGAATTTGCTGAAGATGATACCAAGCAAGGGTGGAGAGATTTGGAAAAATATAAAATTTCTAAGAAAGATGTCGTGATAGGCATTGCTGCTTCAGGTAGTACCCCTTATGTTGTGGGCGCATTAGAAAAATGTAATCAAAAAGGTATTATTACTGGTAGCATAACGTGTAATCCGGGCAGTCCAGTTGCTAATGTCGCAAAGCACCCTATTGTTGTTGTTGTTGGACCAGAATTTGTAACCGGTAGCACACGCATGAAATCCGGTACTGCACAAAAGCTGGTACTCAATATGATTTCTTCTGCGATAATGATTAAACTGGGGCGCGTTCAAGGAAATAAAATGGTGGACATGCAGCCTAGTAACAATAAGCTTGTTGATCGTGGTACAAAAATGATAATGAAGGAACTAAAAGTACCCTACGCTACCGCTAACACGTTATTACTTAAATACGGAAGTGTAAGAAAAGCAGTAAACGGAAATAGAATCAAATAAATATTTCTTAAGCTATTGTAGCCTTTGCCTGTACATTAACCTTTCTTCCAGGATACACTTTTAATGCTTCCTCAAGGCATTTCATTGCATTCTTTAAATCATTCAAATTCAGAACATAAGCTATCCTTACTTCGTCTTTTCCTGAATCTGGTGTGGAATAAAAACCTGTGGCTGGAGCAAGCATTACTGTTTCATTATTGTACTCAAATTTCTCTAGAAGCCATTGGCAAAACATATCCGAATCATCAATCGGCAAGCGAGCTATTGTATAAAAAGCTCCTTGTGGATTAGGCGAAAAAACTCCTTCCATTTTATTAAGCGCCTCAACCACAAAATTCCTTCTAGCAACATACTCTTTCTTTACATTTTCAAAATAGGAAGCAGGTGTATCAATAGCTGCTTCGGAAGCTACCTGACCAAAAGTTGGAGGGCTTAACCTAGCCTGTGCAAACTTTAGCGCGCAAGCCATTACTTCTTTGTTTCTCGAAACAAGTGCGCCTATACGAGCACCACATGCACTGTAACGCTTTGAAACCGAATCTAACAACACCACATTGCTTTCAATCGTTTTTAAGTTCATTACAGAAATATATTCTGCATCATCATAACAAAACTCTCTATACACTTCATCAGCAAATAAAAACAAATCATTTTTTTTAACTAAATCTTTTAACGCCTCTAATTCTTCTCTTGTATACAGATACCCTGTAGGGTTGCCAGGATTACAAATCATGATTGCTTTTGTTTTACGAGTAATCATGTTTTCAAACATCGTAATGGATGGCAAAGCAAAACCACTTTCAATATATGACCTCACTGGCTTAATAACTACTCCCGCTTGCGCAGCAAATCCATTATAGTTTGCATAAAACGGTTCGGGAATTATTATTTCGTCACCTTCATTTAAGCAGGTCATCATTGCAATCTCTATCGCTTCAGATCCTCCCGTAGTAATCATGATATCCGTATAATCCACATTTATATTATGTGTTTTATAATACTCCGCAAGCTTTCTGCGGTAGCTTTCAATACCCGCACTGTGTGAATACTCCACCACTTTAGGCGAAAAGTTTCTAATTGCATTAAGCATTACTTCTGGAGTTTCAATATCCGGCTGCCCAATATTTAAGTGATACACTTTACGACCAGCATTTTTTGCTTGTTCAGCAAATGGCACCAATTTTCGAATTGGAGATTCAGGCATTTGGTTAGCCTTTACAGATACTCTTGGCATAGCTAAAAAGTTTTGAGCAAATATAAAATTATAATTATGGAAAGAATAGGTATTGATGCAAAAATTACTTCTTTGCTTTTTCCGCTTTCTTTTCCAGAACAACTCCTTTAAATCGGAGTTCGGTTGGGGAATTTTCTGCATTAGAAATAACAGAAACAGTTCGGTCCTGACGGTCGAATTTTTCTTTTGTATCGAATGTAATAAGGATCATTCCCCCTTCACCATGCTTAATGGGGTGTCTAGGAAATTCCGCTACAGTGCAACCGCAGGATACTACGATTTCGGAAATTATTAATGGCGATTTTCCTGTGTTTGAAAAAAAGTATTCGATTTTAAAAACCTTTCCTTGTCTAACAAAGCCAAACTTATATTTAGTTTTTTCAAAATGAATGTATGAGCTTGGTTGCTTGTCTTGAGCTAAGAGAGTATTAAAAAAAAATATTCCGCACATAATGATTATGTGCGGAATATTTGATTTAATTATCTTTATAAAATACAAAGATTAATGTCCAACAGGTGCTACCGTAGTTGTAGCTGCAGGAGCTGGAGCTGCTTTTACCACACCTTTAATCTTTAATGTTTTAGAAGCCGTTTTACCATTTGAAGCAACTGTAACTGTTTTTTCAAAGCTACCAACACGCTTAGTATCGTAATGAACTTTTATTGAAGCAGTTTCTCCTGGCTTAATAGGCTCCTTAGGAGCAGTAGGAACCGTACAACCGCAAGAACCTGTAGCACTATAAATTATCAAAGGTTCTTTGCCGGTATTTTTAAATTTAAACTCGCGAGTTCCGTCAGAATCGTACTCAATATTACCATAGTCCAACACCTCAGTTTCAAACACCGCTTCTGGTACATTTACATTATCGGTAGTAGGGGTAGCTGGCACTTGAGCGAAAGCTGCTAGTGATGTGAAAGCCAACACTGCAACAAAGAGAATTGATTTTTTCATATTGATTTTTTTTAGTTTAATTATTAAGATTTAGTAATTGCCCATTCCACTATTCTTAGTACCTGGAAAAGCCTCTTCTTGAGCTGGGCCTTCAATAGTACCTTTTATATTTAAAATTACTGGATTATTTTTTGCGTTAGAAGTAATGGTAACACTTTTATTAAAAGCACCAACACGATTGCTGTCGTACTTAACTTTTATAGTTCCTGATGCTCCTGGAGCAATTGGCTCTTTTGGACATGTAGGTGTAGTACAACCACAAGATGCTTGACAATTAGCTAGAATCAACGGCTCTTTGCCAGTATTCTTAAACTTAAACTCGAAAGAACACTCATCTCCTTTTTGCAATTTTGCAAAATCATGTGTAGTTTCTTCAAAAAATATTTCTGGGGCATTAGGGTTTGCAGCTGGCTTAGCAACATCCTGTCCAAAAGAAATTAAGCTGAAACAAAATGCCAAACCAAGTGATAATAGTACCTTTTTCATAGTGTGTTTTTAAATTGTTTGCAAAGTTAAAATATATTCTCATTAATCATTCAGCATGCTTGGGTACAGGTTTATCAATTACCTCGCCATTTTTAGCAGGGTCGGTATCCACTACTGTACCTTTCAATAATAAATGCATATAGGGCTCACTTGCATTCGAAACAATCATGACTTCCTTCATAAACTCCCCTACTCGTGTGCTATCATATCGCACTTCGATGTATCCTGAATGCCCGGGCTTGACGGTTGAACTAGGACATTTAGCAACCACGCATTCACACCCACCATTGCAGTTCTTAAATATTAAATCCGATTTCCCTGTATTAGAAAATTTAAATTTATACTCCATAGAGCTACCCTTTTTTACAACCCCATAATCGTATTCAGTTACTTCAAAAGTAAGTTTGGGATCGTTTGAATGATCTTGCACAGATGCCGTTGCTGCAGGCTTTGCAGGAACATACTGCGCACTAATTACACAGGATGAAAGCATCAAAAGGATATATAAACACATTTTCATTGCAGAGTATATATCCAAAACTATGCCAATATGCTAGATGTATTCAATGAATTATTATCAATTATCGACAAACAGTCATGTTGTAGCTTGTTTGTTATGACATAGTTACATGATTGTTATCATTTCACACGTTGGATAGGTTATTGAACTTCATTACAGTAATCAAATACGATACTTGATATAATAAACATAGTTAGAAATATAAAACTAAACAGATTAACATGAACCTAAATAATTTTACAATAAAATCTCAAGAGTCAATTCAGCAAGCACAACAACTTGCTACAAGCGCCTCTCATCAAACCATTGAGAACGGACATATATTAAAAGGGATAATGGACTCAGACGATTCAGTAACTCCTTTCTTGTTAAAGAAATTAAACATCAACATTCAGATTTTTAGCAAAGCGCTAGATAAAATTGTTGAGTCCTATCCTAAAGTTACTGGTGGCAGTCAACATTTGTCTCAATCCGCAAATCAATCGATAGCTAAAGCTCAAAGTTATGCTAAGGATTTTAAAGATGATTATGTAAGCATCGAACATTTATTACTAGGCATATTATCCGCAAAAGACTCTACATCTCAAATGATGAAAGATAGCAGCATTACCGAAAAAGACCTTACTGCCGCCATCAAAGAACTTAGAAAAGGAGAACGAGTAACCTCTACATCTCAAGAAGAAACGTACAACTCATTAAATAAATATGCCATTAACTTAAACGAGCAAGCTAAAAGCGGAAAGCTAGATCCTGTTATTGGCAGAGATGAAGAAATACGAAGAGTACTTCAGATATTATCTCGAAGAACAAAAAATAATCCCATTCTAGTAGGAGAACCAGGCGTTGGAAAAACTGCTATTGCAGAAGGCATAGCACACCGAATTATTAATGGAGATGTTCCTGAAAATATAAAGTCCAAACAGATATTTTCTTTAGATATGGCAGCCTTGATTGCCGGTGCTAAATACAAAGGCGAATTCGAAGAACGATTAAAAGCTGTAATTAAAGAAGTAGTAAACTCCAACGGAGAAGTTGTATTGTTTATTGATGAAATACACACCTTAATAGGTGCAGGAGGTGGCGAAGGCGCAATGGACGCAGCAAATATTTTAAAGCCAGCGCTTGCCAGAGGTGAGCTGCGTGCAATTGGAGCTACTACTTTAAATGAATATCAAAAGTATTTTGAAAAAGATAAGGCTTTAGAAAGGCGTTTCCAAAAAGTAATGATTAACGAACCGAGTGATGATGATGCAATTTCAATTCTAAGAGGCATAAAAGAAAAATACGAAACGCATCATAAAGTTCGCATAAAAGACGAAGCAATCATTGCTGCTGTAGAACTATCGCAACGCTATATCACTGAACGCTTCCTTCCGGACAAAGCAATTGATTTAATAGATGAAGCAGCATCTAAACTTAGAATGGAAATAAACTCCATGCCTGTAGAGCTTGATGAAGTGGAGCGCAAAATCCGTCAGCTTGAAATTGAACGCGAAGCCATAAAACGTGAAAACGACAAAGAAAAATTGGATGAACTTAAAAAAGAAATTGCCGAATTAGACGATAAGAGAAAAAACCTACGAGCAAAATGGCAATCGGAAAAAGAAATTGTGGAAGG
This sequence comes from uncultured Bacteroidia bacterium, assembly GCA_964481195.1. Taxonomy (GTDB): domain Bacteria; phylum Bacteroidota; class Bacteroidia; order Palsa-948; family Palsa-948; genus Palsa-948. Next base: position 4,663 of record CAYZTB010000065.1, on the reverse strand, counting down.
CATTCAAAAAGAAAAAGAAAAAATAGAACAATATAAACAAGAAGCTGCACAAGCAGAACGTGAAGGCGATTACGGCAAAGTAGCAGAAATACGCTACGGAAAAATTAAAGAGGCTGAAACAAAATTGGATGAGTTTAAATTAAAGCTAGCTGAAACTCAAAAAGACGGCAAGCAAATGCTGAAGGAGGAAGTAGACTCAGAAGATATAGCAGATGTAATTTCCCGATGGACCGGAATTCCTGTCAGTAAAATGCTGCAAAGTGAAAAAGAAAAACTGCTTTTGCTAGAAGAAGAACTTCATAAACGAGTTATTGGACAAGAAGATGCTGTATCGGCTGTAGCCAATGCCATTCGTAGAAGCAGAGCAGGTTTACAAGACTTGAAACGTCCTATAGGATCATTTATATTTCTTGGCACAACCGGTGTTGGAAAAACAGAACTTGCAAAAGCCCTTGCCGATTATCTTTTTAACAGCGATGCAGCTATAACTCGAATCGACATGAGTGAATACCAAGAAAAACATGCAGTATCCAGATTGGTTGGCGCGCCTCCGGGTTATGTTGGTTATGATGAAGGCGGACAACTTACAGAAGCCGTTAGAAGAAAACCCTACTCTGTCATACTACTAGATGAAATAGAAAAAGCTCATCCAGATGTTTTCAATATCCTCTTGCAAGTGCTTGACGATGGAAGATTAACAGATAATAAAGGGCGTGTAGCAAATTTTAAAAATACCATCATCATTATGACATCCAACATAGGCTCCCATATTATCCAAGAGAACATGGAGAAAATAGATGAATTTAACAGGGAAGATATTTTAGATGCAACAAAAGGAGCTGTCATGGAACTTTTACGCAAAACTGTTCGTCCAGAGTTTTTAAACCGTGTTGACGAAGTGGTAATGTTTAATCCACTTACCAGAGAGGATGTGAATAAAATAGTAGTGCTTCAATTAGATATCCTTCAAAAAAAGTTGGACGAAATGAACATACAATTAAAAACAACTGAAGAAGCATTAGCATGGATTTCCAATGCGGGCTATGATCCGCAGTTTGGAGCAAGGCCCATAAAGCGTGTTATTCAAAAAAGCGTTTTAGACGAGTTGTCTAAACAATTACTATCGGGAAAAGTTGAAAAAAATTCTGAAATAGTAATGGATATTTTTGACGATCCTAATTCTAAAAAAGGGGAACAAAAAATAGTTTTCAGAAAACCAATTTATGATTCAGAAAAAACTAACGGGAAGGTGAAAAAGAAGAAGGAAAAGGCTTAAGTTTATTAAACTATCTCAAAAACAATATGTGTACTAAACACAAATACATAACTCTAAGTCTAGCCACTAATTACACGAATTATTTCCTATTAATACATAATTCAAAGTACAGCTATTAAGTTTCCGTCAATTCTTTCGTGCTAATTGGTGAAATTAGTGGCTGGTATTTTGATTCATTAATTTTGAGATAGTTTCTAATAGCTTAATTATAAAGAAACATAAACCATGCTGGCGCAGAACATAGAACTAAGATTAAAATAAAAACCAACGTAGAGTTCGGGTTTGCAAAATTAATTGTCCAGCCCATTCCTTTAAACCTCTTAGGAGGAAAAATGCGCTTATCGAGTAGGTTGTAATAAATAAAATTAAATTTCCAATTATCAGGATTATTGTGCCATTCATTGTAAAGTTTTTTTTCATCCTCCGTATCATTTCTATCTTTTAGCAATAACACAATAACAAAAAGTATTGCACTTAATACTAGAGATATTGTAAAAATCATATGATTATCCATAATTAAAAATAAGAATTAATCCTCAAACAAGGAAATCTGCCCTTTAGCCTTGCTACTTCTAAAAAGTTCCTGTCGCTGCTTGTTAAAGGCAGTTGTATCAAACTCAAACTTTTCACACTTCATAAATTTACTTACCGACATCTTAAAAAGATTACGAATTAATTCTGTAATCTTCCCCTCTCCTCTAGTTCTGGTGCCAAACCGGCTGTCGTTTACTTGTCCGCCATGGCAATCCGATATCTGATTCCATACTTTATCCGCTCGGTCTGGAAAATTTTTATGAATCCAATCTTTAAAAACATTTGCAATTTCTCCATTCAAACGCACTATCGTATACCCTGCTGTAGTAGCACCATTTTCGGATGCAGCTTTTATTAGGTCAGGAATTTCGTGGCTCGTTAAACCGGGAATAATTGGCGCCATCATAACACCAACAGGAACACCAGCTTCAGAAAGAATTTTCAATGCCTTTAATCTGTTTTTATAAGTCACCGTTCTTGGTTCAAGCTTTTGACGCAGCTCTTCATTAAGCGATGTGACAGTAATCATCACATGAGCTAAATTTAACTTAGCCATTTCAGATAAAATATCCAAATCGCGCACTATCAACGCATTTTTTGTAATCATGGACACAGGATGCTTATATTTTAAACAAACCTCCAGCATCTTACGAGTGATTTCCAACTTTCTTTCGATAGGTTGATAGCAATCTGTATTCCCAGAAAACATAATTGGAGAAGGCTCCCAATTCTTTTTCATAAATGCTTTTTCTAAAAGTTCGGGAGCATTTTTCTTCACTAAAATTTTTCGTTCAAAATCAAGTCCGGCACTATACCCCCAATACTCGTGCGTAGTGCGTGCATAACAATACAAACAACCGTGCTCACACCCTTGATACGGGTTCATGGAGTACATTCCTGGGATATCTGGACTTGTAACTTTATTAATTATTGTTTTAGGAAATACTTCTATGTACTGACTTTGTTCTTCCTTCAAAAACTCCTCATCAATCATTTCGATAAAATCCTGCGATATAGAATACTTATCGAATCGGTTCTTCGTATTAATCTGAGCGCCTCGTCCAGTAAAGTATTTACTCATGCTCGCCTTTCCCCTAAAGGGAAATTCTTTTTAATTAGTATAGTATTTTCAATTTCTTTTAAAACAAACTCCAATTTACTCAAAACAGATTCATTAGAAAATCCCAAAAAACATATTCCAAAAATTCCAAATACTTTTGCCTTTTATCATCATTTAGCCTTACATACTCTTTATCCTGTATAGCTCCATCAAGTTCAATTGCCAACTTAACACTGTGTGCATAAAAATCAAGAATATACATTGAAGCAGGGTGTTGCCTTCCAAATTTAATTCCAAGTTGCCCTTGTCCAATATAGCTCCACAATAATTCTTCTGCAGGCGTTAATCTACTCCTTAATTCAGATGCCCTTTAAAAGATCAAAAGCGAAGCACCATAAAACATATTCACTTTCATAATATTAGTCCCTTTAGGTATCTAGGGTTTTCTGTTCTTTATGTAATTAATTATTCCTTCATAATAAGCATCAGCAACCTCCTGTACTCTTTTAGAAGTTAGAAAACTTCCAATTTTAATTTCTTTTTTACTAAGCGATAAACATTCATTGATATTGTCTTGATACAGTGATTCTCCATAACAAATCACACCTTTTACCTTTCGCGTTAAAGTTAAGTTGCGACAATATACCCCTTCTACTTCGGTGTTCATACAACTGCTATTTAAATAAACTGCGTTTGAGTCTAATGCGGCAAGCACATTAGTTTTAGACACTAAACTTCTTAAGATGTATTTTGAAAAATCTATGGACTTTTCTAAATCATCCGTCAGCAATAAGCGTAAGAAATCCGTCCTGTCTTCCTCTAGAGTAAATTCATCTTTCATGAAAGCACCGCCAACAAACGCCATGTTGTAATTTTTTTTAGTGGGTTTGTCCCAGCTCGTATTTGTTTCATCCACATTGTAATGAATGATTAGTGTAATGTCAGGATTAAATTCATTAATCTTTCTCGCTCGTTCGTAGGAGTCTTCCTTTAAAAAAAACTTTCTGAATATTTCTGTATCGTTGGCTTTATTTAAGTAAAACATTTTCTCTGCTAGAGAAATTTTACCAGACTCAAAATCAGTCTTTAATGTTTTCAAGAACAAACTGTCTTTCCATTTATTAAAATCAATTCCAAACGAAGATTGATTAGGTTTATCTCTAGTTAGGAAAACAATTGCTCCTTGTAATTCTAATTTTTCTTTTAATAATAAAGCAGTAGCGAGGGTTAGCTCCCCTTCTATTAACTGAACAGCAGGGTTTTTCATCTCCACCCATTTACGCTCCATTTTAGCAGTTAGCAAATCACCTGCTAAATGACCGGGATCCAAAGCAATACGAACATTGCGTAATAACTGGGGCCTATCTGCAAACTCGGGAGCCCCCCGAACTGTAATTCGAGCTTGGTTGATTTTAACTAGGGAATCTATTTGCTCCCAAGAAAAAAAATTAACTAATTGTTTAGGTAAGGAATCTTTTGCAGGTTTGTACAATTCAACTCCATCAAAATTAATTAAAAAAATAGCGTCACCTTGCTTACCCTTGTCTAAATATTTTTCAGCTTTTTGAATATAATTAAACCGTAAACTATCAGTATTCACTTGAGCCAGTAATATTCCAAACCAATTAGATAAAACTAAAAGTGCTATTTGAATTCTTCTTCCCATCTTTACATTATGTTTGAGTCAGAGATTTATTTTAAAACATCGCGTAGCAGTGGCAGCGGTGGTCAAAATGTCAATAAAGTTTCTACAAAGGTAGAATTGAATTTTGATGTTGCCAACTCAAAGTTAT
>CAYZTB010000064.1:0-15238 GCA_964481195.1 uncultured Bacteroidia bacterium | reverse complement strand
ATATCACAGATAAATTACAAAAAGCAAAAAAAGCTTCTTATGTTCTATTGGATACGGAATTACCAAAATCCGGAAAGCTGATTAGCAGATGGAGCATTCAGCAAAACTTAGAAACAGAAACGATTAAGTCTACAATTTATACATGATTAAACCAGGTGAAATATCACTAAAGGCACGTGAAGTGGGTGTTCGTGACCAGCAAATAGAAAAAGACTATATGCTATCGTGGATATTGCAGGGTGTAGCTCAGCACGAGCAACTTTCTAAAGCGATTGTTTTTAAAGGTGGAACAGTTTTAAAGAAAATATATTTTGACGATTACCGGTTTTCAGAGGACCTTGATTTTACTTTACTTAACAACGATGCTTCGACAGACTCAGCACAAACAATTAACGAACAAATATTTGCATGGTTTAAAGAAACCTTTGAATACATTTTGGAGGAAGCAAATATTCGTCTCGAAATCATTGACCCCGATAGCTATCGGGGCGAACACGATCCCGATAGAGAATCGGGAGGTGGAATTAATTTTTACATCAGCTACGTTGGTCCGTTGGGAGGACAAGGCAATAATAAAAAAGTGAAAGTTGATATTTCAAGAAGTGAAAAATTAGAATTTAAACCAGTAATGCAAACCGTTTTACTTGGATATTCTGATTTGACAGAACATCAACTTTTATGTTACCGCTTGGAAGAAGTGTTAGTTGAAAAAATGCGTACAGTGATGCAACGCATGCAGGCACGCGATTTTTACGACCTTTGGTATTTGCTGGAACAACATGGTATGGATGCTGCTTTTTATGCAAAGGAATTCGCTAACAAATGTTCAACTAAAAAATTAAACTCTGCTGATTTTCAAAAAAAACTGGCAGAACGATTACCACAATACAAAGGGCGTTGGGAAAGCTCTATGAAAGAGCAAATACAAAATTTACCTGACTTTGATAAAGTAGAACGTGAAGTGATGAGACATTTAAAGAATTTGAAATTATGATCAGTAAAGAAACAACTAAAAAAGAATTCAAATTTATTGACCTTTTTCCCTCGAACGAATGGAAATAAGTAGTTGAAATATCAATAAAGATTATGAAACAAATCCAAGTAGTAGCTGCAGTTATAATTAGCAATAACAAAACATTATGTGTGCAGCGCAATGAAAATAAACTTACCCTAAAAATTGAAAAGTAAAGGATGTAGATACTGCCATGGAGTTGCTGATGAAAATGCAGTGAGCTGTTAATACTAGGGCGCCACAATAAAATTACCTCTAAATTATGTACCACATATAATTTTCTTTAAGTTTGGGATTAATTAACAAATTAAAAATACTTACTCCGAAGGCCCGAAGGACTCCTTCGGACCACCTGACGATAAAGAGATCAAGAATATATTCGTCAGGACGTAAGTTCTGACGACACAGGAAAATCGTTAACCCACTTGATAGTGTCTCGTCCTGAAATAGGTTTACGCAATTAACATGTAAACAAATGAAAAAAACAATTATTGAAAAAGAGGCAATTATTGCCGAGTATTTAACCGGAGAAACCAGTTATCGGAAATTAGGAAACCGATATGGAATTGATTTCAGAATGATACATTCGTGGGTTATGAAGTATCAAGGATAACCCCTAAAGCTCATCATCCATTTTATTATAGAAGAATAACAGGCAAATAATTATTGCTGTTGCAAGGCCTATGCCTACGTAGCTGATATCATTTACAAAAATGGAGAAGATAATTTTTACTGTAAAGGCTGCAATGCAAAGTAGCACACCCCAGCGCTTCATGTGCCAAACACCAATAAAAGAAATAAATTGTATTGCTACAATGATTCCATAAATAGCGGGCGCCCAATCGCTAATTTTTTTGATGAAGGGAGAGAAGACAAAAATAAAATTCATCAAACTCCATAAAATCCCAACGATGCAGGTAATGGTTAAAAGGATATTTCGTTTTTCTAGCAGTTTCATAAATTAGTTACTACGTATTGCCTCTACAGGATCCAGCTGCGAGGCGGTATATGCAGGCACAAAGCCGGATACAACACCTATGAGTGCCGATATGGTGAATCCTAAAATAATGTTTGATTGCGTTAAGTCAAACTGCATTTCCATGGATGATTCCACAATAAAAGTGCCTGCATAAATTAATGCCAAACCAATTGCTCCTCCTATCACAGATAGCATAACCGCTTCAGATAAAAACTGCAAAAGCACAAAATAGTTTTTCGCTCCAAGCGATTTTTGTATTCCTATAAGCGTGGTGCGTTCTTTTACGGATACAAACATGATGTTGGCAATTCCAAACCCTCCTACCAAAATAGAAAAGCCTCCTATCACCCAACCCGCTATGCCAACTACATCAAACAAATCATTTACCTGCCCCGATATCATAGAAGTCTCATTCAAAGAAAAGTCATCATCGGCAATGGGCTTTAACTTTCGTATGCTGCGCATAATACCTGTTAGCTCATCCGTTAATTCCTCGTTGGAAATGTTTGGCTTTGCCTTAACCATAATCATGGGTTGAAAATTTTCGCTGCGCATGTCTAAAAGGTTACGAGCAAAGTTGATAGGAACAAGCACCTGAGCATCTACATTATTTCCCAGCATACTCTCCCCTTCTTTTTTCATCACGCCTATTACTGTTATTTTATTTCCTCTAACTTTAATTTGCTTGCCTAGGGGATCTAAATTCCCAAACAATCCTTCTGCAATTGTATACCCAATAATACAAATTGGTCTACCACTGGCAGATTCATATTCCGAAAAATACCTGCCACTTTCAATAGTAAATGAACGTATTTGATCATAATAATGCGAAACACAAATAAGGTTAGCATTTTCGATGCTGTTGCTTTGATATTTTGCGGTTCCATTGGCAGATATCATAAATGCAAAGGACTCTCCCTTCTTGCTAAGCTTCTGTACTTCGCTTAATTCACTCACATTGGGTACAGGTCTCCTTATGTATTTCCACCAAGGGTAATCTGGTCCAAAAGTCCAGGGCCATTTTTGGATATAAATAACATTATCGCCCAGCGACTGCACGCTGTCCCGAAGCTTTTTCTCCAACGAGTCCGTCATGGTGAAAACAGAGATGATTGCGAAAATACCAATGGTGATGCCCAACAAGGAGAGGAAGCTTCTTAATTTATTGGTAATTAAGGCCTGAATGGCAAAGAGAATACTTTCCTTAAAGAGGGTAAAGAATAACATGTACCGGCTAAAGTACAAATTAGAGACAAACCTAATAATCCAAAAAATGTTAAACCATTTGATGGTATTCTTTCCACCTGCCAACAACACCTACATTAAGTTGATATTATGTTAGTAACCTACCATCATTTCCCTATGCATTATAAACATAAATAGGCTACGAATTCATACTTTCGTCTTCTATGAAGAAGAGGATAAAAAGCGCACTTATATCGGTTTATTACAAAGACAATTTAGAGCCCATCATAAAAAAATTAAATGAGCTGGGTGTTGTACTATACAGCACCGGAGGCACGCAAGAGTTTATTGAAAAAAATGGCGGAAAAGTTATTCGTGTTGAAGATCTTACTACCTACCCTTCTATTTTAGGAGGAAGGGTAAAAACATTACACCCCAAAGTTTTTGGCGGCATCCTTAGTCGCAGGGATTTAGAAAGCGATATTGCTCAACTGGAAGAATACCAAATTCCGGAAATTGATTTGGTGATTGTGGATTTATATCCATTCGAAGAAACGGTGCGCAGCACAAAAGATGAAAAAACAATAATCGAAAAGATTGACATTGGAGGCATTTCACTGATTCGTGCAGCAGCAAAAAACTTTAACGATGTAGTTATTGTTCCCTCCAAAAATGAATATGCAGATTTGTTAAAAATCTTACAAGATAACAATGGCGAATCATCGTTAGAGGAAAGAAAAAATTTGGCCAAAAAAGCTTTTGGCGTTTCTTCAAAATACGATACTGCCATTCACAATTATTTTTCAGGAGCAGGTGCAGCACCCTTGAACATGAATGGTGCCCGCACAAAATCTAAAGCATTACGCTACGGGGAAAATCCCCACCAGCTAGGAACTTTTCATGGGGATTTTGAAAAACTTTTTGACCAGCTAAATGGCAAAGAGCTTTCGTATAATAACCTGCTAGATTTAGATGCTGCTGTAAATTTAATGGCTGAGTTTTCTGACACTACGTTTGCTATTATTAAACACAACAACGCTTGCGGCTTAGCCTCCAGAAAAAAATTACTAGATGCTTGGAACAATGCATTAGCTGGCGATCCAGTATCGGCTTTTGGCGGAGTTTTGATTACCAACACAAAAGTGGATGAAGCAACCGCTCAGGAAATAAATAAGCTATTTTTTGAAATATTAATTGCTCCAGACTTTGAGGCTTCTGCCTTAGAACTGTTAAAGCAAAAAAAGAACCGCATCATCCTAAAGCAAAAGCAAGCAGTCATTGCTGGAAAACAAATTCGCACTGCATTAAATGGCTTCTTGGAGCAGGATAAGGATTTTAAAACCGAAACTGAAGCAGATATGAAGTCGGTTACTAAAAAAACTCCTACCCAACAAGAGCTAAGCGATTTAGTTTTCGCAAATAAAATTGTGAAGCATACCAAGTCAAATACCATTGTATTATCTGGAAACAATCAGCTTTTAGCAAGTGGCGTTGGACAAACTTCCAGAGTAGATGCACTAAAACAGGCAATAATAAAAGCCAAAAGCTTTAATTTTAACCTCAAAGGTGCTGTGATGGCATCGGATGCATTTTTTCCTTTTGCAGATTGTGTGGAGATTGCCCACCAAGAAGGCATCAACACGGTCATTCAGCCTGGCGGGTCGGTAAAGGACAAAGAATCTATCGATTATTGCGACCAGAACAACATGACCATGGTATTTACAGGTGTACGTCATTTCAAACATTAAAATGTTGAAAAGAATAGAAGTTACATGTTAAAGTTTAAGGCTTAATAGCCACATTTGAAGAGATTATAAATAATTAGAATTCAACCTCAGTAACAGCAACAAAACACATGGGATTTTTCAGTTTTTTAACACAAGAAATAGCAATTGACCTGGGGACTGCTAACACGGTAATCATTCACAACGACCGAGTGGTGGTGGATGAACCTTCTATTGTAGCCATAGAACGAAACACCGGCAGAGTCATAGCTGTGGGGAAATTGGCTATGCAAATGCATGGCAAAACTCATGAGAATATAAAAACCATTCGTCCGCTGCGCGATGGTGTAATTGCAGACTTTAACGCAGCCGAATACATGATTCGAGGATTAATCAAAATGATAAATCCAGGCAGAAGACTTTTTGCTCCTTCACTACGACTTGTAATTTGTATTCCTTCCGGAATTACAGAAGTTGAAAAGCGCGCAGTAAAAGATTCGGCAGAGCATGCAGGAGGAAAAGAAGTGTATTTGATTCACGAGCCTATGGCAGCAGCACTTGGAATTGGTATTGATGTGGAAGAGCCTATGGGAAATATGATTGTAGATATTGGAGGCGGTACCAGCGACATTGCCATCATTGCATTGGGAGGGATTGTTTGCGACAAATCCATCCGCATTGCAGGAGATGAACTTACTGCGGATGTAGAAGAATACATGCGCAGACAGCACAATATTTTAGTAGGCGAACGCACAGCAGAGCGCATTAAAATTGAAGTAGGCGCTGCTATTCCTGACTTAGAAAATCCACCGCCCGATTATCCGGTACATGGAAGAGATTTAATGACTGGTGTTCCAAAAGAAATTTTTGTTTCATATTCCGAGATTGCCCATGCGTTAGATAAATCTATTTCTAAAATTGAAGAAGCTATTTTGAACGCGCTTGAAATTACTCCACCGGAGCTTGCAGCCGACATTTACCGTACAGGTATTTATCTAACAGGCGGGGGTGCATTATTGAGAGGGCTTGACAAGCGCATTTCTTTGAAAACAAAATTACCTGTTCATGTGGCCGAAGATCCACTACGCGCGGTAGCTCGCGGAACAGGTATTGCGTTAAAGAATGCAGATAAGTTTCCGTTCTTGATTCGATAAATAAATTGCCGTTCATAGAGCATTCAATTTTCATTGGATGCAATTAATAATGATACTAGCTTGTAAATGCGTAACCTGATATTATTTTTTACACGTAATTATTACACCTTACTTTTTCTTTTGCTCGAAACATTTGCTGTTTTTCTGATACTTCAGAATAACCATTTTCAACGTGCACATTTTTTAAATTCCTCCAACGCCCTTTCTGGAAATATTTATCAAACCTACTCGGGCATCACAGATTATTTTAACTTAAAAGAAACGAATGATTTACTAGCCCAAGAAAATGTAACCCTTAGAAATCAACTTAGGCAATCATACCGGGGAGTTTCTGTTTCCATTCCAACAACGAACGACACAAGTAAAAATGCTAAAAAGTATGTTTACCTAAATGCCAAAGTGGTAAACAGCTCTACCAACCGTAGAAAAAATTACCTAACATTAAACATTGGCTCCAACCAAGGAGTAAAAAATGAAATGGCGGTAATTTCAAGTGAAGGTATTGTAGGTATTGTTCGTGATGTTTCAGGAAACTTTTGCTCGGTCATGTCTGTCTTACATGAAAACATGAGGGTACCGGTAAACATAAAAAAATATGGGGAGAACAGCATTCTTACCTGGGATGGAACCGATGAATGGCACGCAACCATGGAACGTATACCCTCCCATCTAAAATTATTGAAAGGTGATAAAATTGTTACCAGCTCCTACTCATCCATTTTTCCTGAGGGCGTTGCCGTAGGCACCATCGAATCATTTGAAAAAATTGCCGGCAACTCCTTTTTTAATGTTACAGTAAAACTTTCAACAAACTTCAAACGCTTGTCGTACGTAAAAGTGGTAAATAATAAAATGAAAGTCGAACAAGAAAAATTAGAAACAGAATCTCAAAATGATTAACGAGGTACTTATAAATATTGTACGCTTTATCTTTCTGATTCTATTTCAGGTGTTAATCTTGAACAACATTCAGCTAAGTGGGTATTTGAATCCGTTTTTATATGTCTTGTTTATTTTGATGCTCCCTTTTCAAACCCCCAAATGGCTATTACTTGTTTTTGCTTTTTTAATAGGCATTGGTGTCGATATGTTTTCTGACACAGGAGGCATTCACGCTGCAGCATCGGTATTTATGGCATTTCTAAGACCAACAATATTAAAATTATTTTCTCCGCGCGATGGATATGATATGGGCCAAAGCCCCACCATTCAGCAGTTTGGCTTTGGCTGGTTTTTTTCCTACGCAGGGATTTTAATTTTTGCCCATCACAGCATATTATTTTTTATGGAAACATTTCGATTTACAGATATTTTTTCAACGCTTTCTCGAGTAATACTTAGTTCCATGTTCACTTTAACGCTGGCATGCATCAGTCAGTTTTTCTTTTCTAACACCCGCTCAAAGTGAATTCAAATTTCTCCGACAGGAAATATGTTATCATTGCGATATTCTCATCCATTGTACTGATTTTTCTAGCACGTTTATTTTATATTCAAATCATTGACAATCAATATAAACTAACCGCACGCAACCAGGCCTTTCGCTACGTAGTAGATTATCCTGCCAGGGGGAATATATTTGACAGAAAAGGAAAGCAGCTAGTTTACAACCAAGCTGCTTACGACCTAATTGTAATTCCTCGTCAAGTAAAAAAATTAGATACGTTGGCTTTTTGTCAAGTGCTGGGCATTGACAAAGAAACTTTTATAAAACGAATGAAGAAAGCGGTCCTTCCTCCTAATTCTTCCCGCAAAGCTTCCGTATTCGAAAAAGAAATTTCGGTAGAGCATTCTGCCATTTTACAGGAACGACTATTTACGTTTCCTGGATTTTTCTTACAGCCGCGTACATTACGCAAATACCCAAAACCCATTGCCGGACATTTACTTGGGTATGTGGGTGAGGTAAACGAAAAACTTACCGATACAAGTTCTTATTATCAGGATGGGGATTACATTGGCATTACAGGGCTAGAAAAAGCCTACGAAAATGTATTAAGAGGAAAAAAAGGCATTCGAATTGAAGTGGTAGATGTACACAATCGCTCCCAAGGAAAATACATGGGCGGCATTTATGACACCGCTGCTGTTGTTGGTAAAAATTTAACCTGCTCCATCGATGCTGTGTTACAAGCCTACGGTGAAAAACTGATGCAAAATAAAATTGGAAGTGTTGTGGCGATTGAACCAACTACGGGCGAAGTGCTTGCCTATATTTCCAGTCCGGCTTACGATCCAAATTTGCTTATTGGAAGTGTGCTGCCAAAAAACTATAGAGAACTGCAGCTAGACACCTTGAAGCCTCTATTTAACAGAGCCTTAATGGCCTCTTATCCCCCAGGTTCAATTTTTAAATTAATAAACTCTTTGATTGGCTTACAGGAAGGCACCTTAACTCCCCAAAGCTTATATCCCTGCAGAGGGGGCTATCCAGTAATGGGAGGGAAGCCTAAATGTCATGCTCATTCATCGCCAAGAGATTTAGTTGGAGCAATTTCTACTTCCTGCAATTCGTATTTCTGCTATGTGTTCAGAGGAATTATTGATGCAAAAAAATATGGCACTACAAAAAAAGGATATGAAGTGTGGCGCAATCATGTGTTAAGCTTTGGCGTGGGCGTTCCGCTGGGATCAGATTTCCCCTATGAGCTTCGCGGTAATGTTCCTTCCATTCAGTATTACGAAAAGAAATTCTTTGGAAAGAAAAATGATTTCAAATCTTCTACCATTGTTTCCCTATCAATTGGACAAGGCGAGTTGGGAATACTTCCATTGCAAATGGCAAATGTAATGTGCATCATTGCCAACCGCGGCTATTATTACATTCCACATATTATGAAAGCCATTGATGGGGTTACAGTTAACCAACCGCGTTTTAAAGTAAAACATAACACCACCATCGATCCAAAATACTTTGATGTGGTGGTAGAAGGAATGGCACAAGTGGTAGAAAGTGGAACAGGAGCTAATAATAAAATCCCGGGCATACCTTACTGCGGAAAAACTGGAACTGCTCAAAACCCACATGGAGATGACCACTCCGTTTACGTAGCCTTTGCTCCAGTTGAAAATCCAAAAATTGCAATTTCGGTAGTAGTAGAAAATGCAGGGTTTGGCTCCCAGTTTGCAGCACCCATAGCTAGCCTGATGATGGAAATGTATCTGAAAGATAGCATTACCAGGCCAGAAGTTGAAAAGAGGATGCTCGAAATAGATTTGATACATAAAAAAATTGCCACGAAGAAATAATGTCGAGAGAACAAAAAAATATATTTCAAAACATTGACTGGACTATTACTGGCTTATGGTTGCTACTGGCAATATTGGGTTGGGTAAATATTTATGCAGCAGTTTTTAACGATGAGCACAACAGCATACTCGATATTTCTCAAAAGTATGGCAAGCAACTTCTTTGGATTACAGGCGCTTTAGTTATTGCAATTACGATTCTCATCATTGATGCAAATTTTTTTACTGCGTTCCCCTATCCTATCTACATTATTAGCTGCCTTTCTCTCATTGCAGTAATATTTTTCGGAACCGAAATCTCAGGAAGTAAATCTTGGTTTCGGTTTGGAGATTTTGGCTTACAACCAGCAGAGTTTGGAAAGTTTGCCGTTTGCTTGGCCCTGGCAAAATACATGAGCGCTATGGGCACTCGAGTAGAAAGTTTTAAAACTAAAGTCATTGCTTTTACCCTTATACTTCTTCCTGCCATCTTAATCGTACTTCAAAAAGAAACAGGCACCGCATTGGTATATACTGCATTTATCTTTGTTCTTTTCAGAGAAGGATTTTCAGGTAATATTTTACTGGGAGGATTTTTTGCAATCCTGATTCTTATATCTGCACTGCTGGTAAATAAAATAATGCTTGTATTATTATTAATACTTATCGCTTCGGTTGTTTCATTAGCAGTATGGGTAAGCAGCAGGAATAGAAAGCGAGCTAAAAATATTATTCTGGTTGTATTTGGCTTATTAATTCTTGCCGGTGCCGGTGTATTTGGTGTCGACAATGCCTTCAGTAAAATGAAGCCACACCAAAAAACTCGTATCAATGTTTTTTTAGGTAAAGAAGATGATAAAGACATGAAGAAAAAAGCCGGGTACAATGTAAACCAAAGCTTAATTGCTATAGGCTCAGGTGGTTTTACCGGAAAAGGCTTTTTGCAAGGCACACAAACCAAATACAATTTTGTACCCGAACAAAGCACCGATTTTATTTTTTGTACCGTTGGCGAAGAATGGGGATTCTTAGGGAGCATGTTTATCCTCTTGCTATTTCTGGCTCTAATACTCAGAATTATTATTGTTGCTGAACGGCAACGCTCTCCATTTAGCAGGGTATATGGCTATGGTGTTGCCTCCATATTATTTTTTCACTTGACGGTAAACGTAGGAATGACTATTGGCCTTGCTCCAGTAATTGGAATACCACTTCCATTTTTTAGTTATGGAGGTTCTTCACTTTGGGCATTTACAATTTTGCTTTTTATATTTATCAAATTAGATTCAAATAGACTCTTGATTTTGAGGTAGCATTTACTACCTTCGGTTATTATAAAATTATTTCTAGTAGTTATTTCAATGAAATATATAAAGCATAAAAATCTATTTACTATATTTTTCCTGCTATGCATTATTGCTGCTTCATGCCTTAGTATAAAAAACAGAAAAATAAAAATATACGATAGTATTGAATTTGAAAAATCAGCCTGCTTAAAGAACTGCACACCCTACAAAATATTAATCGACTACAAGGGAAACTACAACTACCAAAAATTAGGAAGAAACCCTGAGAATCACATTGGAATCCTAAACAAAAAAACAAATAAAAACTTTTGGAATTTTATCGAATCGGCTCGATTAGACACCATGAAAACCGAATACGATTACGGGGCAGAAGATAGTCAACAAAAATTTCTTCGCTATACTATAAATAACTCAATAAAAGAAATACGCTTTGGGCATCAAGTGCCTCCAATATTAAAAAAAATTGATGCAGAAGTTGAAAAAATAGCCTCCTCCATCCCTGCCCTCAAATAATCTTATTTTTTTCTGCTCTGCCCTAATATTTAGTAGGTAAAAAATTTGCTTTTCACCTTACGCTTTATACCTTCGCTTTAGCATAAAATAATAAACAATGAAAACAATCTTTACCTTTTTATCTATCACTCTACTTACATCAGTTGTACTTTTTTCGCAAGAGAAAACACAAAACACAAAACCCATTTCTAATTTTGTAAAACAACAACAGGAATTTAAGGATTGGGCCAAAGGAAAAGACCTAAGCAAAGAAGAAGGATGGAAATGGTATAAGCGTTGGCAAGATCAGAATGCCAAACGCGCAAATGCAGATGGCTCCCTGCCGGATGAATACGAATACTTTAGAGAATCCATAAATATTGCGGAACAAAAAAATATGCTTGCTAAAACTACAGCAGCATCCTGGACTCCCGTGGGTCCGTTTAATGTGCCGGGCGCACCTGTTGGATCCGGATTAGACTACTACGGAATCGGAAGAATAAACACCATTACTTTTCACCCTACAGATTCCAGTACCTTTTGGGTGGGGGTTGCACAAGGTGGAGTTTGGAAAACTACCAACGGAGGACAAAGCTATATGCCCTTAACTGATAACCTTCCAATACTTCGCATCAGCGATATTTGTGTTGACCCTGCTCATCCCGACACCATGTATATTTCGGTATGCGATTATGGATATATTGGTGTTGCGCTTCATACTGATGGAAGAAAGCGCATGGCACATTATGGGTTAGGTGTTTTTAAAACTACCAATGGAGGTCAGTCTTGGTCACCTACCGGATTATCATTTAACCAAACTAATTTTGATGGCTCATTAATTCGTAGAGTGTTTGTAAACGCTACAAACTCAAACGATTTGGTTGCTGCAGGTACAGGAGGCATTTGGAAATCACCAGATGGAGGAGGTAGCTGGACAAAAATTATTGACTCCCTCATTTGGGACATAGAACAAGACCCAACAAATAAAAATATACTATACGCTTCGGGCGGCTATGTGAGTAAAATAAACGAAGGCTCTGCTTGTATTTTAAAATCTACCGACTTTGGCAGCACATGGACTTTACTAAATACAGGAATACCAAAAACTGGCTCAGCGCAACGCATTGAATTAGCCATTTCGACTTCCGATCCAAATTATGTGTATGCACTATGCTGTAACATGAGTCAAGGCTTGCATGCAATTTACCGTACTACCAATGGCGGAAGCACCTGGTCGCAACGTTGTACTACACCCAACATACTTTCCTCCAATGGAAACGGTTCCGGTGGACAAGGAGCCTATGACCTTACAATTATTGTAAATCCTACAGATAGAAACACTATTTACACGGGAGGTTTAACGGTTTGGGGATCTAACGATGGAGGTACCACTATGAATCAAGTAAATGATTATTATTCCATTCACCCCGATCAACATTTTTTTGCCTACAACAATTTAAATAATACCTATTACTTGTGTAACGATGGAGGATTGTACAAAGCCCAAACTATTAGCCAAACACTTAATACTACATCGTGGACTCGCATTAGTGATGGAATGCAAATACCATCTTATTACCGAGTTAGCACCAGCAAAAACAATCCTAACTTTTTAATTGCAGGAGCTCAAGATAACGGCACGGTGTATTATAACGGTAGCACTTGGAATTTTGTAAATGGTGGCGATGGCATGGATGGAAGCATGGATGGTATCGATTCTAGCACTATGATTGTGTCTTCACAGTTTGGCTACTTCGAAAAAACTACTGATGGCGGACAAACACTTACCTCACTAAACATTACCGGAGAAAATGGCGAGTGGACAACTCCCATTGAAAGAGATCCTACCAATAACAATGTACTTTATGCAGGCTACGAGAACTTACATAAATCTACCGACAATGGCGATAACTGGAGCCCGATATCAAATATTACCGGGCCACCAATAACTTCAATAGCTATCTGTCCTAGCAACAACAATTATATTTATTTAACTAAGCGCGTTCAAACCACCACCAGCTCAGGTGCCATGGCTTGGAGAACTTCTAACGGAGGCAGCAGTTGGACAGACATTACAGCCGGCCTACCCGACTCATTATATTTTATTGATTTGGCAGTAGATGATGTAAATCCAAATACTGTTTGGGTTTCTGTTGGAGGTTTTTACCCTGGCGTAAAAGTTTTTCAAACTATAGATGGAGGATTAAACTGGACAAACATAAGTTATAATTTACCAAATCTGCCGGTAAATACTGTTTTAAAACGAACAGGCACTAATGAATTATATGTAGGATGCGATGTGGGAATTTACAAATTGGATAACGGGCAAACTACTTGGCAGCTTTTTAGCAATGGATTACCCAACGTAATTGTATCTGATTTAGAAATTTATTACGCAACAAATAAAATGTACTGCTCCACCTTTGGAAGAGGAATCTGGAGTGTTGATTTAACTGGAGGAGGATCATCCGTAAATGAAAATCCAATTAAAGACGCTGTCATCACAATAAATCCATCTTTAAACAATGGAGAATTTCAACTTAGCATTAGCGGAATGAATACTGGAAAAGGAAATTTTGAAATAATAGATATCATGGGCCGAAAAGTGCTTTCTGAAACCATAGAACTAAATGCCGGCAACTTTAATAAAAACTACAAGCTGCAATTAAACTACGGCCTGTACTTTGCAAAAGTATCTGCACAAAGTGTAAATTCAAAAGTGATTAGGTTTATGGTGAAATAAAAAAATCATGTCGTAGCCTCAAATTACTCCTTGTTTTGTTCTTACAAAGAAAGATCAATAAAAAACCCAGGAAACAGCTGGCCATTATATCTGAGGTTTGGATAAAGTTTGATCTTAAATTCTTTTAGAAAAGAGAACGAAACGCCAGCACCAATAACTACGTTCAAACCAGTTGATGCTCTAACAGTACTATTGTGTTCTAAATAATACCTACCTCCGAAAGCAATCCCGCCAGTTATAAAATAATTAGCTGCTTTACTTAAATGAATATCGTAGCTAATTAAAACAGGAAGAATTAAATTAATAGCCTTGATTGTATCAGTTTGGGCATGCGCTACATGTTCATAGTAGATATACCTCTTTGTATCACAAAGCACACCAACCTGAAAACTTGTCTTATTTTGTTTTATGGAAAAAGATGGACCAATAGCAAATGTACCCTGCAAAAAATATGTATTGTAGGAGAATGGATAACTTGTAATTAAAATAGAGGTGGTGGTGGAATCGTTGGATGTTTGAGCATGTGAAAACGAACTTGCAAACACTAATACAAAAGAACACTTTTGAAGTGTTTTTATTACCTTATCTGTTCTCTCTTTTATATTCTTCATTTGCAAAGTTCAGCAATCTTCTCGACTAATATCCTCGCCATCTTTTCGCTGGATTGAAAACTCCAACCGGCAATGTGAGGAGTTAGGATTACATTCTGAGATTCTTTAAGATATTTCCAGTCAGAATTAGTTGTTAGTTCTTGGTTCTTAGTTGTAGAATCAACAGCCTCAAAGGATGTTTCTTCGTATTCAATTACATCTAGGCAAGCACCCAGCACTTTTCTGGATTTTAAGTTTTTCACTAAATCCGCTGTCTTTACTATAGGACCGCGGGAAGTATTGATGAGACAAATATTTTTTTTGAATTTATTTATAAAAGTATCATCTACCAGATAATTAGTTTCTTCTGTTAATGGTAAATGAAGTGATACAACATCAGCCTTTTCAAAAATTTCTTTCAAAGAAACAATCTCAACATTTCCCTTCCCTTCGGGAAGGGTTAGGGATGGGTCGTTATCGTACGCCAGCATCTTCACTCCTAATCCGCTCAGCACCTTAGCAAAAGCACTTCCGGTGTTTCCATATCCAATAATTCCAACTATTTTTCCTTCAAGCTCTGTCCCTCTGTTTGCTTCACGTTTCCATTCTCCTGCTTTTACTTCAGCATTAGCCTTAGAAATATTATTTAACAAACTTAAAAGCATACCCAAGGCATGTTCTGCAACGGCATTGCGATTTCCTTCGGGAGAGGAAATGCATTTAACACCTTTGCTTTCGGCATAGGCCACATCAATGTGCTCCATGCCTGCGCCTACACGAGCGATGAATTGTCCCACCCTTACCCTCCCTATTGGGGAGGGAAT
>CAYZTB010000063.1:11127-15394 GCA_964481195.1 uncultured Bacteroidia bacterium | reverse complement strand
ATATTGGATGATTTCAAATTCGCATGGGATATTGCAGACAACGGAAAAATAGCTATTGAAAAACTATCCCAAAAAGACTCCTTAGGAGCAACCAATGCTTACGATATTATTCTAATGGACTTGCAGATGCCAGTAATGAATGGATTTGAAGCCACAGAATATATCCGCAATAAAATGAACTTACAAATCCCAATCATTGCACTAACTGCCGATGTAACCACCGTTGATGTAGAAAAGTGCAAAGCTATAGGCATGAACGACTATATTGCAAAACCCCTTGATGAAAAACTATTATACCGTAAAATTTTGGATTTAGTAAAATCTAAATAATGCAAACTCTGACAGATACTGCACCTATGTAGATCGCTTCGTAATCGATTTTATGCAAACATAAGTGAAAATTTTAGTGGCGTCAGGTGTTATACCCATGCTTCATATCTTTTAGTCCAAGTATAATTTGTACTTGATCGGCATTATACCAAATGTTATGGACTAATATATAATCAGTAATGGTATTACTCCAAAAGTCCGAAGGACTCCTTCAGAATACCTTACGATAAAGAAATCAAGAATATATTCGTCAGGACCTAAGTCCTGACGGCACAGAAAATTAAATAAGGATCTAAATTAATTAAAGCGTACTATTTAAAAGCTTCCCGCTAGTCAATAATTTATCAAGCGATTTTTCGAATACAGCAACATTTTTAATAAGCTCTATATGTCCGGGATGATGACAATCGCTGCCTAAAAAAGAAATCATATTCTGGTCAACCATTCGCTCGGCTATGGATTTTACTGCCGGTGAATAATGTCCGGTAAGCGAATTAATATTTAATTGCAGGAGCACTCCTTTTTCAACCAGCTCTTCGTATTTATTAAAGTTGCCGTGCCAAAAATTATATCGCTCAGGATGGGCTAGCACAGGCTTGTAACCATTTGTAATTAGCTTAAAAACTACATTCATTAAGCTATCGGGAGGGTTAATAAATGCAAGCTCAAACAATACATACTTCCCTGAAGCTTCGTTTGGGGCAGGAGCTCCAAATGTTAACAGATTTTTTGCATCAATTAACTTTTCAAATTCAAGATCTAAATAATATTCTGCGGCTGCTTCAATCTCTATGGGGATACTTTCGGCCTTTAATGCTTCGCGTACTTTAGCTAAACCGCCTAAAATTATTTCGGGTGTGTTACGATAAGCATCGCTCATTACATGGGGTGTAGTAATCACTTTTTTGTATCCCATTTCATGAAACGCACGAATCAAGTGAATTGATTCATCCATGTTTTGCGCTCCATCGTCAATACCGGGAATAAAATGAGAGTGCACATCGCATTTCAGCACTGACAAATCAATTGGACTGCTCGTATTGGTTGAAGGCCCGAATATTTTTGAAAAGAAACTCATTTCTTAAAATTCTCATCAAACCAAGTTACAGTTTTTTTTAGCCCCTCTTCTACTTGCACGGATGGCGCATATCCTAAAATATGGGCTGCCTTGGATATATCAGCCATAGAATTTTTTACATCACCTTGCCGCTCCTCACGATACGTTGGTGCTATGGAGGAGTCTATAATATTTTTTAAAATGCTAAATAATTTATTTACAGATATCTTATCCCCTAAAGCAATATTAAAAACCGTGCCCAAAGCATTTTTGTTTTCACAAAACATAGCTTTAATATTTGCCTGCACTGCATTTTCAACAAATGTAAAATCCCGCGATTGTTCCCCATCGCCATTAATGTACACGGGAGTATTATTTGTAAGCCCATGAATAAAAAGAGGTATAGCAGCAGCATAGGCACCGTTTGGATTTTGCCTTGGTCCAAAAATATTGAAGTAGCGCAGACCAATAATTTCCATGTTATAGGTGCGCGAAAAAATATCGGCATAAAATTCATTGACCAGCTTACTTACTGCATAAGGAGATAAAGGTTTTCCAATTTTCTCTTCCCGCTTAGGAGAATCCAATATGTCGCCATAAACGGAGGATGAACTAGCAAATACAATGCGCTTTACGCCTGCATTTTTTGCTGCCACTAGTACGGATAAAAATCCGCTAGCATTGGCATTGTGTGTTGCAATCGGATTTTCAATAGAGCGCGGCACAGAGCCCAGCGCTGCTTGATGAAAAAGATAGTCTATTCCTTCGCAGGTCTCTTTGCAAGTATTCAAATCGCAAATATCGCCTTTGATAAATTTTACATTTCCTCCGTTAGAAATAAAAGGCTTAATGTTTTCTTCAAAACCGGTGGATAAATTATCCAGCACTACAATTTTTTTAGCACCGTATTGCACTAAATACTCTACTAGGTTAGAACCAATAAAACCTGCCCCTCCGGTAATGAGAAATGAATGTTTTGAAATATCAGCAGTATGAAATTTTTCCACCAATTACAAAGATTATCAGAAATTCCTATTAACGCTTTACGTATTGCCCTTCGTAATACTTTTGATAATCACCACTGGTAACATTCTTTAACCAATCTTCATTGGCCAAGTACCAATCTACCGTTTTAACTAAGCCTTCTTCAAATTGTAAAGAGGGCTTCCAGCCTAATTCTTTTTGAAGTTTGCCGGAATCAATTGCATAGCGTAAATCATGCCCTGCTCTATCTTTAACAAAAGTGATAAGCTTTGCCGATTCCCCTTCTGCCCTTCCTAATTTAGCATCCAATGTTTTGCAAAGCAAACGAATAAGGTTAATGTTTGTCCATTCATTATTGCCACCAATATTATAGGTATCGCCAGTTTTTCCATTGTGAAAAATAACATCTATCGCTTTAGCATGATCTTCGACAAACAACCAATCGCGCACATTTTCTCCTTTGCCATACACCGGTATAGCTAAGTTATTTTTAATGTTATGGATAGCGAGTGGAATTAATTTTTCAGGAAAATGAAAAGAACCGTAATTATTAGAGCAATTTGAAATCACAACAGCCAATTTAAATGTATCGTGATAGGCCCTCACAAAATGATCGGAGCTGGCTTTAGATGCAGAGTATGGACTATGTGGGTCGTAGCTAGTGCTTTCAGCAAATAAGCCGGTCTCGCCTAATGTTCCGTAAACCTCATCGGTAGAGACGTGGTAGAATAACTGCCTCTCTTCATGTACTCCTGACGAAGTAGCCCAGTGTAGTTTAGCCGCATTTAAAAGGGTAACCGTACCTATTACGTTGGTAGTTACAAATTCCATGGGGTTGGAGATGCTTCTATCTACGTGCGACTCGGCTGCCAGATGAATAACTCCATCAAAGTTGTATTGCTCAAATAGCTTTTGTACAAGCTTTGCATCGCAAATATCGCCCTTTACAAATTCGTAGTTTGGTTTTTCTTCAATGTCTTTTAGATTGGCAAGATTGCCTGCGTAGGTAAGTTTATCCAGATTAATGATTTTATAATCCGGATATTTTGTAACAAATAAACGTACTACATGCGAGCCAATAAATCCTGCGCCTCCCGTTATCAGAATACTTCTTTTCATTACAATGACCAATAATTTAAGTTCTTTATTTTTCCTCTATACAATCCTTTTACATCTACCAAAATTCCATTTTTAGTAAGGATGGATGCAAAGTGCTTTTCATCCAATTGCAAATACTCTTTATGATTAACCGCGATTATTACACCATCGTAATTATTTCCCAATGTATTTAATCCAAATCCGTATTCATGCTTCAGCTCGTCTGAGTCCGCATGCGGATCTACCACTTCAACTACAACGCCAAAAGAGATTAATTCTTTTACAATATCTGCAACTTTAGAATTACGAATATCACTTACATCTTCTTTAAAAGTAGCTCCCATTACTAACACCTTTGATTTAGAAATGTTGCCTCCTTCAGCAATTATCTTTTTCACCAAATTTTTAGCTACGTAAAATCCCATGGAGTCATTCACATATCTCCCTGAGTTTATTACGCGCGCATGATAGCCTAACGCTTCTGCTTTATGCGTTAAATAATAAGGATCTACCCCAATGCAATGCCCACCCACTAAACCGGGAGAGAATTTTAAAAAATTCCATTTGGTGCCTGCTGCTTCCAACACATCAAACGTGTTAATTCCCATTTTGTTAAAAATGATGGAAAGTTCGTTCATCAATGCAATGTTTACATCGCGCTGAGTGTTCTCAATAATTTTAGCTGCTTCTGCCACTTTAATGCTGGATGCTTTGTGTGTGCCTGGCTCTACAATAATTTCATAAACCTTAGCTATCTCCTCTAACGATTCTGCATCACATCCTGAAACTACTTTTAAT
>CAYZTB010000063.1:0-11117 GCA_964481195.1 uncultured Bacteroidia bacterium | reverse complement strand
ATATTTTACAAATTGTATGCTCTTTAACTCCCGGATTAATTCGCTCTGGAGAATAACCAACTTTAAAATCTTTTTTAAATACTAAACCTGACTTCTCTTCCAAAACAGGAATACAGTCTTCCTCGGTACATCCCGGATAAACGGTAGATTCAAACACCACATAATCTCCTTGCTTTAAAACTTTTCCAACAGCTGCAGAGGCTGCTAATAGCGGCTTTAAATCTGGTAAGTTATGTTCATCAATAGGAGTTGGAACAGCTACAATATAAAAGTTTGCTTTCTTTAATACATCTAACGATGCAGTAAATTCAATATCGCAACCAGCGAAGGCTTCTTTGGTTAATTCGTTGCTTGGGTCAACTCCATTTTTCATCATATCAACCCTTGCTTGATTGATATCAAATCCAATCACTTTTACTTTTTTTGAAAAAGCTAATGCGATAGGCAAACCCACATAGCCAAGTCCTATCACAGCAACTGTGTTATTTTTATTTAATATTTCTTGATACATATTGAAAACTCATTAAATATTTATGATACGATACATATAATTTTTAATTTTTTCTATTTTGTTTTCTAAAAGAATATATTCTTTCAATAATATCAACCACTTTCATTCCTTCCAATGCGTTTGTTGTAATAGATTTTCGCCCTTTTATAGAGTCTACAACATTCTCAATTAAAAAGTGATG
The DNA here is from genome assembly GCA_964481195.1 of uncultured Bacteroidia bacterium. GTDB lineage: Bacteria > Bacteroidota > Bacteroidia > Palsa-948 > Palsa-948 > Palsa-948. The sequence continues at coordinate 10,425 of CAYZTB010000063.1, read as the reverse complement.
ATTGTTAGCAGAACCTTTGTATGCACCATAATCATTGGCAGGTTCGGTAGGAGCCAGTTCAGGTAATTGATAATCCTTAACATGGCAAGATTCAACTTTATCCATATACTGACCGCCCACTTTTACACTTCCTTTGCTACCAATAATTGTAATGCTGCTTTCTAAATTTTTATTCCATACAGAGGTTGAATAATTTATAGAACCTATACCACCCTTTACAAATCTAAAATTTATTAATCCACTGTCTTCAAATTCAGTTAAGTCCGAATGATTGAAGTCTGCAAACTTGGCTTGTATTTCTGTTATATCTCCAAATATCCAGTATAATAAATCTATCCAATGCGAAAACTGAGTAAATAAAGTTCCTCCATCTAATTCTTGAGAACCTTTCCAGTTTCCTTTTTTATAGTATCGTTCATCTCTGTTCCAATAACAATTTAATTGCACAATGAATATGTCTCCAATTATTTTCTTATCAACCATATCCTTCAGCCAAACACTTGGAGGTGAATAACGGTTTTGCATGACACAAAAAACTTGTTTGTTTTTCTGAAGCGCCATCGATATAATTTGCTCACAATCCTGACGATGCAAAGCCATTGGCTTTTCTACAACAATATGTTTACTTGAGTTTAATGCAGCGATTGCATGCGAGGCATGTAACCCATTGGGGGAACAAATATTTACCACCTCTACTTCGGGATGTGCTTTCAAAAGATTTTCCGCTGACTGGTAAAATTTTTCTGCAATCTCATTTAACGCTAATTTTTCTTTAGAAAGAACATCACAAACAGCTATCAGTTCGGTCTCCGAATTTCTGCGAATCATTTCGGCATGGCGCTTGCCAATATGCCCCTGACCAATAACTGCAAATTTTATTTTACTCATTTTACTTTAGAAACGTTTCCTTTTACTAGCTTATATTTTTCTTTACTTTCTATACAAACAGCAAATCCTTTTTTGTCAAATTTTAAACGATGTCCGTATTCACTCATCCAACCAATTTGCTTAGCTGGATTGCCTACCCAAAGTGAATAAGCTGGAATTTTTTTTGTAACCACAGAGCCGGCTCCTATAAATGCATAAGCTCCAATGTCATTTCCACATACGATGGTTGCGTTTGCACCAATGCTTGCTCCTTTGCCTACCTTTGTTTTTTCATATTTTCCCTTTCTGACAATGGCACTTCTTGGGTTAGAAATATTTGTAAATACCATGGATGGCCCTAAAAAAACATCATCGGCACAGGTAACGCCAGAGTAGATAGAAACATTGTTCTGCACTTTTACATTTTTCCCTAATACCACATCTGGAAATACCACACAGTTTTGACCAATGTTTGAATTTAGACCTATAGTACATCCGGGCATAATATGAGAAAAATGCCAAATCTTTACACCGGCTTCAATTTTACAACCATCATCTATGACAGCTGTAGGATGTACAAAGTATTTTTTTTGAGTCACGGAATTGCACGTATTGATAGGTGTGCAAAGATAAGAATTATGCGTACCTATTTTGCATAGCTTTCAAAACTCTTATGCTCCACTTTGGTAAGCTCTTCTGTGCTTAAGGACTTAAAATAAGCGTAGGTAATTTTCAACCCTTCTGCTCTGGAAACTTTAGGCTCCCAGCCTAATATTTTTCTTGCTTTTGTAATATCGGGTTGTCGTTGCTTAGGATCATCTTGAGGGAGAGGTAGCGAAATTAGTTTTTGAGTAGTTCCCGTAAGTTTGATAATCTCCTCTCCAAATTCTTTAATCGTAATTTCTGATGGGTTTCCAATATTCATAGGCTGAACATAATCACTCATCAACAATCTAAATATGCCTTCTATTAAATCATCTACATAACAAAACGAACGCGTTTGAGAACCATCGCCAAACATGGTCAAATCCTCACCGCGTAATGCCTGACCAATAAATGCAGGGAGCACTCTACCATCATTCAATCGCATTCTGGGTCCGTAGGTATTAAAAATACGAATGATGCGTGTTTCCAATCCATGATAGGTATGATACGCCATGGTCATAGCTTCCATAAATCGTTTTGCTTCGTCATAAACTCCACGTGGCCCAACTGGATTTACATTTCCCCAATATTCTTCTGTTTGTGGATGTACCAACGGATCACCATACACTTCGGAGGTTGAAGCAACTAGAATACGAGCCTTTTTGGCTTTTGCCAATCCAAGCAAATTATGAGTTCCCAACGAACTAACTTTTAATGTTTGAATAGGAATTTTCAAATAGTCAATTGGTGATGCAGGAGAAGCAAAGTGCAAAATATATTTTAGCTCTCCCTCCATTGAAATATGCTTTGCTACATCGTGATTTACAAATTCAAAATCGGAGTTTTCATTCAAGTGAGAAATATTTTTTAAATCTCCAGTGATGAGATTGTCCATACCAATCACAGAGTAGCCTTCTTTTAAAAATCGATCACACAAATGGGATCCTAAAAACCCAGCTGCTCCTGTTATTAATACGCGCTCTTTTTTCACAATTATTTATTTAATAGTTTAACATTTTTTGTTGTTTCAGGGCAAAACTTAAGTACTTCTTCAAAAACATTTATGTCCTCCGCATGATCTGCAAATCCATCTGCCGAGACAGTCATAACCCATTTTCCGGGAGGTAATGCCATCACGTAATAACAGCTATTTGCATCGGGCAAATAAGTTCCATACAATTCATTAGTTCCTTTATCTGCAATTTCTATTCTAACATTTCTAATTTTATGCAAGGTATCCTGACTAGAGACATATCCTTTAAAAATAGACTCTTTCGCTTCTACATCTTTTAATATCAATCTATAAATATCTAAGTCACCTTGCCCACCCTCTCTTAAGGCAGACATATAAGCTATCCTTCCTTCAGATGTAAAACTTATGTTAATATCATCGCCAGCAGTATTTATTGGAAATCCTAAATTTTTGGGCTTAGACCATGATTGGTCTACATCATCCCATTTTGATTTGAACAAGTCAAAACCTCCCATGCTTGAATGGCCTTGCGAAGCAAAATACAGCGTCTTTCCATCCAGAGAAAATTGAGGAAATTCTTCTTTGTATGGGGTATTGATATTTGCTCCTAAGTTTTTAGGGTCGCTCCAGTTGCCATTAGGTAATTTTTTAGAAATGTAAATATCTGTTTCTCCAAAATTTGGATTATCATCAGTTCCTTTTCTACTGCTGGAAATTAAAAGACTTTCCTCTTCCGTATATTCATCTTTATAAATGGAAGCAGAAGTTTCCAATCCGGCATTAATATTATCAGGTAATGGTTCGGATTTTAACCAAGGCATTTTATTATTGAGCCTTCTGGAAATCCAAATATCTCCAAACACATCGATGCGGTCTATATAAAATAACATAACTGTACCATCATCCGATACATCTACAATCTGCTCATCCAAAGGAGTGTTAATCATGTTACCCACCGTTTGTGCTTTCCCATAAGTTCCATTTTTAATTTGCGAATCAAAAATATCGGAAGGGTACAAACCATCAAACTCTGCTCGAAGCGCTGTAGGGCTTTTTCTGCGTGAAGTAAAATATAATACCGATTCATCCGGAGAAATGATGGGATAAAAATCAGGGTATTCGCAGTTTACATTTTTATCTAATGGCTCGAATATCACATGGAGTGGGCGTTTCACCAACTCATTACCATTGTGCGCTTGCTCAATGTATCTGTCCACCAAAGCAGTTTCCTTTTTATCTCCCGCAACTTTTAATTTATATTTATTGTAATACTTTATTGCTTCATCAAATCTATTTGTAAAATGGTAGGCTCTGGCAAGGTCCAGCCAAGTATCGTCCGGGAATTTTTCTTGTTTAATCAAAAATTCAAGGTGTGGAATAGCTTTGGCTTTAATTGAGTTAGAAAGCATGTAAGACCTTGCTATCATTTGATTATACTCAATGTTTTCAGGTTCCTTTTTTAACAACAATTGATAAACTTTTATAGCGGCAAAATAATTATGGCTGTTAAAAAATGTTTTTGCTCCTTCCGGGTCAGCTTTAAACACTGATGGCTGAGCTAATGAAACCAAAGAATAGAGTACAAGACAGACTGTAAAAGCTATCTGATTTATACTAATTTTATTTTTATGCTTTTTATACATTAATCTTCTACTAATATACAAAAGTATAAAGTAATACATTTGTAAGCCAAAAAACATTCCCACATCGAAAAAAAAAAAATGGACAATAGCCTAAAAAAACCTTTACTTTCTGAAGACACTATAGACAAAAATCCATTTATTCAATTTGAAGAATGGTATGGAGAAGCATTTCGCTTTTTAGGTGAAGATGCAAGCGCCATGGCCCTTTCTACATCTGCCAACCACAAACCTAACTCAAGGATTGTATATCTACGAGGTAGCGACAAAAAAGGTTTTTGGTTTTTTACTAACTATAATGGTCAAAAAGGAACAGAACTTAAAAAAAATAAAAATGCTTGTCTACTCTTTTTTTGGCCAAGACTAAATAGGCAAATAAGAATAATGGGCGTAACCGAAAAGCTATCATCAAAAATATCAAATGCCTACTTTGCAAGTAGGGAACGTGACAGTCAGCTTGGAGCATGGTCATCTCCACAAAGTAAAAAAATAAATAATCGAGATGAACTATATTCCCTGGTAGAAGAATTTTCTAAGTCATTTGAAGAAAAAAAAGTACCTCGTCCTCCTTATTGGGGCGGCTATCGGCTAATTCCTACATCTTTTGAATTTTGGCAAGGCAGAGAAAGCAGGTTGCACGATCGAATCGTGTACCGCAAATCAAAAAAAGGAAAATGGGAAATTACACGCTTAGCTCCTTAATACCTTTACTTAAATAAAAACCTGTCTTGCCCCGTGTAATATCCACTCATATAATATTTCATACACGCGTTTCTCCAGCGCAAATTAGCTTCTGCATTTAAGATTTCCAGCTTAGGATATTCATCTACCAACACCGCTCCATCGGAGACTAACGTATCCTTAACCTCTACACCCGTAGCTTTGCAAGCTGCACCATTACTTTTTTTAGCTATCAACACTATATTTCTATAATCTTCATTTTCCTCTGTTGGCAAAACTTCTACATTAAAGCCAGCACTTAATAAGGTTTTACAAATCGACCGCATACCTATCCCGACATGGTCTTTCCAATAGCCATTTCCATTAATAAAAAATACTCCGCTATCAGTCAGCGTCAAGCTTACTTCAGCAAAAAATTCTTTTGTAAAAAGATGATGAGGATTTACCTCCCCTACAAACGCATCTAGGACAATAACATCGATTTTTTTTGAGTTAGTTTTATGTTCCAGATTTTTCTTAACAAAATGCCGAGCGTCATCATTATAAACAGAGACTTTGTTCGATAAATTAAAATACGCTTTAGCTACTTTTTCCATCCTAGAATCTAATTCTACCGCCTCTACAGCTATCAGATTTCTAGACAATTCATTTGCCAAGCTTCCTCCACCTAAACCTAATATAAGTGCGTTTTTATATTTGCTGCGATCAGCAGTTTTTTCTTTTATTAAGTTCACATACTCAAAGTGATTTTCTTGTCCATTTATTTTTGTAACGATTGTTTGAGTACTCCTGTTTACAAAAAGAATGCGTTGTGAACCAATTATTGTTTCCGATTCATAAAGCGGATAGTCTGCTACAATTATCTGCCCCAAAACTCCTTCGCTAGTGTAATGTATTTTTATTTGTTCACCAAAAGAAACAGGTTTTGATCCGGTAAAAGCAAAAAAAATTACTAACGGGAAAAGAAATGAAACAAATTGCTTAGAAGTAACAAGCATATAAAATGGAATCACTCCTAAAAGCAAACCGATATATATGGCTGGTTGTGTTAGTCCAAAAGTTGGAATTATGTAGAATCCCAGTAAGAACGTTGCTAAAATTCCACCTAGCGTAGAAATTGCATAAATTGTGCCGGTAACTTTCCCTGCTTGTTCGTTATTGTTTGCTTCTATATTAGCTGAAGATCTTTTAACTTTTAAAACACAAGTAACAATTAAGGGAGAAACCATACCCATACAGAAAACCGGAGGAAACAGAATAACAATTGCAGACAACATTATTGACTCAACCAACTGAAACCTAACAAATTGAATAATTGAAATATTTGCCAAGGAAGGCATTGCTATCAGGAAAATCGAACTTAGAAGTAGAATATAATATAAGTTTTTTTCTACATTTTTTTTTACTGAAACTAATCCTCCCAAAAAATAACCTAATGCAAGTCCGGCTAACGTAATTCCTAACACTGCCGACCATACATACAAAGAGGTTCCATAGTAAGGAGCAAGCATTTTAGCACCAATCAACTCAGTTGCCATTACCGATGAACCCTCTAAAAATGAAAGAAAATAAAAAAATACAATATGTTTTTTCATAATTATTCAAAATAAAGAAAGAATAGGCTTCAAAACGTTCTTTTTTTGTGAATTAATTTTAATAAAAAAGGACTAATCTATGTTTGCTATATTCGAAAAGTACACTATATTCGCAACAACAATTATAAAAATATTTAACCAAAACTTAAAAAAGTCATGAAAAAATCACTACTTCTCAGTTCTTTTGTACTGATTGGGGCTTGTGTTGTTAATGTGCAAGGTCAAAATGCTCGTCCTTTGCTTCCTAACAAAGCAGTTCCTATTCTTAGAACATTGCCAATGAATGATTCTAACTTCCCAAGCTCAACAGCTACTCCTAAACCAATTACGCATAAGGGCAATTCTGTTCTTGCATCTACGTTGGTTGGCTATACTTGTTATGAGTTACAATCAAATTCTGCAGCACCAAGAAACATTATTAACTATGCTGACGGAACACTGTCTTTTGCTTGGACTATTGACGATGCTTGTGCTTCTGGAAACGCAAACCGCGGTTCTGGATACAATCACTGGAACGGCTCTGCACTTGTGGTTCCTGGTGGAGCTACAATAAGAGTAGAAACTACTCGTACTGGATTTAGCCAAATTGCTGTACTTCCTAGTGGAGTAGAAACAATTTTTGCTCACAACGGTGTTCCTTACGATTTTAAGCAATCAAAAAATACTGGAAAAGGTTCAAATACCTGGACTGGCATTACTGCTGGTGCAACTACAATTCTTGCAAACCAAGGCGTAAACCAAGGACTATGGGGTAGAATTGCAACCGGTGGATCTGACGGAAACTCTATTCACTTACTTGCAGGTTATTTTGATGGTGTTGCTAATGGTATTACTACTCCAACTGCATACTCTCGCTCTTTAGATGGAGGTGCGTCTTGGTTTGACCAATCTGTAATGTTACCAGGCTATGATAGCACTCGTACATATAATGGTAGTGGAGAAGCTTATGCAATTGATGCAGAAGGCGCTACTGTTGCAATAGTTTATGGTGGACTTGATGCAGATGTAATACTTTGGAAATCTACTGATAATGGCGCTACTTTTACAAGAACCTCTGTTGATAGTTATGCTTTCGAACCATCAATCGATTCTACTGGAACTGCTACTGACACTGCGCAAACTAATGATGGAGCTGTGACTGTAGTTCTAGGTTCTACTGGTACTACACACGTTGCATATTCTACTGGACTTGTTATAGTTGGAGGATTCTTCCCAACTGAAGCTGGTCTAATATACTGGAATGATGTTGCAAAAGCTAAAGTTAACATCCCTGTTACACTTGCTGATATTGATGCTGTTGCAAATGGTGGTAATGGTACAAATGCATGGGAAGTAGGACAATACACTTCTAACATCAATCCATCTGGTGCATCTACTCCACCTTCAGCTAGATATGGTAACAGATCGTTCTTAACAATTCCAAGTATTGCTGTTGATGGAAATAATGTTTTCATTCTTTTCTCTCTAGTTTCTGATGGAGATTCTACTGTTGATGGTCAGAGCTTCCGCGATCTTTGGATTGTTGCTTCTGCTGACGGTGGTACTACATTTGGAAAGATTCAGAACATCACTTGTACGCAAGGTGAAGAAGAGTTCTTCAGCTCTCTTGCAAAGAAAGTTGATGCAAACCTTCACTTCTTATATGATTTAGATACTGAGCCAGGAACTAACATACAGAATGGCGACCCTATTGCTGCTTCTGAAATGCGTTATGGTAAAGTTGACAAAACATTAGTATTAGCCGGAACAGCTTCCTGTGGAGCTCAAAGCGTGTACGAACACAACAACAATGTGTTTAGCATTGCTAATAGCTACCCAAATCCTGCTACTGGTTTAACTTTCTTTGACATTACTATGAAGCAAAATGCTTCTGTAACACTTCAGATTGTTAATAGCCTAGGACAGCAAGTATATTCTTCTTCAGAAAATTTATCTGCTGGAAGACGTACGCTTTCTGTTGATGCTGGTAACTTCTCTAATGGTTTGTATTTCTATACAATCAAAAGCGGAGATGCTGTAGCTACAGGAAAAATGACTGTTTCTAAATAAGTTATTTTATTGCTGAGTAAATCAGCATAAAAAAACCCCGGCAAATTGTCGGGGTTTTTTTATTGTAAAAATCTGAATTATATTAAAATATTACCCTTGTATTCTTCCATTACATTAAACCCCTCGGCATATTTCACTTTCAATAATTTACCATATTCAGCTTCGCGAGTCATAATGTAATCTAAAAAGGATGCGTTCGAGATTAACGTTTCAGGTTCTTTAGAATTAGGGTCAAAGAACTGAGATTTATAAGCTCTGATGCTCTCCATTCTCTTATCTATAAAAGAAGAAACATCTACAATAAAATCGGGCTTAAGCTTCCTGTATTGAATGTAATGATAAACCGCTTTAGGCCTCCATGGTTGCTGCACTTTGCCATTTACTTTAGTTTGAATTTTCGCTAGTCCTGCAAGAAAACATGAATCGGAAACCAATTTTGCAGCCCTTCCATGATCTGGATGTCTATCTTCTAACGCATTTGCTAAAACAACCTCTGGGCGGTACTGTCTAAGCTTTTTAATTACAGTAAGCTGGTTTTTTTTGTCGTTTTGAAAAAAGCCGTCAGCCATTTTCAAGTTTTCCCGAACTGAAACACCCAATATTTGTGCCGCCTTTTTTGCTTCTTTGAATCTTATTGCAACAGTACCCCTAGTGCCTAGCTCCCCTTGAGTTAAATCGACAATGCCAACTTTCTTACCTAAAGAAACTTGTTTAAGAATTGTTCCACTACAGGAAAGCTCTACATCATCGGGGTGTGCGCCAAAGGCTAAAATATCTAGCATCATAGTTTATCTATCCATTATCCAATCAGTAATAATAGTATTAGAAGGGCTAATTTTAGCCGGTAAAGAGCCGCCCCAACTTCCATCTTCATTTACCATAAACTTAAAGAAGTTCCAAGTTACTTTTTCGTCTTTTACACCATTTTCAGATTTATTTTGCAACCATTTATATATAGGATGCGGCTTATCGCCCGTAATTGAAATCTTAGACATCATTTGAAAGGTCACTCCATAGTTCTTTGTGCAAAAGGCCTTAATTTCTTTTTCCGTGCCCGGCTCCTGACCACTAAAATCATTGCAAGGAAAACCTAATATGATTAAATTACTGTCTTTATAGTTTTTGTATAGAGTCTCCAAGTCTTTATATTGAGGTGTGTTCCCACACTCCGATGCAACGTTTACCACTAGAATTTTTTTTCCTTTAAAAGATTTAAAGTCTATTTCTTTACCATCTATATTATTAGCTTTAAAATCAAAAAAAGATTTTTTTTGTGAATAAGAAAAGGCACACAGCACAATTCCAATAAAAATAAGTGTTGTTTTTAACATGTTTTAGGGTTTAAGATAATATAACGAAAATAAGAAATAAGCGCTACGTATAACTATAGTAGTAATTAGAGAATTCGCAATGTTGCCAGTATCCCCTAACGTTCAAGCAGTTAGGATTTAACATACTCGCAAGTTAGAGTGCATCTTATTTTCCGTCCATTCATGAAATGGAATAAGCTCTGATGAAAGAGACTTCCACTTGTACTCTTCAGTTCCAGAAGAAAGTAATTCTAAGCAGTTTTGGGATTTGCCGTTTAATTGCGAGAACATAAACCCTTTTCGCATAGCAAGTGTTAGGAATTTTTCTATTGTTTTTTGTCGTGGAGAGAAGTAATTATTAGCTGAATTATTTGTAATGAATTTTCTAAATTGCTCTACCTGCGCCTCAGCTTTTCCTTCAAGACCCAGCTCTATGTTTGTCATGATTCTTAATACGCGCCAGTTTAATTCCCAACCTTCTTTATCTTCCTTTATTTCAAATTTTTCATTTAGTAAGGTGTTGGTCTTAGCAAACATTTTTTGTTTAAAGCACACGCATGCAAGAAGAAAGTTAAATTTTTCATGTCGAAAACCACCGAGATCCTTTTTGCTAACTCTTCCAATTCTTTTACCCGTGCTTTTAATGCTACATTCTCTGCTATTAG
>CAYZTB010000062.1:0-15647 GCA_964481195.1 uncultured Bacteroidia bacterium | reverse complement strand
TAAAACCCAAAAATCGGCATTTTTAGATTACTCCCCAACTATTGACCTTGACCCGAGAATATACTTCATATCGAATTTAAAAAAGTTGCTCGATTAGAAATCGAAGATATTCGACAGATTTTTGAATGCCATGATAAATTAGGAAAAGGTGAAAAAGTTTATGTATTGGTTTCCTTTAATGGGTTTATTCCCATGAATGAAAAGGCCATGAAAGAAGCTAAATTACTGGGCAAAAAAAATAGACAAGCTGCTGTTGCATATGTAGTAAAAAATGCAGCGCTACGGATGGGTATAAAGTTTTTTCTAAATTTTTATAACCCACAATATCCTATTTACATTTCTGCTATAAAGGATGATGCTTTAGCTTGGCTGCAAAAAGAAAAGGATAAAAATCATATAAAAGATAATGCTTAAGCAATTTCCTTTAGGGTTATCAGTAATTTATCCAGCTGCGCATTGTTAAAGTCTAAATGAGTTACAAAGCGCACCATTTTTTTTCCAAACGCAATTCCTTTTACACCTTTAGCTTCTAGTTTTTTAAGAAAAGTTTCGCTTGTATGTGGGTCTTTTAAACTAAAGATTAAAATATTTGTTTCTACAGGGAGCAAAGATTCTACGTACGGAGCACTCGTTAACACTTCGGCAATTCTTTTAGCACGAAGGTGGTCTTCCTTTAATCGTTTTACGTTATTGTCAAGCGCATAAAGAGCCGCTGTTGCTAAAAATCCAGCTTGACGCATTCCGCCACCAAATTTTTTTCTAACTCTTCGAGCTTCTTTAATAAATGCTTTATCTCCTAGTAATACGGAGCCGACTGGACAACCCAAACCTTTTGAAAAACATACTGAAATAGAGTCAAAAAGCTTACCATGATCTGCAGGTAACTCGCCTGTTTCTGCAAGAGCATTGAAAATTCTTGCTCCATCTAAATGAAGTTTAAGGTTGTGCTTTTTAGTTACGACAGAAATCTCTTTTATGGAATTTAACTCATATATGCTCCCTCCAGCTTTGTTTACTGTGTTCTCAAGGCTTATTAGCGAAGTTCTAGGCAACCAATCGTGCGTTGGATTGATATGCTCAATTATTTGTTGAGCATTTATGCGTCCGCGATCACCAGGCAAAAGTCTTACCTGTACACCGGAGTTAAATGCAACGCCACCCCCTTCGTGAGCATAAATGTGCGCGTTTGTGTCGCAAATTACTTCATCGCCCGGACTTGTATGAACGTTAATTGCTATTTGGTTTGTCATGGTGCCTGAGGGACAAAATAAGCCTGCTTCTTTGCCAAAAAGAACAGATGTGCGTTCTTCCAGCATGTTTACACTAGGGTCTTCGCCAAAAACATCATCTCCAACAGCTGCGGATAGGATTGCTTCTAACATCCCTTTGGATGGTCTGGTAACAGTATCGCTTCGTAAATCAATCATATTACGAATATCGAATTTATTCGATTAGGAAAGCAAATAAAATTAAAATATGGGTTATTCGTATATTCGCAGACTAACAATTATTAGTTAATAGGCTACTATGATTAAATCAATGACCGGCTTTGGAAAGGCAAATACTTCGGTAAGGGGTAAAAAAGTCTCTGTAGAAACTCGCTCTGTCAACAGCAAAGGGTTGGATGTTAATTTTCGACTACCAGGCGTTTATCGTGAAAAAGAAACCGAATTACGAAACCTACTTTCTGATAAACTAAAGCGAGGTAAAATTGATTTAAGTCTTTCTGTCGAAACTAGCGAAGGTGATAAGCAAGTAAAACTTAACAAGACGGTTGCCAAAGCACATTATAAAGAACTTCAATCTTTGTGTAAGGAGTTAAAGCTGGATGATGAAGAAATGCTTTTGGCGATACTGAGAATGCCTGATGTTTTTAAAGTTGAAAAGGAAGAGTTTAGCGATACCGATTGGAAACCTATTCTAGCTGCTATAGTAAAAGCCATTAAATTTATGGATGCTTTTAGAGTTGATGAGGGTAAAGCTTTAGAAAAAGATTTACTCATAAGATTGAATAGTATTGCTGGCTCTTTAAAGAAAGTGGAGTCTTTAGACGAAGCTCGCATTCCAACCATTAAAGATAAAATTAGAAAGCAAGTGGAAGAAATAGCTCAAAAAATTGATCAAAATAGATTTGAGCAGGAACTTATTTACTATGCCGAGAAATTGGATATCACAGAAGAAAAAGTGCGATTGAAAACACACCTAGATTATTTTATAAAAACTATGGGAGAGGATGAATGTGGCCGTAAGTTGAATTTTATATCACAAGAAATTGGTCGTGAAATTAATACTATCGGATCGAAAGCAAATAACGCAGAAATTCAGAAAATAGTAGTGCAAATGAAAGATGAACTTGAAAAAATTAAAGAACAATTAAATAATGTATTATAATATGAAGAGAAGAGCTTTCGGTTTGCTGATAATGGGATTTATTTCTATTTCAGTTTTTGCGCAATCGCAACATGATTTAAATAATGAAGCGGATGAACAGTATCAAGCATCACAAAAAATGCTTGACAACACTTACGCGCAGATTCTACATGATTTTAAAGTAGACACAATTTTTATTGCTAACCTAAAAAATGCTCAAACTTTGTGGATAAAATTCAGAGATTCAGAGATGCATGCAAAGTATCCAAACAGAGAAAATGGATATTATGGATCGGTACAAACTATGTGCTGGAGTTTATATAAAGCTGCATTGACCTCCGATAGAATTAAGAATTTAAAAAAGTGGATTGAGGGAACAGTTGAAGGAGATGTGTGTTCGGGAACAGTTCCATTTAAGAAATAAATGAATCAAGGAAAACTTATCATATTCTCAGCACCTTCAGGGGCTGGTAAAACAACCATTGTTCAGCATATTTTGAAAAAGTATTCAGATAAACTGGAATTTTCTATTTCTGCCTGTACCCGACCCATGCGCCCCAACGAAGTGGAAGGGAAGGATTATTATTTTTTATCGACCGAAGACTTTAAGCAAAAAATTAAAAAAAATGAATTTGCTGAGTGGGAGGAAGTTTACCAAGGACAGTTTTACGGCACGTTAAATTCTGAAATGAATCGTATTTGGGAAACTGGCAAGCATGTTATTTTTGATTTAGATGTGCAAGGCGGATTAAACTTAAAAAGAAAATACGGCAGGAAAGCATATGCGTTATTTGTTATGCCACCATCTATTGAAGTATTGGAATTAAGGTTAAGACAACGCAATACAGAAACTCCTGAGAGCCTTTCGAAGAGGGTTTCTAAAGCCAGAGAAGAAATTTTAGTGGCCGATCAATTTGATAAAATTCTTGTAAACGAAAATCTTGAAAAAGCTTGCTCTGACGCAGAAAGGTTAGTTTTTGAATTTCTACAAAAATGAAAATTGGACTTTTATTTGGCTCCTTTAACCCCATTCACATTGGGCATTTAGCTATTGCTAATTACATGGCGGAGTTTACAGATTTAGATCAAGTTTGGTTGATTGTGTCTCCCCATAGCCCAGCAAAAGATAAAAAAGGACTAGCTAGTGCAACTAGCAGATTGTTTAATGTGCAAAAAGCAGTCGGTAAAAATCCTAAAATAAAAGTTAGTGACATTGAGTTTTTCTTATCTGAGCCTTCGTATACTATACATACATTAGAAAAACTCAGTGCTAAGTTCCCTAAAAATAAATTTGTTTTAATTATAGGTGCTGATAATCTTACTCAACTAACTGAGTGGAAAGACTGCAAAACAATTTTATCTAATTACAAAATATATGTTTACCCTAGAACCGGGGCAAGGAGAGTGTTTAAAAATCATAAAAATGTGAAATTGGTTAAGTCCCCTATCATAGATATTTCCTCCACTTTTATTAGAGAGCAAGTTAAAAAGGGAAAGGATATGAGATATTTTCTGCCTTAATTAAGCTTGAACTAAGCTTAAAATTGAATCAAATAATAATTTTCCATCAGTATTTCCTAAACTGAGATCAGCAGCACGCTCAGGATGTGGCATCATGCCAAAAACATTTTTTCCGGCATTGCAAACACCAGCAATATTTTCGATGGTGCCATTAGGATTTGATTCCGGAGTAATGTTTCCTATTTCATCACAGTAACGAAATAAAATCTGTCCGTTTTCATTCATCTTCTTGAGAGAATCAGCATCGTTAAAATAATTGCCCTCTCCGTGTGCGATAGGAACTTTTAGGATTTTTTCTTTAGGAATGCTTGAAGTAATTAAGGTGTCGTTATTCTGAGCTTTAATAAAAACATTTTTGCAAGAAAACTTCCTTTCGGTATTATGTAATAAAGTTCCAGGAACCAGATTAGCTTCACATAAAATTTGAAAACCATTGCAAACGCCAAACACATATCCACCTTTATCTGCAAATTCACAAACTTTTTCCATAATAGGCGAAAATCGTGCAATTGCTCCAGAGCGTAAATAGTCACCGTAAGAAAAACCTCCTGGAAGAACAATCATATCGCAATTCTGCAAGTTGCTATCCTTGTGCCAAAGCTCAACAACTTCCTGCCCCATAATTTTTCTAAGAACATATATCATGTCCTGATCGCAATTTGAGCCTGGAAATATTACAACACCAAATTTCATAGTAGTTTTTTTGTTCTAACCAAATTTACGGAATAAACTGGTTGATAAATACCGAAATAATTAACAGTGAAAATAATAGTTCAGCCACCCATTCTTTCTTTGAAAACAACAAATAGCTGGAAAACAAGATTGAATATGGAATGGACAGGAATGATAAATAGGAGATGGTATATTCAGGAGCAAAGATGATTGATATAATTGAGAAAATAAAGAAATATACTAATAGGGACAGGTTGCTTCTTAGGCGCACCGTGCCCTTGCTATAGTCTCTTAAAAATCTACTGGCAGTAAAAACAAATGTAATGGACAGGACCAGAAGTTGAAAATAATTGGAAATAGAAAGGTCTAAAGTGCTAAAAGATTTTGAGGGAACTATGAGAGTATAATATAGCGCTTCGTATTGCAATACGTCAAGTTTTTCTTTCCAGAAGTAATAAAAAATCAGGTATACCCACGGTAGTGTTATTCCAATCAAAGAAATAACCCATTCTCTCCAAATAAATGGTCGAATGATAAGAAGACCAATCCATAGGAGAATTATGAAGACTAGTGTAGGAATATAAAATAGGCAGGCCAGCGATATGTATAAGCCGGTATCAAAGGTTTCTGCATATGCTTTTTCTTTCCGATAGGTTTGCATTAGCTTGTGCAAGGCAAGTAAAATAAAGAGGTTGGCAATAACGATAGGGTGTAAAGAAAACATCTCAGGCTGAAGGCTCATTAATACAATGTATACTAAAGCAGGCAAGTAAGTAGTTGTATCAATAATTTCATTTTTTTCGATGATATAATTTATTAATAATGCTTCAATGAAAATCAGTACAAACGATATAAAAGTGATTAGCAATGGATACTGACTTATACCAGTAATAATTAGTTTATAAAGAGGGGCTGCATGCTCTGTATTAGGTACAATAGGATTTAAGAAGCCATAAAGCCATAAAATAATGATAGCGATAGGAAGTATTACTATGGAAAGTGCTCTGTTATGTTTTATGAATGCTACTAGCATTTATAGATATTATATGCGAAATTAACAGGAACTGCTGCTTCGTTAGAATCTTTTATCAATTGCATGGGGTAGGCGTATATATTTATTTATAAATTTGTTGAACTAATACAAAACCTATGTTGCTATATACTTTCACTCAGTTTATGTTAAAGACTAAAAAAGCATTCGAATGGGTGTTTTCTTTAATGGAAGGACCTAATCGTATTGTGAACATTATGTTTATTTTAATTGGTGCAGCAGGTGTTATTTATTGGCTTTCTCAGCAGACTAAGTATAACAAAGAAGCTGAAAAGAACGGCACAGTAAAGTAAGTCCTTCTCATTTTTTTATTAAAGATTTAAGAGGTCTTTTCCAATATCTTTCCTATAGTATTTTCCTTTGTAAGTTATTTTTTCTGCGCCCTCAAAACTTTTTTGTAATGCATCATTTATGGTGTTTCCATAGGAAGAGATTGCTATTACTCTTCCTCCATTTGTAACAATATCATTTTCCTTCTCTATAGTTCCAGCATGAAAAACCAGGGATTCTTTTACTAAATCTATTCCAGTGATAGGATCCCCTTTTTCGTAATTTCCAGGATACCCGCCTGCTACAAGCATAACTGTTATTACAGGGCGTGGGTCAATATCAAGTTTTTTAGTTGCCAAAGTTTGATTTGCTACCCCTTCAAATAAATCAAGCAAGTCTGATTTTATTCTTGGCATAACAACTTCAGTTTCGGGATCTCCCATCCTGCAGTTATATTCAATTACAAAAGGTTCTTCTTTTACTTTTATTAATCCAATAAAGATGAACCCTTTGTAAATGATATTTTCTTTTTTGAGACCCTCAATGGTGGGAATGATAATTCTTTCTTCTACTTTTTTCATAAATACCGCATCGGCAAAAGAAACTGGCGATACAGCCCCCATTCCTCCGGTATTAGGTCCTGTATCTCCCTCGCCAATGCGTTTATAGTCTTTAGCTTCTGGAAGAATTTTATAACTTTTTCCATCCGAAAGCACAAATACCGATACTTCAATACCTGTTAAAAATTCTTCGATTACCACTTTAGCGCTTGAATCTCCAAAGCGTGCATTTAAGAGCATGTCATCTAATTCTTTCTTTGCCTCTTCCAGCGTGGTAGGGATTACTACACCCTTTCCTGCTGCCAAACCATCTGCTTTGAGAACAAAAGGTGGTGACAGCGTTTCTAAAAATTTATAGGCTTCTGTAATATTATTTTTTGTGAATGTTTGGTATTTGGCAGTAGGAATATGGTGCCTAAACATAAACTGCTTAGAAAAATCTTTGCTGCCTTCCAGTTGTGCACCAGTAGCATCGGGACCTATGACAGGAATGTGTTTTATCTCCTTATCTTTTAAAAAGAAGTCATGAATGCCTTTTACTAATGGCTCCTCAGGACCAACCACTACCATTTTGATTTTATTTTCAAGCACAAATTTTTTGACTGCCAAAAAATTTGTTGGAGAGAGATTAATATTTTCTCCATAATCTGATGTTCCTGCGTTTCCGGGAGCAATAAATAAAGAGCCCAATTTTTCACTTTGAGCCATTTTCCAAGCCAACGCATGCTCGCGACCACCAGCACCTAATAATAAAACATTCATAATTTAAATTCTTTAATGAAGTCCAAATTTAGAAATCTAATGGGTGTAAGCAGGATAAAACTTTTCCAAAGTTCCGAACTACGGTTGATGAGTTACAGCCACTTTTTCTTCTTGAAGTAGAAAATCATACTAATTGCAATTACTAACATGATTCCTAGTAGATAGAAATAACTATTTGGGCCGTTTAGCTCAGGCATGTATTTAAAGTTCATACCATATACTCCAGCAATAAAGCTTAATGGAATAAAAATGGTTGTTATAATGGTAAGTACCTTCATGATCTCATTCATGCGGTTGCTAACACTGGATAAATAAAGATCCATCATGCCTGATAACAGGTCTCTGAATGATTCTACAGTATCTATTACTCGAATGGTATGGTCATAAACGTCTCTTAAAAACAGGCGTGTAGGCTTTGTGATTAATTTACTTTCTGAACGTTCAAAATTATTTATCATTTCTCGTAATGGCCAAACTGCTTTCCTAAGGAAAATCATTTCTCGTTTCATAGAATGTAGTTGCTTCATAGTTTGTTTAGATGGCTCCCCAACTAAATCTTCTTCTAAATCCTCAATTCGATCGCCAACTTTTTCTAGGATGACAAAATAAAAATCAACTACAGCATCCAACAGACAATAGGTTAGATAATCTGCTCCCATTTTTCGAACTCTTCCTTTACCACTTCTTAAACGTGTGCGAATAAGATCAAAGGCATCGCCTCCATGAACTTCTTGAAAGGAAAGTACTGTGTTCTTATCCATTAATAATACCGATAACTGCTCCGACTTGGTTTTAGAGTCATGGGAAAGCATTTTCATGATGCTAACCAGATAGTTATCGTACTCTTCAAATTTTGGTCGCTGGTCGGTATGAGAAATATCTTCTAAGGTAAGTGTGTGAATGTTAAACTTTTCTCCTATGTGTTGGATTAATTCTGAGTTGTGAATGCCATCTACATTAATCCATTTTACCATATCGGGCTTAACATGCAACATACATTCATCAAAATTGGTGAACTCCTTTTCAATAAATTCTTTTTCGTTAAACTCAATAAGCGTAATCATCACATCTTCGTTTTGATCATAACCAGAGTAAACCACAGTGCCCGGTGGCAGTCCTGTTTTATTGATGGTGGGTGACATTTTTCAAAGATAATTTTTTTTAAGAGTGAAAATTAAAAATACAATCGAATGAATGGAAACCCATAATTACACGTATTCCTACCAATTGTTTGGTGTTAATTAGTGAAATTGGTGGTTAGTAAAACAAGTGTATAATTATAAATCTAGCCACGAATAACACGAATTTTCACTAATTATTTCCAAATTTATTCTTTCAAGCTTCTGAAAAAAGCAAGTTGTTCAGTCTTGGCCGGAAGATTTAGATAGGGGTAAAGCACGTTAGAGAGATAAAGTCCTTGTGGGTCTGCGAATTCTAGGTTTGGGGTAAATTGTTTTGCTTTTAATAGTTCTTCAAATTCCGAAACTTTTAATGATACGTTCCCTACTTCCAACAGTTTAGCGACAATGACACGCATCATACCCCGCAAAAATCGATTGGAAGAAATTCTAATTCTAAATTTATCTTTCTCCGCATTTGAAAATATCTCAGCCTCAGTCACATTACAAATAGTGTTTTCGTATTTGTCGGGAGATTTGCAGAATGCTTTGTAGTCGTTATATTTAGTAAGTAAAGAAATAGCTTCTTCTATTTTTTCTATTTGAAGATTTTTTCCAGAATAATAGGTGCTGAACTGATTTAGAAATGGATTTTTAGAAGTATGAATAAAATAGTCGTACGTTCTTTTTGTTGCATCAAATTGCGCATGTGCATTGTTTTCGACTTTAATGATATCGTAAACCGATATGTCCTCTGGCAATATTTTGTTTAATCGAAAGGCTAAGTCAAAATCCCAGTCAGAGGGTATTTCAATGTGAAAAAAATATTGAAGCGCGTGCACCTGCGCATCTGTGCGCCCGCAGCCAATAATGGTAGTAGGCATTTTCAATACTTTGCTAATATTTTCTTCTAAAACTTCTTGTATGGTAAGGTGAGGGGAATGTTTTTGCCAGCCGTGATATCGATGTCCGTTGTACCCTATGTGAAAAAAATATCTCAAGCGGATTTGCCTTCTATAACGATCACAATTTCTCCTTTTACGGTTTTGGATGAGAAATACTCTTCTATTTCTTTTAGGGTTCCACGTTTTGTTTCTTCAAACATTTTTGATATTTCTCTAGAAACACTTGCCTGCCTATCTGCTCCTAGGTATTCAGAAAATTCTTTTAAAGCTTTTACTAATCGGTAAGGAGATTCGTAAAAAATCATAGTGCGTGTTTCTTCAACTAGAGATTTAAGTTTTGTTTGCCTGCCTTTTTTTTGAGGCAGAAAGCCATAGAACACAAAAGATTCACAAGAGAGTCCGGAATTTA
The DNA here is from genome assembly GCA_964481195.1 of uncultured Bacteroidia bacterium. Taxonomy (GTDB): domain Bacteria; phylum Bacteroidota; class Bacteroidia; order Palsa-948; family Palsa-948; genus Palsa-948. Next base: position 6,009 of record CAYZTB010000062.1, on the reverse strand, counting down.
CTAGCGCTGGAACAAAGGCAGTAGCACCCGGTAAGCAATCTACTTCAATTTCGTTTTTTATACACGCTCTAACTAACATAAAGCCAGGATCTGAAATGCCGGGTGTGCCGGCATCTGTTACCAATGCAGAAGTTTCTCCAGCTTTGATGCGACCTGCAATCTGCTCAACAGTTTTATGCTCATTATGTAAATGGTGCGACTGTAATTTACTATCTATGCTATAATGTTTTAATAAATTACCTGTTGTACGCGTATCCTCAGCATAAATAACCTTCACCTCTTTTAAAATACGTAAAGCCCGAAGCGTAATATCTTCTAGGTTTCCGATTGGTGTGGGGACTATGTAGAGCTTGCTCATTTTCGAATACCTAATCTTTTACGAATATACAAATGATTATTTCGTGATATAGAGCCAAAGGTAGTCCGATGGAACTCTTCGTCTTATGGTCGGAGCGATTAACAGTTTTTAAACACAGAGCGCACAGAGATGCAGCCTGCTCCAAAGGAGCCCCTTCGGGGCAGAGAACCACAGAGAAAGGGCAAATGCAATTTACATTACCCTTTCCTTTCTGCGGCTCTGCGAGAGAAAATCATTTTATTGTTTCTGCAAATATCCCGCAAACTCAATTAGTAATTTATAAGCTTCTTCAAACTTAGTGAGGGGTAGCGTTTCGGCTTTATCAAAAATATCGTGGTATGCTTTTATTCCACCCAAGGTGTAAATAAAAAATGTTTTTACGCCAGCCTCTTCAAAAAAATAATGATCGCTGTTTGCTGCCTTTCCACGAGGCTGGACAGCAGGAAGTAAGTTTTTTACTTTGTTGATTGAAACTAGCGTATCAAATTCTGTTTTGTGCACTGTGGCATTAACTACTTTAATGCCTTCATCTCCAGTACCCATGATATCTATGTTGACTAAAAACTTTATTTTTTTTAAATCGAACAAAGGATTCTCTACATGATATTTCGAACCTAATAAACCTACTTCTTCTGCACCAAAGGCCATCAAAGCAATGGAATATTTTGGAGGATTTTTTTTGTAATAGTCTGCCAGCGTTAGGAGCATAGCGCATCCGCTTGCATTGTCGTTAGCACCCGGAAAATAAGCGCCACCCATTCTTCCTAGGTGATCGTAATGCGCAGAAAAAACAATAAAGGAATCAGGGTAGGTGCTGCCGGGTATAAAACCAATTACATTTTGACTTTTATAATTTGTTAATAGCTTATTTTGAATGTCTAAATAGATAGAATCCCCTAATTTATTTGTTGAAGATTCTAAAATAGTTACTAACGAATATTCACTTTCTTTTTGAGCGAAGCCGGCTGTAAGTTTTGTAGGCTCAATGAATAAAACTGCTTTGGCTTTAAATAAATTAGATTCAAAAACAGCAAGAAGGTTTTTTCCATCATCTATTTTTTCAAAACCTGATTTGTTTAATAAGACTACCTTGTTGGTAAAATCAATGTTTTTAAATTTCTTTTTTTCTTTTTTGCTATCCAGTTGTTTGGAGCTGTAGCGTACAAGCTCAAATTTCCCTTTAACACTTCCGGAGTTTCCTTTTAGAATAAAATCCTCTCCAACTAAAAGTTTATTGTTGTCGGATTCTATATCTGTATTCCCAGGAAATGTGTTTACGTTAAAATTAAAATGCTGATAATAATCCTTGCCAAATGATTTAAGTCCAAGATCCGAAAACTGCTTTTTTAAATAATCAGCAGCTAAGCTATCGCCTTTGTAAACGTAGCCTCGCCCGTGCATATAAGGAGAGGTAAGGGAGTCAATAAATTGATGTGCGTGTATTATAACTATGCTTTGTTCCTGTGCATAAGATAACCCCGTTTGAAAAAATAGACTAAGGATTGAAAATAGAAATGTAGTTTTTAAAAGTGTTCTGTAGAAACTAGCCTTCATGTTCAAATCAGGAAAAGTGCCTTTGGGTAAGTTCTTTGAAATTTTCAGCTATTTCATTTTCGGAATTCCATTTATATACATCCTCTAAATTAGCAATGTACGATTCGGCTTCTTCGAGGGTTGCAAAGCTGTTTATCTGATCAATGGCTACGTTGTACTCTTTCATGTTGCCCTCAAACAGCTCATTGATGAATTGAAATTTTTCATTGATGCCGATGAATGTCTTCAGGTCAGCAATCTTTTTATGCTGCTGCTTTTCTGCAATGGACATAACTGTTTCTTTTTTAGTTTCTTTCTTTTCAGCAGGTGCTTTTTCTTTCGCTTCTTCAATAGGTGGTGCAGGAGGAGTAGGCTCTGGCGCTTTAGGTTCAACAACTTCTGCCACTTCAGGCTCGGCAGAAAATAAATCAATGGAAGGTTGCTTCTTTTCTTCTTCAACAGGTTGCTCAATTTTCTTGACTACTTCGGGAATAGCTTTTTCGGGAGGAGCCTCTTTAATAACATCTACAGAAGCTTGTTGTGCTTCGACATGTTTTAAAAGAACCGCTTTTTCGTGTAGTTCTCTTGATAATTCCAGCGTTTGCTCATCGTTATTGCTAACAGCAATTTTATTGGCTAATGCTATAATTTCTTTCTTTATTTCCTCTTTGTTCTTCATAAAATGCAGTCAAAAATTACTTAGTTTTGCCTATAACCTAACATCGTTAAAAGTATAATAATTACGGTATTGTTGGAACGATTGCGGGCTTGGTTTATTCAATATTCCTGAAAACATATGAACTATTTTTTGAAAGATATTGTCCGCCTGCTAAATGGAACCGTTCATGGAAACGGCAATTTAAATGCGGAAATTCAGGATTTGCTAATTGACAGTCGTAGTTTAGCATCAACCGAACATTCTTTATTTTTTGCATTGGTAGGAGAGCGACACAACGGACATAAATTTATTGAAGATCTATTTCAGAAAAGAGTTCGGAATTTTGTTGTAAGTACCTTGCCCGAAGATTTAAGTCTATTTCCTGGCTGTGTTTTTATATTAGTTAAAGACACGCTTGCATCGCTTCAGCATTTGGCAGCTACACATCGAAAAAAATTTAAAATACCTGTTATAGGTATTACAGGAAGTAACGGAAAGACCATGGTAAAAGAATGGTTGTTTCAGCTTTTGCAGGAAGATAAAAATGTAGTACGCAGCCCTAAAAGTTACAACTCTCAGGTGGGAGTTCCTTTATCGGTTTGGCTAACCAACGAGCAAAATCAAATAGCCATTTTTGAAGCGGGCATTTCCAAACCTGGAGAGATGGAAAAGCTAGAGACTATTGTTTCGCCAACTATTGGAATATTTACAAATGTTGGTCAGGCGCACGATGAGAATTTTTTAAATACCAAACAAAAGATACGAGAGAAGCTGAAGCTTTTTATTCATGCTGAAACTTTAATATTTAACAGAGATAACCTTGAGCTAAATGATGAGGTGGTGAGCAACCCTGTAATTAAGAAGCTGAATTTATTTACCTGGTCAAAAAAGACTAAAGCGAATTTGCAAATTGCTAAAATTACCAAGCAGGGAAATGAAACTGTGTTACAAGGAATTTACAACAATGAGTTTATTGATATCAGCATTCCTTATACCGATGAGGCAAGCATAGAAAATGGAATTCATTGTTGGGCGGTGTTGCTCTTGCTTAAATATTCGAATAATGTCATTTCGCAACGAATGCGACACCTGAGTCCGGTTGCAATGCGTTTGGAGTTGAAAGAAGGAATAAATAATTGTTCAGTAATTAACGATAGTTATAATTCTGATTTAAGCTCACTTGCCATTGCGCTTGATTTTTTAAATCAGCAAAAGCAAAATCCTAAAAAGACTCTTGTGCTTTCAGATATTTTTCAGAGCGGAAAATCGGAAGCAGAGCTATATGCCGAAGTTTCGGAGCTTATTAAAGGGAAGGGCATAAATCGATTTATTGGTATTGGTGAGGCGCTTAGCAGACAAAGCAACTTGTTCTCTGCCGACAAATCTTTCTACAAATCTACCGAAGATTTTTTAGAAAATTGTAAACCCGATTTTTTTGAGAACGAAGCCATTCTGCTTAAAGGAGCTCGTGCATTTGGGTTTGAGCGAATAGGGATTTTGCTGCAGCAAAAAGCGCATGAAACTATTTTGGAAATAAACCTGAATAGGCTAGTACATAATTTGAACTATTACCGCTCCCGCTTAAAGCCAGAAACTAAAGTGATGGCCATGGTAAAAGCATTTTCGTACGGCAGCGGAGGATTTGAAATTGCCAACGTACTGCAATACCATCACGTAGATTATTTGGCTGTTGCTTATGCTGATGAAGGAGTAGAGCTGCGCAAATCAGGTATTACGTTATCAATCATGGTGCTTAACCCCGAAAAGCATAGCTACGATTTAATGATTAAGCATAATTTGGAGCCGGAGATTTTTAACTTTAGAGTATTAGAATATTTTGAAGCCGCAGTGGCTAAAAGTCAGTTGTTTCCGGATCATCGCTTTCCAATTCATATAAAATTGGATACCGGCATGCACCGCTTAGGCTTTGAAGAAAAAGATATAAGCGAACTTATTTCAAAACTTACAGAAAGCAAATTTTTAAAAGTGAAATCTGTATTTACTCACTTGGTGGGCAGCGAGGATCTCAAACACGATGCATTTACGAAAGAGCAGATAAGTAGCTTTAAATCTTCCTGCACTCTGTTTGAAGAAAAGTTAGGCTATGCTTTTATAAAACATGTGTTAAATACTGCGGGAGTAATACGTTTTCCCGATGCGCAGTTTGATATGATACGCCTAGGAATTGGATTATACGGCATTGGCTCCAACGCAGAAGAGATTACGCAAATAAAAAATGTTAGCTCCCTCAAAACAGCCATCTCTCAAATAAAAAATATTTCCAAAGGCAGTAGCATTGGGTACGACCGAAAATTTGTTGCTCCCAAAGACATGCGCATAGCTACCGTGTCCATTGGTTATGCCGATGGATTAAGCAGAGCGCTTAGCAACGGCAAAGGGAAAATGATAATACATGGAAAGCGAGCTCCTATTGTAGGTAATGTTTGTATGGACATGTGTATGCTGGATATTACCGACACACCCTGTGCCGAAGGCGATGAAGTAATTGTGTTCGGAAACGGATACACGGCCTACGAAATGGCAAAGGACATGGGCACCATTCCTTACGAACTCTTTACAAGCATTTCACGCAGAGTAAAAAGGGTTTATTTTCATGAGTGATAAATAATATTATAGTCAGGTAACAACACCTGACACCACTAAAAATAATCGGGTGCTAATATCTAACGCCACTAAAATCTTTTTAAAAAGAAAATATCAAATTAAATTATGCCAAAAATTGTTTCTTTATTCGTAACGCGCCTTTACCGTGCTAACTTGTTTGAGTTTAGCAACACTCTTGATGCAGCAGAACTTGAAAATTCTTGTTTGTCTATTGCAGAAGATGATAAAGCCGGGCAGAAGTGGTGCAAGGAAAATGATTTCCCAGGCTATACCAGCTATGCCTCGTTGGATGATCTGGGATGGCGGTTTCCAATCTTCAAGGACTTGGTGAAATTGCTCGATAAGCATGTGGCAGCATTTGTCAAAGACCTTCAATTTAATTTAGATGGTAAGAAGATTAAGCTGGATTCCATATGGATTAATATTCTTCCAAAGGGTGGTATTCATACCTCGCATTTGCACCCTCATAGTGTTATCAGCGGCACGACCTACATTGCTTTGCCCAAGAGGGCGAGTACAATTAAATTTGAGGATCCACGCCTTAGCATGATGATGGCAGCACCAACTCGCGAAGCCAAGGCTCGTGAAGAAATGCGCAATTTTGTTTTTGTTGAACCAAAGGTTGGTGACGTCCTACTTTGGGAAAGCTGGCTACGCCACGAAGTGCCAATGAACATGGCTAAGGAAGAACGCATTAGCGTTAGTTTTAATTACGCTTGGGAATGATTTTGTTGTGACCGTCCGCGTGCGTGGCTGTCCGCGAGACCGTCACACTCGTCCATTGTCTGCGAAGTTGTCCGGCTGTTAGGCGTGGGCAGCTTGCATTTAACGTCAG
>CAYZTB010000061.1:0-16021 GCA_964481195.1 uncultured Bacteroidia bacterium | reverse complement strand
GTGGAAATTGAGAAATGGTTTAAAAGGATAAAAAATAAGCCGTTAAACGGAGCGTGAACAATCAATCACCACATTTGCTTTTGCTGTAATTCTGCAAATAAAAAACATCAGAAAATTTAATTCTGAATTAATTTTTTCGTAAATCTATTTTTCTCCCCAACCGCTTCAATAAAATAAACTCCCTGAGAATTTTTGAACTCAATATTTTTATTAAACTCGCCTTCAAACTCTTTTAATTTTTCCGAGTAAACAGTTTTTCCGTTTACATCATATATTTTTATTTCAAGCGCGTCTTTTTCTGAAAGGAAAATATTCAGATAAAAATTATTTGTTGAAGGATTAGGATAAACTGAAAAATTACTTTCCCCATTAATTATTTCATAAGTTCCGCTTGTTTGCGGTTGGTTTATTTTTGCTATAAGCATATCTGGATACCAACTATTAACATTTATGGCATCTGAATCAAAAATATTTTTCCACGCTGCAAAACCTGTTATCACAATATTATTCTCTGAATCTAAAACCATGTCTTCCATATTGGCATGTCCGCCACCATTTGTAGTTGAATATTCTAAGCGGACAGCCAATAAATAAAAATTTAATCAAGACAGAAATAAAACAATTACCCGCCCCTGAACTTTAACAGCAGTTTCGCTTGGACAGTTTTTCCGTTTTGTCCGTTCTGCAAAAGCAAAAGAGGTGCAACCAACCACACCAGCCGACACTTTGCACCACATTTGCTTTTGCCCCAACGCTCACCGCTTCGTAGACAGTGTTCAATTATATTTTGACTTTGATTATCCAAAAAAAGTATTACTTTTGACCCCGTGATGAAAAAATTGTTACGAGCATCTTTATCTCTATTTCTTCTTTCCGTCTTTCTGTTTCCTTTTATACAGAAAGAGATTCACGCTTTTGAACACGCAAACGATTTTCATTGCACCGAAAAAGCACAAACCCATTTTCACGAACAACAACATCACTGCTCTATTTGTGATTTTACTATCACGACCAAATTTACGCTCACTTCTTTTATCAATGGTATTGAGTTCATCCATTTCAACTCGTTAAACTTCTGTTTTCCTACAGAAACATTTATTTCCACCTCTGCATATTCTTTTTTTCTCAGGGGCCCCCCTTCTTTTTCCTGAATTACTTTTTGAAACAGATTACACGCTGACAGATTTTTATTTGTAAGCAATCTGCTTGACGCTTCCGTGTTAACGGAAAAATTAACTATTCATTAATTCACGAAAAAATTAAACAAATGAAAACTTATATCATAATATTAATATTGATGCTTTCTGGTTGGAAAGCATTTTCGCAAAATTCTTTGTCAGGAAAAATAACGGGTAAGGAAACAAAAGAAACACTTACAGGAGCAAACATTTATTTCCCCGACTTGAAAAAAGGTGGGACAACTGATAAGGACGGATTCTACAAAATAACAGACCTGCCTACAGGGAAATTTCTTGTTGAAGTAAGGTATATCGGCTATTCCATACAGGTTTTGAAAATAGAAATTAGCGGTGAAACAAAAATGGATTTTGAGTTGGAAGAATCACATAAGGAGTTGAACGAAGTAGTCGTTACAGGAGTATCGGCAGCAACGGAAAAAGCTATCAATCCTATACAGACAATCACTATAAATAAAGTTTCGCTTAACCAAAATTCATCTACCAATATTATTGATGCAATAAGCAACAAGCCGGGAATTTCACAAATTACAACAGGAGCAGGAATCTCAAAGCCCGTTATCAGGGGATTAGGATTTAATCGTGTCGTAGTTCTTCAAAATAATATGCGTCAGGAAGGGCAACAATGGGGCGATGAACACGGAATTGAGATAGACGAGTTTTCCATTGACAGGGTAGAAATAATCAAGGGGCCTGGAAGTTTGATTTATGGCTCTGATGCAATGGCGGGTGTAATAAATTTCCTTCCGCCAAATCCTATTGAATTGGGAAAAATAAATGCAAACTTTATGACGAGTTACCATTCCAACAATAATCAGTTGGGTTATTCACTACAAAATGCTGGAAACATAAAAGGAGTTCACTGGCTTATTCAGGGAACAAGAAAGCAAGCAGGAAATTACGCCAATGCCTATGACGGAAAAGTTTATAATTCTGGGTTTAATGAAACCAATTTAAACGGTTCTGTCGGCATCGCAAAAAAATGGGGATACTCTCATTTGAATTTCAGCACCTTTAATCAGAATTTAGGATTAGTGGAAGGGGAGCGAGACAGCTTGGGAAATTTCATCAAACCTATTATTGTTTCCGATTCTTTGCTGGAAGAGCAAACCGTTACCAATGCCGATTTATCAGGATATAAAATTGGTATTCCCCGACAAAGCATCAATCATCACCGAATTTCTTCTACAAGTAAATTTATTTTAGGGAAATCACGGCTTGCCGTTACACTCGGCTTTCAGCAAAATCACCGAAAAGAATTTGAATATCATCAGGAAACAGTTGATAATAAAACTACCGTTGAAGAAAGAAATTCGCTTTATTTTCTGCTCAATACTTTCAACTATGATTTTACCTATCATCTGCCCGAGTTGAGCGGTTGGGAAACTTCTGTTGGCGTAAATGGATTTCAGCAATCAAACACCAACAAAGGCGAAGAATTTTTGATTCCCGAATATTCACTTTTTGATGCAGGTATTTTTGCAGTAACAAGAAAATCATTTGACAAATTGCATTTATCAGGTGGACTGCGTTATAATACCCGCTCTATAAATACAACGGAACTTTTGCTGAATGCAGAAGGCGAGCAAACTACGGCACAAGATACCACTGCCGAAACAAAATTTTCATCATTCAAAAATAATTTTTCAGCAATTGCAAGTAGCACAGGAGCAAGTTATCAGTTCAAAGAAAAAGTAATCGGAAAAATAAATGTTTCCAACGGATTTCGCGCCCCCAATATTGCAGAACTTGCCTCTAACGGAGCACACGAAGGGACTTTTCGTTACGAAATTGGTGACCGAAATTTAAAACCCGAAACAAGTTTGCAGATTGATGCGGGATTTTTGTTTGACACCAAACATATTTCTTTTGAATTTGGTGCATTTCAAAACACCATCAAAAATTATATTTTCAGTCAAAAATTAAATAGCATTTCAGGTGGCGACAGTTTAATATTTGACAGTGGCGATTCGCTTGCCGTGTTTCAATTTGTTCAGGGAAATGCAAATCTTCTTGGCGGAGAAATAACAATTGATATTCATCCGCATCCGTTTGACTGGTTGCATTTTGAAAATTCGTTTTCTTTTGTGCAGGGTGTTCAAAATAATCAGCCCGACAGCACAAAATTTCTTCCGTTTATGCCAGCGCCAAAATTTCAATCTGAATTAAGAGCACAGTTTAAAAAAGCAGGAAAAGCGTTGCGTAATTTTTATGTGAATGTTGAACTTGATTATTTCTTTGAACAAAACCAATTTTACAGTGCTTATGGAACGGAAACAAAAACACCTTCTTATTCTTTGTTGAACGCTGGTATTGGTTCAGATGTGGTAAATAAAAAGGGAAGCACACTGTTTTCAATTTATTTTTCTGCAACAAATATTTTAGATGTTGCTTACCAAAGTCATTTGAGCCGATTAAAATATGCACCTGAAAATCTTGCAACGACCAGGGCGGGCGTATTTAATATGGGCAGAAATTTTAACATAAAACTAATTGTGCCTTTGACATTGAAGAAATAAAAATATGGGTAGCAGTCCACAATAGCTGTTAGGCAAGAAGACCGACCCTAAGACGACACCTAAACCACGACTGTTAATAATAATTTGACAAAAAAGGTGCATCGCAAAAAATTCCTTTTTATATTTGACAACATTGTCAAGAAATATAAATCAAGATGCAAACAGAAAGTTTAGGAGATTACATTAGGCAGCTAAGAGAGCATTCCGAAATGCCACTAAGAAAACTTGCCGCATTGCTCGATATCGACCAAAGTACATTAAGTAAGTTGGAACGTGGAGAACGTCCTGTAAACCGACAAATGCTCCCAATAATTGCTAAGACTTTTAAAGTTGATGAAAAGGAACTTGTTATAAAATTTATGAGTAAAAAAGTTGCTTACCAATTGGTAGACGAAAAATATGCAAAGGACATTTTAATTGCAGCCGAAGAAGAAATAAAATACATTACTAAAAAAACTGCGAAAAGTAATAGATGAAAAAGGTAAAAAAAATGAACAAGCAAGAAAGAGTTGGATTGGCTATCAAAGGTGTACTGACGCTTCGGTCAGCACAGGTCGAAATCGCCACCTTCGCCAAGCTTCAAACCGCTAAGGATACCACTAATCCTCATGCCCTTTCAAATTATCCTTCTTATTTTCTTTTTGCTCAGGCTCAATAACAGCATTCTTTAAAGAATCTGATACTTGTCTTTCAATTAGCGAAGAAAGATTAGGCTGGCCAGCATTTACCCAAGCTGTGTACCAAAAATTTCCTACTGATAGGATTGATTCGCGCATCCTTCGCTCTACCATCCCATTCAAAAGCTTATCGTATGCAGCTGAGTATTCAGGAGAGTATACTTTTTTATTTTTCTTAATGATGTACTTTGTGTCGGTGGGCCATTCGCTGTTTAATTTCGCTTCTAGCGTAAGCACAGAATCTTTTGCAGCATTACTGTCTAAAATAATTTTCCAAATTTCTTTATCAGTTTTCTGAATATACTTAGCTCTGCCCACTAAAAAATTCCAGTTTTCTGAAAACAATTCAGGTAATCGAGTTTCCCAAAAACCGTGTATTCCTCGCTGATTTGTTTTTTGTCCATTATAGTTTTCTGTAGTATGTAAAGGCACATGTGCATCGGCAATATAATGACCAAGATTTGCTGATTGATAAAGAATTTTATCAGGATTCATTTCCCTGAATGCGTCTGTTAAACGCAAAATCATAAGGCTAATATGCCAAGGCACTATTCCATGTTCTTGCAAGGTATCTTCAGAATATTTTGCTACTGCATCTTTCCAAAACCTAGGTATTGAATCGAAAGGCTCGTTGCTATAATGCTCTAAATCTATATAATGCCTTACGGCTTCCTTGGGGTCAGAATACCTCCTCCTATCTGGATCTACAGAATGTGCAGTGAGGTATTCAATATTACGTTTGTAAAATGGAATCATTTCGGGCGGCAAAGTAAATACTGCCAATTGATTTATTTTTTTGTGCGAGAAAAATCCCCAGGTAAATGCAGGAGAACAAGGAAAAAGGCAAAAGGCAAATGACAAAAAGAAAATCCAAAATCTTCGCATTCTCAAAATATTTCAATAAAGATATAAATTGAATCTCATAATAGAACAGATATAGTACTTTTGACTTACAATTAAAAAAATATGAAAAATAACATCCTATTCACATCTGCCATCTTCCTTCTTACATCTTACATCTCCAATGCTCAACCTGCTTTCGTAAAGGATTCTCTAGATAAATTCGTTGAACGCGAGATGAAACGCTGGAATATTCCAGGCTCAGCCGTTGCTATTGTGAAAGATGGTAAAATTGTGGCATTAAAAGGATATGGGGTAAGAAGTACAGATAAGTCAGAAAAAGTTGACGAGAATACACTATTTCAAATTGCATCAAACTCAAAAGCCTTTACCGGTACATCCATAGCTATGCTAGAGCTTCAAAAAAGACTATCCTTAGATGACAAAATAACAAAATGGATTCCAGATTTTAAACTATATGACCCATTAGCTACTGAGGAAGTGACAATTAAAGACATGTTATGTCATCGTATAGGGTTTGAAACTTTCCAAAGTGATTTTTTAAATTGGAACTGCAATTTATCAAGAAAGGAGTTAATCTCAAGGATGCGAAATGTCAAGCCTACGTACAGCTTTCGCTCACATTATGGGTATTGCAACACAGGTTTTTTAGTTGCTGGCGAAATTATTCCTGCTGTTACCGATACCAGCTGGGATGATTATTTGAAGTATCATTTTTTCAATCCATTAAAAATGGTTCGCACCTCAACAACATATAGCACCATCGTTGCTGACCAAAATGCTTGCAAACCATACACACTTGTTGATGATAAATTAACATTATTGCCTTATGCAAATATTGACAATTTAGGTCCCGCAGCGAGTATAAACTCCTGTGTAAAAGATTTAGCAAACTGGCTAATCATGCAGTTAGATAGTGGAAAATTTGAATCTAAAAGTGTTGTGCCATTTGCAGCCTTACAAATGACTAGAGCATCCAGCACCATTGTATCTGATATGAACCCAAAGTATGGCTCTAACTTTCAAAACTATGGTCTTGGTTGGTTCTTGCTTGACTATTATGGAAATCGTGTAATCAGACACGATGGAGGAGCAGATGGATTTGTAACCACCACTTGCTTTGTACCAAATCTTGGGTTAGGTATTGTTGTATTAACTAATACAGATGCAAATGCTTTTTACGCAGCACTTCGCACACAAATTTTAGACGCATACATGGATAAGCCGTTTACAAATCACAGTGAACGTATTTACAAAGCAGTATCGGCAAATAATAAAATTGAAAACGCAGAAATAAATAAATTAAAAGCTGAAGCAAATAAAAAAGCAAAGAGCGAGCTAAGTCTGGATAAATATGTAGGCGTTTACAACAACCCAGTGTACGGAAAGTTGGAAGTAAAAAACAACGCAAAGACTGGCCTATCCATTTACTTTGCTCATCACCCTACCCTTATAGGAAAACTGGAACCATTAGGAAAAAATGATTTTTTATGTACCTACAGCATCCCTACGTATGGAGTTAAAAAAATTAATTTTAATGCTACTGATGGAAAATCTTCCAGCGTAATGATTACGGTGAATGACTTTGTAGACAGGATGGAATATGAATTTACAAAGGAATAAGATCAGCTAAATACCCTATTTACATTTTAACCAAGGCTCCGTCTTTGTAAATTGGGATTATTTTAGTCTTATCGGGAGTAAGACAATATTTTACATCCGCTTTTAAATTTAATGCAGCGAGTCTTTCCTTGTGAGAAGAATGCGTAAGAAATTTGTTGGGGTTTTCCTTAGCCATTTTGTACAAATACTTTAATGCCAAGCAGCCATCACCTAAATTAAACTTATCTGTTCTGTTGGATATTTCATCTGTTACAGCACCAGCAAACACTGCATCTTCTAGGTTAAATTTATTTTTCCAACCCGAACAAAGTAGAAGAACATCTTTATTTTCGTTAATTAACCAATCGCATAGTGCGCTAATATTTAAAAATGATCCTATAACTACTTTATATGCATCCTTAGCTGCTTCAATGGCTTGTGTTCCATTGGTTGTAGTTAAAACAATGGTTTTTCCTTTCACATGCTCTCCCATATAATGATAGGGGGAATTGCCAAAATCAAAACCTTCAACAGGCAGCCCATTACGTTCAGCTCCAACCAAAAAGCCTTTTTCTTTATACGCTTTCGCTTCTTCCATGGTGGCTACTGGAATTATTTTTTCCACCCCATGCTCAAAAGCGGTGCAGATGGCAGAAGTAGCACGCAGCACATCAATGATTACTACAACTGTATCATCTCCCTGATAAATAGGATATAGATAAGGAGAAAAGCATGCGTCAATTTTCATTTTTATTTTTTCAAAAATGGTATTTTAACAACTTTTGCTTTAAGAAATTTGTCACGGACTTTAATAAAAATTTCAGAATCCGGTTTTGAAAACTCGATAGAAACATAACCCATTCCTATTCCCTTATTTAAAGTAGGCGACTGAGTTCCGGAGGTCACTTTGCCAATTTCATTTCCTGCAGCGTCAACCACTTCGTAGTCATGTCTTGGAATACCTCTATCAATCATTTCGAAACCAACTAATTTTTTAGTTACACCTACTTCTTTTTGCTGCTTCAGTTTTTCGGAATTTGTAAATGGCTTTGTAAATTTTGTAATCCAGCCTAAGCCAGCCTCTAAGGGCGATGTTGTATCGTCAATATCATTTCCATATAAACAAAATCCCATTTCTAATCGAAGTGTATCTCTTGCACCTAGTCCAATGGGTTTAATTCCAAACTCTTTTCCTGCTTCCATAATGGCATCCCACATTTTTGCAGCGTCTTTATTCCAAACATAAATTTCAAAGCCACTTGCTCCGGTATATCCCGTATTAGAAATAATTACGTCCTCGCAGTCAGCAACTTTACCAGCATCAAAGGAATAGTATTCCATTTTTGACAAGTCAATCTCGGTAAGCTTCTGCATTACTTTAATTGCAGATGGTCCCTGAACAGCAAACAAGCTAAGATCATCGCTCATATTTTTCATTTCAACGCCAAACGTGTTGTGCTTTTGAATCCAATTCCAATCTTTTTCGATGTTGGATGCATTTATAACTAAATAATACTCATCCTGTCCCCAACGATAAACAAGCAAGTCATCCACAATGCCTCCTGTATCATTTGGCATACAAGTATATTGTACTTTTTTATCAGCAAGCTTAGAAGCATCGTTAGTGGTAACAAGCTGAATAAGCTCAAGCGCCTTCTCTCCTTTTAACATAAACTCTCCCATGTGACTTACGTCAAAAACTCCAACACCATTACGTACTGTCAGGTGCTCTTCATTTAAACCCGTATAGGAAACAGGCATATTAAATCCAGCAAAAGGAACCATTTTTGCTCCTAGTGCAATGTGCTTATCATTAATTGCTACGTTTTTCATATTAAAAATTAATTGTGCAAATGTAGAATTATTCAAATATGATACTTACAGATAAATTATCAACTACAGTTCTAGTAAGTAACAGATCCATTTTCAAAGCTGCTATAAAAGATTCAAACACTTGTTGATAATATGAAAAATGATTGAAAAAAATCAAAAATACATCCATTCTGTTCTTTTAATAAGAATTTAATGACCGTAAACATAGTCTCATTTTTTTATATTCGCGCATGCTTTTTTACGACAGTTCTGCTCCAAGGTGGATTATTTTTTTAATAGATATTATTACTTGTCTATTCACATTAACGCTGGCCTATCTTCTTCGTTTTAATTTTGCATCTATCCCTCAATCTGAAATAAGCACTTTCCCTTTAGTTTTCGCTTTTATGATAGGGACAAGAGCAATTAGCTTCCTTGTTTGGAAAACTTATTCTGGCATTGTGCGTTACACAAGCTCCAAAGATGCACAACGAATTTTTATAGCCACAACTATTACAAGTCTCTTTTTTGCTCTTACAAACCTTATTACCTATTTTTTCATTTCTAAATCGTTTGTTGTACCCTACTCTATTATTGTAATAGAGTATATGGCAACAACATTTCTACTTATTAGCTTGAGATTAATCTTTAAAGCCATCTATTTGGAAGTAAAAAATCCAAGCAGAACAAAGACAAACGTTATCATTTTTGGAGCTGGCGAATCTGGAATTATCACTAAAAGAACGTTAGATCGAGATGCCGGCATGAAGTATAAAGTTCTTGCCTTCATTGACGATGATTCTAAGAAATGGGGAAAGCAAATTGAAGGCGTGAATATATCTGGGCAAAAAAAACTAGAAGAACTATTGAAGGCTGGCAACGTAGCTCATCTTATTATCTCTATTCAAAACATTACTGCAGTAAAAAAAGAAGAAATTGTAAATGCCTGCTTAAAATATAATACTAAAACATTAAACGTTCCTCCTGTTAGCAGCTGGATAAATGGGGAACTTAGCTTCAAACAAATTAAGAAAATTAGAATTGAAGATTTACTAGAAAGAAGCGAGATAAGCTTAGATCAGGAAAACATTAAAAAACAAATTTTTGATAAAATAATTTTAGTGACAGGAGCCGCAGGTTCAATTGGGAGCGAGTTAGTAAGACAACTGTCGCATTTTAATCCAAGGAAAATCATTTTGGTTGATTCTGCAGAATCTCCTTTATATGAACTAGAGCTAGAAATAAAAAATATGTTTCATATGTGTTCTTGCGAATTTTATATTGCTGACGTAAGAGACAAGGCTCGCATGGAAAGTATTTTTAATAAAATAGCTCCCGATATAGTTTATCATGCTGCAGCCTATAAGCATGTGCCTTTAATGGAATTTCATCCTTTGGAAGCAGTTCACACCAACGTAGTTGGTACAAAAATAGTAGCCGATATTTCTGTAAAATACAGGGTAGAAAAATTTATCATGGTATCTACCGATAAAGCCGTAAACCCTACTAATGTAATGGGCGCCTCTAAACGTATTGCAGAAATGTATGTGCAGTCATTGAGTCAAACATCAAAAACCAGATTCATAACCACCCGATTTGGCAATGTACTTGGCTCCAATGGATCTGTCATTCAATTATTTAGACAACAAATAGAAAAAGGTGGACCAGTAACAGTAACCCATCCGGACATTACAAGATTTTTTATGACTATTCCAGAAGCTTGCCAGTTGGTATTGGAAGCATCGGATATGGGAAAAGGTGGTGAAATATTTGTCTTTGACATGGGACAATCCGTAAAAATTTCTGTCTTGGCAAAAAGAATGATACAACTTGCTGGCTTAACAATAGGAAGAGATATTCAAATTGCTTACACCGGGTTACGCCCAGGCGAAAAACTCTTTGAGGAGTTACTTGCTACAAAAGAAAACACGCTTCCCACGCATAATCCTAAAATATTAGTTGGCAAAGTAATCGAGTACGACATCAAAGAAATAAAATTAAAAATCGAATCGCTTACATCTTTAATTCAAAAACAAGACAACATTTTAATTGTAAAGAAAATGAAAGAGATTGTACCAGAATTTATTAGTAGGAATTCTACATACGAAGAACTTGACCGTATCCCAGTATAGTATATGAGTAATTTTAAACACAAAACATCCATTCAAATTAGGTTTAAAGACATTGATACATTAAATCATGTGAACAATGCAAATCATATCACTTACTTTGAACTTGCCAGGGTAAAATATTTTGACGATGTGGTGAGCGAAGAAGTCAATTGGTCTAAACAAGGAATTATACTTGCTAATATAAATGTAGATTTTAAAGCTCCTATTTATTTTAAAGACAAAATATTTGTGCACACTAAATGCACTCGACTTGGAAATAAAAGCTTTGACTTTTCTTACTCTCTAAAAAAAGAAGAAAATGGAATTGAAACAGAGTTAGCAACCGGAACTTCTGTACAAGTTTGTTTTGACTATACCACACAGTCCACTATTGCCATTCCAGAAACTTGGAGAAAAAAAGTAGAGGCTTTTGAAAAATGAAATCTACCCGTACTATTTCCAAAAAACAAATATTAACAATCGGCTTTTCTCCTTGTCCGAACGACTGCTTTATTTTTGACGCACTTCTTCATGGGAAAATAGATACCGAAGGATTGATTTTCAAATCCATAATTAAAGACGTAGAAAAATTAAATCGCAAAGCATTAAATTCAAATCTAGACATCACCAAGCTTTCATTCTACACATACGCACAAGTTCAAAAACAATACTTTTTACTAGATTCAGGTAGTGCGCTGGGGTTTGGGGTTGGACCCATGGTTATTTCCAAACACTCCGGACTAAAGACTTTAGACTCCAGACTAAAAATTGCCATTCCAGGAAAAAACACTACAGCAAATTTA
The DNA here is from genome assembly GCA_964481195.1 of uncultured Bacteroidia bacterium. Classification (GTDB taxonomy): domain Bacteria; phylum Bacteroidota; class Bacteroidia; order Palsa-948; family Palsa-948; genus Palsa-948. The sequence continues at coordinate 4,440 of CAYZTB010000061.1, read as the reverse complement.
TTATTTACACTAGCTTTTCCAAAGGCTACAAACAAGAAAGAAATGCTCTTTTCTGAAATTGAAGAAGCTGTTCTATCGGGAAAAGTAGATGCCGGTGTAATAATTCATGAAAGCCGTTTTACCTATAAGAAAAAAGGACTAAAAAAAATTATTGACCTTGGTGATTGGTGGTCCGACAACGCACGAACTCCTTCGAAGGAGAAAAAAACTAAATCTCCAATTCCACTAGGAGGAATTGTTATCAGAAAAGATATTCCAAAAGAAATTCAACGAAAAGTTAATCGAGTCATAAAAAGAAGCGTGGAGTATGCTTTTGCTAATCCCAATTCAAGTAAAGCGTTTGTTAAACTGCACGCACAGGAAATGAATGACCAAGTGATTAAAAAGCACATTAAACTTTACGTAAACGAATATTCTATTTCCCTAGGGAGTGAAGGCAGAAAAGCGGTTAGCTATTTATTAAAGCAAATAGATAAAAACTTACTTTTTCAATAACGCATCCCAGCCTTGTGCAGTAATTTCTGTCAGCATTTCTGTTCCGGTAAGCACTAAATTTCTCCCTTCTGATTTCTCTGTAATATGTCCAATAACAGTAATATCTCTGCTCATTTTAATTTTATCGTGATCTTTTAAGTCAACCGTAAAAAGCAACTCATAATCTTCGCCCCCACTCATTGCACACATGGTTCCATTTAAATTAAACTCACGTGCTTTCTGAATTGCAGTATCGTCAATAGGGATTTTATTTTCGTACAGCCTGCATCCTACTTCTGATTCCGTACAAATATGCAAGACTTCTGATGCCAAACCGTCAGAAATGTCTATCATAGAAGTTGGCTTAACGCCTAATTCTTTTAATTGTGCAATAACATCTCTTCTAGCCTCCGGCTTTAATTGTCTTTCAAGCAAATAATCATTGCCATCCATATCAGGCTGAATTTGTGGATTTTCAATAAATATTTTTTTCTCGCGCTCTAAAATTTGAAGTCCTAAATAAGCCGAACCCAAATCACCAGACACACACAATAGATTCCCTGGCTTAGCTCCACTTCTGTAAACAACTTCACTTGCATCTGCTTCTCCAATAGCAGTAATACTTATTACCATACCTGTATGAGAAGTGCTGGTGTCTCCACCCACTAAATCTACCTTATGCATTTCGCAAGCTAAAAGCATTCCGGCATATAATTCCTCAATAGCTTCCAAAGAAAAACGATTAGAAATAGCAATCGACACCAACACTTGCTTCGGCTCTACGTTCATCGCATAGATGTCAGACAAGTTTACAGATATCGCTTTATATCCTAAATGTTTCAACGGGCAGTACGTAAGATCAAAATGCACTCCTTCCAATAGTAAATCTGTACTTACAACTGTTTGCTTTCCTTCTGCATATTTAATAATTGCAGCATCGTCACCTATGCCCTTTATAGAGGATGGATTTTCTAATCTCACGTGCTGCGCAATATGCTTTATTAAACCAAATTCGCCAAGCGAGGATAATTCCGTACGGGTATCATTTTTATCTTCCAACATAAATATAAGATTGATTAATAGTTTCTAAACGCAGCACATAATCTCGCGAATGTACGAATAGAAATTATTTAATAACTACTTTTGAAGATCGCATGAAAGATCTCAAAAATTCACTCCAACAGATATCCGCATTACCTGCAACTAAATCTGAGTTGCAATTTGCTTTATCCGCTATTGACTTAACCTCATTAAACGGCTTTGACAATCAAAGCAGTATCTCTCTATTATGCGACAACGCTTTGAAATACGGCACAGCGGCTGTTTGTATATATCCCACTTTCGTTGCTCAGGCCAAGAAACATCTATCTAAATCGGAGATAAAAGTAGTTTCTGTTGCGGGCGCATTCCCACACAGTCAGCTGCCTCTCTCACTTCGTTTGGAAGAAATAAAATATGCCTTAGATGAAGGCGCAGATGAAATAGACATGGTAATTTCAAGAGGGAAATTATTAGAGGGTGACACAGCTGCTGTTTATGAAGAAATTTCATCTGCAAAAAAAATATGTAGCAATAAAACATTAAAAGTTATTCTTGAAACTGGGGAATTAATTAATTCAACAAACATTCAATTAGCGGGTAAAATTGCGGTAGATGCAGGAGCAGATTTTCTTAAAACCTCAACAGGAAAAACAAATGTAAATGCAACTCCAGAATCGGTTTACGACCTTTTAACTGTCATAAAAAATTCTAATAAAAAAATAGGGATAAAGCCTGCCGGAGGCATTTCAACAGTAGAGGGTGCAGTTCAGTATATTCGACTTACCGAAAATGTATTAGGAAAAGAATTTCTTACCATTAATTTATTTCGAATTGGCGCAAGCAAACTTGCCGATGACATTTTTCATCATTTATACTGAATTTCTACAGTATTGAATAATTTCATTTGGCTTTAAAAGTGCTAGTTTTCATTTGTATATTTGCAACTTATACAAAATTTAAACTATGGGCAAAACAGCATTGATAACTGGCATCACCGGACAAGATGGTGCCTACCTAGCTGAACTTTTATTGAAAAAAGGATATATGGTTCATGGTGTAAAACGCAGAAGCTCCATGTTTAATACACAACGCGTAGATCATTTATATCACGATCAGCACGACAAAGGGGTTAAATTTTTTCTTCACTATGGAGATTTGACTGATAGTACTAACTTGATACGCATTATTCAAGAAACACAACCAGACGAAATTTATAACCTGGCGGCACAATCGCATGTGAGAGTTTCCTTTGAAACTCCTGAATATACTGCCAATGCAGATGGGATTGGAGCACTACGGATTTTAGAAGCAATCAGAATTCTAAAATTAGAAAAGAAAACAAAATTTTATCAAGCTTCTACATCTGAATTATACGGTGATGTTTTAGAAATTCCACAAAAAGAAACTACTCCTTTTAACCCAAGGAGTCCATACGGTGCTGCTAAAGCCTATGCTTTTTACATAACTAAAAACTACAGAGAAGCTTACGGCATGTTTGCATGTAACGGCATTCTTTTTAATCACGAAAGCCCAATTAGAGGAGAAACTTTTGTAACTAGAAAAATTACCAGAGCAGTTGCCAGAATACACCTTGGTTTGCAAACTAAATTATTTCTAGGCAACCTTGATGCAGAACGCGACTGGGGGCATGCGAAAGATTATGTGGAAGGAATGTTCTTAATGTTACAGCAAAAGAAAGCAGATGATTTTGTATTAGCAACCGGTAAAAAAATATCTGTACGCAAATTTGTTGAATTAGCATTTGCAGAAGCCGGAATTGAAATTTCATGGAAAGGAAAAGGTGTAAATGAAAAAGGAATAAATAGCAAAACCAAAAAAGTTATTGTTGAAATTGACAAAAAATATTTTAGACCTACCGAAGTAGATCTTTTAGTTGGCGATGCGTCAAAAGCTAAAAAAATGCTTAAATGGTCACCTAAAATAACCGTTCATCAATTAGTAAAAGAAATGGTTGCGTCAGACATCAAACTGTTTAAGCGCGATAAATACCTCATGGATGGAGGTCATTCGGTTTACAACCTACATGAATAAGAACGACAAAATATATATTGCCGGGCATAAAGGCATGGTGGGCTCTGCCATATTTAGAAAGTTGCAACAAGAAAAATACACGAACATTGTTTTTCGCACTTCAAAGGAGTTAGACCTATGCAATCAGCAAGCTGTTACTGATTTTTTTGTAGAAGAAAAACCTGACTATGTTTTCCTTGCCGCAGCACGCGTAGGCGGCATCCATGCTAACAATTCTTTTAGAGCTGATTTTATTTACCAAAATTTGATGGTGCAGAATAATGTTATTCATGCTGCCTACCAGAACAAGGTGAAAAAACTTTTGTTCCTAGGCTCTTCCTGCATCTATCCTAAACTGGCTCCCCAACCCTTAAAAGAAGAATATCTCTTGACGGGACTACTAGAGCATACCAATGAGCCCTATGCCATAGCTAAAATTGCAGGCATTAAAATGTGCGATGCATACAGAGCTCAATACGGATGCAATTTCATTTCTGCCATGCCCACAAACCTGTTTGGCCCCAATGATAATTACGACTTAAACAACTCACACGTTTTACCTGCTTTGCTCAGGAAAGTTCACGAGGCTAAAAAAAATAATTCTCCATTTGTTGAAATGTGGGGAACAGGAACCCCTAAGAGGGAGTTCTTGTTTGTAGATGATTGTGCAGAAGCGTGTTTATTCCTCATGCAAAACTTTAATGAATCAGGGCTGATCAATGTAGGTATGGGTGAAGATATTTCCATCTTAGACCTAGCCATTCTTATTAAAAAAATTGTTGGCTACGATGGAGAAATTAAACTTGATTCAACAAAACCAGATGGAACTCCAAGAAAGTTGATGGACGTTCATAAAATTAACTCCCTTGGCTGGAAACATAAAATTGGACTAGA
>CAYZTB010000060.1:0-17228 GCA_964481195.1 uncultured Bacteroidia bacterium | reverse complement strand
GTATTAACACTATTATAACGATAAATCTAGTAATATTGAAATAATTTAGAAAACACATGACTTCCTTTTTTAGTAAGTATAAATACTTAGACAAAGCAGTAGTTTTTGTAATCATTGCTCAATTTTTTGTTCAATTAATTGACTATTCATACCTAACTATTTTAATGGTTTATATGAATAAAACAGGCTATACAGATTATAAAGCTGCAGATTTTTTTGGCTATCGTTTTTTAAGTGTACTCCTACTTTCATTCAATCTGGGTTTTTATATAAATGGAAGAAAATTAAAACCTCTTTTTTATATTTCTGCTATTTGTACTCCTATATTAAGTTTCATGATGATTTATGCTGTGCAGTATCAAATGGATTACGCTATATATAGTTTGATGTTTTTATTAGGAATATCTGTACTCGGCTTAGAAGTTTCAATCATCCCGTTTATTTTAAGAAATGTGGAAGAGGAGCATCATACGGCAGCAATATCTCTAAGCTATTCTACCATGAGTTTAAGCGGAATTGTTAGTGGAGCATTTATTTTTGCTTTAAGTAAAATTGATCCGGTATTTTTTGATGAGAAAATGATTTTAAAAATAATTTCTATTTTTAGTTTGGTCGGTGTATACTTTGTTTACGCAGCGAAAAAGCAAGAATTTTATGTTCCAATATTAAAAAGAAGTAGGTATGATTTTAGGGATATAAAATGGTTGTTAATTATAAAAGCAATGATCCCTACCATTCTTTTAGCTACTGGCGCAGGATTAGTAATTCCGTTCATGGGATTGTTCTTTTTTAAAGTACACCATATCGATTCTTATCAGTATGCTGCCATTAGCTCTTTCACAACAATGATAGTTTTTGGTATGACTATTTTTGTACCAAATATTAAAGACAAGTTTGGCTATAAAGCAACCATTGTGGGTAGCCAATCATTAGCTATTTTGTGTTTGATAGGTTTATCGTTTACTGAATTTCACAGCACTTATATTTACGCAGGCTATATCGCCATTGCATGCTTTATTTTAAGACAGCCTTTAATGAATATTGCCATGCCAATAACATCTGACATCACAATGAAATATGTTGGCTTTAGACACAGAGAAATTGTGAGTGCGCTAACTGCTGCTATTTGGAGTGGCAGTTGGTTTTTTAGCAGTATTATTTTCAGAGTACTTCGTAAAAATGAGGTTGGATATGCATACATATTTTTTATCACAGCAGCACTTTATGCTTTCAGCATTGTGTGGTATTATTATTTAATTAATGTGTTTGAAAATGCTCCACCCGAAGAATACAACCCTGGCAAAAGGCCTAAAAAATCTTGGGAAAAAGAAGAATAGTTATTTTATTTCAACTTTTTCAGTAATCCACCAGTAAGAACTTACAAGTTCTTTAAAGGCAATTAAATTCTCTCTAAACTCCTTTTCTGTTCTTGATGTGATAATTACCATGACTACATTATCCAATTCTGCTATGTACGCAACCGCCTCGTAATTACCATTGGAATCTCTCAGGAAATAATAAACCTGAGCTGACTTATCATTTTTATTAATTTTTATATTCTTTGATTTTTCTACAATAAGGTTAGGAGAGCTTTTCTTAAATGATTCTATATCATGCCTTATCACATCCTCTGTTTTTTCACTCGAAGATGAATCTAGCGTAGCAACAGTAGTATACATAACTGTTGGAGCATTTGCCCAAGAAGAGTTTAAAGGCTAGAAAACGGCATGTAAACCCTGACTTACACCACTGGAATTATCCAACACCCATCCTTTGGGTGCTGTTAATGCGTAGGAATGGTTATCCCCATAAATAATACCTGTATTGTTTTCTTGTGCTGATGTTAAGTTAACAATAAAGCATAAAACAATAAAGGCAACCCTGCTTTAATATCACTAGCATAAAAAACTAAACCCTATTCTACTATAAGTTTGCCAGCATTTAATTGCTCCATGCCATTACTGATTCTGTAAAAATAAATACCTGAAGCAAAATGGCTTGAGTTAATAACCGTTTTTGAATTATAAATATTCATGCTTTGTATTTCGCGCCCAAAAACATCTACTAATTTCAACTGAAGAGGATTGGATGTAAAATCCCAACCAGTTATATTTATACTACTTGATTCATTAATTGGATTTGGGAATATAGATACAGCTAATTCATTTAATGAAAAATTATTTGTAGCTACAAGTGATGAGTCCAACACATAAAATTTATCAAACCCACCTTCTACAATATTTCCAGCAGGATAATCTTCGGCATTTATCATTATTCTCATAGTTGATGTAGGAGTTACATAATTTGATACTTTAAAAGATTTAGCAACCCATGTTCCATTGCCTGCAGTGTTTGAAGTAACAATCTCAACATCTTTAACTACCGTACCATTATCTATTTTTATTTTCAATGTATCGTTAGGGGTGTTATTTCCGGAGGCATTATAAAACCAACGTGAGTAATAAATATAAGGCGTATTGTAAGATGTTAAATTAAAATAGGGGGAAGTAAGTAAAGTATTTCCTCCATCTACATCATCATCAGAGCTTGTTACTCCTTTATTGCCTGTAACATAAGCTTCTAAAGAACAATCATTACTAACATCCACTCCCGGGTTTATTGGGTTGCCATTTGCGGTTGTTCCTAGCGGTTTACCTCTTTCCCATTTACCGGCAGTAGCAGTTCCCGATTCAGTCCATCCCCAGTACCAGGTAAAGTCATCATATATTCCTGCACCTATTCCAATACTTATCAATCCAGTTGCAGCAGAAATTCCTTGGTTCTGAACACAGCTTGTGATAAAGCCCCATTTGCCTGCTGTTACTTCATATGTACCAGGTGTAAAACCAGGAAAAGAATAATTTCCATTAATATCTGTAATAGTATCTCTCACGCTTGAGCCACTTTGAATTCGAACACTAGCAAATGGAACCCCAGAATTATTTGCAGTATTAAATACTTTTCCTGTCATTGTAAATGGCGGGCAATTTACCATTGGATCTAAGATAGTTACAACACCTGTTGATAAAGTAACGTTATAGGATAAAGTAGGAAATCCACTTTTTGTAAAAATTACTTGATAATTACCAGGCGTAATTACTCCAACAGCATATTGACCTGTTGCACTGGTAATATCTATGTGTGCATCACTTTGAATTGGTGATAACTGAATAGTAGCGGTGTACCCACTAATAGGATTACCAGTTGCACAATCTTTAACAACTCCTTCTAAGTAACATGCCCTAATATAGCTAGGAGAGAGTACGAATAAGCCATTTGAAATATCAGATGCAACAATTAAACCTGAAGGTAAATAGGGATCAACTCCCCAGCAATTACTCATTCCGCTTCCTGTAGCTGTAGGTGCAGTATCATAATTACCAACTTGAACCATGTTGTGTGGTCTGGTTGCATCAACAATTGTAAATCCGTCCTTATACCAAGATGTAACAGCAAACTCTCCTCCATTCTTTGCTATAATATAGGTGTTGTGTACTACAGAGTTACTTCCTGGATTAGATTGAATTCTGTCTAATTCAGTAATGTTTGAAATATTTGAAATGTCAAAAGCAGCTAAATAAGAATTATTTACTTCATCAGTAGTAAAGCAAACTTTACTATTTCCTGACAACCAAGTATTATGTGAGAAAACATTTGGCGTAGAAAACGTTGCCATTGGAGTTTGGTTATTGGGATTACTCATATTCACCATAGCCACTTCTCCATCGTAAAGATGACAAGCATATAAAGTATCGTTCCTTACATATCCATCGTGAATATACCTAGGATCATATTTTCCTAAATAAACGGGTGCCATTGGATTGGTAGTTATATTAGCTACAATTGCTCCTTTGTTTCCTACATTGCTTCCATATAAATAAATCTTTCCATTATCAATCTGCAACGCATGAATAGTTGTCAATACAGTTCCGCTAATAGTAGGTTTCCAAGTTGCAACAGGCAAATTTGTTGATGGTAAATTTGTTAAGTTAACTATTTGCAACCCAACTGTTCCGCACTCTGTTGTTATGTACGCATAATTCCCATTTGTTCTAATTTCTCGCCATGTACAGGCTGGACCAGGAATGCTAGTTATTACTACTACATTATTGGGATTAGAAACATCCACAATTGAAAGTCCATTTGCAGCGCCAACTAACGCATACTCCTTTCCATCTGTAGGACTTTTCCAGTGCCAAATGTTTGATAGCTTTTCGCTTCCGTAGGATAGCTGATCGGCTAGTGTAACATTGATGTTTTGTGATTGGGAGTTAAGAAGTAAAAAAAATAAAAATGAAAAAGAGAGTAGTATTCTTTTCATAAGAGTATGTTTATAGCTCGAAGGAAGGAATAATAAAGGTAAAAAGCAAAAAATAAGACTTGTAGTTATAAACAAGCAATTTTTAATAGAAAACCCTAATTCATATAGGTGCTTAGGATTTAATGAATTCTGATTATATAGATAAAGTTGTTAGTTAGCTTATTGTAATTTTTGGAATCTCTAAATAAATAATTCTCGTTGACCTCACAACTCTCCCTCAATAACTATAGTGTGGATAGAGATGCTTGTATTTTATAAGTGAAATCTTTTTCAACAGTATTCATTTAAGGGAAATATTGATTTATATTTGGGTAGGCAGGGAAATCGCCACGTTCGCCAAGTCCGAAAACGTTAAAATCATTTCGAGTGCCAAGGAAAATATTAATATTTGCTGTATGCCTTTTTAATATCAGCTTCTACCCTACTGTTTACTTGCACTAAAGGAAGTCTTACAAAAGGCTGGCAAACTTTCATCAGATTTAATACACATTTTACACCTGCAGGATTACCATCAGCAAAAATAAGTCTGGTAAAACCATCTAACAAATAATGTTGTTTTCTTGCTTTTTCAAAATTGCCTTCAAGTGAGTACTTAGTCATTAGCGAAAACTCTTTAGGAAAAGCATTTGCAATAACTGATATTACACCATCGCCCCCAGAAGCCAGAATAGGCAGTGTTATTAAATCATCGCCAGAGATTACAAGAAAATCCTTAGGCTTATGTTTAATAATTTGCATGATCTGATCCATGTTTCCGGATGCCTCCTTAACAGCAACTATGTTTTTTACTTCTCTAGCTAGCTGCAAGGTAGTCTCGGCAGTCATGTTAGAATTAGTTCTGCCTGGCACATTGTATAATATAATTGGCAGTTTAGTATGCTTTGCAATTGCTTTATAATGCGCTATAATTCCTTGCTGACTTGGTTTGTTGTAATAAGGAGATACAGATAAAATTGCATCAACTCCTTCTAAGTTACAGGTCTTAAATGAGTTTATTACATCTTGCGTGCTGTTTGCACCAATACCAACTACAATGGGTACACGTTTTTTTACAACCTCAACAGTAAACCTAACAATTGCATCTTTTTCTAAACTTGTTAAGACTGGCGTTTCGCCAGTAGTTCCAAGAGATACTACATAGTTAACCCCACCTTTTATAACATGATTTATTACATTTTTTAATGAATTAAAATCAACGTTACCTGATTTATCAAATGGTGTTACTAATGCTACTCCTGTCCCTCTTAAATTCTGAATCATATATTTTATTTTAGTTCTGGTTCTGGTTGTGTTTCTGTTTTTTTATTTATCATTTGGGTATAGGTATCCATATTTCGCAAGAAATATTTTAAACCTTTTTCCGAGGTGTATTCTATCATTAAATCAAAGGTAGAATTATTTTTCTCACTCTTTTTACCCACTTTAAAAGTTGCATTTGACATAGCTGCAATATAGTGAAGCGGAAAATGGTCGTCAATATTTAGGTCCAACAATATATCGTATGAATCAACAATGAAGTTTTTTACATAGATACTATTGGGAACCCCATACCAAGTAAGATCTTTTTTGCAAAAGAAATCATATTCTAATTTGGAATAAGCCATGGAGGGTGTGTCTTTCAAATTATAATAGCCAATTGCTTTTACTTGCTTTTTCATTTCTTTCAAATAGGCAATGTACTTTTTTACCAGTTCAAAGTTTTCTTTGTTGGTAGCATCAAACAGAATACCAATTTTTTTTGCGTCATTGATGTTTAAAAACTTTTTATCTCGCTTAGCCCCTTTTAATTCTCCAGAGAGAAAATAATTGCCAACATAATTTTTTATTAATTGAATAAAACCCATAATCAAGCTATTACTCTTTCTTTAATTTTTATTGCTGGGTTACCTTGGTATATGCTATACGGCTCTAAGCTTGAAACAGCTACAGAGCCGGCAGTTAATACCGCATGTGTGCTGCACGTAACACCCGGACATACAATTGCTTTGGCTCCAATCCAAACACCGTCTTCAATAATAATTTTGTCAATCATTAAATCAAATGAAGTTAATTTGTAATTATGGTTTCCGCAAAGTATCATAGCGCCCTGCGACAAACAACAATTTTGCCCAATAACAACATCTGCTAAATTGTCTATCCAAACCCCTTCGCCTATCCATGAATTATCTTCAATTGTTAAACGCCAGGGATACTTAATGTTTATATGTGGCTTTAGCACCAGTCCTTTTCCAATTTTAGCACCAAAAAATTTCAATAAAAATATTTTCACGGATGAGAATGGAAAATAAGAAATGAAAAACAGTCTATTAACTAAATACCAAATGGCGCGTGTAATAATAGAAGCTCCGGGCATATACCAGCTATTATTATATTTTGATAAATCGGTTTTTAAAGACATGTGGCAAATTTACTACTTATCGAACAACTGCTTATTCTGCAATAAATGACTTTTATCATTCACATAAGAATTGGCAAAATCAAATGCCCCTTTTGAAAACAGAGCGTACTCTTCGTTGGGCATCTTTGCGCAATGTTCTAAGACAGCAACAAATTCTTTGGAATGGTTTAAATCGATGTCCCAACCAGCATTAGCTGCTTTTAAATTTCGCCAAATCGTTTTATCACTAATAATGACCGGCACACCTACTACGAGCGATTGTAAAATAACATGACCAAAATTTTCTCCTCTTGTAGGTAAGAAAAGAAAATCATATTTAGAAATAGTATCCGCAATCATACTATGGTCAATACTGCCCTTAAGCGTAACAGAAATGTTTGAGGGCATTTCATTTATTATAGTTTGGCATTCTTTATAATAGGCTTCATCGTATGTAGGTCCGTAAATATCAAAAGCAATTGTAGCCTTAACTTCTTTTAAAATTGACAATGCATATTTAATATTTTTTTCGGGCGCTATCCTCGCTACACATACAAGCTTTAAAGTAGATATGTTTTTTTCTTTTTGCAACCAGTCAGTAAGCTGTTTTTTATCTGGAAAGTTGGAGGCGATTGCAATGCTTGCTTTTACACCAAATACAGCCCTGATAGTTTCAGCTTCAGTTTCATTTGTAGCATGAAAAAATGCATTCTTAAAAAGCATAAATTGTTTAGCTAAAAATAAGAAAATATTTTTTTTCCAGCTTTTAATAGCCAAAGCACTTTCCGCTAACATTCCTCTAGTGGCTACAATTACTTTTATGTTTTTCTTGTTTTTAAAATATAATAATGGAAAAATTGTAAATGTTTTTGAAAATATCCCATTCAAGTAAACTGTATCATAAACTTCATTTTCAAGAATTAAATAAATATTTTTTTTTGTTAATTGGTTTTCTGAAAAGTAAAACACTCTTGTTCCATCTGATAAAATATTCCATTCATTACTTTTTATATTTAAGTAAGGGACATCAGTCATGTAATCGGAATCCCGTGTTACTACCGAAAAGCTAAAATCCTCTTTTAAATGCGCTATTAAATTAGCACAGGAGCGAATCGGGCCACCAGCTTTGTAGCCAGGCAAGTACCAGTCAATAAAAATTAATATATGCCTCTTGCTACTCATTTATTTTATTTAATGGCTGCAAGGATAGTATCTGTCCATGTATCAGGAGTAATTTGCTTTGCTAACGCTACGCTTTTATCACCCATCTCATTTAGCTCTGTATCTTTAAGTGAAACCATAGCTTTCATTTTTAGCTTCAGATCATTTTTGTTTTTAGATTTAAAGATAAATCCATTTTGGCTTTCTTTCAAAAAAGCGTCTGCGGAACCAACTTGATCACTACAAATAAGTGGAAAACCTGCAGAAGCAAATTCATGCACAGAAACTCCCCAGGGTTCAATATGGCTCGGCAAAATGTAAACGCCTGTTGTTTTAATATACTCATCCATGTTGGATGGTTGAATAAATCCAAAATGTTTAATAGCTGGGTGTTGTTTAGGATTTACAGTTCCAGTACCTAAACACCATAACTCCCAATCGTTAGGAAACTCCTCTTTTAATTCAATAAATGAATCCCATAGCTCATGTATGCCTTTAAAATCATAATATCTACCCACAAAAATAAATTTGTGGGGGAAGCTAGTACTTTTTGCTTCTTTATATTTTAGATAAGAATCATTAAAGCATTTGAAGTCGCAAGAATAGAAACCTTTTAAAATAGTATTGTCTTTAAAACCTAACTTATGAGCAAATTCCAGTTGAGGTTTTCCGGGAATCCAACAATGTGAAAACGAACTAAGAATTAATCGTCTAAAAAAAAGTGCTGCCGCTCTTTGTTTTAAAGTTCCATTCCACTTGTTATCAAACCCTAAAATAACAGGAATGGAAGTATTGTATTTTTTACAAATCTTTAGGTATGTTTTATCAATCCAGCCACTACAATAAATGGCTTGAGGAGATATGGTATAAACTAGTTTTTCTAACTCAGCTCCTGTCAGTTTTTCCCTGTTATAAAATTTAATATTATTGGAAGGAGGTAATTGAAATGGCGCTTCTTTATTGACTGGCCAATGCACTACATGCACCTCCACTCCTTTTTCAGAAAGAGCCTCTAGGCAGGAAATGAAGTATTCCGCTAATTCGCTATACAGGAATAGGATTTTCATTGGCATTAGAATTAAATTCTGGACTGATTAAGATAGTCATCATCATTAAAAACAAAAATGTGAAAGGGTTAAGTGAAGCTGCTAACCAAGACTCGAAATTTGCAGAAAAAGCAACTGCAAATAATATTGGAAAGGCATATCTGGAGTTTTTGGCAGCCACAAAAAAAGTAGCTAGGATTGCACGAATAAAAAAGAACAAGCCAAACACTCCGGTATTTATCCAAATTGTTAAAAAAGAGTTGTGGGCGTTTCCTTGATGCCCTTTTATTGAAAGCTCTTCATAATGTGAAGAATAGAGTAATTCATCGTACGCAAACCCTTTTCCGAAAAAGAAATTCTCTTGAATTTTTTCCCAAGCAAAAGTCCAAGCAATGTTTCGTCCAGATCCTGTTTCTAAAGTCTTGATTCTAAAATAATCATCTAAACCCAGTGACTTTACAATAAGTTCAAAATTTTGAAATAACACTTCATACCCAATCAAGATAAATCCAAAAATCATGAACCCCAGGTAGGGAGATACTTTATATATCCTGTTAAAAAATAGATATATCAATATACTCATTAAGGTGTTTCTAGAACCGCACAAGAGCACAGAACCAATAATAAGAGCGTAAACAATAACTTTTTCTCGTTTTGAAAAAAGTTCAGGAAAGTAACTGTTTACCAAATGAAAAAAAAGAAAAAAAAGTGTTGAAAAAATACCTAGCCCATTAGGGTTCCCAAACAGTCCCCGATACCTACCCGCTATACTTGTAAACTCCGGACTGATGTATTTAAAAACAAATCCAAGGAATAAAATAATTGCAAATAAATAAACAATACTTTTAAAAATGGAGCTGCCTCGTTCGCGATAAATATTTAGAAGATAATTAGGAATCACAAATATTATTAATGCATAAGAAAGTGATTTTTGAAACGAAGGAAGCCATTGATCGCTGATAAAAGTAAGTGCCAATCCTAAAATCAAAAAAGGCGAGAAATACAAAAATATTTTACTTGAAAGTGGAAATTTAGTTCTATCAAAAAAATAAAAAAAAGAAAGTATGAGTATGTAAATTACTTTAACATCTGCAGCAAATGCTAATCCTTTATTCCTATTATCAGATAATATTAATACCAAAAAAAATCCCAATAACATTTCGGTATACATGCTTTTATTCTTAAGCAACAACACCGAGCCTAATACAAACGCAATGGCAGCAACACTACCTAAAAATACGCCCACCACAACCCACAAACTGCAGAGGATAAGAAATTGAATGTTTGCTTTTAAATAGTCTCTCACATTAATTAGTTAAGCGAAGATTTTGATTTTACAGAGCTCTGCTCAAGTTTTAAAATAGTTTGTTTAACAATTTCTGTCCACAAGAATTTTTCTTTAACTTTTTGAATAGAATGTTTTTTAAGCTGTACAATTTCTTCCTCAGGAAGTGCAATCATTCTTTCGATTGCTGAAATTATATTTTCGAAATCAGGAGCTTTCAATAGTATACCATTTGTTTCAGAAACCATGACAGGTATCGCTCCTACTTCTGTAGCTATAATAGCTAATCCTGAAGCCATGCCTTCTAAAATTACATTAGGCATGCCCTCTGAATGACTTGGACACACTAAAACATCAAAAGAAGACAATAGCAATTTCATTTTTTCGGTTTCAACAATTGAACCATGATAAATTATTTTAGGAGAAACAACCTGCTTCTTTACGGGTATTGTTCCTATAAAATGAAACTCAAAATTATGTTTATTAATTAAACTTGTTAGGGCACTATTTAACTCTTCGATTCCTTTTCTACGTTCATACCTGCCTACAAATACAAATTTCAAAGGAGTTGAAGACTTAGAAGGCTCATCGACCACCCAGTTCTCCTCAATACCAGCAGGGATTTCAATAATTTTTTTTGAATCAACTCCAAGCTTTAGCATGAGATCTGTAATCTTTCCACCGTATGAAAAAACGTAGTTTGCATGTGTGAGATTAAACAACGCAGGATTTTTTAACAATAACAGTTGCTCGATTTTAGATTTAAATGTTGGGGCCACTTGAAACATTTCTAAGCCATGAAGATTAACTCCAACAGGAGCACACGAAAGTCCTTTTCTTTTTTCATCCATTAATTTCCATCCCGAAAAACCTTTTGCGTATATAAAATCTACTTCAGCATTCTTCATAAATTCATTAAACACCCTTATGGAGTATTCGTATGATTCTCTTATGTAATGTCCGGGTAAATTTCCCTTTTTAGGAAAACTCAATACGATAGATTTTATAAATTTTTTTTCTTGATCTGAAAATAATTCCAGCTTAGTAATATCCAACGCACTATCATTAAAATGATATAGATCAACAGATACTTCATTTTTTGCAAGATATTTAGCTAGTAAAAATGAATGCTTTTGCATTCCACCAATAACGTATGGAAATATCCCATCTGTGAGTAAAGCAATCTTCATGTCAGCTAATAAAGTGTGCCTTTGTAATTTTTAGGCGTACGATAATTGAAAAATAAATCATTAAATAATTTCTATAAGTGCTTTCACAATACGCTCAGTAGCATTTCCATCCCAAAACGGAGGAATGCTACCTTTTTTATAAATTCCACTTTCTATATCCTTAATTTTACTTTCTATAGCAGAAATATCAAAAGGGGTTAGCTCATTGGTACCAATTTCTATTGTTGAAGGTCTTTCCGTATTGGGTCTTAAGGTAAGGCAAGGTACTTGTAGGTAAGTGCTTTCTTCCTGAATGCCTCCACTATCTGTTAAAATAAATTTACTTCCTTTAATTAATTTTTGGAAAGAAAAATAATCTAAAGGCTCAGAAATAATCAGGTTTTCATTCCCTGTAATTTTATCTTTCAAATCAAATTCCTGCATTTTAGCTAACGTACGAGGATGAATTGGAAATACAACTTTATATTTTTTAGTTACTTTAATAATTAACTCAATTAATTTGGTTAACCCCACTTTTGAATCTACCGTAGCAGGACGATGAATGGTCATTAATACAAATTCTTTTTCTTTAATAGATAATTTCTCAAAGATGCCAGAAGCCTCTATTTGGTTTTTAAATGCAACAAGCGTATCTATCATTGTATTTCCTACAAAAAATATTTTATCCTGCGCCTTACCCTCCTTTAGTAAGTTATCAATACCGCTCTGCTCGGTCACAAAAAAGAAATCAGTTATCGAGTCAGTAATTACCCTATTTAATTCTTCCGGCATGGTGCGGTCAAAACTCCTAAGCCCACTTTCTATATGTGCAATTTTTATATTCATCTTACTGGCAGTTAATGCTGCCGATAACGTTGAATTAACGTCTCCTACCACCATCACAAGATCTGGCTTAAAATCCTCAAACGATTTTTCAAGCTTAACCATGGTATCAGCTATTTGGCTATTAGGACTAGACCCAGTCGTATGTAGATATATATCCGGCAACATATTGAACTGCCTAAAAAACACATCTGACATTTTATCGTCATAATGCTGTCCGGTATGAATTATCTGAAACTCAAATTTGTTAATGTATTTTTTAAATACAGTTGGGAATTGCGTAATCTTAATAAAATTAGGTCTTGTTCCAACTACAATAGCTATTCTTTTCATCTGTGTTATTATACTTTTTAATTTTGATATACTTGTATTAAGTAGTAGTGCTATCAAGTACAATTTTGCACTACCTAAATACGCTCACAAATTTACCCATAAATCCTATATATGGAATTAGTCTTTGCTACAAACAACAAACACAAAGTGCGGGAAGTACAACTGCTTATTAGTAGTGGTTTACGTCTCCTAACTCTGGCGGATATTAATCACTTAAAAGATCTGGACGAAACCGGGAATACCTTGGAAGAAAATGCAATACAAAAGGCAAGTTTTATATTCGATACCTATAAGGTGAACACCTTTGCCGATGACACTGGATTAGAAATAGAAGCTTTAAATGGTGCACCGGGAGTTTATTCAGCCAGATACGCAGGAGAGGAAAGAAGCTCAGAAAAAAACATACATAAAGTATTAAAAAATCTTCATAATATAAAAAACAGAAATGCTAGGTTTAAAACCGTTATATACCTGATATTCAACAATAAAAAGCATTCATTTGAAGGGATAGTAAATGGAATAATTTCAATTGAGCCTAAAGGTAAAGATGGCTTTGGCTATGATTCAATATTTATCCCCGAAGGGCATGAAAAAACATTTGCCGAAATGGATATATCTGAAAAAAATAAATTTAGCCACAGAGGAAGAGCCATAAATAAGTTGGCAGCATTTTTAAATACCATTAGGTAACTATTGCAATACTTCATAAATGGCGTTTTCATAAAGCTCTCTTTTTGATATTCCAACGTACTCGGCCTGTTGAGGTAACAAGCTTCGCTCTGTCATACCCGGAATACTGTTTACTTCGAGTAAAAATAATTTCCCCTCTTTAATAATATAATCTACTCGTATCATCCCCTTACATCCAAGTATTTTATAGATAAACTCGCTAAGCCTCTTACACTCTTTTTCTAATTCAATAGGAATCCTAGCGGGAGTAATTTCTTCCGTAGCTTTATCTTGGTACTTAGCATGAAAATCAAAAAAATCATTTTTACATACTATTTCAGTAATTGCAAGCGACTTAACCTCTCCTTTATATCGAATTACTCCACAGGTAATTTCGCTGCCTTCAATGAATTCTTCTACAATAACATCGCTCCCTTCTTTAAAGCCTTTTTCAATAGCAGGTATTAAATCTTCGGACTTCAAAACCTTAGTTGTCCCTAGGCTCGAACCACCTTCATTGGGCTTAACAAAACAAGGCAGTGACACTTTAGCTAATATATCTTTCGCGGTAAGTTTTTCATTTTGTGCTACCACCATAGACTTTGCCGTATTTAATCCATAGCTTTTCAGCGTAGCTATAGTTAGTGATTTACTAAACGTTAGTGCCGACTGAGCAACACCGGAAGAAGTATAGGGCAAGCCAATTAAATCAAAGTAGCCTTGAAGTTTACCATCCTCACCGGGTGTGCCGTGCAGTGCCATAAATACGCAGTCGAAATTAATTTTCTTGCCATCTAAAGTTGCTGAAAAATCATTCTTATCGATGGGCACGCCAACACCATTAGCAGAAAGCACCCAGCCCATACGATCAATAATGACTTTGTAGCAAACGAATTTATCTGAGCTGAGGTATTTTATTACTTGATCAGCGCTTTGAAGAGAAATAACTGATTCACCAGAATACCCCCCAGTAACTACGGCTATATTTTTTTTCATACTTTATTAAGACTTATCTAGTAAAAGTATATTCTTTATACTCGAGCACAGAGAGATAATTCATACATTTGTCAATACACCATTGTTAATTTCCATAACAGGAAAAATGGTAACGAAACCATGAAAGACTTATTACTTTTCTTTAAAAGCAAGTATTTTTTTATAAACCTTGGGCTTGCAATACTGATAGGCGTGTTTGCATTTTGGTATTCATTTAAGTCCTTAAACTCATTTACACATCACGGAGAAACGGTGGTAGTTCCAAACTTTTCAAACGTAAAGACTGAAGAATTAGATAATTTCATTTCTGACAAATCGCTGACCTATGAGATAATTGATTCTATTTTTGACTTTAAAGTTGCAGGTGGTGTAGTGGTTAAACAAGATCCCGAGAAGAATGAATCGGTAAAGCAAAACAGAACTGTTTATTTGACCGTAAGCGCTAAGTTGGCTCCACTTGTAAAAATGCCAAATATCGTTGATGCTTCCATGCGCCAAGCATTGGCTCTGCTGGAATCCTATGGATTAAAAGTTGGGAAACGAAAATATCAAGCCGATCCTTGCGTTAACTGCGTTCTCTCTCAAAGCATGAATGGAAACAGTATCGAGCCAGGCACCATGATTCCCAAAGGAAGCTATATTGATTTGGTGTTAGGCCTAGGAAAAGACGGTCAAAAAATAAAAACACCTTGTTTTACTGGATATTTATATAACAATGCAGTTCAAAAAATTGCAGAATATGGATTTTTAGAAGGGAAAGTTTCTTGCGATGATTGCAAATCAAAAGCAGACTATGACCACGCAACAGTAATCGGGCAAATACCTAGCTGTAAATCGGACATGCTGTTGGATCCAGGAAGCAGCATCAACTTGTATATTAGTTTAAAAAACAAAAAAGATCCTACCGAGGATTCTTCAGCGTATGATGAATAAACTTAAGAATCACTTTCTTTCTCAATGGAAGCTGGTTTGTGCTAGCTTATTAATTGCTGTGTTTATATTGGTTAATTCAAATTTATCCAATGCACAAGAAGTGCTCACAAACCTTACTATTAATCCGGTTGTTGCTATAAAATATTCCGAAAGAAACAAGTCACTAGTAAAAGCTCAATTCATACTAGCCGATACGCTGTCGCTACCTTTTCTAGATGATTTTTCAAAAGAATCAATTTATCCAGACGGAAATTTATGGCTCGATAGCAGTGTTTATATAAATCGCGATTACCCTATCTCTCCTCCTACAATAGGGGTTGCCACTTTTGATGGAGTAAGTAAATCGGGTGCCCCCTACGATACATTAACAGCTTCCGGAGGTTCTGGATTATCTGCGGATACGCTTACCTCTAAACCAATCAACCTTGTCGGCCTCCCTGCAGATTCATCTGTGATGCTAAGTTTTTTCTGGCAAGCCAAAGGCAGAGGAAATGATCCAGAGTCCAGCGACACCTTGTTGCTTGATTTTTTTAATCCCACTCTTAAAAAGTGGAAAACAATTTGGTATCAAAAGGGTTTTAATCCCTCCACAGCAGATTCTGCATTTAGGCTAACTAAAATTTCGATTGTTGATACAGCCTATTTAAAAACTGCTTTTCAGTTTAGGTTTCGAAACAAGGCAACAATAACAGGAAATGTTGATCATTGGCATATAGACTATGTATATCTAGATAAAAACAGGAATACCGCTGATACAATTTTTAGCGATGTAGCATTTGCATACAACAGCCCTTCCCTACTTAAAAATTATTACGCCATGCCTTGGAAACAATACCAAGCATCGGAAATGAAAACTACTGTTGGTTTGTTGATTCGAAATAATGATAACGTAGTAAAAAACACATCATTTAATTATCAAATTAAAAATAATTTGGGAGGCTTAGAAGCAAGTTATTCCGGAGGAAGCAATAACTGTGATCCCTATGCTACTAATGGACTTTGGAATTACGCTCCTATAAGTAATCCTCCTATAGGAAACAATGTTCCTGGTCCCGGATTAACAGCTTATACATATCCCGCTTTAACTGATACTGCTTCCTTTTCCGTTGAGTACACGCTTAATACTACACCCGATAAAAACAGGTGGAATGACACACTTCGTTTCAAACAAAATTTTTATAACTACTATGCCTATGACGATGGCACAGCTGAAGCAGGTTATGGATTAAACTTATTTGGCGCACAAATTGCATATAAATTTAATTTGAATGTCCCTGATACGCTGGTTGCCGTTCAAATGCTATTTAATTGGATTCCACCTAAGGTTAGTAGCAGGCAGTTCCGCATTCGCATTTGGAATGATGCAGGAGGCTCACCAGGTGCTTTAATCTATGAAGATAGTCTTGTATCGCCTAAATATCAATATCAATTTCACGATGATTGGGGAAATTTAACTAACATGTATTATCCCTATAAACTTACTAGTCCCATAAAACTATCAGGCTCTTTCTTTGTTGGATTAATACAATACTGTTGCAACGGAAATAATGAACTATTAAATATTGGCTATGATAAGAATACTAATTCCAGCAGTAAAATATACTATAACATTGGAAGTGGATGGAGCCAATCAACATTATCTACAAAAGGCTCCTTAATGATACGCCCGGTGTTTGGGGATATGATGGGCTTAACTGCTATTAACGAAAATGATATTTCTTCACATGTTATAACTCTCTATCCTAACCCTACGAATGGGCTGTTAACGCTAATTAGCGAAAACACAATAAAAGATGTAGAAATCTACAACATGACGGGTGAAAAAGTCTATGAGGCAGCTAACATTTCTAAAATTCAAACTACTATTGATATTTCCCACCAACCTAATGGAGTTTACTTTCTAAGGGCTATAGGAGATAAAAATTGGGTAAAGTCTCAAAAAGTAATCCTTTCTAAATAAATCATTGCTCTTTTCTTTTTTAGATTATTTTTGCCGCTCCAATTCTGCTCGGGTGGTGGAACTGGTATACACGCAGGACTTAAAATCCTGTGGACCTAAACGTCCGTACGGGTTCGATTCCCGTCCCGAGCACAA
>CAYZTB010000059.1:0-17718 GCA_964481195.1 uncultured Bacteroidia bacterium | reverse complement strand
ACTCTTAATATAGTATCTGCATCAAAATGCGTTATCTGATCAGGCGTTACTCCTAAAGCATCAGAAATTTGAATGAGTTTTGTATTGTTTACTTTAATTTTCCCATTTTCAAGCATAGAATATGCTGCCTGGCTCACACCAATTTGCTGGGCTACGTACCTCTGAGGAACATTTCTTAGTTCCCTAATCATTTTTATTTTTTTTCCTATAGAAATCATTTTAAAAACGGTTATCATTAGCGCCCGTTCTGGCACATAATAATTATCACTACTCTTTCTTACGCAAAAGAATCCGGGGAGGCTACTTTTACGTTACGAATCATGTAAGAAATGATTCTTACATATTCTACCTGAATACGTTCCCTGGCAGGAAGTTCAGGCATTCCACTTATAAACCGCTGAACAAATGTACTACTTAATTTATATCTATAAAACAGAATTTTACTTATATCTTATAAGTGAAATAATTTGGTTATTCTAAAAACATATTTCACCTTTGCTCTGCAAAACAAATGCCGGCTGGTTAGAAACGTTTTGTAAGGTGAAGTTAATACCTGAAAAGTTTGGTTTAATTAAAACAAAAATGAAAATGAAAACGATGAATGAAATTAATGGAGTTGCTTTAAGTAGCAAGCAAATGAAGGATCTGAAGGGTGGAAGAGCAGTAGCATGTGGTACTAATTGTGGAGGCACTACAACTTCTACTTGTTGGAAGTCCACTAACAATGGGTGTCTCTGCACGGTTGCTGGGGTTTCTGCAACCTGTTCTTAACTGATAATTTGGAAAGGGTATTTGTACTAGCTATTAATGAGAAAATTGGAGAGTATATTTATTATTGTGTTTTCTTAGCTCTCAAAGCTTCTCATTAATAGCTACTCTTTTCCGTTGTTATTTTATTTATGAAAAAATATACGTTAATATTATATTGGATATTTTTTGAAATACCATTATTGTTTGCTAATGGTTTTGGAAATAGCTCGGATTCCTTTTCCGTTATTAATATAATAGCTCCAAAGCAGGCCAATCAGAAGATATATTATTACCTCGCAGTTCCAATTGATTTTAAAACCTTTAGACTTAATGCTGATGGGATTGGCGTTTTAAAATTACCTATGAATAGCTGCTCCTTCTTATTATTGGTAGATTCTTTAGGGGTAAATTATGAATTGATTTTAGAGCCTGGCTATAATCTAAACTTGCATATTACAGAGGACTCCGTTTATTGTACAGGCTCCGGAAGTGCCGTAAATAATTTTCTTCTGAAAGTAAAACATCTGAGGGATAATCTAGGCGATTCTCTGGTTGCTGTTGGCCTTAGCGTTGACGGGGCATTAAAAATTTCCGGTTATTGTAAAAAATACAAACAGGGTTTTCAAGATATTTACGAGGTGTACAAAAAATCTAATGTACCTAAAGGTGAGGTAGATTATTTACTGCGCATGAATGAAGTGGCCTTCGTCTTGTTGCAAAAAGAAAACTATTTATTAAAGTTTAATTCAAAGGAAATTGATAGTTTAAATTTAGAACAATCAATAGGCTTGGACCGTGATTCTCTAAAAGAGGACACCTTGTTAAGCAAGCATCTTTCTCCCTCATATAGATCGTATCTATTATCCAGTCAACGCAGATATTTCAATTCATTAATATTTACTAGTGATTTAATGAATACACCAGACGCAGGCATGCGCTTTGAACATAATGCCACCGAGATGGCTGATCAATACAGCGAGGGAATGAAATCTTATTTAATATTCCATGATATATACAATAGTTTGATTTTTGCTGGGCTATGCCAGTTTACAGACAGTCTAATTGTGGATTATAGTAAAAGATTTCCCGAATATCATGATAATCTTGATGCATTGTTAAATCTTTCAGTAATGTATCACCCTTTGCGCGAAGGCAATCCTGCACCCTCACTCCAAGGTATCACATCTGCTGGGGCTATTACTAACTTAGATGCTTTTAAGGGCAAGGTGATTTTTATTGACATTTGGGCAACTTGGTGCTCTCCTTGCATTAAAGCATTACCCCATATTTATGAATTGCAAAAAAACTTCAATGAAGCCGAGGATGTGATTTTTCTTTTTTTATCTAATGATAGGGATAATGACCATGATAAATGGAAAGAGTATCTGGCTGAACATTCAGATTTTAAAGGTATCCATCTAAGGGCGCGGAAGAAGGAAGATCGGCCATTAGAAGACCAATGGAAAGTAATCGGAATTCCACGGTACATGATCGTGGGGAAAGATGGCAAGATAGTGAATGCATTTGCAAAGACCCTTACGTATAAGGATATTGCAAAGGCAATTGACGAAGCAAGGAAAAAACGCTAAAAGGTCAAACCTTAATTTTATTACCATTTCATGGCCCAAGACTTTAATACTAGTTTAATTTCCGTAGCCAGCAATTTTCTGAAAGTGCTGGGTGTTCCTTTCACAAGACCAATATTAAAAAAACGATTAGAAGAAAATCCTTATTATCCCAGTCTTTATGCTCTCAGCGAGGCTTTAAAGTGGTACAAAGTTGAGCATAAAGGGATAGAAATTTCGGATGAGTTATTGGATGAGTTGCCAAGGCCCTTTTTAGCGTATTTGAAAATTAAAAGTATAGGCGGCCGCGATTTTGTAAATGTTATAAATGTTTCTTCCAATTCAGTAACATATTATTATAATAAGGAAGTTACAGTCAGCAAAGAGGAGTTTACTAGTAGTTGGCAGTCTAAAGTTGTTTTACTTGCAGAGAAAAATGAAAATAGTGGGGAAAAGAATATAGAAAAAAACAAGAAGGATGCTGTGGTCCGAAGAAATAAAATTGTAATGCTTCTCTTGGGCTTTGCTATAATTTTTGCACCTATAGCTATTAATTATTCCCAGTCGTCCGTTAATTTTTTATATACCATAAGTTTAATGTTATTTACCCTCTCAGGTTTAGCTATATCTGTATTGTTATTGATTTATGAAATAGATAAATCTAATGCTTTTGTTAAAAATATTTGTTCAGGGGGGGCTAAAACAAATTGTGATGCTGTTTTGGGTAGTAAGGCGGCAAATGTATTTGGGGTTTCTTGGGGAGAGGTAGGATTCTTTTATTTCTCTTCTATGGTGTTGTTTCTTTTAATTCCAGGAATTGGATTTCAAGATAAGGTACCTTATATATCCCTAATTTCTGTCTTATCCGCATTGTATATCCCGTTCAGTTTGTTTTATCAATACAAAGTAGCTAAGCAATGGTGTCGTTTGTGTTTAATGGTGCAGGCAGTTCTCTTTTTGAATCTTTTTTGGACACTAAGCTTCGGAAACTTTGATGTACATTTTGACTTAAGAAATATTATATTATTTATTGGCTGTATTCTATTCCCAATTCTTATATGGTACACTTTTAAACCTATTATACTAAAGGCAATGGATGCAGAGAAGTTTCAATCTGCTTTTAAACGACTATATTCCAGGCAAGATATATTTGAATTAACATTAGCAGAACAAGATGAGGCGCCTGAAGGCTGGCAAACTCTAAGATGGCTAGAAAAGGGGAACACTAATGCTAGTACAGTTATTTTGAAGGTATGTAACCCATACTGTGGACATTGCAATACTGCACATCGTATTTTTAATGAAATACTTAAAGAAAATGACAATGTTAAAATTGTTACTATTTACGGCATTAACGATAATGAAATCGATAACGAGAGAAGGCTCCCTGTTCAACATTTCTTGGCACTTCAAGAACAAGCTGAAAGTTTACCTGAGGGTAAGAATTATCAAAAATTATATCAGGCCATGGATTACTGGTATTTAACCCCAAATCGAAATTATGAATCGTTACAGCAACAGTATCCAGTAGATGTCGTTTTGTTTGAAAAACAAAAAACCAAGGTAGCAGCAATGAAAGATTGGTATAAGGCTGCATTAATTGAATATACACCAACTGTTTATGTTAATGGAAAGAAGTTGCCTAGCATGTTTAATTTGGAAGACTTAAAGGACGTGTTTATATGAAATACACAGGAGGTCCATTATTACTTTTTGGAATTGTCTTTCAATTTGTTTCTCTAATGGCTCAGTAGGTTGTACTTGCAACATGCCTGATGGGTATCTTACTGTAGATTGCTCTGCATAAATTAGCTTGGATCTAAAATTTTACAAAATGGGAAACATAAAATATTTTTTGATAACAAATTTATTATCATTTGCATCCCTATTTAGCTATGGGTTTGACATAAATGAAGCTACCATAATTTTTAAGGCCTTCGAATTGAAATATGAAACTATTTTTTATGTCCACGGGAAGCCCGCGGATCGAGGTTTAATCAAGCTGGATTCGGTCGGAGGAGGAATAATTAGGCTGCCAATTAAATCACCATCGTTTATTGATATATATATTAGTGGGCAAATTCCTAATACTATATACCTAGAACCCGGTTCTATAGTTAATGTTAATATTGAAAAAGAAGTACTATCATTCTCAGGCGACCACTCTGCCATTAATAGCTTCTTAGATGAATCAAAAAAATACTATACGGAGTTCCAAGATTCTATAAATGCTTACGATGACGCTAATTTGAAATTGGAGCAGTTTAAAGGACTATGTGATAAATATGAATCGAGACTTTACACACTATATCAAAAGTGGTGTTATTTAAATTTACCTGAAAAAGAACTTGATTATCTATTAAAAACGAATTTACAAGTGTTTCTCCATATAAAAAAAGAGGATTTCATAAGTAATAGTTTAGCAACCCCTGAAAATGATTACACAAAATTAGAATACGACCTTGGACTTAAAATAAATTCTCTGCTTGATGATTCAATCTACATAAAAGCTCCTTCCTCCCAATTTTTATGGTATCTCACCAAATATTATAGAAGATTGCAAAACAATAGTTTGACCTCTTTAGACTCTTCTAAATTGAGAATAGGAAATTCCGAAATGTACATGATAAATATCTTACATTGTAAGAACGAATTGAGTGAAGAAGTGAAAAAATATCTATTCTGTTATTACTTGTTAATGGAGATCGGGATTAATAGTCCTTTACCAATTTACGATACATTAATAGCATGGATAAAAAACAATAACTATGAGTTTTCTGAATATGAGTTATATCTAGAAAATGTCAAAAAAACATTCGCTCATTTAAAGCCTGGAAAACCCGCTCCAGCTCTTACTGGAATATCTCCAGTAGGTAGAGTATATTCAATTAATGACTTTAAAGGTAAAATAATCATTATAGATATTTGGGCTACTTGGTGCAGCCCCTGCATTGCTCAATTACCCCACACCTTGCAACTTCAAGAAACCTATAGGAACAATAGTGATTTAATATTTATTTTTCTATCGCATGATAATGACGAAGCTTGGAAAAAATACTTAAAAGGTCATCCCGAATTTAAAGGATTCCATTTAAGAAGAAGAGAAATAGAAGATCGGCCTCTGGGAGTTGCTTGGAAAATTTCCGGAATTCCGCGATACATCATAATTGATAAAAAAGGAAACATTATTGATGCATTTGCAAATAATGCTGGTGAGAATATTAAATCTTTGATTGATTCCGCGTTAATGAAATAACTTCAAGTTAATTGAACAGGTCGAATTATTAACTGAAAATTAAATTATGGCACAAGAGCATAATACTGTCTTAATTCAAGTAGCAAATAATTTTTTAAAATCGCTAGAAGTGCCTTTCACTAAAAGTTTTTTTAGTAAACAATTAGAAGCTAATTCCTACTTTCCAAGCATATATAGTATTAGTGAAGAGTTTAATTATTTAAATATTTCAAATCGGTGTTTAAAAATTAAATCAACGCAGTTAGGTGAAATACCAATACCATTTTTAGCATATATAAAAATGAAAGGTACGGGAGGTAAAGATTTTGTGAATGTAATCAAAATTACGGATGATTCTATCACTTATTATGACGGCAAAGAAAGAATTATTTCTAAAGATGAGTTTATTTCCGGCTGGTCTAATATTGTCTTTTTAGCTCAGACAAATGACAATAGCGGGGAAAAAGACTTTCTAAATAATAAAAAACTAGAAAGAAAAGAAAATATTACAAACTATTTACTGTCAGCTGGATTTGCAGCAATTTTATTGTTTGCCATATACAAATTTGTACTTACATCAGGAGCATTGTTAGCTCCTTCTTTATCAATAACATTTACAATACTTGGCTTAGCAGTCTCTGTTTTACTCTTAATATATGAAATAGATAAATCAAACACTTTTGTAAAAAATATTTGTACTGGGGGAGTCAAAACAAATTGCAATGCCGTATTAGGAAGTAAGGCTGCTAAAATATTTAATGTTTCATGGAGCGAACTAGGTTTTTTTTACTTTAGTTTCTTATTTCTGTTTTTGTTGATACCGGGAACTATTTTTGAAGAAAAGAAATCAGTGTTTACCTATTTGTCTTTTTTAACAGCCTCTTACATCCCATACAGTATATACTATCAATATCGGATAGCTAAACAATGGTGCAGAATGTGTTTATTTGTTCAGGCTATACTGTTTTTGAATTTTGTATGGGCGCTCTTATATGGAGATTTTATATTGAAAATAAACCTGCAAACTGTATCATTAATTATTGGATGTTCGATATTCCCTGTTTTATTATGGTATACTTTAAAGCCTGTTATACTAAAAGCTAATGACGCAAGCAAATTTTCATCGGCTTATAAAAGGTTGTTTTCTACCCCAGGGGTGTTAAATTTAACACTGGCTGAACAACCGGATGCTCCTGATGGTTGGCAGCAATTTGGTATTGTAAAAGGCAACCCAAATGCTCAAAATATTATTTTAAAGGTATGCAGCCCTTCTTGTGGGCATTGCGATAAAGCTCATAAAACATTTAATGAAATAATAGAAAATAACAATGATGTTAAAATTGTAACTGTTTATGATATTTGGGAAGAAGGGAACAACAGAAGAGATCCGGTTAGACATTTTTTAGCCTTAACAGAGTTGGGTGATGGGAAACAAATTGAAGAAGCCATGAATTACTGGTATTTAAATGAGAATAGAAATTATGAAACTTTAAAAGAAATGTACCCATTGCCACAAGATTTGCTTGAGAAACAAGATGAAATAATTACTCAAATGGCTGAATGGTGTAAAACAGCCGAAATAGAGTACACTCCAACAGTATATGTAAATGGCAAACAACTTTCCAGCACCTTTAAATTGGAGGATTTAAAAGATGTACTATGAAAATAGTTAATCAATTCATACTTTTTCTAATCCCAGCTATATTTTGTTCTTCCTTGTTTAGCCAATCGATTGAAAATACAAACAAACAAAAAATAAAATTAGTCCCTCTCCCAAACGCAGATGCTATTAACTCAATCGAAATTAAAGACTCTATTGCTGGTGTATACAATGTTTCGGCCGGGTTTGGGGATAAGATGGAGATTAACTCGGGATTCAATCCCAATTATACTGATGAAGAAAATTCAGCATGGTTTAAATTTACTATTACACAAAATACACTTCTTTATTTTGACATTATTCCACTTCTTAGTGGATACGATTATGATTTTATCTTGTATAAATGCCTTTATAAAGATTGCTCCAGCCAAAAGGATAGCGATAGTCTTAAAATGGTACGATCCTGCTATTCTATGTGTAAATCAAAAAGCGGTATGACCGGCCTATCTAAATATGCAACAGGAAACGCTATTGCTGCGGGTCCAGGTCCTGCATATGCTGCTGCCTTAGATGTGTTGGTTGGTGAAACCTATTATTTGATGGTTCATTTTGCGGATGACTATTTCCGCAAGGGTTACGGAATTCATCCTACTGGCTTTTCTATTTACTTTTACGATCTGTTTCCAAAGCCTAAGCCAATTACACTTAACAATATTTTCTTTGAATCTAGCAAAGATGTTTTAAAGCCCGAATCATTTATTGAACTAGATTCTTTAGCTACTTTACTTAAAACAAACCCATTTGTAATTGAAATTCGTGGCTACACAGATAATGTTGGCGATAAAAATGCAAATCTTCTCCTTTCAGAAGCTAGAGCCAAAGCAGTGGTTGATTATCTATTATCAAAAGGAATTGATAAAAAAAGGCTTTTCTATAAAGGCTTTGGAAGCGCACAGCCCATTGCTTCTAACAATACCGAAGCAGGCAGGCAGAAAAACAGAAGAGTGGAGTTTGTGAAAGTATTGTATTAACCATAATTATTTTTTTGAATAGTATTGTGATTCGCTTTCCTTTCTTCCAACAACCCGATGCTATGGATTGTGGCCCTACCTGCCTACGTATGGTGGCAAAGCATTATCGTAAAAATGTTTCCTTACAAGAGATCAGGATGCTCTCTGAAACCACCCGTGAGGGCAGCAGCTTGTTAGGTTTGTCAGCAGCTGCAGAGAAAGTTGGATTTAGATCCTTGGGTGTAAAAGTTTCGTTCAATAAATTAATTAAAGAAGCGCCCCTGCCCTGCATTGCGCATTGGAAAAGCAGCCACTTTGTAATTGTATATAAAATAAAAAAAACTTCTCCCTTCTCCTTTAGGAGAGGGGATGGGGGTGAGGTGGTATTTGTAGCAGATCCCGGGCACGGGCTGCTAACTTATACCAAAGAGGAGTTTATTAATTGTTGGATTGGCGCCAATGCAAATGAAAATACCGAAGAAGGCATTCTGCTGTTACTGGAGCCCACAGCACAATTTTATGCCGAGCAAGATGATGCATTTTCGGAGGATAAGCCAAACCGAAAAGGCTTTGCGTTTTTGTTGAATTACTTTACACCCTACAAAAAATTCTTTGTTCAGCTTGTTATAGGGCTTCTTGCCGGCAGCTTGCTGCAACTCATCTTTCCCTTCCTCACACAAAGCATTGTAGATATAGGCGTACAAACGCGTGATGTAAATTTTATATGGCTCATTTTAGGAGCTCAATTATTTTTATTCCTTGGCCGGATTTCTGTAGAAACCATACGCGCCTGGATATTACTGCACCTGAGCGCTAGAATAAATATCTCCTTAGTATCTGATTTCTTTACGAAGCTAATGAAGCTGCCCATTAGTTACTTTGACGTAAAACTTACGGGAGACATCATGCAACGTATCAGCGATAACAATCGCATACAATCTTTCCTGACGACTTCATCGCTTCAGGTGCTGTTCTCATTTTTTAATATTATAGTTTTTGGCTTTGTATTAGCATGGTACAATCTTACCTTATTCATATTATTTGCTATTGGAAGTCTGTTTTATTTAGCGTGGATACAAATTTTTATGAAAAGGCGTGCCGACTTAGATTATAAACGCTTCAACCAGATGTCCAAAGAACAAAGCAAAGTCATGGAGATCATTACTAGCATGCAGGAAATTAAACTGAACAATGCCGAACGTCAAAAACGCTGGGGCTGGGAATACCTACAGGTAGCACTTTTCAAAGTTCAAATTAAAAGCATGCGGCTAGAACAGTGGCAGAACATAGGCTCTTCCACCATCAACGAGATAAAAAACATCCTCATCACTGTGTTTTCTGCCAAGCTAGTCATTGACGGACAGATAACACTTGGCATGATGCTTGCCATAGCCTATATCACAGGACAACTTAACGCGCCCATCATGCAGTTGGTAGGATTCATGCAGTCAACACAAGATGCTAAACTAAGTCTTGAAAGATTAGCGGAGATCCATTCCAAGGAAGACGAAGAGCCTAAAGGAAAAGAGTTCCTTCATGAAATTCCTGAAAATGAAAATATAGCGATTAAAAACATGTCCTTTCGATACACGGGCTCTGCCGATAATGTTTTATCAGATATTGATCTGAATATCCCCGCCAATAAAAAGACGGCCATCGTAGGTGCCAGTGGCAGCGGAAAGACAACCCTGATGAAGCTCCTTTTAAAGTTCTACGAGCCTAATTCAGGGGAAATAAAATTAAATGCCGCCAACCTTAACTCCATAAGCCCCTCTGCCTGGAGAAAATGCTGTGGAGTGGTAATGCAGGAGGGGTATATTTTTAATGACACTATTGCCGGAAACATTGCTGTGGGCGAAGAAGTGATAAATAAAGTAAGATTAAAAAAAGCAGCTTCGATGGCATGCATAGAAGAATTTATAGAAGGACTCGCGTTACAGTACAACACTAAAATTGGCATGGAAGGATTAGGAATCAGTACCGGGCAAAAACAACGTATGCTCATTGCCAGAGCCATTTATAAAAATCCACACTTTTTGTTTTTTGATGAAGCGACCAGCTCATTAGATGCTAATAACGAATCGGCAATTATGAAAAATTTGGATGAGTTCATGCAAAATAAAACCTCTGTTATTATTGCTCACCGACTAAGCACAGTAAAAAATGCAGATCAGATCGTAGTGTTAGATAAAGGAAAAATTGCTGAGACTGGAGATCATCACACACTTATTAAAAAACAGGGGCTCTATTTTAATCTTGTAAAGAATCAGCTTGATTTAGAAAAACTCTAAAAAACAACCATTTGAGTATAAAATGAAAGAAAAGGAAATAGAAATACGCTCGGATGTAATGCACGAAATGATGAGCCAGCCTCCCGGCTGGACCCTACGCTGGGGTAGCACATTTATCATAGTGCTTATTCTGGGATTAGTGCTGCTAAGCGCCTTAATTCAATACCCTGATGTGATTCCCGGAGAGGTGATGATCACCACCAAGAACCCTCCCTTGCGTTTATCCAGCTACACCAGCGGAAAAATTGTATCCATTCTGAAAAAAGAAAATGACCTCGTTCGCAAGAACGAAAGAATGCTGGTCATAGAAAATCCTTCATCAGAAGATCAGATCCTTGCTTTAAGATCTTATTTGAAAAAAGCCGATTCTACTTTCCTGCAACATAGGAGAATTGCTTCCCTCCCACTCCCCGACTCTTCCTACATGGTAGGTGATCTTCAACAGGAGTTTGGAGCGCTGACTTCTTCCTTCACAGAATTAAAGACCCTTGTTTCTGATACCTATTATTCCAAAAAAATACAGAATCTTGAAAAACAAACCAGGCAGTATAGGTCGCTCATTGCTCTGAATGAGAGGCAATATTCTCTTAGCCAAAAAGCATTGGAGAACGCAACCATAAAGTTTGATGCACAAAAACAGCTGTATCAACAAGGGGCAATTGCAAAAATGGACTTTTTGCGGGAAGATGATGCCTATATGCAGGCACAGCGTCAGGTACAGGAAGCAGAAAAAATACGTGTACAGAATCAAATAGCGCTGACCGATTATGAAAAACAATTGAATGAAATACTATTTGAACAAGAGAATACTATAAGGCTTCTCACCTTAACTTGTAAACAACACCTGAGCAATCTGCGAAATCAACTGACAAGCTGGCAACGGAATTATACTATTGAATCTTCTCAAGATGGAAAGGTTAGTTTTATTCGCTCGCTTTCTGTAGGCGAGTTCATCAAGCAGGGTGAAGAACTTTTTGCAATTGTTCCTTCAGAGCAGATGTATATTGCTCGCCTTGAAGTCCCCGCCTCAAACACCGGCAAGATCAGAAATGGCCAAGCAGTAAATATAAAACTTGCCAACTATCCGCACAACGAGTTTGGACAACTGAGCGGCATAGTCAAAACCACATCTTCCATTCCTGATAAAAATAATAATTACCGGGTAGAAGTTGCCTTGCCAAATGGCTTAACAACAAGCTATAATAAATCCATAGAATATAAACCTGAAATGAACGGCAGCGCAGAAATTGTTACAGAACAACTTTCTATCCTGGATAGGATATTTAATAAATTCAGGTCGTTGATAACAGTTGGATCTTGATCACCTGTTTTTAATGATGATGTCCTCCAGTACCACGAACATGTCCGTGTGAAATTTCTTCATTCTTTTGTTCAATGGTTCTATTATTCAACTGTTCATAGAATAGCAAATAACAAACAACCAAGCATAGCCAGCAGAACATAACCACGGGGTGTACGAAGAACTGCACTTCTGTCCCCGTACGCGCTAAGCTGTATTGAGTAGCCGCGAAGGTCTTTCCTTCGTGGCGTGGTATCCTGTAAGCTGTGCTTACGGAAACTTATTCCATCGGCAGCAATATTCATTCCTTGGTTCATTTCATATAAAATACATACTCAACTTCTTCCATTTTAACCGGGCTGTGCTCATTTGCACTGCTTAAGCGCCATTCATGCGGTTCATTGACAAAACCTGCTTCCACAGGATTAAAATGTATGTAATCCACTTTTTGCTGTATCATCTTGTTGCTGTAAAGATAAAAAGGATGGTTATCGTGTTTCCAGAATTGCATATTTTGTTTTTGAGGGCTTATGCTTCCGTGAAACTTAAACTGGTTCAGTAACCATTCCCTTCTGCTCTCCTGCTCGTTGTTTTCTATTGCTTCCATAACTGCTTTCGCAGTAAATGATTTAAAGTCACGCAGGATGTCTGTCAGATTGCCGTTCTCTGATTGCGCAATTAAATGCACATGGCTGGGCATAATACAATAAAAATAAACTTTAAAATTTTTGTTGTTCTGGCAGAACACAAGGCTGTCCACCAAAATGTCCTAGTATTCTCTTCTTATAAAAACGTCCATCCACCCAACAACGCTGAAGCTCACAAAATATAAGCCATCTCCATGTATCTTATAAGACTCTGACATTTTGTAAAGTTAAGGAAGTTTTTATTTAGGTAAGCAGAGCTTATGTTTTGTGGCTAAGTCTTAATTTGAACTCGGAACTCTATTTTCCCACGAAGCTCCCGAGACGGTAGTTTCGCGCCTGCCTGCCGGCAAGGCAGGGGTACGCAACAACAAACAGCGCTGAGTAGGCAAGGGCATTTCAGCCCAAGCCTCTCACAGAACCGTACGTGAAGCTCTCACTTCATACGGCTCGTCTAACTTATTATTACGTTAGGTTCATCCTCGTTAGAGTTGACCATGTGCATTAACAAATTAGCTAACCCCTTCGCTCCGCTTTCATTACAAAAGTTTCTGCACTACTATGAGTTAGTCCGACATCCTTGTGTGCTTTGCTACTTGAGCCTCGTGGATATTTTCCACTTGTGCCTTTCGCTGCTCATCACACAAGGACTTCCTGAGTTTCCGTAAACGAGCCTGAATAAGAGTCATGCCATTTGTATGACGATTGCCTTGTAGCCAGTAAGCGAGTGGCCGCTACAATCTTTCACTAATTCGCTAAAAAATTAGCTTGGGGCAATGTGTACAGTAATCTCATCACTTCATCAATGGTTCATTTGCATTCATCTCTCTTATTCTCACCTGACTGTTCTTGCCAGCCTTTTCCTCTTGCCGTTCAATACCGATTTGTTACCAAACAAGCACCGAGAGGTGGTTTACAGCCTTCGCTTGCACAACGACTGTGATAGACCTACTATCATCTCATTTACAGTATACAAAGAACGTGTTCTCCTTTGTTTCTCAGCACAATTAGCGCGTACTGGGGGTTCTCTGTGTTTAGAAGGGCTGTAAAAGAAATGCGCCCAAAGAGCGCAGAAAAGTGCGAAATATCCTATATGCTTATTTCGTAATCGTAATAGCTGAGGTAGTAATAGTGTTACTAGCGTTTCCAGCTCTGTCTTTTAGATAAACAGAATAGGTTACAGATTGAGAGGAAGAGTTGTCTGTTATAGCTGTACTTTTAATAACCGTATTTAATGTTCCTTTAATATGGATTATTGAGCCGGGTGGCGCCAGTTCAGATATGCGGTAGTTATACGTTACATTGTTTCTGGAATCAGTAACAAATAAATTAGAAACATTTGGATTATTCTCTCCAAGATCTCCATCCAAATCATCGTAGGAAAATGAAATTGTAATTTCGTTTACATATTCTACAGCAGAAGATGGAGAAATACTAATAAACGTAATCTGCGGAGTGGTGGTGGATTCGTTTTTATCTTTTTTGCAGGCAGAAAATACAAATAGGCAGCAGGCAGTAAGCAATGCGCAAAAAGAAAAATTGTTCTTCATTTTTTAGGGCTTCACAAAAAAGGAATAATATGTTTTATATTGAAATACTAAATTGTCGGTTGGGAATTGCGTGTTGGTGGGTTGATCCCCATCATTAATAAAATATCTGAAGAACAGGGTGTCTGAATTAGGTAATGAGCCTGTGTTTAATGTTACCATATGAAACTGCGTATTTGAATTTATATAAACATAAGTAGCTGGAAAACTTAAAGCAGAAGTAAAATCATCGGGCTTAGTAGAAATTTTAAGTGTGTTTACCAGCATATTAGCTACAGAGGTGCTATCGTCCGAAACAAAGAAAGCAAGATTAAGCGTAGTATTATTAGGCATTAAGAATGGGTTATAAAAAATACTGTCCATCCGATTGGTGTCAGCCCCATAGTTTAAAGTATACGTTGGATCCGTAGCATAGTAATACAATATTTTGGGTGCTGTATTAGGATAAGAAGGGACAGTGCCAAACATATCTTTTGCGCCTCCCATTATCCAGTTCACAATATTATCGATGTAATTTTTTTGAAGCGGTACGCCAATAATATCTTGAGGCATACGATCATCTATGTTTACAAAACAGCAATTGGTAAGTCGTTCGTGTAATACAGATTTGGCCGTATCGAACGGAACTACTCTAAAAGTAAATGCGGTATCCGGACTGTTCTTAACGATACGATGATACACAAGCGTTGAATAAGAGGATTCTACAGTTCTAAAATCCGGCTCAAAATTTCCATCGTGACAACCAGATTTAGCGCAACGCGTTAGTAAAATATTTTTGTGGATTCCTACAATGGAATTAGGATCTGGAGGAGTAGCAGGGGTAGTGCTTCCATAGTTAATATCATCGTAGGGATTGTGAGGAAGTGGATCTTTTTTGCAGCTATGAATAACTACTAAAACAAGAACCACTAAGGTTGTTATAAATATAATATTGTTTTTACTTAGTCTCATTTTTATTCTTTATACAAATGCTTGTAAAAGTGGAGTTCCCATTTTGTTTCTATAGTTAGAAGGGATGTCATTATAAAATCCTAACACATCGGCCATTGTAGGAACAACATCAATGCTTTGACCCGTAACCGTACTAATCACTTGGTTTTGTTTTACTACTCCTGCAGGGCCCAGCACTAAACAAAAAATTTCGCGCGACATCGCATCGCTGTTATGGTCTACCGCATAACGACCGTATGCATCCATCACAGTATT
Source organism: uncultured Bacteroidia bacterium (assembly GCA_964481195.1). Classification (GTDB taxonomy): domain Bacteria; phylum Bacteroidota; class Bacteroidia; order Palsa-948; family Palsa-948; genus Palsa-948. The sequence continues at coordinate 2,570 of CAYZTB010000059.1, read as the reverse complement.
TGGAGAAACGTTTCTTCCATGTTCCGGCACAGCTATTAAAATCGTATCGTTCATTAATCCCGGAGTACTTTGAATAGTGTTCCATAAATGCGCAAGTGCATAATCCGCTTTACGTAAATTATCGCAGTACTGTGTAAAATTAAAGTGACAAACATCCACTCCTTGCATGTTCACCACTAAAAGTTCTGGCTGAAATTGTTTTAATATTTTTTCTGCAATGAAAATATTAAACATGTCATTATTCATAACTGATGCTCCTACTCCCCAAGGATCGTTGTATAATCCTGCAACAGCATCATTGAATGAGCTGCTAATATATGTTTCGAGCGAAGTCAAATCCGCTACACCATTTATTACTCCCGCTTCTCCTCCATTGTAGCTTTTGCCAAAATTTTTATCCAGTATAGTTCGTATTCCCGTTACTGCCGATTTTTGTGCTGTAGTAAATGTTTTTGGATTTCCCAATGAATCGTACCCGTCTTGGCTAATTAAAGATTGCGGCTGAATATAATTTGCGCCATACAATGCTCCGTAATTATTATCGGAGCTAAAATTTAAAGATGGGTAAGGACCTAAAGAATCAGATACCCACCAAGCATTTAATGCTGACATGGAAGGCGTAGTATGTTTTCTGTAATATTCAAAAACTGTTGGAGACGTAGGAGGTAAGTTTATATTTAAATCATTTGCGTTATACACTCCAGTAATTGCTGTATGATGCCCGCTTACGTGTCCGGTTGGCCCTGATCCATATCTGAACTGCTTAAATAATGTTCCGTAATTCTGTAAAGGTAAGCCTGTCGGTCCCGGGAGTGGAGACATTCCTCCAATGATATCGCCAGAAATAGGCTGTGAGCCATTGAGCGTATGACGCATTAAGTTACCATCGGACATCTGCATAGATTCTAACTGTCGAACTCCACCTGCAAAAAGGCAAAACACAACATGGTTTGCTTTTCTAGTTCCTGTTGCTGCAAATAATCTGCCAGATGGAAGAATGGTTGGTGCCAAAAATGCACCCATGGTTCCAAGGGCTGCTTTCTTTAAAAAGTCTCTTCTGCTATTATTTTTATTGCTCATCTTTTTAGTAGTATCGGTATTCATCCGAAGTCATAAAAGAATAATAAACTAGTTCCGGAGTAATTGCTGCATTGCCATTAATATAATTTACTACTTGCCATTTTTCGAATTCATTAGGGTCGCGGTTATAAAATTTGCGATAGGTTGCTTTAACAAAAGCTGATACATCGGCAGTCATGGTAGCTTGAGTAGGAATAATAACTCCTGTTTTATTCAAAAAGTTTCTAATAATTAAATCCTCAACAAATTTTTTGTCGCCAAAAGCTAAATAACAAATGGAAAGCTTAGTCAACTCCCCTGCCCCGATGGTTGTGCCAAAAAGATCAGAATAGGCTATGGAAATAAATTCCAAAGTACTTTTTACATTGGGCTTTGCAACACCTGTTTGATTTACAGAAACATCATTTACATCATATACATAATCAATGTCTTTTTTACACGATGCTGCCAGAGTAACAACAAACAACAGAAATACTATTTTATAAAATAATTTCATGCTATTAATTATATTCCTGCATATTCATTGGTGGATAAGATAGCCTTCTGTAGGGCTTTGTAGTCCAGGGAGTTCTTATAAATTTTTGCTGCATCCGACATTTCTACCGATGTTGGCTCGCGAAATAAATACTTTAGATAAAGATCTCGAACTTGCCCTTCAAAATAATTATTTGAGTTAAAAAAAATGGTTATAAAATCATCTTTCACTGTGCCTGTTTGAAGAAATAAAACCCCTGTAAATCCGTCCACTATTTGTTTGCTTTGAACTAGCTCTTCTTGGGTGGGATAACGATACATAAAATTTTGAAACATGGAAATCACAAAATTTTCTGTTCCCATATTAATTTGATCATAGAAATAATTATTGATACATCTTTTATGTAGTCCTATAATAGAAAGGGTCCCGTTATTTAAATCATTAACAGATGCTTTAAGTAATTCTAATTTAGTTTTCTCTGCTTGTATTTGTGCGTATTGGGGTGCATATTGGGGATCAAGTAACAATCCTTGAAATACTGCTATATACTGCGTGATTAATGCAGTATCTAAATTATTTAGCAAATAAGATATAGAAAGATTATATAACCGCTGATTGAAACCGGGCTTTGCAAAAATATCATCGAGCACTTGATTGCGATTGGCAACAGAAAGATTGTTTTGATTGAGGATAGAAATGCCTGCTGATAATTCTGATGCAGAAGGTTTGCGCCCTAATACACTTATATAGGACTTGTTTACGTAATTTTCTTTAACCACATTAGAGATAGTTCCATCAGGCGGAGCTGTATTGCCGTCAATAATTATCTCTTTATCTTTTTTACAAGAAGATGCAAAAACAGTCAAAATGAATAAAAAAACAAATATTCTCATTATGGAAGAGCAATTTGCTACGCTAAGTTAAGAAAATCATTCTTTATGAGCATTAGACGTTACGCCTGGGTGTACGAAGAACTGCACAATCGTGTGTTTAAAAAATGATGAAAAAGAGCGCA
>CAYZTB010000058.1:0-18799 GCA_964481195.1 uncultured Bacteroidia bacterium | reverse complement strand
ATATAACTCAAAGCCCACCCCAACCCTCCCATAGAGAGGGAGTACGCACGTGAATCACTCTAACTTTTGGAGAGTTAGAAGAAAGTGCTTTACCTAATTATCATACCAATCAATCTTTCTGGTCATGTACATGATTACAGCAAGAATAGTAAACAACCCAACGCTTCCTAAAAGCAAAGCATAATCTTCCAGCTGCATCAAGGAATAAAAAAAGCCATACAACAAGGCAAGCAGCCCGGAGAAAATTGCTGTGAGCTTGTTGTTCTTAAAGATGTTTTTTGCATACAAGGCAATGAGTACTAAAATACAAATGCATCCTATCAAATAAGCAGAATCAAACTTTAAGTGTTCTGAAATAGAAAGCAGCAGCACATAAAATAGTGTGATGGCAAAGCCTACCAACAAGTATTGTATAGGATGTATGCGCTGCTTGGTTAGCACTTCTACAAAAAAGAAAGTTAAAAACGTAAGTATGATAAACATCACACAGTATTTTACCGAGCGTGTAGTTTTTTGGTATTCATCAATAGGTAATAATAACTTCACTCCAAACGAAGATGCTTCATTTACTGAATTTACATTTCCGTAGTCATAATCGTAATTATTTGAATTAGTATTGCCCGAAACAAAAGTACCTGTACCCTGCTGCGGGTAATTACGGTTTAGCTGTAGCACTTTCCAATTGGCAGTAAATCCATTTTCACTTACCTCGCGACTATCCGGCAAAAAAGACCCTTCAAAGCTTGGGCTATCCCAAATAGAAGTTAACGCAACGGTAGTCTCTTTTCCAAATGGCAAAAACTGTAAGGAGCTACTTCCGTTCAAATCCAGATCAAACTCAAAATCAATTGCTTTGCTTTTATCCAAATTCATATCAAAACTTACTCCCGAAGAAAATATATCGTGCGTTCTCAAACCGGGGTTGAAGGAATATAACGTGTCCTTCGTTTTAAAGTCAATCGCATTATTAATGCCAATCATATCAGGTATGCCAAGTGAAACGGAAGCATCTTTAAAAAGGAAACTGCTCTCCGAAATGTTCAGCGCTTGAATATCGGGCGAAGTAAATTTTCCCTTAATATGAAGTTTGGCGTTATACAGCACCACCACATAAATTCCGCGATATCTTTTTTCTGGCGAAACGACTCCGGCAATATCCAGCTTATCGGGCAAAAAATGTGCGTAGCGAATTTGAGACTCTGAATTTCCTTTCTCATCCTTTACCCAAACAGTATATGGAATTGAAAGAACCGGTCCGCCCACCGTTTGTTTTTGTCCCCATTTAGAACTTACTTCACGTATTGCTTCATCACGAATGCCTTGTCGTTCGTAAATTAAAGAAGTAAGCATGGAAGTAGGAATCAGCAGGATAAGAATTAAAACACCAATTGAAAGAAGTTTTAATGTTACTGAGCGTTTAGACCAGTTGTTAAGACGCTCAAAGAAGGATGGCTTTTCCATAGGATTGGGTAAGATTATGTAACAAAGTTAAAATAATTTCTTTGCGTTTTCTATGTGGGCTGCTTCCATGACGCTGCCGGCAGCTTTGCACCCTTTGCGGTAAAAGGCTGTTAAAAAAAATGCAGAAACCGCAAAGAGCACGAAGTAACACAGGCAAAGGTTCGCCAAGAAATACAGTCCATTATATTCATGCACGAACACGTACAATCTGCATACCAACAATATTTGTAAGTTTGAACACAAAACTAAATTCCATGAAAAATATTTTATTCCTCACCATATTTATTTTTTCTGCTCACTGCTCCTTCAGTCAGCAAACCCCAACCGACACCTTACATTGGAATAGCAGCTACAAACTACAATGGAAAGATTTTGCAGCCAAGCCGGATAGCAAAGGAGGCCAGTTTGGTCAGGCCACCATGCAGGTTAATGCCTACTTCAAAAAAGGAATAAAGATGAAAACTGAGGTGGTTACCATCTTTGATCGAAAGAAATCATATAGTGAACCCGAAGATAAAACACCGGAAATATTAAAATATTATCAAACCATGTTCGACTTGCACGAGGTAGAAAGCAGAAAACTGCGCAAGAAATTTTCGGAAACAAAGTTCGGCATTGATCCGGAGAAAAAATTTCAGGAGTTATACAAGGCAACATTAGCAGAGCTTGAAAAGCGTAACGACCTGTATATGGAAGAGACAGAAACCGGAGAAAAAAAAGAAGCGGTTCAGCACTGGACAAAAATGATTCAAGAAGAGCTAAAAAGTTTAGAAGCTTTTAAATAAGCTTTATTAATCTTTCAATTTCTATTCGAATACATCTTTACTCATACTTACGGCTATATAAATGGTATATATTTGCCGGTCTTGCAAAAGAACGGAAAACCAAACAACCGATGTCAAACGTAAAATTTAAATCTACTCCTCAGGAAAATGCTTTTTTTGAGGATGCTAGGGCTTCCGTTTCAAATTACTTTAAAGAAAATAATATTTCTCCGCTGGCAAACACGGAGATGTTTGCAAAAATAATTTTTTGGATTTTATTTTGGGCTTTTTCCTGGTATGGGGTTATTGTATTCAAAGATAATTTCTGGCTTGCATTTGCGATTGGCCTTGCTTTTATCTTTTCACATGTAATGATTGCATTTAACCTAATGCACGATGCTAACCACGATGCGGTGTTCAAATCTAAAAAAGCTAATATATATTTTTCTAGTTTTATAGAGCTAGTGGGCTGCAACCGTAAGTTGTGGACTATCTCACATAATAAGGAACATCACACCTTTCTAAATGTATATAAAGAAGACAGCAACATTGAAGGGTATAATATTTTACGTCTTACTCCCGAGGATAAACTGAGTGGATATCATAAATTTCAATGGCTGTATGCAACTTTCATTTACGCACTGGTTACCTTAAATTATGCAACAGTTAAGGATATAAAAATGCTGTTCAGATACGTTAAAGAAGGTAAAATAAAACTTACAGCAGGTTATTTATTTGAATTTGTTTTTTTCAAAATCTTATATTACACTTACGTATTTATAATTCCAATTTTTGTTTTTGGCGTTAGCTTCAAACTTATATTCCTGTACTGGCTCTTTGGTCATTTTATGATTGGTATTTTCCTAGCACTCATTTTTGTGACCGGACATCTTACCGAAACTGTTTTTTATCCGAAAGTAGAAGATGGATTTGTAAATATCAACTGGGCAGAAAACGTAGTTAGAACTACCGGAGATTACTCTTCCAACTCGATGCTGGAATGGTGGGTTGGCGGTATTAACCTTCATGTAGCGCATCACCTGTTTCCAAGGATTTGCCATGTACACTACAAAAAGATTTCCCCAATTATAAAGGAAGCCGCTAAACGTCACGGAATACCTTACCGTGAAATCCCAAGTTTCTGGACTGCCATGCGGTCTCATTTCTCACTTTTGAAATCGTTAGGCACTCCCGAGTTCAAGTAGCTTAATCTTCTAAAGGGGCGTTACGCTTGATACTTTCTTCAAGCGAAATGATAGTCTCTGTACGGTCAATACCTTCCACAAACTGTACTTTTTCATTGAGCACTTCGCGTAGATGATCCGTGTTTCTACAAACCAACTTCATAAAAATGCTGTACACACCCGTAGTGTAATATGCTTCCACCACTTCAGGAATTTTCTCCAGCCTTTTTATAACCTTATCGTAGATTGAACCTTTTTGCAGGTACACTCCCACAAAGGCAGTAAGATCATATCCTAGCTTAGCGTAATCCAACTCCAGTGCTGTCCCTTTTACAATTCCATGTTTTTTTAAGTTATTCATGCGCACATGCACTGTTCCGCTCGACATCAACACCCGATGACCAATTTCGGTGTACGGCATCATCGCATCTTTCATTAAAAGTGAAATAATCTTTTTGTCGATGTTATCAATCTGATAATTTGACTGCTGTTTTAACATAGTATTTTATGTTTATTGTAATATTTATTCAAATATATTATATTTTTTGTAATTATATTAATTATTATTTGATATATCTATAATATTTATTTAACCATTCTACATTTACATCCTGTTCATTGAAAACAAGTTCAAGATTAAAAGTTGAAGGATTAAAGTTAAATACGCAGCAGCTGAGAACTATATAATAGCTGCTTCCTAATTACTATTTACTTTTCGCTATTAACTATTTACTAAAAACTGGCTGCTCCCTATTCACTAATAACTATTAACCAAACACTGTGGGGTGATGAAATTTGGCAGACATGCCCTCTTGTCTCGAGGGTGGAGAAAACAGAATAAAAACTTGAGCCCTGCCTTTATCCTTACTTTGGAGAGGGTTAAGGTTGGGCGATAATTCTAACTGCTCCGTGGAGGTTCGACTCCTTCCCCTACAGCTTTCTTCTTTTCCATGCTCACTAAATACACGCCAATGAATATCATGAGCGCAGAAAAAGATTTTCCCCAAGTAAGCACATCGTTTTGAAAAATAAAAATGGCGATGAGGGCAGTTAATATGGGCTGAGAATAAATATATGCGCTTACGATAGATGGACTAAGCTCCTTCAGCGCAATAGTATTTAATAGGTAAGCAACATACGTGGTAAAAAAAACTACAAAAACAGTCAGCCAAATTACTTCGTGAGAAAGCGCACCCCAGTCAAATGCAATACCATCGCTGATTCCAAACGGCAACACCAATCCTAACCCGAAAAGGAAAGTCCACTTTAGAATAGTAACGGTATGATATTTTTTCATCAGAGGCTTCACCAATACTAAAAAGGACCCCCAGGAAATCGCATTAATGAAAACGAGGGTATTGCCAAGCACAGATGATTCTTTATGAGCTGTTCCCATATTTTTTAATATCAAAAATGCTGCACCAGCAAATCCGATGAGGATGCCTATTACTTTAATAATCGTAATTCGTTCTTTTAATATAATACTCGCAATGATTAGCACTAAGATGGGTGTAGTAATCATCATGATGGCAGCATCAATGGGTGAGGTCAGGCTAAGGCCTTTCAAAAACAAAGATTGATTGATGGCTACTCCACAAATGGCCAATAAAAATAATCTGGTAAAATCTTTTCGCTCTACTTTTTCATTTACAAACAAAGAGGTTGCCCAGAATAACCCAATGGCTCCTATCACACGAACAATTACTAAAATATTTGGTGGAATATCATGCATTACAATTTTAGCTATAGAAAAACTGGCAGCATACAATACCTGCGATAAAAATAATGCCACGTGTGCTTTAGCAATTTTGTTCATGCGCTGCGAATATACAAATGGAACAACTCCCTCTAATCTTTGTTCCTTTTCCTAAATTCGTACATTCGTATTAACACTCAAAAGCATCATTAATTCAAATACAATGAAATTCGGAACAAAAGCAATTCATGCCGGACAAGAGCCGGATCCAAGCACAGGAGCCATCATGACTCCCATTTACCAAACATCCACCTACGTTCAGGAATCTCCCGGAAAAAATAAGGGCTTTTCCTATGCCCGAGGAAAAAATCCTACCCGTACTGCTCTTGAAAAATGTTTAGCTGAATTAGAAAACGCAAAACATGCTTTGTGTTTCTCAAGTGGCATGGGCGCTACGGATGCAGTTGCTAAATTGCTACGTCCCGGTGATGAAGTAATTACTGGCGATGATTTATATGGCGGCACATACCGCATGTTCACCAAAGTATTTGCAAACTATGGCATCAAATTTCATTTTGTAGATTTAAAAAATCCGGAAGTGATAAAAAAACGCATCAATGCAAATACCAAATTACTGTGGGCAGAGACACCTACCAACCCAACTATGCAGATAATAGATATTGCTGCCTGCGGAAAAATTGCTAAAGAGCATAAATTAATTTTTGCTGTAGATAATACGTTTGCATCTCCCTATTTACAAAACCCACTTGATTTAGGAGCAGATATTGTAATGCATTCTGTAACTAAATATTTAGGTGGCCATAGCGATGTGGTGATGGGAGCGCTATGCGTTAACGATGATAAATTATTTGAGCAACTGGCCTTTATATTAAATGCTTGTGGAGCAAATCCGGGACCGATGGATTCATTTTTAGTATTGCGCGGACTAAAAACCTTGCACGTACGTATGGAAAGACACTGCGAGAATGGAAAAAAAGTGGCTGAGTTTTTAAAAACACACCCTAAAGTAGAAAAAGTATACTGGCCAGGTTTTACAGATCATCCAAACCACGATGTTGCTAAAAAACAAATGCGGGGTTTTGGTGGAATGATATCCATAGCTCTTAAAGACAAATCGCTAGAAAACACATTCAAACTTGCTTCTTCCTTTAAAGTGTTTTCATTAGCCGAATCGTTAGGTGGAGTCGAGTCACTTATCAATCATCCTGCAAGCATGACACACGCTTCCATTCCAAAGGAAGAGCGAGAGCGTGTAGGCGTAGTTGATTCACTTTTACGCTTAAGCGTTGGCATTGAAGATAGCGAAGACCTGATTGCTGATTTAAAACAAGCTTTGGGGTAAACTTTTATAAAAATCATTTGGTCTATTAAATAGCTTATTGTACCTTTGAAATTCTTGTAAATAATATTAAAATAAAACGACATGAAGAAACATTTACTTACCACATTCCTTTTTTCTGCAATTATCATTGGATCTCTTTCTGCTCAAGAAAGGCATCCTGTTTCAGGCGATCCACTAAAATATTGCGGACAAGTAGAAGCTACCGAAACATTATTGAAAGAATTCCCTCATTTGAAAGGCGAAGGAATTGATGACTATCACGACAAAGATAGAGTTGCACCTCCTACGCCTTCACTCTTACCTCCTCCAGTATATAAAATACCAGTAGTATTTCACGTTCTTCATAACTACGGACCTGAAAATATCCCTGACGCAAACATTCACGATGCCATGCGAGTATTAAATGAAGATTTCAGAATGTTAAATGCAGATCTTTCTACCGTAGTTGCTGCCTTCACAAATCTTACTGGAGATGCAGAAATGGAATTTGAACTAGCAAAATTAGACCCTAATGGAAATTGTACCAATGGCATTGACCGCATTGTGACTCCAAAAACTTACAAAGCTGGTGATGGAGCAAACGGCTCTAATGCTTCTAAGATAAACATGTGGCCTAGAGATAAATATTTGAATATCTATACTGTAAATAACATAGCCAGCGGTGCTGCTGGATATACCTATTTACCCGGCTCGGTTTCTGCCAGCATTGACGGAATCATTATTCTTTATAATTATGTTGGCTCTATAGCTCCAAGTTCTGTTAATACTTCTCGTGCGCTAGGTCATGAAATTGGACACTGGTTTAACTTACCTCACGTTTGGGGTGGAACCAATCAGCCGGGAGTTGCTTGCGGTGATGATGGCGTATCAGATACTCCAGTTACAAAAGGCTGGACAACTTGCAACTTAACTTCCAATGATGTTTGTAATCCAGGTACCGAAGAGAATGTCCAAAACTACATGGACTATGCGTATTGTTACAGGATGTTCACTAAAGGGCAATGCTCACGCATGAGAACATCTGCACAATCTACAATAGCTCAAAGAAACAATCTTTGGACTACTTCCAATTTAGCAGCTACCGGAGTTAGTGCTGCAGCCACTTTGTGCAAAGCAGATTTTACGGTAAGTAAAACATTAATATGCGTAGGAAGCCCCATTACATTTACAGATATTTCCTGGACTAAAACTCCAACTACCTGGCAGTGGGATTTTGATAACAACGGCTCTGTTGATGCAACTACACAAAACCCAAGTTATACATTTACAACACCAGGCTCCTATTCTGTAAAACTTACTGTAAGTGATGGCGTAACTACACAAACCATTACAAAGTCTTCTTTAATTAATGTGCTGGGCAGCTCTCCGTCCAGCACTGTTCCTTATGCCGAAGGATTTGAGAATGCTACATTTCCTTACAATGACTTTTATGTGAATTCCATGAGCGGTGCTTCAACCACCTGGGATAGAACTACAACTGCCGCATACACTGGCTCAGCATCCTTAAAATTAAATAATCACTCTCCTACAGTAGGGGATATTGATGAGTTTGTCACACCATCAATTGACTTTAGCAACGTAACTAGTCCTACTATGTCTTTTAGAGTTGCATACCAAAGAAGAAGCGCTGGCGATACCTTGGATAAGATGAGAGTACTTACATCTACCAATTGTGGAGTTGCCTGGGTTCAAAAATATTCTAAAGATTTTAGCAACCTACCAACTGTAACAAGTACTTCTGGAGCAGCATTTACACCCTCATCTACCTCGCAGTGGAGACAGGAGACCATTAACATTAACAGCTCTGCAGGATCGCCAGAACTTCGCTTTAAATTTGAGTTTACCGGCTATGGTGTTGGAAACAATGTCTACATAGATGATATCAATATCAACGGAACTTTATCAATAGAAGAAGAGCTGAATAATGGTTTTGGATTATCTATTTTCCCAAACCCATTTACAGACAATACTTCAATCACATTTAACATTCAAGACAAATACAATGTATCTCTTGGCTTATATGATATGATTGGTAAAGAAATAATCCCAATCTCAAATACATCTAACCTTTCTGCTGGCACTTACACACTTCCATTAGAACGAGAAAACTTAAAGTCTGGAATCTATTTTGTAACTCTAAAAGTAAACGAGTATAGCGTTACAAAGAAAATTATTGTTCAGTAATAATTACTAACTCTACAAAAAGCCTTGACCTCACCGTCAGGGCTTTTGTATTTTTGGGGCATGGCGAGCAATACCTTTAAAAAAGCAGAACACCTTACTAATAAAAAAATAATTTCAAATCTTTTTGAGAAAGGAAGAAGTTTTAATTGCCAGCCCTTCAAACTTATTTGGTTGCTATCTACAGAAAAAAATACCGTAAAACTTGGCATCTCTGTACCTAAACGTTCTTTTGCCAAAGCTGTAGATAGAAATCTGTTAAAAAGACGGATAAGAGAAGCCTACCGAAAAAACAAACACGGACTTTATGAAATATTAGAAAAAAAGAATCTATCTATTGATGTGATGTTAATATATCTATCCAAAGAGATTCTATTATATAAGGAGATAGAAGTTAAAATGCTGGTATCTTTACAAAAACTGGCAGAACAAACAGCAAGTTGATTGATTGTTAACATAAATTAACATGGTAGGAAAATTTATCGGCACAGTTTTAGTTAACTTTATAAGATTATATAAAGTAACACTATCACCTTTTTTAGGAAACGCATGTCGATATCAACCTTCTTGCTCGCAATATGGAATAGATGCTTTGCAAAAGCATGGAGCCCTAAAAGGCAGCTGGCTTACGTTAAAAAGAGTGTGCTCCTGCCACCCCTGGGGCGGACAAGGATATGATCCAGTACCTTAATTAGGGGTTAGGGAATAAGAGGTAAGAGGTGAGAGGTGAGAGGTAAGAGGTAAGAGGTAAGAGGTGAGAGGTAAGAGGTAAGAGGTGAGAAATAAAAAGTGAATCCAAGAACTAAAAACTAAGTACTAACGACTAAAGGCTAAAAATATGAATTACATAAACAACTTTCTTAAACGTTCAAAAAAATGGATCCTAATTGTTTCCATTCCACTAGCAACAATTTTTTCTTTTGGATTTGTAGATAGCTACTTTGAGCTTTCTAAAAACCTAGACATATTTGCTACACTATTGCGGGAGTTAAATACGTATTATGTGGATGATGTTAAGCCGGGCGAACTAATTAAGAAAGGCATAGATGAGATGCTCAATACACTTGATCCTTACACTGAGTTTTATGCAGAATCAGACATTGAAGATTACCGCATGATGGTTACTGGTCAGTATGGAGGAATAGGATCTATCATTCGAAAAAAAGATGAATATGTTATGGTAGGTGAGCCTTACGAAGGGTTTCCTGCTCAAAAAGCCGGACTTATGGCTGGCGATCTTATCACAGAAATTGACGGCAAAAATATCAAGGGAAAAAATACGTCCGATGTAAGTAAATTATTAAAAGGACAAGCAAATACATCTGTAAAAGTGCTAGTTACCAGAGGGGGAGTAGAAAAACCTTTTGAAGTTACTTTGGTAAGGGAGGAAATTAAAATCAAGAACGTTCCCTATTATGGAGTGGTGGGCGATGGCACTGTAGGGTATATCAAACTTACCGGCTTTACTCAAAATGCTGCACAAGAAGTTAAAGATGCATTTGTGGAATTGAAAGAAAAAAATAAAATTAAATCTTTAATATTCGACTTGCGCGACAATGGCGGAGGACTATTGAAAGAATCTGTTGATATTGTAAACACCTTTGTAGCTAAAGATCAGGACATCGTAGAGCAAAAAGGAAAAGTAAAAGAAATGAATCGCAAACATAAAACCATGTTTGCTCCAGTAGATACAGCTATGCCTATTGTAGTGCTTACCAATAAAAATTCTGCTTCTGCTTCCGAAATTGTAAGCGGATCCATACAAGATCTTGACAGAGGAGTAATACTAGGGCAGCGCACGTTTGGAAAAGGATTGGTGCAACAAACCATTCAACTTTCGTACGGCACTCAAATGAAAGTGACTACCGCTAAATACTACACACCTAGCGGACGTTGCATTCAGGAGCTGGATTACATTCATAAAAACACACTAGGCAAAGCGGAGCACATTCCAGACTCACTTATTCGTGAGTTCAAAACAAAAAATGGGCGTAGCGTATATGACGGTAGTGGAATATTCCCGGACATAACTTTAGAAGCTAAACAATATGCGCTCATTACGGCTGCTATAGCAAGCAACAGTTACATTTTTGATTATGCTACTAAATACCGTTTATCACACCCTAAAATTTCTGCTTCAAAAGATTTTGCGTTAACCGAAGCAGAATATGCTGATTTTATCAAATACTTATCCGATAAAAAATATGATTATACTACTAAGAGTGAAAATTCTATTGAGGATTTGAAAAAATTTGCTGAAAAAGAAAAATACTTCGAAAGCATGGAAAAAGAATACAACGTATTAAAATCCAAAATTGAAGCAAACAAAAAAGAAGATATTGGAAAATACAAAGAAGAAATCAAGGAAATATTAGAAAGTGAAATTGCATCACGCTATTATTACCAAAGCGGAAGGCTGGAATCATCGCTACGGAACGACAATGAATTAAAAGAAGCTATTCGGGTTGCATTCGACACCAAATTATATAAATCTATCCTAGCAGGAACAGGGCAGTATAAAGTAATTGGTAAGCCTGGTTTAACTCAAGCTAATGCTGCTTCAAAGAATGTAGAAAATGAACCATTAAAAGACAATAGTACAGATCCCGAAGGAGAATAGAGATTAATATTATTCCTACTTAAATCCTCTGCCATTGGCAGGGGATTTTTATTTTTACAGATAATATCCTTACGGTTACAGCGTTTGGATACAGCTCTCATTCTCATGGAAATATCACAAAAAAAACAAATCCTCTCTTATACGTTTCTATTTGGATTGTTTTTGATGGCGGGCTCACTGCCCTACTCTAAATTTTTAATTAGTGTTTCGCAAGGCATTTTGCTGCTCTCTTGGTTATTGGACGGAGACCTTAAGAACAAGTTCTCTAAATTCTTTAAAAATAAAATCGCTCTATCATTAACTGCAGTTTTCCTAATGCATCTAATTGGGCTACTATATACTTCTGATTGCGTATACGGTCTTGGCGATATAAAGAAAAAAACTCCATTACTCCTACTCCCTTTATTGTTTTCTACCTCTGCACCACTTTCCAAAAAAATGTCTGAAATGCTGCTTTCTGCTTTTACTATTTCTGTAATCATAGGCACACTTATCGGATTTTATATTTTATCAGGATTTATAGATAGAGAAATATTACATCCTAAGCAATCTTCTATTTTTATTTCTCACATCCGTTTTGGTCTCATGATTGCGCTTGCAGTATTTGTGCTATTCTATTTTATATCAACCGAAATACCGGTTTATTTAAAAGTAATAGCCTCATTACTAATCCTATGGCTAATGAGTTTCCTCATCATGATGGAATCAGCATCAGGCTTAGTGTGTATTGTAGCTGGGGCTTTGTTGTTAGCGATAAGAAAGATAATTTTTACCAACAACTATATAGTCAGAATCACCATATCCACTTTTATAATTTTTAGTCTGGGAATAGTATTTTATTCAATTAAAAATGCAATAACTAACTCTGAAGTATCAAAAACATCAACAAATCTCCCATTAGGTATTCAGACTAAAAACGGAAACCTGTATTATAACGACACGATTAATAAAGATATAGAAAACGGAAATTATACCTGGAGAAATGTTTGCGAAAGTGAACTTGAAAAAAGTTGGAATGAACGCAGCAACATTAACTATGCCAGTAAAGACAAACGCGGCAACGAAATAAAATATACACTCATTCGGTTTTTAACATCCAAAGGGCTCAACAAAGATTCGGAAGGAGTGTTGGCACTTAACTTGAAAGAACAGGAAGCAATTGAAAACGGCATTGCTAATGTAAATTACATGGGCCTGTTTAACCCCACAGCACGAATTCAAGAAGTTGTTTGGGAATGGGAAACCTACCAAAACGGACACAACCCTAGCGGACATTCTGTAACACAACGTTTTGAATTTTGGAAAGCTGCCGTTGGAATTATTAAAGAGAATCTCTTATTTGGCGTTGGCACAGGCGATGTAAAAAATGCTTTTGCATCTCAATATGAAAAAATGAACTCTCCCCTTAGCATGGAATGGAGGCTACGATCACACAATCAGTATTTAGCAATAGCAACCGCTTTTGGGATAGTTGGATTATTTATCTTTTTCTTTTCACTCTTTTATCCATTATGTGTAGATGGAAATTTTAAGAGCTATTTTTATGTGCTATTTTTTATCATAGCCGCTCTGTCCATGCTAGTTGAAGACACCCTAGAATCTCAGATAGGAATTACTTTTTTTGCTTTCTTCAATAGCTTCTTCCTGTTTTTATATAAGAAACCTACAACAAATAATAACTGATATGTCATATTCCGTATCAGTTGTCATTCCGAACTACAATGGTAAATTTTTATTAGAAAAAAATCTTCCCAGCATCTTTGCTGCACTTAAAAAATCAACGAACGAATTTGAAGTAATTGTATCCGATGACGCCTCAACGGATTCCTCTGTTGCATTTCTAAAAGAACAATACCTTCAAGTAAAAATTGTACTCTCCGAAATAAACCAAGGATTTTCTTTTACTGCAAACAAAGGAGTCGAAGTTTGCAGAATGAATTTGGTGTTACTATTAAATTCCGATGTGTCGCTACAAGAAGATTATTTTGATTCACAATGGAAATATTTTGAAGACCCGAACACTTTTGGTGTAATGGGCAGCATCTGGTCCGAAGATGGAAAGATACTGATGGATGCAGCCAAATACCCTGTTTGGAAAGGCGGTCAGTTAAAAACTACCATTAATTATAAAGTAAAAGCAGACAATACGAAAGTGCTGCCTTCGCTATTCCTATCCGGTGCTAATGCGCTGGTAGACCGCGGCAAACTATTTACCTTGAAAGGATTTGACACCCGCTATTCTCCTTACTACATGGAAGATGTGGATCTTTCTGTTCGAGCCTGGAGAAGTGGATGGAATTGTTATTACGAACCAAAAGCCGTTTGCTATCACAAACTTTCGGAAACAATATCAGCACACAACAGTTTAGAGAAAGTAAAATTTATATCCAAAAGAAATAAGTTCATCTTTCATCACACGCATCTATCTGGAATAAAAAGAATTTTATGGAATACAGAAAACACATTGAACTTTTTATTCAGATGGCTAATTTTTGATACGAATTATTATAAAATCGTGAGTGAGTATAAAAAGATAGTCAGAGATAAACAGGCAAAAACAAATTACCCTAAAATACTCGATGAAATTACTGGCAAGATTTTACAAGCTACCGAAAAGCTTGATAAGGAACTATTTTAATTCTCTCATAAATAGTTCCACCACATCCTGAGTCTGAACAGAAGAAAGGCAATCGCATTTTTTTCCTTTATTACATTCCGAGCATGATTTTTTTGAAACCAAATAGGAAGCATTTTTTCCAATGGGAGCCCATCTGCCTGGGTGAATAGGTCTGACAGAAGGATAAATACCTATTGCTCGTTTATTCATTACAGCAGCCAAGTGCAAAGGACCTGTACTTGCCGCAACCAACCCATCGCAATTATTAATGAAGGAAATAAGCTCCCGAAGACTTAACCTGCCTGTCAGGTCAACCACATGGGGGTTCTCAGAAAATAGAACATCTAAAAATTGCCTTTCCTCTTTTGTTCCGGTAATAAATATTTTGAATTTATCATCAGGCAAAAGTTTGATCAGGCTTGAAAAATTTTGAATACCCCACTCTACTGCACTGCCTTTGGATTTAGGATGCAGAATTAAATTATATCGATTATCGTCAATTAATGATTTAATAGAATCCGAAAGGGCAGGAATTTTTACAAAGTCAAAATAATTTACTAATTCATCAAGCGAATGTTCCGCAATAATTCCAAGGGGCTCAAGAAGTTTAAAATTTAATTGCACTTCGTGCAAATCAGAGTTTTTGCGAGTAAAATTTGGCAATTTGTTACAGGTAAACCAATGAAACAAACGGTGGCTGGTTCCTATACGAATTGGAATTCCGGCTTTCTTAGCCAACGCAGCAACTTGCTTATTTGGAAAAACATGAATAATGCAATCTGCCTTAAAATCCTTTACCGTTTTTAACCGCTCTACATCGCCTAATTTTTCAATTTCATCCCAGCACACTACTTGATCAATATTCAAGCAGCATTCCAAGATAGATTTGGTGTAACCTTTTCCCAAAAAAATAATTTTACTGTCCGGATACTTTTGTTTTAACGCATGTAAAATAGGTAGCGTAAGCACTACATCTCCAATGCTATCCGTGCGACTTATTAAAAAAGTCTTACTCATTACTTAGCAGAATGTAATTGTTGAAGTTTTTTATATTTCAAATAAGTAGCATAAGCAGAAATACGGCTTATCGTAAACCCAGTACTGCCATCTAAAAATCCAAGCTTTAAAAAATAATCGCGAATAAATTTCAGGATGGGCGAAAAATAAATGGTAATCAAATTTGCTGATTCTCCTTTCTTAAATAACTCCTGAGAAGAAATAGTTGTAAAATATTCTACTTGCTTATAATGATCTTCAAGCGTATTGTAACTATAATGTAAAATATCTCCTTTCAACTGACCGCATGCTTTATCTCCTACGTTCATTTCAAATTTATCGTGCGGGTTTACTCCTGCCCAACTGCCCAGCCTTGAATCCCACAAGCGTAATTTTCGATCGGGATACCAGCCACAATGATAAATCCAAGTACCACAATAGTTGGTAAGTCTATTCATGTAATAGCCATGTTGAGTCCAGTTTTTTTTTACTTCTAAAATAGATTTTATAAGCTCAGGCGATAAAGCCTCATCTGCATCCAAAGAAAGTACGTGAGGGAATCTAGCTTGTGTAAGTGCATAGGCTTTTTGTTCGATATGTCCATCAAAAACATGCTGCACAAATCTTACACCTTTGTTCAAACAAATTTCCTGAGTTTTGTCAGTCGAAAATGAATCTACCACCACCACATCATCGGCAACATCCTTTATAGAATCCAAACACCTTGCAATGTTTAGCTCCTCATTAAACGTGATAATAACTACCGATAACTGGATCATGCGAACAAAATTACGATTATTATTTGCGAAAGGTTTTTCATTATAAGCTATCTCAAAATTAATAAATAAGAATACCAGCCACTAATTTCACTAATTAGCACGAAAGAATTGGTGAAAATTCGCGCAATTCGTGGCTATACTTATAATCATGTATTAGAAACTGGGTTCCAAATTATTTTTGAGATGAATTATAATTAAGTAGTATGATTTTAGAATAACAGCATTGTAAAATTCTGTGTTCTCTGTATCTCTGTGTTGAAAATTTTTAACACAGAGCACGCAGAGTGAAATGAGAAGCACAGAGTAAAGATGTCAATTTACTATCATTTGAAAAAGTTAAAATAAGCCATACATTACCTTTTTTACATAATCTAGTAATTCTATACTTTACTATTGTTAACCTTAAACCCATATCTTTGCCTTGATGAGCGATGTAAAAACTCTTCTCTCCCAACTTACTGCCGGTGATGCAAAAGCACTTGCCCGCTGTATTACCATTGTAGAAAATGAACTCCCCGGATATGAGGATATTTTAACATCCCTGAAATTAAACAACACACCCGTCATAGGATTTACCGGCCCTCCCGGAGCAGGAAAAAGCACGCTCATAAATGCCTTGCTGACGTACCTTACTAAAAAAAATAAAAAAGTTGGAGTCATTGCCATTGATCCAACCTCCCCATTTAATTACGGCTCTTTATTAGGCGACCGCTTACGTATGTCCGAGCATTTTAACGATGAAAATATTTTCATCCGCTCTCTTGCTACCAGAGGATCTTTGGGTGGATTATCTGCTAAAACTATAGAAGTTGTGGATGTGATGAAGGGGTTTTCCACCCCATCCCAATCTTCCCCGAAGGGGAAGGAGTTGCACGCGCAGGCTTCTCCCCCTTTGAGGACAACCGAAGGTTGGCAGCGAAGCTCGGGAGGGGGTGGACCATTCGACTACATCTTCCTCGAAACCGTTGGCGTAGGGCAATCTGAAGTAGAAGTTGCAGGGCTGGCAGATACTACGGTGCTGGTGCTGGCTCCTGGTTTTGGCGATGAGATACAAGGATTAAAATCTGGCATCATGGAAATTGGCGATGTGTTTGTAGTAAATAAAAGCGATAACCCCGGTGCCGAAGGATTAATATCTACCTTAAAACATTTAGTAGAAGATAAAATGACTAGCCACTGGATACCACCCATCCTAAAAGTTGTTGCTACCCAAAACGAAGGCATTGAAGAACTGGTAAATAAAATTGACGAGCATAGCAGGACAATACCCAACGACAAAAAAATATTTTTACTTACTGAAAAGGCTTTTAAACTTATTCAAAACCACAGAATGAAAGATTTAGATAAGGCAAAACTGCAGACTGAGGTTGAAGCTGAGGCTAAGAAAAAGGATTTTAATTTATACAAGTTTGTAGAGCTAAATAAATAATGCAGCACAACCAGAATTTAAAAGTTTCGCTTTAGCAACCATTTAAATGCTAAAGCGATATAAATCGATGGAGCGTATCGGGTATAAGTAAGTTACCCACAATGCAAAAAATACAAAAAGACAATTCATCGGCAGACAGTTTCTTTCTCGATTGACAACAAAACAATAAATGAAAATTAAAACCAAAGATTATCACCCTAATCGCGGAGAGGACAAACACTCACACAAAGAGGGACACACTTTGATTCTGCAAAAAAGAAGGTATAAAATTCTAAATGGCAGTGGAATGGCTATGCCATTTACTTATGAATCATTTCATTGGTATGAAGGTTTAAATTGTAAAATAAGTGACTCTCAGTACAAGAAGGAGATGTTTGTATATCTCAATTTTTTACAAAGGCAAAAACTCCAATGGATGTTCTGTCGTCATCTTCTGCAAAAAAATAAATTTTGGATGTGGGTAGTAAATATTAGTATTGCTGGATTGGCAGTTATTATGAGCTATCTGAATTTGCACCAATCAAATAAAATTGATAAAATGGAACTAAAAATGGAGATGAAAGAGCAACAAATACAAAATAAAGAAAAAGAAATACTTAAACTTAATGATAGAATTAGAGCACAAGAATTGAAAAACAAAAATGATACTCTTTCCCAAAAAAACAAACAACAATAAAAACTAAAGACAAAATGAAAACAATTACGATTACAACCATCCTATTAGTTGTTGCAAAAATAATATTCGCACAAACTTTTAGCACAGTCAAAGTTGATACGACAACTGGCAATATTATTTTTGGAGAAACTATTCCGATTGACAGCGCAAACAAATCCCAACTCTACTCGAAGGCACGGGAATGGTTTACCATTAACTTTAAATCAGCCAACGCTGTTTTACAAATGGACGACAAAGAAGATGGTAAGTTAATCGGAAAGGCATGGCAAGATATAACCGCCCTTACTGGGCTCGGAACAAAAAGTAAAGTTAAAATGTGGTACACAATTAGCATTTACGTTAAAGACAATAAGTTTAAATATTCTATTTCAAATATCACCTACCAAAATTATCCCAGCGAATATGATAAAAATCCGATAGAACAGAGAGCCGAAGAAATAATAACCGAAGAAAAGATTAAAAAAGCATGGATGAAACTTAGGAAAGAAGAAACACTAAGAGTAGTAAATGAATTATCTGATAGTATAAAAAAAGCAATGACAACAAAAAACAAAGGAGCATCGGGTGACTGGTGAGTAGTAATATTGGACAGACAATCATTTTTTACAATGACAATCTTCCAAGCGGACTGTATTTCCTTCGCTTGACAGAAGAAAATAAAATCTACACAGACAAATTAGTAATCACCGACAAATAATTTATCGCTCGACAGTTGCTTTTGCACAGACTGTTTTGCATTTTGTTGTGTGACTGTCCCGCGCAGACAAATTTTTCAACGACAATCTTTCACGGAAGACAGTTTTTCCCTTGACTGTTTCGCTTGCATCGTGGGACAATCACGACAAAAAATGCACAGTGGGTAACAACGCGTTTGCGCGAGCGGGGCTGACATTTAAACAGAAAGTTTCTACAATTAATTTATATTTGTAGTGGCGGACAATTAAGTATTTCAAAATCCCCGCCCTCGCAAACACGAAGACCGTCAAACTGTCTAAGAACTCACATCCATTTGTTGACTAGTAATTTCTGAAAA
>CAYZTB010000057.1:0-18899 GCA_964481195.1 uncultured Bacteroidia bacterium | reverse complement strand
CCTGAAGGATGGATTGACGAATCCACCAAACAGCATAAGAGATAAATTTAAATCCGCGTGTTTCATCAAAACGTTGTGCAGCTTTAATCAATCCAAGGTTTCCTTCGTTAATTAAATCCGGCAAACTTAATCCTTGATTTTGATATTGCTTAGATACAGAAACTACGAAACGTAAGTTAGATCTAACCATCTTATCCAAAGCTGCTTCATCGCCAGCCTTAATCTTTTTTGCTAACTCTACCTCTTCCTCTGCAGTAATTAAACCTTCGCGGCTAATCTCGTGTAAGTATTTTTCAAGCGATGCTGTATCGCGGTTGGTAATTTGTTTGGTAATTTTTAGCTGACGCATAGAATGTAAGTAATTCCGATATTATCTAATTAAAGATTTATGGTTTTTAAAAAAGAGCACAAATGTATAGAAATAGGTGTTCAAAACACAAAAAAATATACAGATTTTACCAATTTGAATGACAATTAGCTTATTTTTACATCTAAATGCAGCCCTTTTTTCAAATAGCACCTTCTATTTCAACTACTTCTGTAGTTGCTGGCTTTGTATTTTCTACTACCACAACAACAACCCCTAGGGGTTAATTATTCATATTTCCGACATAGTGTATTGCCCATTTTCGATGGTCAATAGAAAAATTATCATTCACGTATAAAAAATAAATTATGAAAAACATAAGAGTGTTTGCTCCTGCTTCGGTTGCAAATGTAGGTTGTGGCTTTGATGTGCTTGGTTTTGCATTAGAAAATCCTGGCGATGAATTGATTTTAAAAAAAACTAATAAACCCGGCATTCGAATAAATAATAAAACTGAATTTACTTCTATCCCAAAAGACCCCAATAAAAATTGCGCAGGAAAACCTTTGATTCAATTTATGAAAGAAATAAAATACAAAGGAGGGCTCGAACTAGAAATCACAAAAAAGATTAGTCCCGGCAGTGGCATTGGATCAAGTGCGGCAAGCGCAGCCGCAAGCGTTTTTGCTGCCAATGAATTATTTGGGAAACCATTTAAGGACGATGAGCTTGTTAAATTCGGCATGATTGGCGAAGCGGTAGCCAGTGGATCATTTCATGCAGACAATGTTGCACCTTCTTTACTGGGTGGTGTAATATTAATTAGAAGTTATACTCCGCTTGATATTATTAAAATACCTTTTCCAAAAAATTTATTTTGCGCGCTGGTTTTACCAGATATAGAAATAAAAACTATTGAAGCTAGAAACATGCTCAGCAAACAAGTTCCATTAAAAAAAGCAATTACTCAATGGGGAAATGTTGCTGGATTAATTGCTGGATTAACAACATCTAACTTCCCATTAATTGGCAGATCTTTAGAAGATGTAATCGTAGAGCCTGTTCGCTCTGTTTTAATTCCGGGATATTACGATATTAAAAATGCCGCTATGAAAAGCGGGGCCTTGGGATGCAATATTTCCGGTTCCGGTCCCTCCATTTTTGCACTTTGCAAATCCAAACATATTGCTGAAAATGTAAGTATAGAAATGCAAAAAGTATTTTTAACTAAAAAAATAAAAAGCAAGATATACGTTTCTAAAATTAACCCTAAAGGAGCAATAACTCTTAACTAAGATGAAATACTACAGTACAAATAACAAAGAACTAAAAGTAACTTTTCGTGAAGCAGTATTAAATGGACTTGCCCCAGACGGAGGCTTATATCTGCCACAATGCATTCCTAAAATAAACCTTGAGTTGTTTGAAAAAGCAGACTTAACAATACAGGAAATTGCACAAGAAGTTTTGTCAGATTATATTAATGAAGAAATAAGCTCTTCGGAACTTTCTGTCATTATTAATCAATCTTTAAATTTTGAAATTCCATTAAAAGCGGTAAATGATAACACCTATGTGCTAGAGCTTTTTCACGGCCCTACCCTATCGTTTAAAGATGTTGGAGCAAGATTTATGGCTCGTGTTTTATCTCTCTTAACACGCAACGACAATAATGAAACATTAGTCCTTACAGCAACTTCCGGAGATACGGGAAGTGCTGTTGCTAATGGATATTATGATGTAAAAGGAATTAAAGTAATTATTTTATACCCCGAAAATGGAGTAAGTGAAATACAAGAAGCGCAAATGACTACTATGGGAAAAAATATATTTCCTATAAAAATTCAAGGGACTTTCGATGACTGTCAATTGTTGATTAAGAAACTTTTAAATGATAAAGAGTTGAAGAATAAAAAGCAGATCACCTCTGCCAATTCCATCAACATTGCAAGGCTGCTGCCACAAATTATTTATTATTTTTATGCTTACTCTAAATTAAAATCAAAAAAGAAAATTGCTTTTTCAGTACCGAGTGGAAATTTCGGAAACATCACCGCTGGTTTACTAGCTAAAAAAATGGGCTTACCAATTTCATTTATTGCAGCAACAAATAAGAATGATGTGTTTGTAAAATATCTTTTTAGTGGAGTCTTTACTCCTCAGCCTTCTCTCCCTACCATTTCAAATGCTATGGACGTTGGAAACCCAAGTAATTTTTATAGAATCTTGGAATTATATGGACATGATTATGAAAAATTAAAATCCAACATTATATCATATTCCATTACTGATGAGGAAACAAAATCAACCATTTTAAAAGTTTGGAATGAAAACAATTATTTACTTGACCCACATGGTGCAGTAGCGTTTGCCGCTTTTGAAAAATTCAAAACGAACAATCAAGGTGCTACGGGCATTGTACTGGGAACAGCACATCCAGCAAAATTCCAACAAACGGTAGAAAAAATTATAGGAACGAAAATTGAAATTCCCGAGACGCTTAGCGAGTGCCTTAAAAAAGAAAAATCCGCAGAAACACTTCCTGCGGATTTTAATAAAGTTAAAGACTATTTATTAGAAAAAAATTAGCAAACAATTAGTTTTGTTTTTCTTTTTCTTCTCTAGGCATTAATACTTTTCTGGATAATTTCATTTTTCCGGATCTTGAATCAATTTCCAAAAGCTTTACCTTAACTTGATCTCCTTGTTTTAAAATTCCATCAAGGCTCTCTAATCGCTTGTGGTCAACTTCTGAAATATGTAAAAGTCCTTCCTTACCTGGAGAAATTTCAACGAAAGCTCCGTAAGGCATGATGCTAGTTACTTTACCCATATACACCTCTCCAACTTCAGGTACCGAAGAAATTCCTTTAATACGAGCAACTGCTTTATCAATTCCTTCTTTGTTATCAGAGAAAATATCAATTACGCCTTTTCCGTTTACTTCTTCAATAGTGATAGTTGTTCCAGTTTCACGCTGAAGCTCCTGGATAATTTTTCCACCAGGCCCAATTACAGCTCCAATAAATTCTTTAGCAATAGTAAGCTGTACAATTCGTGGTGCATGTGATTTGTAATCTTCCCTAGGAGCGCTAATTGTTTTCTCCATCTCATTCAGAATATGTAATCTACCTTCACGAGCTTGGTTAAGAGCTTTTTCCATTACTTCATATGGCAGACCATCTACTTTCAAATCCATTTGCGTAGCAGTAATACCATTTTTTGTTCCAGTAACTTTAAAATCCATATCTCCAAGATGATCTTCGTCTCCCAATATATCAGAAAGTACTGCAAATTTTTTGTTATCCGTAATTAATCCCATTGCAATACCAGATACTGCTTTAGAAATTGGAACACCAGCATCCATCAAAGCCATGCTACCGGCACAAACTGTTGCCATGGAAGAGGATCCGTTAGATTCTAAAATATCAGATACGATACGTACTGTATATGGATTATCGGCAGGCATAACTTGTAAAAGTGAACGTTGCGCTAAGTTTCCGTGACCAATTTCTCTACGACTAGTTCCTCTCATCATTTTTACTTCACCCGTAGAAAACGGTGGGAAATTATAATGAAGCATAAAGTTTCTTTCGCCTTGCATAACCGCACCATCTATGCGAAGTGTATCCATTTTAGTACCTAAAGTAACAGTAGTTAACGACTGCGTTTCTCCTCTAGTAAACAAAGCCGAACCGTGTGTCATAGGAAGGTATCCAACTTCGGTTGTGATAGGGCGAATGTCAGTAGTTTTTCTGCCATCCAAACGAATTCCTTCATTAAGAATAACATTACGTACTGCTTCCTTTTCAATATCGTGGTAATATTTCTTAGCTAATTTTTCTTTTGCTTTTTTCTCAGCATCCGGAAAAGTTTGTGCGGCTAAAAATTCTTCGATGATGGCACCAAATAATTTTTTACGCTCATGCTTGTTTGCCGTTCCTGATTTTCCTACAGCATATACTTTATCGTAAGTAGCTTTTCTGATTGAAGCTTTTAACTCCTCATCTTCTACAGGTCCTGAAAACGCACGCACTGGCTTTGCACCAACTTTCTTAACTAATTCGTTAATCGCTTCAATTTGTTTTTTAATGGCTTCGTGAGCAAACTTTATTGCTTCCAGCATATCTGCTTCCGATATTTCTTTCATTTCTCCTTCCACCATCGAAATATCTTTGTGCGTAGCTCCAACAATCATATTGATAGTAGCTCGCTCAAGATCTAAGATGCCGGGATTGATAACCAACTTGCCATCAATTTTTGCAACTCTAACTTCCGAAATTGGCCCATTGAATGGAATATCAGAAAGTGCAAGAGCAGTAGCAGCTGCTAATCCTGCATAAGCATCTGGCATGGTATCTTTATCGGCAGAAATAAGGTAAACTAAAACTTGCGTTTCGTTACGGTATCCATCAGCAAAAAGCGGACGAAGAACGCGGTCAATTAATCGGCTAGTTAATATTTCGCTGTCTGTTGGTCTAGCTTCGCGCTTAAAAAATCCACCCGGGATTCTTCCTGCAGAAGCAAATTTTTCTTGATAATCTACAGATAGAGGAAAGAAGTCAATATCTTCTTTTGCATTTACATTAGAAACAACCGATGCAAGTAGCATGGTATCTCCAATTTTAAGAACTACAGAGCCATCGGCCTGACGAGCAAGCTTACCGGTTTCTAGTGTAACCATGCGGCCATCGCCAAGGTCAAAGGTGTGATTAATTGCTTTAGGTATCATGGTAAATAAGGGTTAATTAGTTAATTAAGTGGAATGGGTAATTGGGTTGAATGAGCAAATAATTAATGACTGAATTAGCCAGTCAACTAAATGAACTCAACCAACTGAAATTACTTACGGATATCGAGAGTCTTGAGAAGAGCACGGTATTTCTCAAGGTTTGTGTTTCTCATGTAGTCTAAAAGATGTTTTCTTTTAGCTACTAAGTTCAATAGCGATTTTTGCGTAGCTACGTCTTTTCTAAGACGCTGCAAATGACCGGTAAGGTGGTTAATTCGGTGAGTGAAAAGGGCAATTTGTACTTCTGAAGATCCGGTGTCTTTGTCAGACTTCCCGTGTTGTTTTGCAAATCCTTTTTTAATTTCTGATGTTAAATACATTATTTTGTGTGTTTTTCTGAAGACCATTTCTTCAGTATTGTTTTTTATTTATTTAAGGGTGGCAAAGATAATATTTGTTTTGAATGAACAATAAGCATTAAAGAGTAAAAAATAACTATTTTAGTCCTTTATGATAACCAAGGATTTCTTCGAATTAGTGTATGAAATTGCCAGAATGGTACCTAAAGGCAGGGTTACATCTTATGGAGCAATTGGAAAGTACTTAGGCTCTGCACGCTCGGCAAGGATGGTTGGTTGGGCAATGAATGGAGCACCCCGCTCCCCGCGAGCTACGCTCGCAACCTCCGGTTGTCCAAAGGGGAGAGGGCCAAAGCCTGTACCAGCACATCGAGTGGTTAATAGAAACGGAGAATTAACAGGCAAACATCATTTTGGACATCCCAATCTAATGCAACAACTATTAAAAAAAGAAGGTATTAAAGTAAAAAACGATAAGATTATAAATTTTGAAAAGCTGTTTTGGGATCCAGCAAAAGAGCTTAAACTGTAAATCCTACTTTTTGGAATAAACGCAAAAGGAAAAAGGGAGTTTATTTTTTTCATCTGCTTCCACATCAATCTTGCTATCTAGCTTCCATTTATTTTCATCTATAACAGGGAAGAACGCATCGCCTTCAAACGATTGATGGATTTTTGTGTAGTAAACTTTATCAGCAATATCTATTGTTTGTTTGTAAATATCTGCTCCTCCGATGATAAAAACTTCGCCCCCCCCTTTGGGAGGGTTGGGGTGGGCTTCTGCCACTTTCAACGCCTCTTCAACAGAATTCACAACAATACAACCCTCAGCTATAAATCCTTTTTGCCGCGTTACAACGATATTAATCCTTCCATCTAAAGGGCGGTATTTAAAAGGAATAGAGTCATAATTTTTTCTGCCCATTACTACACAATGCCCTAGTGTTGTATCGCGGAAATACTTTATATCCTTAGGTAAATGCCAAGGCAAATCATTGTTTTTGCCAATCACATTATTTTCTGAAACTGCGGCTATTAAAGAGATAATCATATAATAATTCTATCGAAGTACGAACAAAAAACCATACGAACACACGAACACACGAACTACAGCCGAGCAATTTATCTTAATCACGAAGGCGACTGATTAATGTTTAGGATTCTCTTATATTTTACTCCTTCCTGTGAAAAATTAATAAGAATGCCAAGTTTTAATTTTGATTTTTTCAAATAATCAAGAACCTGCTCTAAATTCGTCTTTGAAAAATACCCGCCTTTCTTTAATTCAACGACAATTTTGGAATCAATTTCAAAATCAAGAAAACCCTTTCCGACAATTTCATCCATAAATCTCAAGGCATAATAAAGCTGCTCTTTAAATAGAATATTCCTTTTTCGGAAAGCAACAGCCATAGCTTTTTGATATATTTTCTCTGAATGCCCAGGGCCAAGGGTATCAAACACTTCAAATGCACAACCAATTATTTCATAACTTAATTCAGGATAAACAATATCATCCCTCCTTAGCGCTGGCTTCCTGCTTCTTGGTGCGGTTTGGCTTTTGTTCGCGTCTTCGTTCATTCGTATAAAATTCGTGCTTCGATGCTATTAGTCGTTGTGCGTATGTTCGTATTAGATTCGTACTTCGATTACTTATGCGTATACAATGCTTGGCTCAAAAGTATTTTCAGAACCTCCCATCATATCCAATTCCCATCCACCCGGATATGGAGCTTCTAATAAAGACCCACGAAGGACATTAGGATACATTTCAGCATACGTTTGTATTTGACTATTACTCACTCTGCGATAAATAAATGAACGATGTAATTTTTTAGGGTCATCAATTCCTGCCGCTGCCATAAGTTCTGCAGCACTTTTAACAGTTTCGCTATGATAATTTTTAACACGAATTTTTTTATCTGACACAGCTAGTCCTTTCATCAGGTTTTTATCTTGCGTGGCAACACCAGTAGGACATTTATTGGTATTACATTCCAACGCTTGAATGCAACCTAAAGCCAACATCATTGCTCTAG
Organism: uncultured Bacteroidia bacterium; assembly: GCA_964481195.1. Lineage (GTDB taxonomy): Bacteria > Bacteroidota > Bacteroidia > Palsa-948 > Palsa-948 > Palsa-948. The sequence continues at coordinate 11,462 of CAYZTB010000057.1, read as the reverse complement.
CAGTGTTACACATATCTGCACCAAGAGAAATATTTTTTACAATTTCAAATCCAGTGGTTACTTTTCCGGATGCAATTATTTTTATATGCCTTCTAAGCGAAAAGCCATTTAATGCATCATGCACAAAAGCTACCGCATCACGCAAGGGCATTCCTACATGATTAGAAAATTCAAGAGGCGCTGCTCCTGTTCCACCCTCTCCTCCATCAACAGTAATGAAATCGGGCATGATGCCAGTTTTTACCATTGCTTTACAAATTGCTAAGAACTGAGATTTACGTCCAACACAAAGTTTAAATCCAATTGGTTTACCTCCAGACAATTCTCTAAGCTTGGCCACAAACTGAACTAACTCAAGAGGAGTCCCAAACGCTGAGTGAAAAGGTGGAGAGTTTACATCTTTACCCATTTCCACCAATCTAATTTTCGAAATCTCTTCGGTAACTTTTGCGGCTGGTAAAATTCCACCATGCCCTGGCTTTGCACCTTGAGATAATTTTATCTCAATCATTTTTACCTGAGGTGTTACAGCACGCTCTGCAAAAGCATCGTAATTAAAAGTTCCATCTGCGTTTCTGCATCCAAAATAGCCGGTACCAATTTGCCAAATTAAATCTCCTCCCGGCTCTAAATGATATGGACTCAAACCACCCTCACCGGTATTGTGTGCAAACCCTCCAAGTTTTGCACCTCCGTTTAATGCAAGGATTGCATTTTTACTGAGAGAGCCAAAACTCATTGCAGAAATATTTAAAATACTGGCCGAATAAGGTTGTTTACAATCCGGACCTCCAACTAAACAACGAGGACTTTGCTCAACTTTATGTCCATCCAAAGGAGCAATGCTGTGATTTAACCATTCATAACCTAGTTCATATACATTTAGTTGAGTGCCAAATGGAGTAGTATCAATTACTTTTTTTGCACGCTGATAAATAACATTTCTATTCATTCTGTTAAAAGGAGTTCCATCGGTGTCCGATTCAATGAAATACTGATACACTTTAGGGCGCATCCACTCTGCCCAATAGCGCATTCTTCCTATAACAGGGAAGTTTCTTCGAATGGTTTGCTTGGGCTGAGCAATATCCAGCAATCCAACTAATAAAATAGGAATAATTAATACTAATGACCATAAAAAAGAAGGCCATTTATAAATTAATGCTGCGATTATTAATAAGAGAATTGTGCTTAATCTATAGAAAATTTTCATTGGAATTATTTTGGGCGATGTTACTTTTTATTACAGCGAAGTACGAAAAAAAAAACGAACATACGAGCTACAAACAGCACTTATTTTAAAGTAAATCTTCGTGCTTCGTAAGTTCGTAAGCTGTATTATTCGTGCTTCGATGAAATAGTTATTTAAACAGCGACTGCACCCTTGATATGCGGATGAGGATCGTAATTTTCAATTGTAAAATCTTCGTACTTAAATCCGAAAATATCTTTTACTGCTGGATTTATTTTCATTTGAGGTAATTGTCGAAAATCTCTTGACAATTGCAAATTTACTTGCTCCATGTGATTTGAATAAATATGAGCATCGCCAAAAGTATGAATGAACTCTCCCAATTTCAAATCACATACTTGCGCAACCATCATGGTGAGCAATGCATAGGAAGCAATATTAAAGGGTACGCCTAAAAAGATATCGGCACTGCGTTGATAAAGCTGGCAAGATAATTTACCTTCCAAAACATAAAACTGAAAAAAAGCATGACAGGGAGGCAATTTCATTTTATCGATATCAGCCACGTTCCAAGCACTAACAATTAGTCTACGAGAATCTGGATTCTTTTTTATCTGATCAATAACATTAGAAATCTGATCTATTGTTCTGCCGTCTAGCGTATGCCAACTTCTCCATTGAGAGCCGTAAACAGGGCCTAAGTTCCCTTCTTTATCTGCCCATTCGTCCCAAATGCCTACTCCATTGTCTTTTAAATATTTAATGTTGGTTTCACCCTTTAAAAACCAAAGTAATTCATGAATAATTGACTTTGTATGAACCTTTTTTGTGGTAAGTAGCGGAAATCCTTCAGACAAGTCGAAACGCATTTGATGCCCAAAAATGCTGATTGTACCAGTACCCGTTCGGTCAGACTTTGAAGTTCCTTTTGCAAGCACTTCTCTTAATAAATCGTGATATTGTTTCATTGCTAATTCTCCTTAGGTAAAATTAGATAAATTTGCGTGGATTGAAATTCATAAAAAATATATTTATGAATAATATCTTAACACTGCATCATCTAATAAATCATTAATCTTAACAAAAATATATCAATCTAAATCCTCATGAAAGCACTTAAAAAATCTCTTAAATGGATCGGAATCATTGTTGCGCTACTACTTGTATTCATTATTGCAGCTCCATTCCTCTTTAAAGACAAAATCATTGCAATGGTTAAAGAAGAGACCAACAAGCAACTTAATGCAAAAGTAGATTTTGGAGATTTTAGTCTTACACTGATAAGCAGCTTCCCAAATTTCTCTTTTAGTATAGATAATGTGAGCATTGCAAACATCGGAGAATTTGAGGGCGATACTTTATTTTCTGCTAAAAATTTATCTACTACAGTCGATTTGATGAGTGTTATTAAAGGTGAACAATACAAAATTAGAAGCGTTACGCTGGATCATCCACGCATTCATGCTGAAGTATTAGTAAATGGAAAAGCTAATTGGGATATAACAAAGCCAGATTCTTCTGCAACTCCCGAGGAATCTTCGGAAGCTACAAAGTTTAAGATGAGCTTAAAAAAATTAGAGATCATCAATGCTTTCATCGTGTATAACGATGCTACATTAAATGTGTATTCTAGGCTAGAAAATTTCAACTATATTATGAGTGGTGATTTTACTCAAGATAATTTTGAAATGGAAAACGACATTAGCATTGAGGCACTCACCGTGAAATACGAAGGCATTGCATATTTAAATAAAGTAAAAACTACTGCAAAAGCTGCCATAGATGCAGATATGCCAAACTTCAAATTTACGTTTAAGGAAAATGTAGTCTCCATGAATGAGTTATCGCTGGGAATAAACGGAACTTTTGCCATGCCGGGTGATGACATGGATATGGATATGCAGTTCAAGGCAAATCAAACAGAGTTTAAAAATATTCTTTCGCTAGTCCCTGCTGTTTACACCGCTGATTTTGCCTCTGTAAAAACTGCGGGTAAATTTTCATTAGATGCTTTTGTAAAAGGAATTTATAATGAAAAGAAAATGCCAGCGTTTGGCGCAAACATTAAAGTAGATAATGCTATGTTCCAATATCCTTCATTGCCAAAATCTGTAGATAATATCGCGATAGATATCAGCGTAAAAAATGCGGATGGAGAACCCGATCATACCATTACCGACATCAAGAAGTTTCATATTGAAATGGCCGGCAACCCTGTGGATGTTGCAATGCACATCGAAACTCCTGTAAGCGATCCTAACATTGCAGGAACTATCAGCGGAAAATTAAATTTAGCCAGCATAAAGGACATTGTTCCAATGGACGGCACAGACCTCAATGGAAATATTGCTGCCGACATAAAAATGAAAGGACGCATGTCAAGCATTGAAAAAGAAAAGTATGACGAGTTTGATCTTTCAGGTCAATTCAGTATTATGGACATGAATTATAAAAGCGCAGACCTTCCTCAGGGCATGACTATTAAAAATATGAATTTAAATTTCTCTCCTCAATTTGTAGAGCTTAAAGCATTCGATAGTAAAATTGGAAGAAGTGACATTCAAGCAAATGGTATGATAGAAAACATCATGCAATATGTATTTAAAGATTCTTTGCTACAAGGAACATTCTCCATGAGGTCATCTGTAATGGATTTAAATGAATTTATGTCGGATGATGCAGATGCGGCTACTGCTGCAGCCGATACTGCTCCGCTTAGCATAATAGAAGTTCCAAGAAATATTGACTTCATTCTAAAATCTACTATTTCTAAATTAATTTATGACGATATAGAAATTAAAGACATGGCAGGAAGCGTAATCATTAGAGATAGCAAAATAATGATGAACAATGTGAATATGAAATTAATGGGCGGCAGCATGCTAATAAACGGAGCATACAGCACACAAAACCCAAAAGTTCCTGTTGTAGATTTTGATATGAACATTTCTGATTTTGATATTCCTAGCACTTTCAAATACTTTAATACCGTTCAAAACTTAGCTCCTATTGCTAAATACGCAACTGGAAAGTTTTCTACACAGTTAAAATATGTTTCCAACCTAGATGCAACCATGATGCCAGATATGAAAACCATGAATGGAGATGGCAAACTTCAAACGAATGGAGTTGTAATTGCAGGATTTGAACCTTTAAACAAACTTGCCGATGCCTTAGGAGGAATGGATAAGTTTAAAAAAACTGAGTTCTCCAACATAGATCTTTCTTACCATATTAAAGATGGCAAAGTATCTACGGATGAATTTCCCTTTAAGAGCGGAAGTGTGCTAGGTAATATTTTTGGATCTACCTCGTTAGACCAATCCATTGACTACACCATGAAAATGGAAATTCCTACTGCTGATATGCCTGCAGGAGCAAAAGCATTTGTAAGCAAACAACTTTCGGCTGTAAATAAATTAGGCACCAATCTTAAACTTCCTGAAAAAGTTAAGATTGATGCGCTGTTTGGCGGTACAACAATGAAGCCCACTGTTAAAACAAGCATGCGCGACATGGCAGGCAATGTAAAAGAAGCAGTGAAAGAACAAGTGAAAGAAGTTGTAACACAAAAAGTGGAACAAGTAAAAGAAGATGTGAGTAAAAAGATTGAAGCTCAAAAGCAAAAAATTCTTGCCGATGCACAAGCACAGGCTGATAAAGTTCGTGCTGAATCTAAAAACTTAGCTGCTGAGACTAAAAAAAATGGCTACGAACAAGCAGATAACTTAATGAAAGAAGCAAAAAATCCAATTGCAAAAATTGCAGCCAAAAAAGCGGCTGATAAATTAAAGGGCGAATCTGATGACAAGGCTAAAAAAATAGAAAACGAGGGCAATCAAAAAGCAGACGGCATCATGAAAACTGCTCAAGAACAAGCTGATAAACTCAAGTAGACAATTGACAGTAGGCAATAGGCAATTACAGCCAAAAATAAATATGTTAAGATATTTCTTGCATCTCTTGCTTTTTGCCTACTGCCTATCCGCCAAAGGAAGGATCCGCCTATTTGTAATTTGTTGTTTGGCTGGTGGACTGCCTACTTTTTTGCTTGCTCAGGACTCTCCTACTTCCGACTGCCCTGCTCCCGATGAGAAAGACGTTGTAGAGCTTTATCAAAAATCCAGGGATAAAAAAAAATACGACTACGCCAAGCGCACCGAGTTTTTAGAACGCGCTTATGCTATTTCCAAAGATTATGCCCCTGTAGATTATGAGCTAGGAATGCATTGGCAACGCAGAGCAGATGAAAAAGAATCCCCTTGCACCAAATGCGAAGAGTATTTTTTAGCAACAGTGAATAGCTGCCCTAAGTTTCATTCCAATCCATATTTTTTCTTAGGATACCTATATTACGATCAAGGAAAATACGATTCTGCTTTAAAATACACTAAGCTGTTTTTAAATTTTAAAGAAGATGATGTAAATAAATATGACAAACTGCGCTATGATAGATTCGTAATTGATGCAAAAGGCATTATTAAATTTTCAACCTTCAATATTGAGATGTATGGAAACCCTGTTCCCTATGACCCTAAATTAGTGGAAGGTATTAGCACCGAAAAAGATGAGTACTTGCCTTTTATTTCGCCCGATAATGAAAAAGCTTTTTTTACCAGAAAAGCAAAAGTGCAACAAGCAGGTTCCGCTTGGGAAGTAAGCAAGGAAAAAGAAATGTTTTGCTTCAGCGAACGAGGGTCGGATGGTAAATTTCCCGAGGGGGAGCCCATGCCAACTCCTCCATTTAACACACACTTTAACGAAGGGGGCGCTTCCGTTACTATTGATAACAAACACCTGTACTACACTGTTGTAGAGCCAAATGGGAATTACGACATCTATTTTACGGATCTCATAAGTGGCGCATGGACTGAGCCTAAAAGCATTGGCGCAAATGTTAATAGTGCCGATAGCTGGGATTCGCAACCATCCATATCTGCTGATGGAAAAACATTATACTTTGCCAGTAATCGACCAAAAGGATTTGGAGGAGTTGATATTTGGAAAACAGAAAAAGATGCAACCGGACAATGGTCTGCACCTATAAATGTTGGACCGAAAATAAATTCTGCCGGAGATGAAAAATCTCCCTTCCTACACTGGGATAGCAAAACACTTTACTTCAGTTCTGGCGATAATGAAACTGGATTTACAAAGCATATGAATTTAGGAGGCTTTGATATTTTTTATTCTAAAATGGATAGTACAGGAAATTGGATGAGTCCAAAAAATATTGGATACCCCATTAATACAGAAGGAAATGATGTAGGTTTTTTTGTTAGCAGCGATGGTAAAAATGGATACTTTGCCTCTAATGATTCTAAAAAAACAAAAGGAAAAAGTGTTGGCGGATATGATTTGTACTACTTCGAACTACCCAAAAATGCAAGGCCTGACGAAATTGTAATTATTAAAGGTACTGTTACCAGCGATGACGGCAAACAAGTTATAGCAGATGTTGAGCTTAAAGATGCCGTTACCAACAAAATAACCAAAGCAGTTGTAGATGCAGAAACTGGAGAGTACGCTGTAGCAGCAAACGTTCAAAAAAAACACGACCAACTTTTGATTGTAAAAAAAGATGGCAATGCTTTTAGCTCACAATTAATTTCCTTAAAAGATTCTGCTAGCGATGAGGATGAAGCCACTGCAACTGCACCTGCATCAACTACAAATACCGTCAGCACATCAACAACCAACCCCTCGCCTACTAATAACAATACCACAAGTGCTGTAAAAACGAATAAAAAAGAATCGGAAAATAAAAATGCTAATCCGATAGCTAAAAATAGAGTTATTAAAGTAGATATGAAAACCGATTCTGTAAAAGTTGGCAAGCCCTATACACTTAACAACATCTATTTTGATCAAAATCGTGCTGACTTATTTGAAGAATCTAAAATTGTTTTAAAGGAATTTGCAAACTACCTTAAAGAAAATACTAAAATAGTTATCGAAATTCATGGACATACAGATGATGCAGGTAGTCCAAACGACAATCAAAATCTATCCACAGATAGAGCATTCACCGTTTTTGAATATTTACGCTCATTGGGAGTAAATAAAAAACAAATTTCAGCCCACAAAGGATTTGGCGAATCTAAGCCTGTTGCGACAAATGACACTGAAGAAGGAAAAGCTAAAAACAGAAGAACTGAATTTTTAATTGTGGCAAACTAAAATATGCTCACCTATATAATCATTAGCTTAACTTGCCTTGTTTCTATTACCGCCTTTACAAACCGCGAACTTTTTGCCAAGCTATTATTCAACCCGAGTATCATACATACAAATAAAGAGTGGTATCGTTTTTTAACACACGCATTTCTTCATGCAGATTTTATTCATCTTGCCATGAATATGTATGTATTGTACATGTTTGGAAGATTAACAGAAGAGGTTCTTATTTTAACATTTGGAGAACTAAGAGGAGAAATATCTTTTTTCCTTTTGTATTTTATCAGCATAGTAGCTTCCTCAGCACCTTCATTTGAAAAACACAAAAACGATTTTCATTACAATGCCGTAGGCGCATCCGGAGCGGTATCTGCGGTAGTGTTTTCAGCTATTTTATTAAATCCATGGATGAGCTTATCATTAATGTTTATCCCTATTCCAATACCCGCACCAATATTTGGTTTGTTGTATTTATTTTATTGCAGATACATGGCTAATAGAGGGGGCGATAACATTGCACACGATGTGCACTATTGGGGATCTATATTTGGTCTAGTATTTACACTAGTAATTCTCCCAAATTCTTTTTTTACGTTAATAGAAGCCATTAAAAATATTTTTTGATAGATGAAAAAAAACAAAGCCATATTTCTGGATCGTGATGGAGTAATAAATAAAGAAATTGGCTACGTTTATCAGGTAGAAAATTTTATTCTTACAGACGACATCATCCCTTCCTTAAAAAAGCTACAAGCAGCAGGGTTTCTTTTTATTGTAGTAACCAACCAAAGCGGCATTGCTAAAGAACTGTATAAACACGATGATGTTACGCGTGTTCATGCCAGGATGCTTGAACTCATGAAAGAAAACGGAATTGTCATTTCAGAAATATATTATTGCCCACACCATTCGGATGTAGAACCATGCACTTGCAGAAAACCCGACTCAGGCATGATAGAAAAAGGGGTTGCTAGATTTAACATTGATAAATCAAAATCATTTTTAATAGGCGATAAAGAGCGCGATGCACAAGCAGCAGAAAAAGCCGGCATAAAAGCTTTCCAAATTGAATCCGACAGTCCGATAATGGGGATTGTGGAGGAGATTGTCTCGTCCTGAAATAGGTTTACACACTTAACGTGTAAACAAATGAAAAAAACAATTATTGAGAAAGAGGCAATTATTGCCCAGTATTTAACCGGAGAAACCAGTTATCGGAAATTAGGGGACCGATATGGAATTGATTTCCGAATGATACATTCGTGGGTTATGAAGTATCAAGGAAAAAATAAGAGACCAAACACTAAGCCCCAGACGGAGCAAGTGAATGAAACACCATTGCCAACAGATGTTAAGCAGTTACAGAAGGAGCTTCGCAAAGCGCAACTGCATAATAAATTGCTCAATGCAATCATTGATATTGCAGAGGATCAATTAAAGATTGATATCCGAAAAAAGTCTGGCACCAAGCAGTAGAAACAGTAGAACAAAGCACGCCTCGTTGTGTAAACGAGCTTTGTTTGCTGCTTGGTTATAGTAGGCAATCCTACTATCAGGGCATCAAGTACATTCAACGTAAAGCATATCAAGCCGATATCGTCATTGAAGAAGTGTTGCGTTATCGAAAACATCAAAAACGATTAGGTACACGCAAATTGTTTGGAGAGATGAAAGGTTTTTTAGCCGCACATGGTTTTCAAATAGGTCGGGATGCTATGTTTGATTTACTCTCAGAGCGTGGATTACTCATTACTAAACGAAAACGTAGGGGCTGCATTACCACACTATCCAGACATCGCTTTAAGAAATACCCAAACATCATTCGTGATTTTATTCCAATAGCCCCCAATCAGCTTTGGGTAAGCAATATCACCTACATTCATCTAGAGAAAGTATTTGCTTATCTATCCTTGATTACAGATGCTTACAGCCATAAAATTGTTGGATTTTATCTAAGCAAAGATTTATCGGCACAGGGCTCATTAACTGCGCTAAAGATGGCGCTAAGAAACAATCCAAACAGAGTGGGATTGATTCATCACAGCGATAGAGGTGTTCAGTATTGCTGCGATGCCTATGTAAACCTATTGCAGGATAAAAGGAATAACATTAAAATCAGCATGACCGAAAAAGGAGACCCACTTGAAAATGCTATTGCTGAAAGAATGAATGGAATCTTGAAACAAGAACTTTTAGAAGAAGTATTTCCTTCTTTTGAAACAGCTCAAAGAGAAGTTGCCATTGCTTGCAGTACCTACAACTACCTGCGCCCTCATGGAAGCATTGATAACCTCAAACCTGCTGAGGCTCATACAAAATCTGGGCTGTTACGAAAAACTTGGAAGAATTATTGGCATCCCGATAACTATCAGGGCAACAAACAAAAAAAGGAGGTACTTATGGATGTGTAAGAGGTTTTTAGGGATAAGCAGAAGTGCATAGTAAAGCAAATCAATTATTAAGTGTAAAGAATATTTAGGATTAATTAAAATGTGTAAACTTGTATCAGGATTATTAACCAAAATGTGTAAACTTTTTTCAGGACGAGACAAACAGGCAGACAATTAAACAGAAAAAAGTAATCGATTTGGACAGGTGACCAAAGAGAAATAGACCATATTGTAACGGGACAGCGAGGAAGACGCAAATAGAACACTTAATCAATAACTTTGTTGAATGGAAATACTGATTATCCTTCTTTTGATTTTACTGAATGGTATTTTCGCCATGTCTGAAATTGCTATGGTTTCTTCGCGTAAATCACGACTGGAAACCGCTGCTAAAAGAGGCGATAAAGCCGCAAAAAAAGCCCTCGAACTTTCACGCAATCCCGGAAAATTCCTTTCTACCGTGCAAATTGGTATTACCCTTATAGGAATACTTACAGGTATTTACAGCGGTGAAAAAATTGAAGATGATTTAGTAAATTACCTAAATCGGTTTGAATTCCTCAGTCAATACAGCGAAACCATTGCAATAGCAGTTATTGTAATAACGCTTACTTTTTTTTCATTGGTGCTGGGCGAACTCGTTCCCAAACGAATTGGTCTGACAATGCCCGAAAGGATTTCAAAATTATTGTCCTTTCCAATGTATTGGATTTCTATCATTGCCGCCCCTTTTATCTGGTTGCTGACCTTTACTTCAGACATTATTATTAAACTGTTTCGCATCAAACCTACTGCCGAAAGCAAAGTAACCGAAGAAGAAATAAAAGCAACTATTCAGGAAGGTATGGAAGGCGGAGCTATTCACGAGATTGAGCAGGATATTATGGAGCGTGTTATTAGTTTGGGTGACAGGAAAATTGCATCACTTATGACACATCGCAACGATACCATTTTTTTAAAAACGACTTTTGATGCAGAAGACATCAACAAAACAGTAAATAGCGAAATGCACTCTGTTTACCCCGTTGTAAATAATAAAATGGATGTTGTAGGCATTATGTTACTCAAAGACCTTTTTAAACATATTAACGAGCCGGACTTTAAAATAGCTGACCACATTAAGCAACCTCAATACGTTGCAGAAAATTTATCGGCTTACGAAGCATTGAAATTATTCAAGACAGGAAAAACACATCAGGCAATTGTAATGGACGAGTTTGGTCAAATGCAAGGTATGGTAACAATGAACGATTTATTAGAAGCATTAGTTGGCGATGTTTCCGATTTTTAGAGTAGTGAATTTTCGTTCATCAAAAGAGAAGATGGCAGTTGGCTTATTGACGGACAATACCCGCTTACAGAGTTTTTACGGAAGTTTGAATTGGGCGATTTAGCAGAAGATTATCCGTTTAATACCATCAGCGGTCTAATACTAAATGAACTAAGACGAATACCATTTACAGGCGACACACTCCTATGGCTTAATTTTGAAATTGAAATTTTAGATATGGACGGTGCAGGAATTGACAAAGTGTTACTGACAAAAAAACACAGCTAATTCACAACTGACAATCAATGCCCCGACAACTCAACAGCAAGGATGGTTTACAAGCACCGTGGACAAGAACGCCAGCACCTAATATATAATATATAAGGATTAAACGCAGCTCCGGGCTCTGGCGGAGTTGCGTTTAATCTTGTGT
>CAYZTB010000056.1:0-19081 GCA_964481195.1 uncultured Bacteroidia bacterium | reverse complement strand
GAATAAAGTCGTAGAATCAACTAAAATAGCTGCTTAGGAAATTTGACGTGCACCCGTGGTATGGTTAACGAAACAGCCTTAAATTAATTGCCTAAATTCACCTGTGTTTTCGGCAGATAATTTATCAATTTTAATTCCGGCACATCGCAAGTGCGTAGTGCGTTTTTCTTTTGCCCACTTCTTTTTTTCAGTCGCTTTTCAATCTACTTTATTTTTTTTGATACTTTGCAGTTGTAATTTAACTGCTAAAGCACAATTTCTTGATTCTATTCAATCTTCATTACAAAATAAACCAAGCTTTATTGGAGGATTTGCAACAAAGAGTACTTTTATTGGTGGTTTCCGTTCCCCAATTTTCACAGCTAAAGCAGGTTTAGATTTTGATAATAGAATTCGGTTTGGAGTAGGAGTAAGCTGGCTAAAATTGGGAGCTTTTGATATTGGAAAAGACAATACTCCTTTTTATCTAGATAAAATCATATTGACTTTATCAGGCATAGATACTATCCATCCTAGCTTGCAGTTTAGGTATATTAATTTATTTGTAGAGTATGTGTATTATAACAGCAGCAAATGGCAGTTTAGTATTCCAATTAAGTTTGGTGTTGGAGATTCTAGATATAAGTATATTGTAAATGGCGACAAGTTTATAGAAAATAAGCATGCTATAATACTATATGAGCCCGCTGTTTCTGGGCAATACAAAATACTGCCTTGGTTTGGTTTGGGTTTAGATGTTGGATACCGAATAATGCTAGTTAGTAACAATAAAATAGGAAGTAAATTTAATTCCCCAGTTTATGATATAAAAGTTTTAATTTTTTGGGGTGAGCTATATAAAAAAATAATTAAGCCAAATTAAAGATTATATCTATTCTGGATTTCAATAATTTTTTAAATCATTTTCAAGTTTTCTTTATTAAAGAAACTTTATGAATTATTCCAAGCCACAATATGTCGGAATGTTCATATAAGTTTGGACTATTTCTTTGTCCAAATTGATAGGCATAAGTTAGCGAGATACTTAATTTTTTATTTGCTTTCATCGCAATTCCTATCAGAAGTCTATTATTGTCAAGAATATTGTATACAATTTCCTTGCCCACATTCACAAAAATCTCGTTGCCAATATTTAGCATAATATTTTTCTCTGTGCTATCTTTAGAAAAACTAATTAAAGGAATTTCACAAAAGAACCTATATCTAAGTCGAAAATTGAAATTAGATGTTTTGGAAATTATCCCATCTTTAATATTTCTAAAATATCTTGCCTCTGTTCGAAAACGATGTTGTACAGAAATATTATTGAGCAGGTGTGAGGAGCTAAAATCCTGATAGGGTCTTAATTCTACCCTGCTAGGTTTGTTGTTGCTAAATGATACAAAGCATCCAGCACCTGTTGTGCCTTGTATATTGTCAATTAGTTTATAGCTTACTCCAGTTCGAATTAGCATTTGTTGCCATTGAGAAAATGAATCCATGCTTCTAATGCTGCAATCACTTAAGATGGATATTTTTTTAGATATTTTTAGCTGATTATAGTATTGTGCCCATTGTAAATTGTTGTACTTAATTGTCTTTTGTCCAATACAAAAAAAGGAAGAATTAATATAAATTATTAAAATAGAAAAAAATCTAATCATATACTGTAATACATTGAAATATAAAAGGTTAGTTAAATATTTATATGTTTGGATAAAATTGGATTTCCCCAAAATTGTGTTGCTATTTTATCGAACACCTCGGTAGAATCGGTTGTAAAAAATTCTATGTTGCTGTTTTTAGAGATTGTGTTCTCAATTTCTGCATGTCTAGATAAATAATCCGCAAAGCTGTTTGCAACTACTTCTCCTTGAGAAATGATTTTTACATTAGTCGGAATAAGTTTTTTTATTTTTTCTAACAAAAGAGGGTAGTGGGTGCAGCCTAAAATAATCGTGTCTATTTTACTGCTTTGATTAAATAAATCATCTAAATATTTTTTAATAAATATTTCAGACGCAGGAAATTCTATCTCGTCATTTTCTATTATGGGAACCCACATAGGGCAAGCTTGCTGATATACTTGAATGGCAGGAAAAAACTTTTCAATTTCAATCTTATATGAATTTGATTGCACAGTGCCAGTAGTGCCAAGTACGCCAACGCGATTAGTTTTTGTATAATCCCCAACAATTTCAGAAGTAGGTCTTATTACTCCAAGAACTCTTTTAGTAGGTCCTATGTTTTTTAAATCCAACTGTTGAATATTTCTCAATGCTTTTGCGGATGCAGTATTGCAAGCCAGAATAATTAGCTCGCAATTCATAGAAAATAATTTCTTTACACTTTCAAGCGTATATTGATAAACTGTGTCAAATGAGCGTGTGCCGTAGGGCGCCCTTGCATTATCTCCTAGATAAACATAGTCGTATTGAGGTAATTTTTTGACTATTTCCCTAAGAACGGTAAGTCCTCCAACTCCAGAGTCGAAGATGCCGATAGGAGAGAGAGGTTTCAAGGCTAGAGCGTAATGATAATATCGTTAGAATCTAATACCAATTACAGTAATATCATCTAATTGTTCCTTGTCTTTCATCCATTCAACAATGGTAGTACTTAGTGTATTCTTTTGCTCATCCATTGGAAGCTTATGAATGTTTTGAAACAACTCTTTGAAAGGGCCATAAAAGAATTTCTTTTTATTAGGTCCTCCTATTTGATCGGCATATCCATCTGAGAACAAATAAACTATATCGCCTGATTGAAAATCAATTGTGTAATCAGTAAAATTACCTTGTTCTTGTTCAGACTCACCGGTATGACCAATAGGGATTCTATCTGCTTTGTATTCGTTTAATTCTCCATTTCGGATATGATAGAGTGGGTTATAAGAGCCTGCAAAATGAATTTTCATATTAAGCATGTCAATATGTGTAAATGCAATTGCAATACCATCTTTAATGATTTTCTCGCCTGCAACATTACTGCTCATTGTATTTTGGATGTGATTTCTGAGCATGGATAGTATAGCAGAAGGTTTGGCTAATCCAAGCTCTTTCATGGCATAATTTAGCATGTTATAGCCAATCAAAGACATGAATGCACCCGGTACACCATGACCTGTACAGTCGGCTGCTGCAACAAAATAATTATTGTCGTCCTTTTTAAAGCTCCAATAAAAATCACCTGACACGATATCTTTAGGTTTGAAAAATAAAAACGATTCAAAAGGATAAGATTTTATTTCCTGTGCAGAAACAAACACAGCTTGCTGGATTCGTTTAGCATAGTCAATGCTATCGGTTATTTTTTCATTTTTCTTTTCTAACTCAACATTCTGCTGACTAATAGTTTCGGTTCTTTCAACAACTTTTTGCTCAAGAATTAAATTCGCTTTTTTTAATTTCTTTTCTCTCCATTTTACAAAAAGAATTATTAATACTAATCCAGCTAAAGAGGTTACAATCCAAAACCAAGTAGTTTGCCAGAAAGGGGGAGTAATTACAAAATGATACGTTACCGGTTCGGTATTCCAAACGCCATCGTTATTACATGATTTTACTTGAAATGTGTATTCTCCGGGTTGAATGTCTGGATATGTTACGGAGTTTTCTTTTACAATTGGAGACCAATCTTTGTCTAAACCTTCAAGGAAGTATTTATACTTAACTCTTTTTGGATTTGTTAAGCTTGTTCCAATAAAATCGAATGTAAAATGATTTTGATTCCAAGAGAAGATATTATCAATAGGCAATTCAACTTCTTGAAAAAATATTCGAGGATTGTTAATGGTGGTAATAGATTCAACTTCATTGTTCTTTTCTAGTTTCGAATTGTATTTTACTAAGCCAATAATAGAGCCAAACCACAATGCACCATTGCTGTCTTTACAAACTGCATTAGGGTTAATTTCAACTCCTAAGAATCCATCTTCTTTTTCGTAATGTTTAAATGTTTCATCTTTTAAATTAAATCGGTCAACACCAAGTCCTGTTCCTATCCATAAATTATTTTTATCATCCCCAACTAATATATACGGAGTATTTGAGCTTAATCCGTCTTTGGTAGTATAGCTTTTAAATGTGCTGCCATCATATTTGTATATCCCTAAGTCAAAAGTTCCAAACCACATATTTCCATTATTATCTTCTGTTATACAAAGTGTAAATTTGCTTGGATACCCATCACTTTCTTTAAAAGTTTTAAATGATGTGCCATCATACATGGTCAATGCCCCAGATAATGTACCAAACCACATTCTATTTTTACTATCTCGATAGATGGTATAAATTTGGTCGCTCCCTATGCCTTTTTCAGTTGTAAATTGTTCAAATTTTTCAGTAGTAATGTCAAACTTTAAGAGCCCACCTTTGTTAGTTCCAATCCAAATGTTTCCATCCTTATCGCCAGCAATGGAGTATATTTCGTTTACAGGTAGTCCGCTTTTTTCGACAGTATAATTATCAATTTTTTTAGTAGTTGGATTTAATCTAGAAAGCCCTCTGCCAAATTCGGTGTACCAAATATTTCCTTTAATATCTTCGTAAAGAGCGCTGGTATTCAAAATTTCTCCCTCTTTACCTGTAAATTTATTAAATCGGTACCTTTCTACATAAGTGCTCGAAGAGGTGCTAGATGTAAGATAAGCATCAGGAATAAATTGAACTAAACCTCCTTCTGTTCCAACCCAATAACTACCTTTTGAATCCTGAATTACAGACCATATTAAACTATTGTCTAGCCCTTCATTACTTCCATATATTTCAAATTGTTCGTCAAAGTATTGGTTCAGGTTCAAAAAAGTGCCTATCCAAATATTTTTTTCTCGATCTTGAATTATTGAAAGTACACGGTCGTTGCTCAAACCCTGTTTAGATGAAATAGATTGAAAGATTGGTCCTTTATAGCCATTAGCTTCTAGCTGAGGTAAATATTTAGCTACCCCACCTCCATAGGTGCCTAGAAATATATTTCCTTTTTCATCTTCAAATATTGTTTTAATAAACTCATTTATTAATCCATGGGTGGCATTATAGGTTTTAGTTTGTTTGTCTGTATTAATTCGCATCACACCTTTGGTAGCAGTTCCAATCCAAATATTTCCTTTACTGTCTTGTAAAAGTGACATGATTGAGTTGCCTGGTAAATTTCCTTCAAACGGAGAGAGGTTGCCTTTTGATAACGTAATTCCATTCGTAGTGCCAATCCAAACAGTTCCTTCCTTGTCTTCCATTAATGCATTAACAACATTGCTGGTTAAGCCCTCGTTGGTAGTTAGCTGGGAAAAATTTCCGTTTTCCATTTTCAATATACCTTGTCCTTCTGTCCCAAACCAAAAAGCACCTTTTTTATCTTGTAAAATACAATTAATAGTTTTTTTACTTTCTATTTTTCCTGGCATTATTTCTTCGAATGTTTTGCTTGATGAGTTGTATTTAGAAATACCACCCGACCAATGACCAAACCAAATATTGCCTTCTTTATCTAAGCATGATGAGGTTACTCTATTTTCGGACAAGCCATCTTTTTTGTTAAAATTCTCAAAACTTAAGCCGTTGTATTTACTTACGCCACTCATAGTACCTATCCAAATTTTGCCATCTTTATCTTGAAGCATCGTGTAGATACTTGATTGAGGTAAACCTTCCTCGATGCCAAACTGATTTAAGTTTAGTGTTTGCCCTAAAGTGGATATAGGATTAAAAATGGCGATAAAAGAAAAACAAATTAAGAATGTGAAAGAAAGGCTCTTAATTAATTTGTTAGTGCTTTTTTGTACTTTGAAATTTGTTTTCATTGCTTCTTGCTTTTAGCTATTAACTTTTGATTTTTTTCAAATTCATCCGCCATATTCAGCAGGCTGGTGAGCGTATTATTAGTTTCATATTTGGCAGCTAAGTTGGAGGCTTTTTTCTTATTTAACTTTTCCTGAGCTGCCTTTATATTTTTTTTCGCAATATTTATTGAATAGGTTCCTGTGCCGTCAAAGGCGTTCTCATCTACATCTTTGGCGGAAATAGGTTTTGAGAATTTTTTAATTTCTAATGTAGCGGTAACTGGCTTTGTCGAAGCTATACTATCCAGACTATCCTGCATTCGTTTTTTTTTAAGCTCGATTTTTATTGCGGCTAGATTTTTCTGAATAGCCTTGTCGGCATCTTCTTTTGCTTTTCTTTCAGCTAATAGTTTTGCATCTTCTTCTGCTTTTAGTTTAGCTTCTTCCTCTGCTTTCTTTTTAGCTAACTCCTCTTCTTCTTTTTTCTTTTTATCAGCTAATGCTTTATCGGTATTATCTGTTTCTTTTTGAATAATTTTTGCATAGGATTGATCAAAAGCAAAGGCGTGCTGTTCGGCATCCCAATGAATTCTGCCAGATGCCCTTTGTATTATAATGTCAGTCTCGCTTGTTTCAATCATTTTTATTTCTAAGTCAAAAAGGTAGCGAGGAAAGGTATTTGCTGAAAACTCTTCGGGAGATATATAGGTGTTAATGCTGATAGATTTAGGTACAGTGCCTGATTGTGTTATATATAAAATATACTCATTATTTTTATTTACAATACTAATATTCATTTGCAAGTAATACTTGCCATTTTTTGGCGTAACTATTTTCTCAATTGTTTTCCCTTCTTTTTTTAGCTCTAGATTTACTCCTTCTGAAGATTTTCCGGCTTGTGTTCTGGTATTGCCCCTAAGAATAAAAATAGCTTCAACTTCTGTTGAAGTAGTTTGAGAATAAGAAGAAAGTGAGAAGCAGGAAATAAAAAAGGATACAGTCAGTATAAAGAAAGAAATTTTCGTTTTTTTTATATTGAGCATGTATCCTTTTTGTACATAATTACTTGATGCCAAGTTCTGCTTTTACAGCATTAAAAATATCATCTGCAGGGTCTGTATATAATAAAACTCCAACACTGGAATCCATTACCATTTTGTAACCTTTTGCTTTAGCAACTTTTTCAATTGCTTTTTTTGCTTTGTCGTTAATGGGACGTGTTAGCTCATCATTCTTTTTTTGAAATTCAGTTTGTGCCTGAACTTGAAAATCTTGAATGCGTTGATTTAAATCTTGAAGCTCTTTCTGTTTAGTATTTTTTATCAATTCGGTATATTTAGTTTCATTTGATTGATAATCAGCTAGTTTGTCATTTAACTCCTTTTGCATGGTGGTCAAAGTAGCTTCTAGTTGCTTATAATAATCAGCCGAAACTTTTTTAGCAACTTCCATTTCAGGCATAATTGATAAAAGGGAATCTAGTTCAACAAACGCAGTTTTTTGAGCATATGAGTTTGCTGTGAAAAGCAGAGCGCCAATTACGATAATAGACTTTAAAGTAGATTTCATGATACAGTAAATATTAAGTTGTTTTATAGTTTAGATTGAGCTATAAAGGTAGAAAGATATTTTAAAGCCGAAGGTGTTTAGAAGTTCAAAAAGGTAATTTATTTTGTTGACCCCGGCTTGTATCCCATAGATTCTAGCACCTCATCACTTTTGTCATATTTAGGGTTTGCAAATAAAATATTGATGTCTGCCGATTTATTAAACAGTATGGCAATGGCTTGTTTTTCTGACAAAGACTTTATAGCGCTGTATACTTTGTCCTGAACGGGTTTAACCAATTCTTGTCTTTTTCTAAACAAATCTCCATCTACACCAAAATGCTGCTTTTGAAGTTCTTTAGCTTGTTTTTCTTTGCTAATTATTTCATCTTCTCTCTTCTTTTTCATGTCCTGAGTAAGTAGAATTTCTTCAGCTTGAAAAGCTTTAAAAAGTCTATCTACTTCAGTTAGTCTGGTTTCAATTTCTTTTTGCCATTGAATAGAAATTTGGTCTAATTGTTCCTGGGCACTTTTGTATTCAGGAACGCTGCTTAATATATAATCAAGATCAACATATGCAACTTTTTGTGCAAAAAGGCCGCCTATTGAGATTATTGTAAAGGATAAAGTTAAAATCAAGTTTTTCATAATATATAGTTTTAGAATTTAATGATTATAATACAGATATTGTGCCAATATTTTTTTACTTGTGCGAATGTAATTATAGTTTCTAAACAATGCAGATAAGAGTAAAGGCTTAAAGCTCTCCTAAGTTAAATCCAATAGTAAAGTGGAATTGAGATTTTTGCATTCCCGGCCTAAAGGGTACATCATCAAAACGCCAGCCATAGTCAAAGCCTAACATTCCAAACATTGGTAGGAAAAATCTTAATCCAATACCCGCAGATCGTTTGATGTCAAATGGTTTGAAGTCTCTTATATTCCCCCATGAATTACCAGCTTCGGCAAAGGCCAATGCATATATGGAGGCGCTTGGGTTAAGTGAGATTGGGAATCGAACTTCCGTAGTATATTTAATTATTGAAGCTCCACCTGGATTATTTTGAGGTTTAGAAAAATCATAAACCTCACCATCATCATAACCTCTTAGAGAAATGATTTCACGTCCATCGAGTGGATTAAAGCCAGTTAGTCCGCTGCCGCCTAAATAAAAACGTTGGAAGGGTGTTAATCCTAATTGCTTGTTATAATATCCTAGCCATCCATAGCCTAATTTGGTGTACAGCACAAGAGGGTGGCTTCCTCTTACAAGCGTAGTATACCAGGCAGAGGTAAGTTTTATTTTATAATATTCAATAAGGTTGTATTTTTTTTGATCCGACAATTCGGTGTAGTCAATATTTTTTCCTTGCCATTTTTTAATTGCGGACCATGGAGGAGTAAACTGAGCTGAAAGTGTATTTAAAGAACCACTTTTAGGGAATATGTTATCATCGGTCGAATTACGGGAAAGGATTCCTTTAAAGTTAAAATCGTTTGAAAAGCCATCAGTAAATGTGAATACACTTCTATAATTTCTGAGTGCATAATACTGGTAATTTAATTCGGTTTGTAGTATGAAAAAATCATCTGGCTTTTTTAACCGTTGTCCCAACCCTAGTGAAAGTCCCCAAATATTTAGTTCTCCAAGTTGCGGATCATTTTTTGTTCTGCCGTTAGTGATTCTATTTACATAAGGAGTAATGCTAAAGGAGTTTGGTTTTTTACCACCCAACCAAGGTTCGGTAAATGACATATTTAAAGATTGGTAAAACGCTCCATTCGATTGGGCTCTTACGCTAAGTCTTTGCCCATCGCCTGCGGGAAGTGGCTGCCAAGCACCTTTCTTAAAAAAGTTTTTTGCAGAAAAATTATTGAAGGACACGCCAAGTGAACCTACGACTCTATTTTGTCCAAATCCGCCAGATAGTTCTAGCTGATCGGTAGATTTTTCTTCCACCACGTATTCAATATCTACAGTCCCATTTTCAGGATGAGGAATAGGGTTTACTCCTAAACGCTCTGCGTCAAAATACCCAAGTACAGAGAGCTCTCGTTGTGAACGTATGATATCGCTTCTTCTAAACAGTTGCCCTGGGCGAGTGCGTATCTCACGCATTATTACATGATCGTTAGTTTTTGTGTTTCCCTTAACAGTTACTTTATTAATGGTAGCCTGCTTCCCTTCGTAAATTCTAATTTCAATGTCAATCGAATCTCCTTCTACTAAAATTTCAGATGGAACAACTTGAAAGAATAAATACCCATCATCCATATACAAAGAGCTGATATCAGTGCTGTTAGGGCTACCCATTAATCTTGATTCGAGCAACGATTGATTGAAAATATCTCCTTTTTTTATGCCTAATGTTTTAGACAAATCTTTAGAAGCGTATTTTGAATTTCCTACCCAAGTAATATGTCTGAAATAATATTTTTTTCCTTCATTTATGTAAATATTAATTCCAATGAATCTATCTTCAATTTTATAAATGGTGTCTTTGGTGATTTTAGCATCGCGATATCCTTTAGCTAAGTATTTATCAATTACTTTTATTTTATCAGCTTCGTATTCCGACTCCAATAATGTGTGCGTATTAAAAATAGCGTGCCACCTTTTACGCCTAGTTTCCTTCATGGCTCTGCGTAGTTTGCCACTTTTCATATTGTCATTCCCAAAAAAGTCAACCTCTCTAATTTTTACTTTTGGTCCTTTATTGGCTGTGATATATAGTATTACACTGTTAGCAAGGGCTGAATCTTTTTCTTGCACTACATTCACAGTGCCGTTCATATACCCTTTGTCCAGTAAATGTTCTAGTGTTGTATTTTTAGTTGTTACAACAAGATTTTCGGTTACAACTTTACCTCTATTAAGATTTAACTTTTCTTTTAAATCTTCTATTTCTCCTTTTTTTAATCCCTTAAAAGAAAACTTTGAAAGCCTTGGGCGTTCTTCAACGGTAATTTCTAAAAAAATATTTTTTCCTTGAATTTTAGAGGCCGTAATTTTCACATCTTCAAAAAAACCTTCCTTCCATAAATTTTTTATTGCCTTCGATATTTTATCTCCAGGAATTTTTATTTTATCTCCAACATATAAACCACTGATAGAAAGCAGCACACTATTGTCTAATGATCCAGCGCCATGTATTGTTATGCCTGCAATTTCATATTCGGTAGGATTGTTTGGATCTTGAGAAAGCGAATCTGATGAAATAATTTGTTGGCTAAAAGCTTGCGTAGATACAAGCACTATTAAAAATAGAAATAGAATAAATTTATTCACAAATAAAATGCTATGTTGGTTCGATGTTAACGTCATTGATTCAAAAACATTTTACTTTGTTACGGTTATTTGTTCGCTAGTTTTTCCAAATCTTCTTTCTCTATTTTGAAAATCGAGTATAGCATCAAAAAAATTTTCTTTTTGAAAATCGGGCCATAAGGTTTCAGTAAAATACAGTTCTGAATATGCTATTTGCCATAGCAAAAAATTGCTTATTCGCTTTTCTCCACTTGTTCGTATTAATAATTCAGGGTCGGGAATATTTTTTGTACAAAGATGATTGGAAAAAGACAAATCATTGATACTCTCTATGTCAAGCTCGTTAGATTTTACTTTTTTAGCAACTTGTTTTACAGCATCAATTATCTCCCATTTAGAACTATAGCTCAATGCTAATACTAACGTGAGTCTGTCGTTATTTGAAGTTTGTTTAATCGCATCATTTAGTTCAGCTAAGCAATTTACTGGGAGAGAGTTTAAATTACCAATTGCTTGAAGTTGTATTTTGTTTTTATTCAAGGTAGGTACTTCTTTGTGAATGGTGCTTACTAGTAACTCCATCAAAGCGTCAACTTCTGCTTTGGGTCGATTCCAGTTTTCGGTTGAAAAGGCATAAAGTGTAAGAAAGGAAATGCCTAGTTCGGCAGCAGCTTCTGTAACATCTTTAACTGACTTTACGCCATTTTGGTGACCAAAAATTCTTTCTTGTCCTTTTTGTTTTGCCCAACGTCCGTTTCCATCCATAATAATGGCTACATGCTTTGGTAATTTATTTTTGTCAATATCAGTAATTGAAGCCATTTGTATTCTAAAATGATTTGTAACTATATCATTTAGGCGGGCAAAAGTAATGTTATTTGTCTGCCCACAAGCAGTTGGTTTAGTCCAAAACACTGTTTATATTTTTTTAACGTTTTAATAATCTATTTTTTTATATTTGTCAAAATAATGGTGTAACTCATGTTTAAGACAATTCTATCTTTCGCTGCAATATCCTTGTTTCTTGTATGCTTTGCTTTTGAATCTAAAGCAGGCGGACCTCCTGGACCCCCTATGGGCCCACCTCCTTGTTGGCCCCCACCTTGTTCGGTGCCTTTAGATGGAGGAATAAGTTTATTAATTGCTGCCGGTGTTGCTTTAGGTGGCAAAAAGATTTACGACTTTCGGAAAAAATAAAACTTCCTAACTTTTATTAGTAATGAAAAAATTATTGAAAGACCCAATAATTAGGTTTTTATTTTTGGGCATTTCACTATTTGTGCTATGGTTTGCTGTTTATGAATGGTGGCTTCATCCTTTGGAATGGGTAGATAAAGCTGTAATCAAAAATACGATTAACGTAAGCACAACACTTCTTCAATGGATGGGTTATGAGGTGGAGTCAATGGGTGAGCGACTTATTGGAATACGTGGAACACCCGGATTGTTTATTGGAGATTCTTGTAATGGTATAAACCTGTTTGCTTTATATAGTATTTTTATTATCTCCTTTCCTGGAAAATTGTTATCGAAATTTATATTTATTCCTGCGGGTATTATTATAATTCATCTGCTAAATATTTTCCGTATACTGTTTTTAGCAATCATTGAAACGTACTCTTATGCGTGGACTGAATTTAATCATACTTATACGTTTACTTTATTTATTTACGGAGTTATTTTTTTATTGTGGCTTTTTTGGATAAACCGTTACTCTGCTATGCGTAAGACCGAAAAAAACAAGCATGAATAGAAAAATAGCTCTCATTTTTGCTTTGTTGCTTATCGTGATTGTTGGGTATTTGCGAGATTATATATTTGTGTCAATTAATCATCAAATTGAAAGTGGAGAAGAAGTCAATAAACTGCTAACATATAAGTGGGTACTTACCTTTTTATTTTCTGTTTTGCATTTATTGCTTAGTTGGCTAATAATAGCAATCGTATTTTATGTTCCATCGGAGTCTTTTTTTGTAAAAAGTCAGCAAGTTGTTGTGAGAAGGTATTGCAAGATTGCTGGCGTTTGCTACATAGCATTAACTTCATTTGCATTTCTAATAACAATGATTGGGTATGTTAGTTCAAAAACAAGTTCTGTGTATCCTTTTGTAAGAGAAATTATGGGTGTTGTGCAATCGCCAATTATTATAATGATATTAATGCCTGTTTTTGTTTTTTATAATAAAAACTCTAATGCTTGAATCAGGTATTTAATGCATTTTTTTGTATCTGAAGATTCTTAATTCATTTATTTAAACGATCTGCCGACTTGCATTTTAAGTGCAATATAATTCCTTAGACTATATATTAATGTAAATTATTACTTATTAAATACCTATGAAGGTGAAAAATATTAATGGAATACAGATATCACAGATCAAATAGATTATAGCTGTCTTTATCTGAGTTAATCCGTTGCATCAGCGTCATCAGTTTTCTGTTTTTATAAGCGACAATTTACATTATTAGTTGGATCCAACTTGGTTCTAAGCATTATCAGCTATTCAAAATAGGTGATTATCGAATTTTTGGTGGCAGGCTTTCGAGTCCTGCGTAATCTTGTAAAAAAAATCAATAAAAATAAATATTATGAAAACACAAAATATTTTACCAATTACACTAATTCATAATATATTTATTTGAAGGAGAAAGCCTATATTTGTGCCTAAAATTGTAACATTATCTATTGAGCTAACGTAGAAGCAAAGAAGGATAGGAAATTTAATTTATTATACTAGTATTTTTTCATGACTAAACATATTACTCCAATAGGATTATTTCGCGGCAAAATCACAAATTATACATTTGGCAAAAGTGTTGCGAAAACAACATTGATTTGTATAGCGCTAGTTTTTAGCGTTTTAAACGGGTATTCCCAAACAACACTATACACAACAGATTTTGGCACTGGAGCATCCTTGCCTGCAGGATGGGTGGCTGACCCAGCAAATGATGCAGGTGCAATTGCTGCAAGCAATACCTATACTAGCAGTGGCTATACTGATCCTAATGCAAGCGGTAGTGGTAATTTATTGGCCTACGATGACCCTACCTTTGGCTTCTTTAATCAGGAAATTATAGTTTTAAATACCGGAGCCCTATCAACAGTTGGGTTTGCCAATATTAAAGTTAAATGGGGCGGAATGGCAACCTCAGGAGGAGGATTTCCCGGATATGCGCTTGAATGGAGCACCGATGGAGTTGTTTGGAATTCGATTTCCTTTACGGATACTCCGCTGGCTATGAGTGACGATACGTGGTATACGATTAGTGAAATGACATTACCGTCTGGGGCAGAGGGCGTGGCCAATCTTCAATTCAGATTTACATTTCCTGCCTTTAACTCTGGGGATTATTATGCGCTTGATGATTTTAGGGTAACCGGCTTACCTACCAATTCTTTTTATTCAAAATCTACTGGTAATTTAGATGTGCTTACCAACTGGGGAGATCAAACAGATGGTTCAGGAACAAATCCTACTGATTTTGTTACAGATGGTTACACGTACTACATAAGAAATAATGCAACTCCTACAATTGGCGCTAATTGGACTGTTTCAGGAACTGGTTCTAAAGTAGTTGTAGAGGCTGTTTCATCATCCAATTTTTCTGTGCCATCCGGTTTTTCATTTACAGGAACTATTGATGTAGAATCTGGCGCTACTCTTACATTAACAAATACGGTTGTTCCTACTCTTGGAACATTAGGCGCAACAAGCACTGTTGTTTATGGTGCTGCATCAAGTCAAACAATTACGGCAACCACTTACGGTAATCTTACCGCAAGTACTACCGCTACCGTTGCTATAGCTCATGTGTTGGGAGGCAATGTGGTTGTGGGTGGTATCTTGAATATTGTTGGAACAACGGGCCCGGCCAGAATAACGATTGGTGCCAACACCTTAACGATGAATGGTACTATTGCTGGTACGGGTACTTTAACTGGAAGTACTACATCAAATATTGTTATTGGTGGAACCGGTGCTTTAGGAACCTTAAACTTTACTTCTGGAGCTGCAAGGTCGAACAATTTAACTATTAATCGAACGAGCAGCGGCACAGCCACTCTTGGGGGAATTACTTTTACCGTGAGTGGAGCGTTGGCCTTGACCAACGGAACTCTAAACTTAACGTCAAGTCTTGTGTTAAGCAGCACCGTAAGTCAATCAAATGGTACGATTACGTACATATCAGGTACTCCGACAGTATTATACAATCAAGGATCAAACGGGCAATTTGTTGCTTCTGGCAATTACTATACACTACAATTTTTCAGTACCAGGGATAAGACATTGGCCAGCGCCAATCCAATAAATATTTTTAACGCTTTTATTTTGGGAACAGGGGTCTACACTGCAACCGGTACCACGATTGACTTTAATGGAACAGGAGCAGAAACAATTCCAGCATTTCCTTATGGCAATCTAACTTCTTCTTCAACAGGGACCAGAACATTAGCATCAACTAATACTATAACAATATCGGGTGTATTTACTATTGGTACAAATGCATATACGGTTACAGGCAGCACTGTTAACTTTAATGGTACTGTGTCACAGACTATCCCGGCTTTTAATTTTAATAATTTAGCATCATCTTCAACTGGAGCAAGAACATTAGCATCTTCAGGAACCATAGGGGTTGCAGGTGCATTTACGCCTGGTTCAAATTCATATACTAATACGGGTAGTACTATTAATTTTAATGGAAGCAGTGCGTCTACAATTCCGGCTTTTAATTTTAATAATTTAACATCGTCTTCTACAGGAGGTAGGATACTTGCATCTTCAGGTACAATTGGAGTGTTTTCTACTTTTACTCCAGGAGCAAATAGCTATACGGTTACAGGCAGCACTGTTAACTTTAATGGTACTGTGTCACAGAGTATTCCTGCTTTTAATTTTAATACACTTACTATTAGTCAAGCACGAACTACAAATTCTGTAACGTTAGTGAATAGCGGCACTATAGGCATAGCTGGAAATTTTCTTCCTACTGCAACTTTTTCTAGCGGAGCATATGTTATAACAAATAATACTATCGATTTTAATGGGACTGGAGCATCGGTAGTGCCAGCTTTTAATTACCATAATCTTACTTTAAGTAATAGCAGAACCGTAAATAATATTACGCTTGTTAGTGGTGGAACTATTGGAGTAGCAGGCAATATGGTTGCTTCTGCATCATTTACCACTGGTAATTATGATGTTACTAACAATACGGTAGATTTTAACGGTACAGGATCTTCGTCTATACCAGTATTTAATTTTAATAATCTTACTTCTTCATCTTCAGGAGCAAGAACCTTAGCTTCGTCAGGAACCATTGGAGTTGCAAGTGCTTTTACGCCTGGCACGAATGTTTATACTATTACAGGTAGCACAGTAAATTTTAACGGAACGGGTTCTTCATCTATACCAGCATTTAATTTTAACAATCTTACTTCATCATCAACAGGTGCAAGAACGCTTCCTTCCTCTGGAGATATTGGAGTAGCTGGATTATTTACTCCTGGTTCTAATGTATATACCATTACAGGAAGCACGATAAATTTTAATGGATCAATTGCGCAAACTATGCCAGCATTTGCTTTTGACAATATCAAACATAGCAATGCTGCTGGAGTTTCACTTACTGGTAATGTAACGTTAAAGAATTTAATTACTATTAGTGCTGGAACGCTTACTACAACAGGGTTTAGTTTCACTTTATTATCTGATGCTTCTGGTACCGCTAGAGTAGGTGAGATTACCGGAAGTGGAGATATAACTGGCAATATTAGCATGGAAAGGTTTTTTAACTCCTCTACTTATGATTGGAGATTTTTAAGCTCAGCTGTTTCTGGTGCTACATTGGCAGATTGGACAGATGATTTTCCTACGAGTGGTTTTACAGGTGCAACGTGTGGTCCATCAGATTGTGCAAGTCCTGGTTGTGCTGCCACCTGTACTTATGTCTCAGTTTATTCCTACGATGAAACAGTTGGTGGAGATTTAGATCAAGGATATGTGGCTGCTACAGATATTACAAATACCATTGCTTCTGATAAAGGATATTGGGTTTATATGGGAACTGGTGCTATAAAATTTACAGTTACTAACCCACCTAATAAATTTGCTAAGCCTCTTGCTGTTTCATATACTTCTAATTTTTCTGTAAGTGATGATGGATGGAATTTAGTGTCGAATCCCTATCCTTGTGCCATAGACTGGGATGATGCCGATTGGACGAAGTCTTCTACAATTGATAACGCTGTTTATATTTATAATGCTACTACTGGTACATACGCTACTTATATTTCTGGCGCACCAGTTAATGGTGGTAGTCAATATATTGCTTCACAGCAAGCTTTTTGGGTGAAAGCGAATGGAACTAGTCCTGCTCCTTCTTTGATTGCAGCCGAAGGTGTAAAATCTGCTACAGCAACTCCAACTTATTTAAGAACTAACAACGAACCTAACACTAGTTATTACCCAAGCACATTTAAGGATTTCCCTGTGCAGCCCTATGCTAATAATGTTGCTAATAGCCTTAAGCTTGTTGCAAAACAAGGCACTAATGCTGATGAGTTATTGATTCGATTTAAGCAAAATGCGACAACTGGATTTGATAGTAAATATGATGCGTGGAAATTATTAAATCCAAACACGGCAGTTCAGAATTTTTCATCAGTTATTAATGGGTCAACAGATCTTGCAATTAATAGCAATCCTCCATTAACTACTGATGTGCATATTCCGATTAGATTGACTGTTCCTGTGACGGGAACGTATTCTATCTCTCGCGACAGTGTGTTAATGTTACCGTTAAGCTCTTGCTTAATTCTTGAAGACACTAAGACTGGAGGAATGATAGATTTGAGAAGTGTAATCACTTACACGTTTACAATTTCTGACACTACCGTATTTCCTAGATTTATCTTACACATATATCCAGGCATTGAAAAAAGTTCAGTTGATTTAACTTGTGCTGGTAGCGGAAATGGCAAAGCAGTTGCTACTGGAACAGGTGCTGGACCTTGGAATTATGTTTGGAAAGATTCTACAGGTACTATATTACAAACAACTACTGGATCTTCAGTTACGGATACTCTTTTTAATTGTATTCCAGGAACTTATTCTGTTACAATAAACAGCGCTACTTGTGGGTCTGTTACCGATACAATTATTGTTCGATCACCTGCTCCTCTAATTGCATCTCCTTCATCAGCTAACGTGAATTGTTTTGGAGGAAATAACGGTTTTGCATCTATTGCTTTAACTGGTGGTACTCCAGGATATTCTTATTTGTGGAGCGGTGGACAAACAACCTCTTCCATTTCTGCCTTAACAATTGGAGATTATACTGTAACATCTACAGATTCAAAAAATTGCCCAACAACAACTGTCATTTCTATTACTCAGCCTTCGGTCTTAGCTAATACCCTGTCGCAAACTAGTGTTAGTTGTTTTTCTGGTGCAAATGGTTCTGCAACGGCAACAGGTAATGGTGGAAGTCCAGCTTACACTTATCTGTGGAATGGTGGCTTAACAAGTGCGTCAATTTCAAATTTAACGGCAGGAAATTATACCGTTACTACTACAGATAGTAAAGGCTGTACTACAATATCAACAATCTCTGTTACTTCACCAACTGCAATTACAAATTCAGTTACTATTAATAATGCATTATGCTTTGGTCAGGCAAATGGATCTATATCATTAAGTACTTCAGGTGGATCTTCTCCTTATTCTTTTCAATGGAGTAGTGGTGGCACTACCTCAACTATTGCAAATTTATCTGCTGGCAATTACTCTGTTACTATTACAGATAATAACGGATGTTCGTATGCTGCAACTGGAACTGTAACTCAGCCTGGAGTTTTAACTGCAGGATTTACAGCTAGTACGTATACTATAGATTTAGCAGTGAGTAATACTGCAACATTTACAAATACTTCTGTAGGAGCTACATCGTATCAATGGAATTTTGGTGATGGCAGCAATACTACGGTTACTAATCCGGTGCATTCATTTACTGCAACCGGAACGTATACCGTTACACTAATATCGTCAGAAGCCCCATGTGTCGATTCAATTAAACAGTCAATAGTTGTTGTTAATTCTCCGCCCACATCAGCAAGTAATACAATTAATTCAAATTCTATTAATGTTGTATATGAAAATGGGGATGTATACCTCCAGTTTAATTTAGCTGCTGAAACGAACGTAAACATTAAAGTTTATAATATGATAGGAGAAATTGTTTCTGCTCAAGAAAATCTTTTTGTAAAACATGGGAAAGTTAAATTGGAAATCCCTACTTCGGCAATTGGAATTTATATTGCAGTGTCTGAATTTATTGACACAAAGATTTCTAAAAAAATTATAATACCAATTCGGTAACAATTATTAAAACAAATAAAAAAGCGTGTTAAAATATTTTAACACGCTTTTTTTTGTGCTTAATAAAGTAGTTATACCATTACTGATTATATATTAGTCCATAACATTTGGTATAATGCCGATC
>CAYZTB010000055.1:0-19767 GCA_964481195.1 uncultured Bacteroidia bacterium | reverse complement strand
GTATCTTCGCTATCAATCTCAGGTCAACATGTATAAGGAAGTTAAATATCTCATTCAAAAAGAAATTCTTTTAGAATGGCGTCAACGCTATGCATTGGGCGGTATGATTTTATATGTAATTACTACTGTTTTTGTTTGCTACCTTTCTTTTAAAAACGTAATCGAAACCAATGCCTGGAATGCATTATTTTGGATTATTGTATTGTTTGCTGCTGTAAACGCCTCTGCAAAAAGTTTTTTACAAGAAAACAAAGGTCGTTTACTCTATTACTATACCATTTGTAGCCCACAGGCTTTTATACTTTCAAAAATAATTTATAACGTAGCATTAATGCTTACACTTTCGCTAATTTGTTTTGCTTTCTACAGCTTATTTATGGGGAATATCGTTGATAACATGCTGTTATTTTTAGCGGTGGTCGTGCTTGGATCTGTTGGTCTTTCTACCCTACTTACTATGATTTCCGCCATAGCTTCAAAAGCTAATAACAACTTTACGGTTATGGCTATTTTAGCTTTCCCTATCATTATGCCCATTCTGATAACGATTATCAGACTATCACAAAATGCAATAACGGGTACCGATTTTTCATTTAATCTTAAATATTTTTTAGTGCTTTTTTCTTTGGATGTAATTGTAGGAATACTTTCTTACTTATTATTTCCCTACCTTTGGAAAGACTAACAAAACACGCAATCTGATATAGATACTATGAAAAAAAATTGGTGGAAAATCTTATGTGTGTTGCTTTTGGTTTATACCCTTGTTGCAGGCTTTCTTACTGAAGTACCCAGACTACCCATACTTCATGAAACAATTCGTAATCAGTATTTTCATGTTTGCATGTGGTTTTCAATGATGATACTTTTTACAGTATCGCTTGTATATAGTATTAAACACCTTGCGGGAAACAAATTAATGCACGACACCATTGCGGCAGAAGCTGCAAATACTGGAATATTTTTTGGTATACTTGGTTTGCTTACCGGTAGTCTTTGGGCAAAATATACCTGGGGAGCATGGTGGACTAACGATGTAAAGCTAAACGGAGCAGCTATAACCATGCTAACCTACTTTGCTTACTTAGTATTACGGAATGCAATACCAGACGAAAAAAAAAGAGGTAAGGTAGCGGCTGTGTACAATATTTTTTCCTACGTAATGATGTTAGTTTTCATATTAATATATCCACGCATGAGCGACTCACTTCATCCTGGAAATGGAGGCAACCCAGCTTTTAGCAAATACGATCTTGACAATACCATGCGTTTGGTGTTTTATCCAGCCGTTATTGGATGGTCGCTTTTAGGAGTATGGATTATGACTATTCAGATTCGTATACAGCAAATTAAAAACCATATTGATTTATGAAAAAAGCTTTTGCATTTATTATTTTACTTTTTAGCTCCTTGCATTCATTTAGCCAGTCTCAGGTAGAGATGGCAGATGGAATGCGCTCCTCAGGTAAAATATATGTAGTAGTTGGCGGATTAATCACTATCTTACTTGGCATATTGCTTTTCTTAATTTTAATAGATAAAAAAGTCAGGGATATAGAAAAGCGTATAAATAAAAAATAGTTCGATTAAGATTTATGAAAAAATCTCACATCATAGGCATCATATTAATAGCAGTGGCAATAGGCGCCATATTAACTTCACTGGGAGATGCGAGCACCTATGCTTCTTTTAGCCTTGCTGATAAAAATGAAGGTAAAGAATTTCATGTAGTTGGGAAACTAGCTAATGACAAAGAACTTATCTACAATCCGGAGGTAGACCCTAATATTTTTGTTTTTTATATGAAAGACAGTGATAGCACAGAACGAAAAGTAATATTACATCAAAGCAAGCCCCAAGATTTTGAACATACAGAGCAAATTGTTGCTATTGGCAAAAGTGTTAATAATGAATTCCATGCTAGTTCCGTACTTATGAAATGTCCTTCCAAATACGTTGATACAAGAGAAAATGTTGTTGAAAGTTAAGAATTCTCTAGTCTGTTTTTAGACTTTTTCATCCCCTCTTATTCGTACATTCGCGTACTTTCATAGTTATGGAAACTACTTCTATTCAATATATTGGTGAGCACTTGTGGGCAGGAGAGCTGGGAAATATTTTCGTTATCCTAGCATTTGCATCTGCGCTGCTTTCTGCAATAAGCTTTTTTTCTGCGGCACAGTCTGAATTTCTTTCCGATTCATATTCGTCATGGAAAAAAATTGGTCGTACTTCCTTTTTCATTCATTCGTTTTCTGTATTGGGAATCGTTGGGACATTGTTTATCATGTTATTCAACCATTATTTTGAATTTCAATATGTATGGCAGCACTCGAATAGATCTATGGACATGCAATACATTGCTTCCTGCTTTTGGGAAGGTCAAGAAGGAAGTTTTTTGCTATGGACTTTTTGGCATGTAGTAATTGGACTTGTCTTAATTAAAACAACCAAAGAATGGGAAGCTCCCGTTATGGCAACTTTTTCTTTAGTACAAGTGTTTCTATGCTCTATGCTACTTGGAATATATTTTTGGGAATATAAAGTTGGAAGTAACCCCTTTACAGTTCTGTTACGCGAACACAAAGATTTTAAAGACTTGCCTTTCGTACAAAATCCAAACTATTTAGAAAAGTTAGACGGCAAAGGATTAAATCCATTGCTTCAAAATTATTGGATGGTTATTCATCCACCAACATTATTTCTAGGATTTGCTTCCACCCTAGTCCCTTTTGTTTTTGCTATTGCCGGTTTATGGAAAAAAAAATACAACGAATGGCAAAAGCCTGCTTTACCGTGGACCTTTTTCGGAATCATGGTTTTAGGAACAGGAATTTTAATGGGAGGAGCTTGGGCCTATGAAGCCCTGTCATTTGGTGGATTCTGGGCCTGGGATCCGGTAGAAAATGCTTCGCTGGTTCCCTGGATAACTTTTGTTGGTGCCGGTCATGTAATGATGATTCATAAAAATAAAGGGCAGTCACTCTTTGCCACATTTTTCCTTTCTTTCATAACATTCATCCTGATACTCTACTCTACTTTTTTAACTCGCAGCGGCATACTTGGAGATTCTTCTGTACATGCATTTACTGATCTTGGAATGTCAGGACAGCTATTGGTTTACTTATTCTTTTTTATTGCATTGCCTGCCTATCTAATAATAATAAACTTCAAAACTTTACCCCGAGAAAAACAAGAAGATAGTATTTGGTCCAGAGAATTTTGGATGCTCATAGGCGCTTTGGTACTTATGATAGCGGCCTTTCAGATTTCGCTTACCACCTCCATCCCCGTAATCAATAAAGTATTTGGAACAAACATGGCTCCTCCTGCTGAAGGAAAAATATTTCAGCATTATCATCAATGGCAAATTCCCTTTGCAATTATCGTACTATCCTTAATGGCAGTTGGTCAGTATTTAAAATATAAAAATACAGACCCTAAAGGGCTGTTGAAGAATTTACTTTTGCCGTTTGTATTTTCTGTGGCTGCAACACTGACGGTTGGAATTGTTTTAAAATGGTTTTCGGATTTAAATACAATATTCTACCTGATACTTTTGTTCGCCTGCATATTCTCAATTTTATCAAATATTTTTTATTTCGCTAAAATTCTAAAAGGAAAACTAAAACTAGCAGGCCCTTCCATAGCTCACGTTGGATTTGGAATGATATTATTAGGTGCATTAATATCCACTTCAAAAAGCGAAAATATTTCCATTAATAAAAAAGGAGATGTGGAAGTATTTGGAAAAGATTTTTCGAACAAGAACAACATCCTGCTTCAACGAAATGACACCATAGAAATGGGAGAGTACTACGTATCTTACCAAGGCACAAGAAGGGAAGGCGTGAATATATTTTACGATGTATCCTATATGCAAAAAGATCCCAATGGAACTTTTGTAGAAAAATTTATACTAAGCCCTAGGGTACAAACAAATCCTAAAATGGGCAACGTAGCTGAACCTGACACCCGTCATTTCTTAACGCAGGATATTTATACGCACGTAACTTATGCTGATTTAGAAGCCAGTAAGCCTACTACTTCCGAAGAAGGATATAAAGAGCCCCATAACAACACCATTGCTATTGGAGATACCTTTTTTACCTCTAACAGTATTGTAGTGTTAGAGAATTTGGTAACTCAGTTAGATAAAGGCAGATTAGGAATTCCAAATGCCGATATTGTAGTTGGAGCAAGCTTGAAAATTTTTGATGTTTATGGAAAAGTAATTGAGGTAATGCCTATTTATTACATTACAGACAGCGTACCTAATTCTTTGGAAACAGAAGTAAAAGAGCTCGGCTTAAAGTTTGCTTTTTGGCAGATTAATCCTGAGACAAAGAAAATTGACGTCTCTGTATCTGAAAAAAAATCAGATAAAAAAGATTTTATAGTCATGAAGGCAATTGTCTTCCCATACATCAATATTTTGTGGATGGGCTGCATCATCATGATTATTGGAACGTTAATAGCTATTAGAAGAAGGTTGCTAAATACCTAAATAACAAAGTTAAAATGTTAGTGCAATAAAATAATTGCTAACATTTCTTAGAGCTTATTATTTTAGAAAAATCATGCGAACTAATATTTCCATAATTGGATCAGGAAATGTTGCCCAACAGCTTGGACCTGCTTTAAAAAACAGTGGCTATGCTATTTTAGAAGTTTGTAGCAGAAATGTTGTTACGGGGAAGGCACTAGCAAATAAACTAAAAACCTCTTTTACAAAGAATATTATATCCATTACAGATCATGGTGGAATAATCATCATTGCGGTAAATGATGACTCTATTTCTGATGTTGTAAATAAACTCGCAAAGCTTAAAAATACACTAGTAGTTCATACATCGGGAGCTACCGATATAGTAGTATTAAAAAAGAAATTTAAAAATTGCGGAGTGATTTGGCAAATACAAACTATAAAAGCCAGAACAAAAGTAGATTTTAAAAAAATACCTATTGTAATTGAAGCTAGCAATTCTTCTTCTATAAATAAACTTAACAAACTTGCCAATTCCTTAAGCAAGGTTGTTTATTCACTTACCTCTTCTGAACGAAGAATTTTACATCTTAGTGCTGTATGGGTAAATAATTTTCCCAATCATTTATTTTTACTAGCAAAAGAATTACTAGAAAAGCATAAACTACCTTACAAATTGCTAGCCCCTCTCATGCAATCAACCTTTGAGGCAGCACTTGCAGACCCTTCCCTTTCTCAAACGGGGCCGGCAAAGCGTAATGATAAAAAAACAATGAAAGCTCATTTACACTTGCTGAACGACAAAAATTATAGAACTTTGTACAAACATTTAAGCAAAAGTATAACCAACAGATATAAATAATGGGAAAGAAAAACTTTAAAGGGCTTTTAGCTGATGTGAAAGCATTTGTATTTGACATTGATGGTGTACTTACCAATGGCAATGTATTAGTTCTAGAAAACGGACAAATGGCTCGCTCCATGAGCACACGCGATGGTTATGCGTTGCAGCATGCTGTAAAAAAAGGATTTAAAATTGGAATTATTTCAGGAGGAAAATCTGAAGCTGCAAAAGAAAGATTAAAAAACTTGGGAATACACGATATTTATATTGGAATCTCCGATAAGCTTGACAGTCTCAAAGAGTTTATGCACATTCACGAACTGAAATTTGAAAATATACTTTACATGGGCGATGACATGCCCGACTATGAAGTATTACAAAAATGTGGAGTTCCTACCTGTCCGAATGATGCAGCACAAGAAATAAAAGATTTGTGTATGTATATTTCAGACAAAAACGGTGGCGATGGCTGCGCGCGCGATGTGATTGAACAAGTGATGAAAATTCATAAAAATTGGATATAAGAATTAAAATATGATTTCATTTCTTAAACTTATTCGTCTTCCCAACTTACTCATTATTGCACTTACACAATATATGATTAGGCTATTTCTTATTGAGCCCATCTTAAATCTTGCAGGTATGTACTTGCAAATTTCCGATTTGGAATTTTTTCTACTCGTGTTTGCAACCGTTTTAGTTGCAGCAGGTGGATACATCATAAATGATTATTTTGATGTGCGCATTGATCAAATCAACAAACCCAATCAATTGGTTATTGATAAAGGCGTGAAGCGAAGAGTAGCCATGGGCGCTCACGCAGTACTAAGTTTTATTGGTGTAGCAATTGGTTTAGTAATTTCCTGGAGATGTAACATTTTGCTGGCTGGAGGCACTTTGTTTGCTTCCTCCGTAATCGGACTTTGGTTTTATTCAACTTCGTTTAAATATAAATTCTTATCCGGCAACATTGTTATTTCCATTTTCACAGGGATGATACCTTTTATGGTTGCCCTGTTTGAAATTCCAAGGATAATTGCTCGCTATAATTCAAAATTAACGCTACAACAAGAAGAGCTTGGCGCCATGGTTACAGATACTATATTGCTCTGGGTAGGTGTATATGCAATTATGGCATTGGGACTTTCCTTGATAAGAGAAATTATTAAAGACATGGAAGATGTTGAAGGTGATAACGAATATGGATGCAAAACTATCCCCATCGTGCTAGGCATTAAAAAAGCTAAAATTATTGTTGCCTCACTAATAGTACTATTTATGGCTGGTATTGGATATGTTCAATACTTACAATTAGCGGGCATGGACAAATACTCATTTTTATACTTCTTGGCATTTATTCAGCTACCACTATTGTTTGTATTATTTAACACCATTACAGCTCAAACAAAAAACAAATTTCACTTTGCCAGCATTACTATTAAGTTTATCATGCTTTCTGGAATTTGCTACCTGTTTATGTTGAAATACATGATACTGAAATAAAAACATACGTGGCTAATCGGGTTTCCAAAAAATATTCAATAATCCTGGCATCAAAGTCGCCAAGGCGACAGTTTCTACTCAAAGAAATTGGAATTAAGTTTAGTGTTAAAACGAAAGACACAGACGAATCTTTCTCAAAAAAATTAAAAGGAAAACAAATTGCTCTTTATCTATGCAAAAAGAAAGCCCTCGCATTTGTTGATGAGCTTAAACAAAACGAATTATTAATCACAGCAGACACCATTGTTTGTATAGGGAAAAAGATTTTAAATAAACCAGCCAATCACAAAGAAGCAGTCGGCATGTTAACCGATTTAGCCGGAAAGATGCACACTGTTTACACCGGAGTTTGTTTTAGTTATTTTTCTAGTACAAAAAGTAAAACAAAAAAAATTAAGCATTATACGTTTGTTGATAGCACCAACGTATATTTTAACAAGCTAAGCCCACAAGAGATTGACCAATACATTCGAACATATAAGCCATTTGACAAAGCAGGCTCCTACGGTGCTCAGGATAGCTTACCGGCTGGAATGAACCCCTGCTCCACAGCCGAAATGCATTTTCTAAAAAAAATCAGGAAACTTCCTCTTGCTAAATCTCAGATTTTAGACTCTCCAGATAAAAACCATGTTGTTATTATAAAAAAAATATCGGGTTCCTATTTTAATGTAATGGGCCTACCCATTCTTAAGCTCTATAAAGAGCTCAAGAAGTTGTGAACATTTCAACAATCTGCCCCCTTCCCTTGACTCGGTTTTAGCAGCTAAAAATCAATTTATCTGTTTATAAATTAACAAAGCAATGTTTAAAAGTAGACAGGCTCTAACACCTGCTTTGCGCTTCAATTAGGTGTAAATTTAACGCATCAGAAAACACACTATTCACTTTTAGAGAAATTTATTCAATGGGAAAAATTATTGCAATAGCAAATCAAAAAGGCGGAGTTGGGAAAACTACTACTGCCATAAACCTAGCAGCATCCTTTGCTGTTTTGGAACACCGCACTTTACTGGTTGATGCAGACCCACAAGCAAATTCTACTGCCGGTGTTGGTTTTGACCCAAAGAATGTGAAAGCAAGCATATACGAATGCATGATTGATGATGACAATCCACACGATATTATTTTAAAAACTCACACACCTAACCTTGATTTACTTCCTGCTCACATTGATTTAGTAGGTGCAGAAATTGAGTTAATCAACTTGCCTCAGCGTGAGCGCATGATGAAAAAGGTATTTGAAAAGATAAAAGATGATTACGACTTTATCATAGTAGACTGCTCTCCATCGTTAGGCTTAGTAACCGTAAATGCTTTAACAGCGGCAGACTCAGTAATGGTTCCTGTACAGTGCGAATATTTTGCGCTGGAAGGACTAGGCAAGCTATTGAATACTATTAAAATTGTTCAAAGCAAGTTAAATACAGATTTAGAGTTAGAAGGCATCCTATTAACCATGTTCGATTCACGCTTAAATCTTTCTAAGCAAGTAGTTGAAGAGGTAAAATTGCACTTCCAAAATATTGTATTTGACACCATCATACATCGTAATGTACGCGCAGCAGAAGCTCCAAGCTTTGGCGAAACAATCATTATGCACGATGCAAGTAGCAGCGCTGCCGTTAACTACCTGAACTTAGCTCGAGAAATTCTTCAAAAGAATGAACTTACTCGCCTTACTGAGTCAGAGCGCGTTATTGGAATTGCTGAGGAATAAACATTCCCACTAGTTAATAATTTGGCCGGTTTTCCTAGAGAAAGCTATTAAAATAAATAGAGACATTTTGTATATTCGTACTCATGGTAAAGCGTTCATCGTTAGGTAAGGGCTTAGGGGCATTGTTAGAGGATTCCAGAGGGGATTTATCTTCCATACCTAGGGTTGCTAGCGGAAATGCTGCTTTAGCTGGCACTGTTATTAATGTTTCCCTCACTCAAATTGAAGCAAACCCTTTTCAGCCAAGAAACGAATTTGAAAAGCGCGCTCTTTCAGAATTAGCAAAGTCAATCAAAGAGTACGGACTTATTCAACCTATTACAGTACGCAAAGTAGGGAACGGTAAGTTTCAAATCATTTCAGGAGAACGGAGATTCAGAGCTTCACAGCTTGCAGGATTAGATCACATCCCAGCTTTCATTCGCATTGCAAACGACAAAACAATGCTAGAGATGGCCTTAGTTGAAAACGTTCAGCGTGAAGATTTAAATGCGATTGAAATATCGTTAGGCTATCAACGGCTAATCGAAGAATGTAATTTAACTCAAGAGCAGCTAAGCCAAAAAGTAGGTCAGGACCGATCAACAGTATCTAATTTTTTACGCTTATTAAAATTACCAGAGCCCATTCAAGCTGCTTTACGCGATAAAAAGATTTCTATGGGGCATGCTAGAGCGCTGCTTTCCATAGCAGATCCATCTACCCAAACCAAGATACTGAATGAGATATTAAAAAATGAGCTATCAGTACGAAAGGTTGAGGAATTATCAAGAAACTATTCTGACAATAAAAAGAGCGGGAAAGCTAAAGGAAAAAGCAAAAGAAAATCAGTCTCAGCCCTATCCTTTGAAGAACAAAAAGTGCGCGAAGATCTTGGAGATCACTTTAAAGTCGAAGTTCAAATTGAGAAACTTAGTACAGGAGGAGGTAATGTAATTATTCCTTTCAAATCAGATAACGACTTAAAGCGTATTGCTCGAATCTTAGATCTTTAACTCCATTCAAAATCTTTGGAGCTAATTAATTATGCAAAGAACAGCACTCATACTTATTGCTTTCCTTTTTACAGTTGGTGCTTCATTTTCACAGCCATTAGCGAATAGTGATAGTAGTTCGCTTATTGCTAAAGACAATAAAAGAACAAAAAGTCATCCACCCAACAGAGCCATGTTGTTTTCTGTCATTTTGCCAGGCGCAGGACAGGTTTACAACAGAAAATACTGGAAAGTCCCAATCATTTATGCAGCTATGGGCACTACGATATATTTTGCAGGCGTCAACAATAAATATTATAAAGAATATCATCAAGGCTATATAAACAAAACAGATGGCAAAGACAGTACGATAGATCTCTATCCTGATTATTCAGAGACACAGCTATACGAGCTTGAAAACTACCACAGAAAATACAGAGATTTAAATATCATCTTAACCGGGCTTTTTTATACCCTGAATATTGTAGATGCTTATGTTGATGCACACCTTATGCATTTTGATGTGAGTGATGATCTTTCACTTCATATACTCCCCGCTATGAACTTTTCTGCAATAAACAGAAAGCCTCGGGCAGGCCTTACCTTAGCTCTAACATTTTGATTTGGTTTTGATAGTCAATTCGTATATTCGTCCTTAATTCTATATCCTATACAGCATATGAAAATTGCGCTTTTTGGTTACGGTAAAATGGGGAAGGAAATTGAGCAAATTGCTTTACAGAGAAAGCATGAAGTGCTTTTAAAGATTGACGACAAAAACATCAACACTATAACTTCCGAGGAACTTTCTAACTGCGATGTTGCTATAGAATTCAGCACTCCAGACAGCGCCATTTCAAATATCTATAAGTGTTTTGATTCAAATGTTCCGGTAGTTGTGGGCACTACAGGCTGGTATGATAAATATGACGAAGTAAAAGATTTGTGTTTGAAAAAAAATGGGTGTCTGTTTCACGCTTCTAACTTCAGTATTGGAGTAAATATTTTTTTCAAGATTAACGAGCAACTTGCAGGTATGATGAATAAATATTCAGACTACAATGTATTTATGGAAGAAATTCACCATGTACACAAATTAGATGCCCCAAGTGGAACAGCTATCAC
Source organism: uncultured Bacteroidia bacterium (assembly GCA_964481195.1). GTDB lineage: Bacteria > Bacteroidota > Bacteroidia > Palsa-948 > Palsa-948 > Palsa-948. The sequence goes on along the minus strand of CAYZTB010000055.1, from coordinate 9,115 downwards.
GCTAGCAAAGGGTGTAATTGATAATTTGGAGCGAAAAAATAAGTGGGTGAATACAAATAGCAATAACTCAAACGAACTTGGTATTGTTTCAAAACGAATAGATGAAGTACCTGGCACCCACGCAGTAAAGTATTTTTCTGCAATCGATGATATTGAAATTAAACACACAGCACACAACAGAAAAGGTTTTGCTTTAGGAGCGGTGTTAGCTGCAGAGTTCTCGAAAGACAAAAAAGGTGTCTTAGGGATGAATGATTTAATGAATTTTTAATTTTTTTTACATAAAATTGAATTAACAATAATTAACAAAAAACGCACAATAAAAAGGTAGTTTTGCAGATATAAAATTATGAATTTATACTTATTAATTTTCGCTCTTACTGTCCTCATTCCATTTGCAGGACTTTACAAAATTTTTGAAAAAGCGGGCTACAAAGGTTGGGAAGCGCTCATTCCAATAAAAAACTATTTAATTTGGCTAAAGATTATTGACAAGCCAAAATGGTGGATCATTTTCTTGGTTCTTCCTTTTATTAATTGGATAGCTCTTTTATTAATGCGCGCTGAACTTGCAAATCATTTTGGGAAAAGATCCTTTTTACACCATTTAGCTGCATGGCTTTTACCCTTTATCTACCTTCCTTACTTAGGGTTTTCTCAACTTAAATATTCTCAGCTCACTGAGAGGGAAAAAACAAATCGTGGGTCTATACGTGAGTGGGCGGATGCTATTGTGTTTGCCGTTATTGCAGCAACTATCATTCGTACATTTTTAATTGAAGCTTTTACCATTCCGTCATCTTCGATGGAAAAAACACTGCTAAATGGAGATTATTTATTTGTAAGTAAACTTAGCTATGGGCCTAGAATACCGATGACTCCGCTATCTGTTCCTTTTGTTCACAGTAGCTTTATGGGCAAGAAATCGTATGTAGAAAGCGTACAACTACCCTACTACCGCCTTCCTGGATTTGGAAATGTAGAGCGTAATGATGTTGTGGTATTTAACTTCCCCGAAGGAGATACTGTGGCCATGATGAATACTAACACTAGCTATTACGGACTTTGCAGAATGTACGGAAGAGATAAAATTTGGCAAAACAGCGATATTGTATATCGTCCGGTTGATAAAGAAGATAATTACATTAAACGCTGCGTGGCTATTGCTGGCGATAAAATTCAAATTGTTGACCGCAAATTAATAATAAACGATGCAGATGCTTACCTAGCAAACACAGCTCAATTTAATTACGATTTAAAAGTAGATGGTGCGATGAATCCAAAGCGCATGGAGGAATTAGAGCTATACGAACAGGCTCAAGTTTCTAAAGATGGTTATCAGATGTCCTTTCCATTAACAGACGAAAATGCAGAAGCGCTAAAAGGCTTTTCAAATATTAAAGAAGTTGCACCACAGCAGTTTGGTGCCGATGAATACCTACCTCAAATTGGAGGTATGCCTGATGATGTATTTCCGCATACATCTAAATTTAGATGGAACAGAGATAACTTTGGCCCCTTACTAATTCCCAAAAAAGGTGCTACTGTTAAACTTACTATTGACAGCTTACCGCTTTACGAGCGCATCATTGATAAATATGAATACAATGACCTCCAAGTAAGGGATAACAAAATTTATATTAATGGACAAGAAGCGAGTTCCTATACATTTAAACAAGACTATTACTGGCTAATGGGAGATAACCGTCACAACTCATTAGACTCACGCTACTGGGGCTTTGTTCCAGAAGACCACATAGTAGGAAAAGGAGTATTCATTTGGATGTCGCTTGATCCATTTGTTCAAACATCTAAAAAATTCAGATGGAACCGAGCCTTTACATTTATCAGTTCCGAAGGACTTTCACGTTCGTTTCTTATTCCTTTTCTAATATTTTTAGGATTATTTTTTGGATATTCTTTTTACAAAGGAAAAAAAGAATTAGAAAAAGAAAAAAGAACACATTAAGCTATTTACATGAATACCAGAAGGAGTTTTATTAAACAAACAGTAGCATTTACTGGAGCCCTGCCTTTTTTAGGAATGGTAAATCCGGTTTTTGCAAATGAATTTTTAATGCGCTCAGAAAAAAATGCCGCACTATCTCCCGAAGCAGGTATTTCTGATGAAGATTTTTGGGGTTGGATAAAAGAACAATATACTGTATCGCCAAACCTGTTGTATTTAAATAATGGCGGTGTTTGTCCGCAGCCAAAATGTGTGCAAGATGCGCACATAAAATATTACCAGATGGCAAACGAAGGCCCATCGTATTATATGTGGCGCATCCTTGACCAAGGAAGAGAAGCTTTACGTGAAAAACTTGCTGACCTTGCAGGATGCTCCAAAGATGAAATTGCAATAAACAGAAATGCAACAGAGGCTTTAAACACAATAATTTTTGGACTTAACTTAAAAGCTGGCGATGAGGTTGTTGCTAGTAATTTGGATTATCCAAATATGGTAAATGCTTGGAAGCAAAGAGAAAAAAGAGATGGCGTTGTTGTAAAGCGCGCTCAACTTACGCTTCCAGATGATGATGATGCAAAAATCACAAAGCAGTTTACAGATTTATTTACCAGCAAAACCAAACTAGTTCACATCACACACATGGTTAACTGGAACGGAAATCTACTACCTGCCAAAATGATAGCTGATGAAGCTAAAAAAAGAGGAATTGAAGTATTGCTTGACACGGCACATTCTTTTGGTCTTATTGATTATAACTTGCCCGATACAAACTGCGATTACTCAGGTACTAGTTTACATAAGTTTTTATGCGCTCCTTTTGGAAGTGGCTTGATGTATATCAAAAAAGACAAAATAAAAAATATTTGGCCGCTCCTCTCCTACCCAGCAGATACTCAAAAAGAAGATGACATACGTAAGTTTGAAAATTTGGGCACTCGCTCTTTTGCTAGTGAAATGGCAATTGGCACTGCGGTAGATTTTCACAATACCATAGGCAGCAAACGCAAAGAAGACCGCATTCGGTTTTTAAAAAATTACTGGACTGAAAAGGTTGTTAAAAATCCTAAAGTAAAACTTCACACTTCAACCAGCGCGAAACATTCATGTGCCATAGCCTTGTTTTCGATAGATGGCTGGAAGCCTGAAGAAGTTGAAGCTAAGTTATTAGCTGATTATAAAATTCACGTCATTACTATCCACTGGGATAATGTACATGGCGTACGCGTTACACCGAATGTATATACAACTACAAGAGACTTGGATCGATTTGTGAAAGCCGTAGGAGAAATTGCATCAAGCACTCCACCTGAGTCTAAAAAGTAAACTATTCTTCGGCTACTGCTCCTCCCTTGTAAAGCATTTTACGATACTTGATAGATGGAGATTCAATAAACTCGCCTAAACCTAGGGTTGACCATTTTTCATCAATGCTTTTTATAGTTGATTCATTAGCACAAATAATGTTGGGCCAAGGTCGGTCAAAATTATCGTGTTCCTTAGTTTTGCGTGTACCGTCCATTCCAATTCCTTTTTCGGTTAAAAAAGAATCTCGCTTGGGGTCAAAGTTGTTTGCAAAGCGCCACATGGTGTCTTTTATATCATTTACATCAACGGTATGTTCAACAAAAATGACAAATTTTATTTGTTTAAACTCTAGCGTTTGAAATAGCTTTTCATTCAACTCTTTAATTTGTCCTTTCCTGTCTTTCTTCACGGAGATAAATACTACAGAAATTCCAAATTGTAACAGTGAATCATTTATGGAAATAATTTCAGGGTTTTGTCCTTTAATGTTCTGCATTGAACTAAAAACTAAAGGCTCGTGACTAATTACTGGATTTTTGTTAGTTGCATCCAAACACATTTTACCTCCAAAAGCAAATTTGGAACATGCATGATCTAACACATCCATAGGCCCTTGAGAAAAGTAAATATCGTTTGAAACGTCAACATTGTCGGATATACATTTTGATACAGCTTTGTAATCGTGAATATTCACCTCTCCATCAACAACAACTAAAATCTTATTAAACATCATTTGCCCAGCTCCCCACATGGCATTCATTACCTTTTGAGCATGACCTTCATATTCATTTTTAAACTTTACTATAACCAAATTATGAAACACGCCTTCCATAGGCATATGCATGTCTACAATTTCAGGAAGTAAAGTCATCTTTATCGGAGTAAGAAAAATTCGTTCAATAGCTTTTCCAATCCAAGCATCTTCTTGAGGTGGAATGCCTACTATGGTAGATGGGTAAATTGCATTTTTCTTATGGGTAATGCAAGTAATATGAAACTTAGGATAATAATCTGCCAATGAATAGTAACCGGTATGATCGCCAAAGGGCCCTTCTAATATTAACTCTTCGTTGGGATCTACATAACCTTCTATAATTACATCTGCATCGGCAGGAACATACATTTCCTGTGTTAAACATTTTACTAATTCTACTTTTTTCTTTCGTAAGAAGCCTGCAAACATATACTCATCCATATTTGGAGGTAGCGGACAAGCAGCAGAAAAAACATATAAGGGGTCACCACCAAGTGCTACAGCAACTGGCATTTTTTTTCCTAATTTCTTATACTCATTAAAATGCCCTGCAGATACTTTATGTTTATGCCAATGTAGCGCTGTAAGTTTTGGACCAAACACTTGCATGCGATATAAACCCACATTTCTTATTCCATTATTGGGATCTAACGTATGAATTATTGGAAGAGTTAAAAAATTTCCACCATCGTAAGGCCAGCACTTCATTACCGGAAGCTTTGTAATATCCGGATCTTGCATTACAACTTCCTGACATTCACCACGACCAGAAATAGTTTTAGGCATCCAAGAAGATATCTTTCCAAGTTCGGGTAGTAACTTTAGTTTATCTGTCAACGAATTTTTTGGAGAAGACAAAGTATGAAATAACCCTTCTATTTCCTTTCCAACATCATCTAGATCTTTTACACCCAAAGCAATACACATTCTTTTTTCAGAACCCATTGCATTTATTAATACCGGAAAAGAAGTACCCGTGTTTTCAAAAAGTATGGCGGGTCCTCCCAACGCTCCAGTAATAGAGTAGCTTTTAGATATTCTGTCAACTACTTCAGATATTTCTAAAATTGGGTCTACAAACTTCGTAACGCGAACAAGCTCTCCAGCTTTTTCAAGCTCCTCTATAAAATGTTTTTGGCTTTTGAATGACATATATCTCTGTAAAAATAAAAAAGGCAGGGAATACCTGCCTTGATATTAGTTATGTAATTTTTTTAAGCTGTTACTCCAACTTTCTTTTTTAAGCCTTCAATGGTTATAGACCCTGGGCGTTCAATAGGCATTCCTAACACTCGATCCCAAATTAATGACGCCATAACACCTAAGGAGCGAGAAACACCAAATAGAACCGTGTAATATTCAAACTCAGTGATACCATAGTGCATTAATAAAGCACCACTGTGCGCATCCACATTTGGCCAAGGGTTTTTAATTTTTCCGGTGCTTTCAAGAATTGGAGGAGCAACTTCATAGATCATTTGAACGATTTCGCATAGCTCGGCTGTTTTACCATCATTTTTAATATATCGGTTGTAAAATTCTTGCTGCGCTGTAAAGCGAGGATCTGTTTTACGAAGCACTGCATGTCCATATCCAGGAACTACTTTTCCATTTTCCAAAGTTTTTTTAATGTAATCTGCAATTTGCTCTTTCGTTGGAAGCTCCGTTTTTAATTCGTGTTGCATTTCCATAATCCAGTGTATTACCTCTTGATTTGCAAGACCATGTAACGGACCTGCTAGTCCGTTTAACCCTGCCGCAAAAGCCAAATACGGATCACTTAATGCAGAACCAACTAAATGAGTAGCATGAGCCGAAACGTTTCCACCTTCATGATCCGCATGAATGGTAAGGTATAGTCTCATTAACCTGCGCACATCCAATGATTCATATCCCAGCATGTGAGCAAAATTAGCTGCCCAATCTAGTTTTGGGTCCGGTTCAATATGAACATCATTTTTATATTTTTTGCGATAAATATATGCCGCCACGCGAGGCAAACGGGCAATTAAATTCATGGCATCTTCATACACATATTGCCAATAATTTTTCTTATTAACGCCTTTGTGATACGCTTCAGCAAATTCAGATTCAGTTTGCATGGCCATCACGCCTATGCTAAACATAGTCATTGGGTGTGTTGAAGCAGGTAATTTATCTAGGGTATCAAACACATGCTTCGGCACAATAGCTCTTCTTCCCCAGCTATTACTTAAATCCATCACATCTTCTTTGGTAGGAAGCTCACCAATTAGCATCAGGTAGAAAACACCTTCTGGTAAAGGCTCAAAACCTTTAGGTGCTTTAGGCAAATGATCTCTCAACTCAGGAATGCTGTAACCACGAAACCGGATACCCTCTTCAGGATCAAGTTTGGAAGTTTCAGTTACCAAGCCAATAATCCCTTTCATTCCCTGATAGGTTTGAGCAACGGTATATTCACCAAGCTTTTTATCTCCATGCTCTTTTATAAAAGCTTTCACATCGGCAGCTACAGGCTGAGAAATTTCTGAAAATTTGTTTTGTAGTTTATCCATGGGTAAAAATTTATTCGATATTTTATAATATACTAATTATTTTTTTAGAAACTTAAAATTACTTCCTGGGTAAATTGCAGATTCTCCTAATTGCTCCTCAATTCGCAATAATTGATTATACTTTGCTACACGGTCAGATCTGGATGCCGATCCTGTTTTTATCTGACCTGTATTTAATGCTACAGCTAAATCTGCAATGGTAGTATCTTCTGTTTCGCCAGAGCGGTGGCTCATTACTGCAGTATATGAATTTTTGTACGCTAGGTTTACAGCATTAATTGTTTCTGTGAGCGTTCCTATTTGATTTACTTTAACTAAGATGGAGTTTGCCATTCCACCATCAATTCCCTTTTGTAAACGTTCTTCGTTTGTTACAAACAAATCATCGCCTACTAGTTGAATCTTCTTTCCTAACTTATCTGTCAAAAGCTTCCATCCACTCCAATCATCCTCTGCCAAGCCATCTTCGATAGAAAGAATTGGATATCTTTTTGCCCAATCCGCCCAATAGTCAACCATCTCCGAAGAGGATAATTTATCTCCTGTAGATTTTTTAAAATCGTACTTTTTAGTTTTAGCATCATAAAATTCTGACGATGCTGCATCGATAGCTATATAAATATCTTTTCCGGGCTTGTATCCGGCAGACTCAATCGCTTTGAGAACAAATTTAATGGCTTCCTCATTCGATTTTATGTTTGGAGCGAATCCACCTTCATCTCCTACGTTTGTAGAGTAATTTTTTTCTTTTAAAACTTTTTTCAAATGATGAAAAATCTCTACTCCCATTCTTAGTCCTTCACTAAAAGTAGAAGCACCGGTAGGCATAATCATAAATTCCTGAAAGTCTAGTCCATTATCTGCATGCGAGCCTCCATTTAAAATATTCATTAGCGGAATAGGGAGCACATTAGCATTAACTCCTCCTATGTATTTATATAATGGCAACCTACACTCCTCTGCTGCTGCACGTGCAACAGCCATCGATACACCTAACATGGCGTTTGCCCCCAAATGCTCTTTATTATCGGTTCCGTCAAGGGCTATCATTTTTCTATCTAAATTTCCTTGATCAAAAATGTAGACCCCATTTAACTCTTGTTTTATTACGGTATTTACGTTATTCACAGCTTTCTGAACGCCTTTACCTAAATAATAATTTTTTTCGCCATCACGAAGTTCCAGTGCTTCGTGTTTTCCGGTGGATGCACCAGAAGGAACGGCTGCCCTACCAAAGAAACCTGCATCAGTAATAACGTCTACTTCTACGGTAGGATTTCCACGTGAATCTAGAATTTGTCGGGCTGTAATGTTTGAAATGAATGGCATGATGTAATTATACGTTTTTTATTTCTAAAAAAAAAGCCCTCCAAGCAACTCAGAGGACTTTCTTTAATTTGACATTTGATAAATATTAACCAATTACTTTAGTTCTTAGCTGAGTAATCGTTTCTCGAAGCTTTGGCAAATCATTGGGTCCTAAATTAGAATTTTTTGAAAAAGAAGCAAGCGCTGGCTTAAATGGCTCTAACTCTTGAGCAAGTTTAGCGCAATCTGCATTGCTTTTATATTCATCTAGTAGCTGATACACATACTCGAAAGCATAACAATGAGCAGAAACATCTTTAAATATTTTGTGAGCCTCTTTCCCGTTTGGATTTGTATTTAAACTTTCAATAGTTGTGTACAGACTTTCAATCCATCCACCAGAAACCATTAGGACAGATAATGCTACGCGTTCGTTTGAGCGAAGATTTTTTTCTGCTTTATCAAAAGACTTATCTAGCATTATTTGGAACGTATCTTTTTTCCCAACACTTGCAATTAGCTCTTTGTTAAATTCCTGATCAAAGGCACTGCCAATTCCTAATCCATCAGCAAGTTTTGCTATTTGTGTGAGGTATTCTAAAGCATCTGAAGATTGATTGTAGGCTGCTGCAACACTCAAATCTGCACCAAATGCACCAAGACCTAATGCTTTTTGATAGTTAGAAGAAAAACTGCCTCCTTTGCTTGTTGACAATAAAAAGCCCTTGTTATATTTTATTTCTGATGTTTTAAGTTGTTCAGAAAGCTTACCCGGGGTAGGGATATTCACTCGAAGCATATCAAAATTTATTCTCACTTGAGATTTAATGGTATCTGTAGTAACTTCAAAATCTTTTACTCCAGCTTCCGTTTCTTCTCCACCACCACAAGAGGATAGCATGGTAGCTGTAATGGACAATCCAACAATTAATGAAGCACTAAATGTGAAAAATTTTCTTAACATAAGTTTGTATTTAATAGTTTAATTTACAATTTTTCAAAGATATATTTTTAAAGAAAAGAGTAGATTTATATAAATTGTGCTTTGAAGAACTTTTTTAAGTTAAATTTTAATTTACATGACAGTTATAAAACATACAGAACAAAGAGTGGGTATTTTTATCGATACTCAAAATCTCTATCACAGTGCGAAAAACCTTTATCAAGCTCGCGTTAACTTCGGAGCAATTGTTAAGGAAGCACTTGCAGGACGAGCACTCATTCGAGCTATTGCTTACG
>CAYZTB010000054.1:0-20049 GCA_964481195.1 uncultured Bacteroidia bacterium | reverse complement strand
CTGTAAATGAGTGAGTTTCACAAGTGATGAATAATAATTTATCCTAGAGCCACTTGAAGACTTATTATTCGTATGCCTTCTGTAATAACAAGTAGTTTCTGGATTGTTATAATAATGAAAATTAAGATGAGCTAATGTCGCTCGAAACCATAACTCATAATCTTCGCAAGATTTAAAGCTAGGGTCAAACATCCCCGCCTTTTCTATTACCCCTTTCCTTAAAAGAGGCGAATGAATGGCCATAATACAGTTTTTAATTAAAAATGTAAGCACCTCTTCATCTTTTCCACTCAGTCTTTTAGTTAAATTATTTTCATAATCTTTAACTGTAGCAAAATCTATTTCTGCTGTATTATTAAATAAAAGGACTTGTCCAAAAACTATATCTACTGATTGATTCGCCATTAAGTAATCTACCTGTAATTTTAATTTATTGGGATGAATAAGATCATCAGCATCTAAAAACTGAAAGAACTCTCCTTTTGAAAATTTTATCCCGGTATTTCTTGCAGCCGCAGAACCACTGTTTTCTTGATAATAATATTGAAAACGCTTATCTATCGTCACGTATTTATCAGCAATTGATTTGGTTTCATCTGTTGATCCATCGTCAATGATAATACATTCAAAATCTGAATAGCTTAGAGACAAAACATTATCTAAGGTTTCTGCTAAATAGGTAGACGAATTATAACAAGGAATGATTATAGAAATTAATGAACCCATCTGCTAAATAAATTTAGAGGCCATTACAAATCGCCAGTCCTGCGTAAACACACTTGTTTTATTTCCTTCATTTATTCTTTTAATATTCAAAAACTTAGATACTCTTTCCATTTCCGAAACAAATCTTTCAGATTTCAGCCATTGTTTTTGTGGAGGCTCATAGGCTACTTTATCTACTCGCCAGCTGATTGACTGTGGCAGCATTTTTTCCATTGCTTTCCTAAGAACAAATTTTGTCCACCCTTGATTAATTTTAAACTCATCAGGCAAAGAAAAAACAAACTCTACCAATTTGTGACTTAAAAAAGGGACTCTTACTTCTCTGGAGTGCGCCATGGAGTTTCTATCCCCATATCGAAGTAATTCTTTCAATCCTATTTTTGTAGTATTCTTTTTTAAACTAGCAACAAGGTATTTGTCGTATGGCATTTTTTGATTAAGCAAGGCACGCCTGTACCGCCCAATTTTCATTCGGGTAGTTTCAGAATCCAATAATGATTTATAGGGAGATGCTATTTGATGATATTTTAGATAAGCGTTGTGCTCGGTGTGAAACAACGTCTTATTTGAATAAAATAATTGATGTAAATAATTTTGATAGTAATATAAATAACCGGCCAGCTGCTCATCTGCCCCTTGCCCATCAAGCAAAACCGTGACATGCTGCTGCTTTGCAAGCTCCATCACAGCGTATTGAGCTACCACTGCTGTTGACCCAAAGGGCTCCTCCTGATGATAAGCAACTTTATCAAAAACATTTTCAAAATAAGCTTTGTCAGGCCAAGTATAATGAACAGCTAAATTATTACAAACACCAACAACCGATTCGATATGCGCGCCTTCATCTTTGGGGTGATCTTTAAAACGTGCCGAGAATGTGTTTTGCTGGAGTTCTTTTCCCTTCAGCATATCAATAAGCACCACAATACTGGATGAATCTAGCCCGCCAGATAAACTAGAACCTACAGGAACATCAGACCTTAATCGTAAACGAATAGATTCTGTAAACAATTCTAAAAATTTCTCGGCAGCCTGCTCAATAGTTCCGCCAAATTCCTTAGCATTTAAATCAATATCCCAGTATTTGGAAATGGTAATTTTTTTTTTGGAATCAATTAGTAAATAATGGGCTGCATCCAACTGATGAATGTTCTTGTAATACGTAGAAGTCATATCCGTCTCATCATCGATGATAGCCGTATTTACATAATGCAGTAATTTTTCTTGAACTAGTTCTTTTTTTATTCCCACTTCCCAAAACTGTTTCATTTCAGAAGCAAAAACAAATCTATTATTATCCTTGAAATAATAAAATGGCTTTTCTCCAAATCGATCTCTGGCACAAAACAAAGTCTGCTCTTTTTCATCCCAAATTGCAAAGGCAAACATACCGTCCAATTCCTGTAAACATTTTTCTTTTTTAAGATCATATAAAGCCAACAAAACTTCGGTATCGCTGTTAGATATAAACTTGTATCCTTTTGAAATCAGCTGTTCTCTTAATTCTAAGTAGTTATAAATTTCACCATTGTAAGTAATTGTATATCGAGTATCCGCATAATGCATAGGCTGCTTTCCTGAATCTGTTAAATCAATAATTGATAGTCTTCTATGCCCAAAACCTAAAGTAGACTTTAAGTTAATCCAATACCCCTCCCCATCCGGTCCGCGATGGGCAATTGCATTACACATCTTTTGTAAGACATCAGTCGCAACTAATTCGTTATTAAAAGAAAGGATACCTGCTATACCGCACATTAAAACATTGATTTAAAGCGTGTTTCCTGCAAATTTACGAAAAACAATGCGGTGGGATTGAATCTTTAAAAGAGATAAAAAGCAGTAAAAAGAACCTAATTAATTGCTTTTATACCCTACAAACGACTTTAAAATATATTTCAACTTCAAGCTAAAATTCATTGCTGTTAAGTGCGAGTGTTTGCCGGACATAATTGCTGAAAGATTGGTAAAACCATAATCATAAGCTGTAAAAGAATATTTTAACCAGATATTATTCAATAACTTTTCTAAAGAAGCATTATCATAAAACTTTAACTGAATATTAGAACTATACAAGTCATTAATTAAAGCTTTGAGTAGAATTAAATCACCGCATGAGATTCGGGAGGTTCTGTTTAATAAAATTTTACAAGCAAATTCTTGAGAATATTTTTTATTGTCAAAAGAAATACTCTTACGAAGCAATCTCACTAAAATTTTATCAGAAGCATTATTTTGAACTTCTTTTTCTTTACTAGATACTTGCTCCTCATGCACTCTGTATTCCAACAGCACCTGAGGAATATTTTCAATTTTTCCAACTTCAAGAATTCTAACCCATAAATCATAATCTTCGGCATGCAAATAATTCTGGTCATACCAAATACCATGTACGGTAAATACTTCCTTCCTAATTAATACCGTTGGATGACCCACCGGACAACCCGTTAGTGTAAAAACTTTTACTTCGTTATGTGAAACAGGAAAACCAGAAGTATCTTGATTAGTACCTACTATTTTGTAAAAAGTACCCAGCACCAATACATCTTGATTTTCTTCCAGGTATTTGTGCTGAAGCAAAAAACGATCTTTTAAAGAAATATCATCTGCATCCATTCGCGCAATGTACTTGCCTTTAGATTGTTCAACTCCAAAGTTTAATGTGTCAATCAGACCAGTATTTGAAGCTTTCTGAATAAATACTATGCGCGGGTCTTGAAAAGATTTAATTATTTCTGGACTTTTATCTGTAGAGCCATCATCAATTATCAGAAATTCAAAATCAGTGAACGATTGACTTAAGATACTGTTAATAGCATCGTTTAAATACTTTTCGGCATTGTAAACCGGCATCAATACTGAGATAGCAGGAATATTTATATTCTTATCCACGCTTGAGGAATTAAATCAATAGTTTTTTCATTCATAGCACTATCAGCAAACCACACTTTAGGAGCAATTATTTTTTTTTGTTGATTCGGGTTTAGCCAAGCTGCCCACCAACTAAAGCTGCTGTTAGCTATGATGTTGTGCTTACATAAACTCATCAAATACATTTCTTCAAAATTGTTCAAGTTATTGCCACTTACAAAATGATGTTCAAAGGGAATAACCAAATTTTCTTTAGCCCAAACAACATCATCTGTAAATATAAAAAACACAGGGTTGATTTCTTTGTCTGCTATTGCATTTATTGCATTATGGTAATAAGCTAAATCACATAGACCGTGTACAGCATGCGTTGCTTTATCGTTTACATAATCTCCTCTTCGAATATGAATGGATATGGAATTAGAATGCAGAATTTCTTTTAGGAAAAGTGTTTTCTCATATTTTTCATGCTGAAATGTAAATATTTCACGAAGCTGGATTTCGATGGACTTAAAATATTTCTCTGATTGCCAATAGCCGGATAAATAAACATTCCCTTTCAGATTTAGGCAAGAACTATCAAAAGAAGTTGATGCTTCAGAAACAATTTTGTATTCGAGTTGCTTATTAAAAAATTTATTAATTAAACGGATAAAAATAGTAGGAGGATTGGGATATACTAGCTGATTCAATAAATCTTTTGAGATTGTTTTTTCAGAAATTAAAAAAGCATCCAACTCATACTTGCGCAAGGATTGAGATTCATAGTATGAAAGATCTAGCAATAGCGAAGAATTATTTTTCAAAGCTAGATGCTTACCAAAAGCATATTGAAACATTTGGTTACCTAGCCCTCCTAGCAACTTAACTATAATCATATTTTTTTAGCAAAAACATGGTAGCCGAAACAAAGGAATTCTGAGGATCCTTTGTCTTGTTTAGAATACTTTTCAAGAATCTGTAATGTTTTATCAATTTCTAATTTATCTGCACTAGCATATCCATTACAATATTTATCAGCAGTTGATGGAATTCTTCTTAGTTCCTATGCTACAAACTCAAAAAAATTACCATTGGGAGTCATTTCAAGTATTTCAAAGCCATTTTCTTTTAGCGAAGTTTCATAGAAGTATTTGTTAAATCCTGTATAGAAATGATAAGGGGCAAAATGAGTTAGACTGCAAAAAGGAGCAGTGATAATTAAATAGCCATCTTTTTTTAAAAGCCTTGAAAACTCTTTTACGGCATCTCTGGGGTTAATGATGTGTTCAAACACCTCTGTACACATGATGGCATCAAAAGAAGCATCCTGCTCGGGGATAGCAGCAATGTCTGAAATGATATCTAGCTTTCCATAATCCCATTTATCCATTTGCAAGCCTTTATTGAGCTCTTCTGGCTTGTACTGAGCAAAGTCTTGAGACACATAATTTAAGTGTCCACAAAACTTTTTAAACTGCTGCTCCCCTGCTCCGGCATCTAATAGCCTGCTGCCATTAGGGATTTTTTTAAGTGTTGCCTCAAGCCATGCGACTCTAGTTGACTCATTGTGAGTGCCAATAGTTGAAAAGGGCTTATTAGGAAAAAAAAATCTTACTGTTTTTCTAATCATTACATTAAACAATTATTAGAGTTTAGTTATTCAATCACCAAGATTATTTATTTGTCTTTGTAGAAAAAATATACTTACTAGGAATATTTGGAATATGCGGAATAGGCTCAGAAATCCAGTTAATGTTATTTTTAGCCGAAAACCATTTAACAAAAAAACTTTCATTATCATTTTCAAAAAATGTAGCTTGATAAGCTAGTAAAAACTCTGAAAAAGAAGAAATCAATGGCGTAGATAAAAACATCTCTCGCGTATTCATTGAAACTTCACTTAAAGACCAAGTAGCAAGTAAAAGACCTTTTTGAGTTTTTAAATTAAGTTTCGAAAACAGGTTCATATCATTAACTAAATACACATTGTCAGGTTGCAAAACATGATCTTTCTGCTCTACTATTACAGCATTAATATTGTTATAAGACAAATAAAACCTTTGTAAAAAATTAAGTTCTTTCCCATCATAAATAATATAAATGCCTTTAAAACCTAACTTTTTAACAAGCCTACACATATTACCATATCCGCCTCCAAATTCAACAATTACTTCAAGTTCATCAATGTTATTATTTGAAAAACTCTCATATTTAGTAATATGATACAAATGATGTATTGTATTGTCGTTTGTATCTTTAAAGAATTTAGATTGGGAAGAAGGCAAAGAACAATCTATAGTTAATGCCTCTCTATATTTCAATTCCCATTTTGCCTTATTTGCTTCAATAAATTGTAATTCTTTAGAAATATAGTCTGCCCCATCTACAAAAAAGTATAACCTTATGAAATCAGCCCAAAGAAAATTTCGAGGATCATTTCTTAAGCAAAAATCCGTTAATTGTTTCTTAAAGTTTTCCCAAAACAATGAAGACTCTGGAATATTATCTTGAACATTCTGAACGACCCCACTCAAGCTATCCCTTAATAATGCAATACGCTCTCTTTCTATCTTGGGCATTAAATAATACTTGATCCTATTTTTCAATCGCATAATATTAGTCATAATGATTTATTTGCTGAATTCAAGTCACAAATGCAACTTTTGGGTTAATAATTTCAATTTCAAATTTAGTTAAAATAAATTCATTTGGGGTTAAAAATCCTAATTTTTTTTTGGTCTGTTATTTAATATATCCTGAACCTTTTGTACGTCTTGTTCAGAGATGTTTTCAAACGAGGTGCCTTTTGGGAAATATTGACGAATCAATCCATTTGTATTTTCATTTGCGCCTCTCTCCCAGGAGTGATAAGGTTTGGCAAAATAAAAGTTCAGATCTAATGCCTGACTAATTTGATCATGAAAAGCAAATTCTTTTCCATTATCAGCAGTTATAGTTTTCACTAAGTCTTTGATGGGAGAAAGAGCTTCTATTGTTTTTTCTACAACTGGGCCAGCTTCTTTTCCTTCTAGCTTTCGTATGTAAACTAGACTTGTAACGCGGTCATTAATTGTAAGCAAAGCTCCATTATGGTTTGCACCAATCACCGTATCTATTTCAAAATCTCCAAATCTAGTTTTTTCTTCTATTATTTTAGGTCTGTCAGTTATATCTACTCTGCCTTTTATAAGCCCTCTAGTATCTTTTAAATTACCTCTTTTTCTATACTTACGCCCTTTGCGTCTGAGTTTTTTTATAAAGCTCCCCACCAGCTTTTTTATCGGCCCAAATATATTGGTAAATGCGCTCTGGGCTTACGCATTTTATCATTTCAATTTTAGCCCTGCCAGATATTTGTTCCGGACTGTAATCCAAAGAAAGTTTTTCTTCCACAAAATTTTTTATAGAAGAGGTAAAGTGCTGCTTTTTTGGGATACCTGCTTTTCGAGCTTCATATTTCTTCTGAGCGACAGAAGCATCATATTCACCTGTGAGTGTATTACGGTTTCTTTGCAATTCTCGGCTGACAACACTTTTACTTTTGCCAGTTTCATAAGCTATCTTTGCTTGTGTGTAGCCCTCTTTTTTTAGTGTACAAATTATGTACCTTTGTTCTAAGGTTATATGCATACTTACAACTTTTTTTGACGAGGAGGGAGTGAGTTTAAACAATATACATCAGGGCAAAGAGAAAGAATTCATTTTCTTTCTTCTTTGTCTTGAAAAATATTTAAACTTTATTCTCCTCTAAAAAGTTGCATTTACTACTTGAATTTAAGTTTTTTATTATAAAAAGTCAATATCCTCTTCATCGTTTCAAATAATTTTACAAAAGTGTTGAATTATATATAGTATCTAAATAGACATTTGCATTATAATACTTTTCTGCAAACGCTATAGCTGACTCCTTATACAGTATGGGGTTTTCTTTAAACGATGATATTGCTACATCCATAGTATCTGGGGCGATTTTCTCAATAAATAGAAAGGGGGGTTTAAGTGTATGCTCAGATTTGATGTTTGTAATTACCCCTAGTCCTGCCCACAAATAAGTTGCTATTTTTCCTGAAGAGAATAACAAATTATCCCAATTTACGCTTCCGGAGTTGTTGGTGTAAATGGCAATACCAATGTCGTTCTTTTTCAATAACACTTGATGTTCTTCGTCAGAGTAAAATTTGTCTTCAATTGAAACATTTGTAAAAGTATGTACTAGTTCTTTAACTTTAAGATAATAATCAACAGTGGATACATTATGTCCCTGCATACTAAAAACAATCCCACTGAATGATTTTGCATTAATCAAGGCTTCAGAAAGTTCATAAACACTGGCCCAAGCAGCAAAATACCCTGAATAGATTATATTAATTTTATTACTAAAGCTGCTTAGCTGCAATACATTATCACTCTTTTTTATCGGGCGTATTGAGACCGGAAAATATTTAAAATTAAAAGTGTGCCCAAGATACATTTCCAAATCGTGATGTCGCTCTTTGCTTTGAATCACACAGAATTTACATTTTTCTAGCAGGCTGACTGCATATTCCTTTTCATATTTTTTTATAAAATCAATGCTTTCTAAAGAAAAGTAAACAACCTTTGACAAATCAAATTTAATTCGATTGAGGAAATCAAGAGAAGGAAATTCCATACAATAAATAAAATCCACACCCCTAATATTGTCTTTCAATTTTTTTTCATTTAATTTAATTTCAAAAAATGAAAGTAGGCGATTAACACGATGAAACTTATTTTTTTTTATTACATAAAAAATATTATTCAACCTCCGGTTAATAATTGTTACAATTTTTACATTTTTTAAAGTAAATGTACTTGCAATCGCTAATGCGGTTATGATCAAACGGGTATCGACATTTTTTTCTTGTAAATAATCCGCAACACTTTTTAATACAGGGGAAACCTCTGGAGAATAATAATCAAAAGACAATATGGCGATCTTCATTTAATCATGCAATTTACCTGCTTCAAAAGCATTACAATTTCAATAAATATAGTTCTTATACTCGTAAGATATTGATTGAAAAAACTAATAAAACAAATGTAATAAATATACGCGTTAGCTCAATACAGCCACCACATCCTGAATCACGCAATCAATCTCGCTATCAGAAATACCCAAACCAGATGGTATATAAAACCCAAACTCCGAAAGCTGTTCGGATATCGGATATTTTTCATTTTTAAACAAACCGTTTTCTAAAAAAACAGGCTGTAAATGCATCGGGTAGAAAAAGGGTCTTGTGCCAACATTTAATTTTGCTAATTTACTCATCGCTGCTTCAGCATTGGCACCACCTTTAGGGTCTAAAACAATACCGAAAATCCAAAATATATTTTCAGAATAATGGATTTTAAGAAGAGGAAGTTTAATGTTTTTCAACTGAGATAATCCATCAAGATACAACTTGCCTACTTCACGCTTTCTTAAAATATGAGAATCTATGCGTTCCATTTGGGCTACCCCTAAGGCAGCTTGCATATTTGTCATTCTATAGTTCCAACCTAATTCGCGATGTACAAAACGCCTGCCGGGTTCAAAGGCTAAGTTTCTTAACCTCTTACATCTTTCAGCTAGTTTTTTATCATTGCAAACTATCATTCCACCCTCTCCGGTAGTAATGTGTTTATTAGGATAAAAACTAAATGTACTTACATCTCCAAAGCTGCCACACATTTTTCCTTTATATGTTTGACCATGAACTTCAGCTGCATCTTCTATTAATTTTAGATTATATTTTTTACAAAGCTCAAGCACTATATCCATGTCTGTTGGTAAGCCATACATGTGAACAACTAGTATCGCTTTAGTTTTAGGTGTTATCCTAGCTTCAATAAGGGAAACATCCATATTCCAAGTAACGGGGTCGCTATCAATTAGTACAGGGACGGCTCCAGCATTAAAAACAGACTGTGCAGGGCTAATAATGGTAAATGCAGGCATAATTATCTCATCACCAGGAGCAAAATCTAGTGCTTTAACGGCAATGTCTAATGCTGCAGAACCATTGGCTACTGCAATTCCAAACTCTCGGTTAACATATTTGGAAAAAATATTTTCAAATTCAACCACATAAGGTCCTTCGCTAGATATCCAACCGGTTTTAATGCACTCCGTTAAGTATTTTAATTCATTGCCATCAAGCAAGGGAGTATTTACAGGGATTGGATTATGCATCGGCAATTTTTTTTAGAATAAAACTAACAGCCCAAGTATCATCGCCAGGGGCTTTAGCGCTTAAAAACTCTTCCACTTCAAGTATTTCAAAACCAGTTTGTGTTGCTAGCATCTCAATTTCAGGAATACTAAAATGTCGCATTGAATGTACTTCGTTTAGCTCCACTTTTTTATCGGAAGCTTTATCCCGAACCTCTACAAAGAAATTAACAGCTACTGTGTTCTTCATAAAATTCATTTTCGACTCCGCTGTTCGAACTACTGCCGTATCCTCATCTTCCATTTTTTTTACTCTTCTCTCTGGTTTCAGTGCATGAACGGCAGGAGTAAACCAAACATCAAATAAGAATATTCCATTCTTTACGAGGTGTTGATTGGTTAATTGAAAACATTTTATCAATTCACTGTTTTCCGTAACGTAGCTAATTACATGAAATAATGAAATTGCACAATCAAATTTTTTATCAATTCTAAAAACACAAATATCACTATTTAGAATCTCAAAATTATTTATTTTTTTATTCTTAGCCTCTTCAACCATTTGAACGCTCCGTTCAATTCCGAATACGCTAAATCCATCTTTGCAAAGATAATTTGCATGAGAACCACTTCCACAACCTAATTCTAAAATAGAATTAGGATTATTAAAATACTTTTTTAATTTTTCTACCACATAAGCACTTTCACTTTTATAATCTTTATCCTTATACAAAAGATCGTAATAGCGACTGTATGCATTAAATGTTGACATTATCTATTAAATTAACTATGAATTTTCTTCTGGCTTAAAGCGAACTTTATCCATATCACCAGAATAAGGGCCTTGCTTTACTTCAATCATTTCGGCATTTTCCAACATCTCAAAACCATGCCCTCCGGATGCTAACAAAATCACATCCCCTTTATTTAACTCTCTGCTTTCTAAATATTTTTTTTCGTTGCTATAAAAATCTACACGCACCTTACCACTTTTAATAAATAACACCTCTTGCGTGTAAGTGACTTCCCTTGGTATAGAATTATGTACGTGCGGATCTATTACATATCCCTTGGGTCTATTCATATACGCTAATTGCTGTGAAAAATCGTCAGGTGTAAAAAAATGAATACCCTCTTTTACAAAGCCTGTTCGTATTAAAATAGCAAGAAGCTGATTATTATGTTCTATTTTTTCAATCATGCTTTATTTATTATCAAACTTTAACCCAAGGAAGATTTTTTACTTTCGGGTAACGCTCAAGTATTCCTTTTTTAACTTTAGGATGAGCAAAACAACTTTCAATACTTATTTCCGGTAATTTATCTTGAACAATATCATTCCTAACAAAAAAGGCATTATACTGTAAATTGTTAGTTCCTACCAAACGGTATCCTTTTTCTTTTGCCAATTTTACAAATGCAGAAAGCGAAGCACCAAAAAAGTCAGGATTAATATTATGTCTATTAAAATCTGCTGAATATGGAACTGTGAGTGATTCTTTTGATCCTAAAATATCTTGATATTCCAAAACGACTACACGTGGAGAAATTGCCGTTAAACTTTTCCAAAGCCAATAATCTACCCCATCAACGTCTAGTGAGAATAAATCAATCTCGCCTACAAAACTATTAGCAGTACATAGATCATTGATATTTTCGGCACTAATCCATTCTTCCAATAATGTAGGCGGGAAAATATTGGTGTTTTGATTAGAATTAAAAAATTCGATAGATTTTTTCATATCCCCTCCTTCAACAAGTAAGCCGGTAAATCCCCAATTACAAAGTAAATTAGTAACATTTGATCCATAAGGGTAAGCAAAAGCCATATCCACACATTTTTTATTTGTAAATCCTATTAACGAATATATATATAGCAACTTACCGTCTTCATCATTCTGAGAAAAAACACTAAATCCTGAATCCTCAAATCTAAATGCTTTTCCGGATGGCGTTAAACCAGATTGATACTGACCAAAAAGAATTCTTTGTTCTAACTGAGAATTTAATAAGCCTAGCTTCAAATCATCTACCTTTTTAGTAAGATCATTCAAGTCTACTTTTGGAAATATTCTCCTCAATAAATGCTTTAGTCCACTCATACTTTTCTTTCCGCAAAATGATAAAATTTAAAAACTCACAACCGTCTCAAATTAAACAATTATTCATTGGGTAATTGATAGTTCCAATAATCTTCTTTTAACACCCATTTTCTTTAAACCTGCTATAAATTATTATAGCTAAAACACCCGATTCATTTTCATTTTTTTTAATATTCATAGAGACAAACTTAGGAATAATCCGGCCAACTATTTAGGAATGGCAAATAAGTGAACACGGCTATTTATTTCCTTTTCAAAGTTATATGGGCATGGTTGTTTCTCATCATCCCATTGCACCCAAAAATTGTAATTATCCCTGTTAATAATATCAAATATTTCCTTTATAGATGTATTGTATTTTTCAAACATCTCCGGGTGAATTTCTATGGCTAATTTAGGTTTTTTTCTGAGCAATTTAACAGCGCCTGCCAACACTTCCTTTTCAAAACCTTCAACATCAATTTTTAATACATCGGGATTACTGTCTAGCAAAGAATCAATATTAATTAACTTCACTTTTGATGTTTTCACAGAAACAGTATTCCTGAGCACATATGAATTTGATGAGGAAATATCTATGTCCACCTCTCCGTTTTCCGCTCCAACAGCTATATTAAAAGGTTCTACATTTTGAATGCCATTGATGGAAAGATTAATTTTCAATATCTCGAAATTTACGGGATTTGGCTCAAAAGAAAGCACACGTCCTTTTTTTCCAACCCAATCAGAAAGCACAACCGTAGTACATCCATGATGAGACCCACATTCAACTACTGTATCACCTTCAGAGATAATTTTATCCTTAATAAATCTCATTTCGATCCATACCGGATCTGTTGCCCCAGTGTGGTACCACTCCATCCCATCGGTATCTCCTACAAAAAATTTAAAATCTACTCCTTCTACATTTTTTTCAATAAAATACGGTCTGAAAGAATATTTTCTATCCTGTAGCTTAGCCTCTCCCACTCGTTTTATTTCAAATCCCAATGAATTAAATACTTTATGTATCAACTTTTTCATATTACAAATAATTTATAGTCCTGATGGTTTAAAAAAATCGGACAAAAGTAAATAATCCATTGATAAATTTTATGCTATTACAGGCAACTTATAATCCCAATAGTCCTCTTTTAACACCCAATTTCTTATTACTTCATTTTCTTTAAACTCTTTTTGATGAAAATCAAATCCTTCCTTTTGTTTTTTATCAAGCAATTTCTTAATTGCATTAATCTCCGATGTTGATGACGAAAATACAATATTTTTCCCGTGCTTTAGAAGCTGCATCAGGTGATATGACATCTTACCTAGAACAGTTTTATTTTTCTTTTCACTCAATATAGGAGCACTACTTGTAGTGTCTTTTTGCAAATTATTTTGATGCCTGCAATGGGTATATGAATTAGCAACTCCCTGATAGTATGCTCGTTTTTCAAAATAAGGAATTGTTAACCGCTCTTTGTTTATATAGTGATGTAATTTTACATTTGGATTATATAATGCCTTATAAGCTAGCTTGATTGCTTTATGAGACAAGCCTGTTTCGCCATCGCCTTGAAATTGCTGGAAGTTTGGAGGCACGCAATCTGGATGAAAGCCACCTAAATGATATAGCGTTTTCTTTCGAATAGAATAATTAAGTCCCCACACATAAGTAGGGCTAATGAATATTTCCTTATCACCTAAATCCATTAGACTTAACCAGCCACAAATTCTTCCTTGATATGCTGGCGTCCAAAACTCTTTTAACCAATTTGGTGGAGGAACTTCATACTCTGGCAAACAAGGACCAGTAACCAGATCCACATCTTCATATTTACGAAAAGCATCCATGATAGCTGCCATCCAAGTAACAGAAACCTTCACATCATCGTCTATAAAAGTTAATACTTCGCCTTTGGCTACATCAGCCCCTTTATGGCGCCCAGACAACATACCTGGAGTTGTGTCCAAATAATATGAGACGTTTAGTTTATTATTATTCTCAATAAATTTTTTAGTAACAATTTCGGTCTCATCAGTAGAATTATTGTCCACTACAATTATTTCAAACTTATCTTTAGGATAGTCTAGCATCGAAAGCGAATAAAGAGTTTTTAAAAGCAACTCGCTACGATTTAATGTTGGTATGATTACAGATACATCCACAAGATAATTTATAAAGTTCGTTTTAGTTTATTTAGTATGCCGTATTTTACTAGCAGATTTTGATAAAAAACGTAACAACTTTTTTATGCCTGTATTAGATGCAACTTCAATTGCCGCCTCCTTTTTTCTTGCTGACATATAGTTATCCTTATCAAAAAAATACTTTTTCGCATACGTAACATCCATTTCCTTCACATACTCGTCACAAAAACTCATGATTCGACCTAAATGATTCAGATCAGACACGTGCTTCCCTGTTTTTGAATCTGCTAACAATCTAAAAATTCCAAAAATATGATCCACTTTTTGGAAGGTAAATACTTTAGAAGCTTCTAAAAGAAACTTCAAGTCCATACAATAATGATCTGTTATATCAAACGGTATCTGCATTTGAACCTTACGTTTATAGAAATATCCTGATGCGTTATAAGAATAAGCATCAGACTCCCACCATCTTAACATTTTTTCAAATTTAATATTAGGGTCATTTATCAAATAGCCTCCATCCTGCAATAGCACCTTAACTTTTCCAAATATGACATCACATTCGTTTGCTAAACCTGCCTTTGCATATTCAAATGCACCTTTCTCAAAATAATCATCCGCATTTAAACTGACTATTATATCTCCGGTAGACATTGCAAAGCCTTTATTAATTGCATCCGACTGGCCTTTATCGGGTTCCGACACCCATTTTAGGTGAGCATATTTCTTCAATATATCAATCGTGCCATCCTTAGACCCCGCATCAACAATAATGTGCTCATAGCTATCATAACCCTGCTCCATTACGCTCTTAATAGCTTCTTCAATGTATTTAGAAGAATTTAAAGATGGAGTGATGACAGATATTTTACTATTCATGTTATTTTGTTGTCTTGTACATAAAAGTAAGATATACTTCTATGTAAAAAAAATCTCTATTTCTTAATATGAGTAAACTCCTTCCAAAATTCTACATCATAACGCTCCCATGCATGGCATCCAAAAGGCAGCATTTTATTATTAAGGTCATATAAAAGTCTTGGGTTAACTTCAAAACTAAATTTAATTGCTTCATTGATAGGAGCAATGTTCATAAAATGAAAACATTTAGGCATTTGAATAGCCCAAAAATAATCCTCATTTAAATGATTCCCTTTAAGTATTGACTCAAAGACTTCATGGTCAAAATAGTGCTGAGTTATCATTTTAAATGGCAATAAAAAATGTCTAAACTCAATCAATTTATTAAGATGCGAGCTAGTATACAGTCTATGTAGAAATTTCAAATATCGTATTTTTCGTAATAATTTAAGGAACATACTTGTTTTTCTTAAGGATAATCCACCATTACCAACACCGATTATCTCTGCTTTCTCAGAAGGCTCATCCCATCCCTTGAACCATGGCGCACCAATAAAGTCATAATTCTTAGAACACCAAAACTCTAACTCATCTCTAAAAACAAAAGCATCTAATTGATAAATTAACATAAATTGGTAGCTAGAAAACCTCTTATAAAACAACTTTTCTTGTAATAAAAGATTATACCCAACAACATTATCAAAAAAACTGTTTGAAAAAAGTTCAACAGCTACAACAATCCCTCTTTCCCTACAAAAACTTAGATATACATCATATTGAATCCTTTCAGGCCCAATAAAAACTATCGGATAATTCTTTAGAACTACAAGGAGTTGCTCAAGTGACAAAATCTCATTTTCAGAAAGCTTTTCAAAATTTTTATATATGGGAACCAAAACAACACAACTCATAATAAATAGGTGCGTATTAAAGAATTAATCACGATAGCAAAAAATATTTAAAATTAAATCCATTTTAAGAAAGATTTCTCTATCAACAAAAGGAAACTGCTTATTAACAGACTCCTTAATATAGTATTTCATACCAGCGTCTCTCACTACTCTAAGCAATTCATCAAGTGTCTGAACTTCGTCCATTATAGAATGATATTCAAAAAACAAATATTTCACTTTTCCTAATTCTGAGGCTATATCAGGAATTACAATTTTCTCATGACCTTCAATATCAATTTTCAAAAAAGTAATTTCGTTAAATTGCATCATTACATCTTTCAGCCGAACTGCATTTACTTCAATGACTTTTTCAGAAAGATTGTTTTCTACAATCATACCTGAATGACCTCCTTCTAAATAAAAATTCAATTTCGTTTCTTTATTAGAAATTGCCTCGTTTCTGACCTCTACATTTGATAATTTTTGATTAATAACATTTTCCTGTAGTGCATTAAATATTTGAGGGTCTGGTTCAAATGAAATAATATGCGAATTGGGAAATTTTCTTTTTATATACAAGGTAGCCAAGCCGATATTCGCACCACAATCAAGCATAGTTATATTTTTGTCATTTCCTATAAATTTATATACCTCTTTATTAAATATTTCATCGAATGAACTTAAAAAAGTAGGAACATCAGGCATGGATATTTTATTTCCAAATAAAATTGTATTAGTAGGGGTAAATCTGGGATAGGTTTTTAAACGACTATACTCTTCATTAGAAAGACCATCTAACATCTTCTTTTCATTAAAACTACTACGTAAAAAATTAAAAATACTCATATCCTAATGGTGTGTTTATTAGATTTTTAAAAACTATTTTCTTTTTATTCCAACCATATTTATGCAACTAGGTCTAAAGTATCGTGTAGTTCTAATATTGTTGTATAAAATTTGCTCACTATTAATTATTTTATTAAAAAATATATGATAAATCGTCTTTAGTAAATTAGTCTTCGATTTTACTTTCTCAGGATTTGGACTCCCCTCGAGAATTGTAGAATAGCAAAAATGATTAGGGTTTTCATGGAGCGGCTTGATGTCATTTGGAATATGAGACGATATTGTTCTATACTCGTTTGGAAAAGTAAAATCTTTAAACAAATATTCTACTGCTGCAGGTGTAAATCTCCAATAATCATTTGGATATCCGTGATACTCCCAAGTAAATGGAACAGATAAAAACAGCACGCCATCTTCTTCAACTATCTCAGATACGTTATTAGCAAATGCAAAAATATCCTTAACATGTTCCATTACAGAACAACATATAACTGTATTAAATTTTTGATTAAGCTTCTGATTAACAGCCAATGAACTTAAAGTGAAATCTAATACTATATCCACATTTTTTCCCTCACTAAGGTCAGCACCCACGTATTCCACACCTTTATCAGAACACAATTTTCTAAAATCATTGAATGTAGATGTGTCATAGAATTTTGAGCCGATTTCTAAAACATTCGACTTAATCATGTTAAGGTTATTTTTTACCCATAAATATTGATTGAAATCTCCCATATATTTTTTTTATTAAACTATTTTTAATCTCTGGCTTGATAAGGTTATTATAATATTCCCCAAAAGACAACAGTGCAATTTGATTCACTTTTAGTGAAAGTGAAGTAATAACCGGCATTGAATTACTAATTTCAGAAAAAACTGGCTCAAGATCACCGCAATTCTCCCCAGAATTATCAAAACCAATGTTACGAACCAATGAGTTTCTAGGAAACAAACAAAGTCCATTATTTAAGTAAATAGAAGTATGCCACTTGACAGCCCATGTATTAAGTTTTCCATCAATATTAGCTAATAATTGCTCATAAAATGCATTTCCATATCTAGAATTATAATCTTCTAAGGAGAAGTCCTTCATAATATGTAATTTACGCAATAATTCTTTCGAGTTATTTTCAAACTTCATCCATCTATCCCGCCAAGTACCCCAGCCCCAGGGAGAAACATATTTAAGAAAATAAGTATCCTCTTTAATATTCAACAAAGGAAAACTATGGCCAGTTATGTGCATTACCTTTTCTAATTTTTCATATTCAATTAACGTAGCATTCATGTATTTTAGAAAATATGAAGACGTTACAATATCATCTTCTAAGACTATTACTTTACCATACTTATTTACAACCTCAGTAACGCCTTGGATAATATTAACTGCTAATCCCAAATTACTATCTCGTTCAATTAGATGAACCTCCTTACACCACATTTTACTTTTTATCAATTTTCTAACTTCTATAATTTTATTTAAATCGTCCTCCGAAGCGTCAACCTTAGGGCCATCCGAAAAAACAAATAATATAGATTGATCAGCAAAAGTATTATTTTCAAGAGCTGCTAAAGTCTGCATTGTATGAAAAGGACGATTGTAAACAAATAAAACAACAGGAGCTAAATCTTTCATTAGGGTTTTATAGCGTCTATAATTAATGATGTATAATTTAACTTCCCATCTATATTCCTTGAATCAAATCTCCTTGAACGACTTACCCGCCCAGCTTCATCAGACCAATCTACAAAATGAAAATTTCCCAGCTCGTCCCAGTATTCAAGCAGCTGCACTTTAAATCCAATGGATTCCAAAGCAGCCTTCATTGATTTATAATTGTAAAGTATTTTATGATCATCGGCACCGGGCCCGTTACCACCAGGCCTTACCCACTCGATGTAGGTCTTATCTGGATTAAAGCCATCGGGAACTGCCAACCTCAACGTACTGCCACTTTTCAAAAACTTATAACAATTATGATTTGCCAAAACAGTATCTGAAGCAGAAAGATGCTCCCAAACGTGTTCTGCAAAAATATTATCTGCTTTCAAAAAAAATAATAATTTACTCCAGTCACTTTTCTTGGTAACATTCAAGGTATCAATATCTGTTGAAAACCAATCCTTACCAATACTTACACCGGCCGAACCTATGTTGAATTTGATTTTTGGAGAATATAATAATCTTATAAAAATCTTACCGGAAGATGAAGAAAAAATAAAAGATAAAGTTTTATAAATTAGTTTTTTTATCATAAAATAATATAATTAATATCAGAATTCTGGATTAATAGCTATTTAAAAAATAGAGATATATTATACTAGTTTAATATCTCATTATAGCATTCTCGCTGCTTCTTCTCTGAAAATAAATTTGAAATTATCTCAATATTTGTTTTCGTTTGCACAGCAGTTAATGGCTCTATGAATTCTTCAAATGCTAAATTCTTTATCGTGTTGGAATCAAAAACGGTAATGCCATTATTTACTAGAAACTGAAACAGGGAGGACTGTTTTTTAAGAAAAACCTTGATTCCTTTTTTGATAAAAACAATAACATTGCCCGAAGCCTGAGTTCTATTATGATACATAACAACTACATTTACGCTTTCAAATAAATTAATATATTTTTCATACGCCATAAAACTTCTGATAGCCACCCAATTATCAGCAAATATATTCCTGCCTTCATTATCAACATAATCTCCGTACGGCCTATCAACGCCATAACTAAGAGGACATATTATTTTAATACCATTATCCTTATATTTCTTCAAAAAATAAATAGCGTCTAAATGATTATTGGTATTTGTATCGGAATTACCTAACCAAATTGAAGTGCAACTGTTTGTGTTTTTTAAAGGCACGCTAATTTTCTCTAAGCCCAAACCACCAAAGAAAGTTATAAATGTAGGAGAGCAGTCATACACATGCTTGATTATTTCAAAATCCAATTCATTCCAATGGCAAAAATAATTCAATCTTCTTAAGAATTTTTTCCTGATACCAAACGCTTCTTTCTGTTCTTTTTTCTTTTTCTTTATATAATGTAAATAATCAGGAATCATGTGCAAATATTTTATTGGATTCCTTGTCCAATAAAAGAATTTTTTTCTCTCATTTCTTTTAACTAATTTTTTAGTACGGACGTCATTATTAAAATCATCAAATATTTTTGCTTGCGACAAAAAATCACCACCCCAAAAAATCATGTAAATAGGAACTTTCGAATCAAGCTCATCTACAACTTGCATTACATCATTTTCGAACCAATGAATAAAAACTCGGTCATTTTTAGAGATTTTTTTTACTATATTTTTTAAAACCACACTACCATATGGAGCTATTATTCCTTTTTCAGACTTAACATATTTTGATGGTAAATTAAAGGTAAAGATAAAAGTGTTATTATTTGGGGATGCCCTATCAATATTATCAATAAAAGGATCAATAA
>CAYZTB010000053.1:0-20143 GCA_964481195.1 uncultured Bacteroidia bacterium | reverse complement strand
CACCCCACCCCAGCCCTCCCGGAAGGGGAGGGAGGAAGTACGCAGAAGGAGCAACGAAGTAGAGTTGCTCCGGTAATTTGTTACGAATCTATCTTTGGGGAATTTGTAACCGAATATATTAACAAAGGAGCAAACGTAATATTTATTATCACCAACGATGGCTGGTGGGGGAATACTTCTGGCTTTAAACAACATTTAGAATACGGAGCCCTGCGTGCCATCGAAACTCGTAGAAGCATTGCACGCTCTGCCAATACCGGCATTTCTTGTTTTGTAAATCAACGTGGAGATATTTTACAACAAACCGGCTGGTGGGTGCCTGCTGCAATTAAAGGAACAATAAATAAAAACTCAACAGAAACTTTTTACGTAAAACACGGAGATATTATTTGGAGAGTTTGTTTTTATGTTTCTATTTTTATTTTATTGTTTTCGGGCACACTAAACCTTCTTAGAAAAAAAGTCAGACCTTAGCAGAGTCACTCATAGAGGACGCTGTTTGGATAAGAATTGAGGATGCTTGATATAATTTAATTTTGTATAATGAAGCATGTCTTTGAGAAACATAAAGAATTTTTTACGCAGAGTCACCTGCGGGAGACTCTGCTGGAACGGAACGTAAAAATTTCGAGCTAGTACTTCACCTTAATTTCATCTATTTTCTTTCTGCCAATATCTGGCACCATCGCATTGTCCGCAGGGAATCCAATAGGAATTAATAAAAAAGGTTTTTCATTTTCAGGCCTGTTTAATACTTTGGTTAAAAAATTCATTGGGCTTGGAGTATGCGTAAGTGCAACTAGTCCAGCATTATGAATGGCCATCAATAAAAATCCGCAGGCCAGCCCTATGGATTCAGATACATAATAGTTTTGATGTTTTTTTCCTTCTGCAGTAGTTTCAAAACTTCTTTTGAAAACAATAATCAGCGCTGGAGCAATTTCTAAAAATGGTTTTTGCCAGTCTGTACCCAGCGGCTCTAAATCATCTAGCCACTCCTGACTCATGCGCCCATCGTAAGAAACTTTTTCTTCTTTCTCGGCTTCGATGCGAATCTGTTTTTTTATTTCCGGATCATAAACCACACAAAAAGTCCAGGGCTGTTTGTTGGCCCCCGAGGGTGCTGCATTCGCGGTAAGCAAAATATTATCTATCACTTCAGCAGGAATTTCTTTGGATGAATAATCCCTTACCGATCTGCGCTTGTTTGCCCAGTCACAAAAATCTTTGGAGCGCTTTTTCATTTCTTCATCTGAATAATGATCACGTTTAAACGAAATAAAATCGTATTTCTTTACCATGTTAAGATAATTTATCGGATAGTAATTTCATTTCTACAGCAGGCGACATTTTTTCATATAAAATTCGATACACAGCATCGGTAATAGGCATGTGTACGGTATATTTTTTATTTATCTCATAAATGCATTTTACGCCATAATATCCTTCGGCAATCATGTTCATTTCGGTCTGTGCAGATTTTACAGAATACCCTTTTCCAATCATGCTGCCAAAAGTTCGGTTTCTACTAAATTGCGAATAGGCGGTAACCAGCAAATCTCCTAAGTAGGCAGAGTCTTTTATGTCGCGCGTAATGGGATGTACGGCATCTACAAAACGTTTTATCTCCTGTATGCCGTTAGTAATTAATACAGATAAAAAATTATCTCCATATCCTAATCCATGACAGATACCTGCTGCGATGGCAATAATATTTTTTAATACTGCAGAATATTCCGTGCCATAAATATCATCGCTGATACTAGTTTTAATATATCTGCACGCTAAAGCGTTTGACATAAACTCTGCGCTTTCTGTATTTTGTGAGGCTATGGTGAGGTAGGATAATTTTTCCATCGCTACTTCTTCGGCATGCGAAGGGCCGGTAATTACGCCCACATTTTCAATGGGCACTTTAAATACTTGATTAAAATATTCAGCAATGATTAAGTTATGCTCCGGAACAATTCCCTTGATGGCTGAAAATATTTTTTTGTTTTTAAAATCGTCAGGCGTAAGTTCTTTAAGCGAATCATTAATAAATGCTGAGGGGATTGCCATAATTAACACATCGGATTCTGCCACTAACTTTTTAATATTAGAGCTAACAACCAGTTTGCTCATGTTAAACTCAACGGAGGAAAGGTAACTTGGATTGTGGCGGTATTTTTTTATGTACTCAGCAGTTTCATTATTGCGTACCCACCAGCCTACATTTTCGGCATTGTTGCACGCCATTTTTACTAAGGCGGTTGCCCAACTTCCTCCCCCTATTACTGCTATGCGCTTCATTATTTTATAATGGAAAAATATTTCCCTTCTCTCACCAAACGTTTTTCATCGGTAAGTTGATTCAGAATTTTTTCAAGTTTAGTTTTTGACAATCCTGCATCGCCTAGTTCTGCTAAAATCTCTGTAGACATCTTTCCGCTGGATGAAGCAGCAAGCACTTGAATAATTTTTAATGTTTCGGGCGAGTCCGTTTTTGGAGCTTCGACTTTATTTTCCTGAATTCCTGAACTAGAAATTTCCGGTTTCATTTGCTCGGTCTTTTCATTTTTTTCTGGTCCTCGCGAATTCGACCCTTCGGGTCTCATTTGTGGAAAAAACAATACATCCTGAATGCTTGGGGAATTTGTCATGAGCATGCAGAGTCTGTCAATTCCAATTCCAATGCCCGAAGTAGGAGGCATTCCATATTCCAATGCACGAAGAAAATCCTGATCAATAAACATGGCCTCGTCATCGCCCCGCTCCATCAATTTAATCTGATCTTCAAATCGCGCACGCTGATCCAGCGGATCGTTTAACTCAGTATATGCATTGGCAAGCTCTTTGCCGTTTACCATTAATTCAAATCGTTCAACCAGTCCATCTTTGCTGCGGTGTTTTTTAGTAAGCGGACTCATTTCTACGGGGTAGTCAATAATAAATGTAGGTTGAATAAATTTGCTTTCACATTTACTGCCAAAAATTTCATCAACCAATTTCCCCTTGCCCATAGAATCTTCGGTATGAATACCTAGCTTAGCGCAAACAGCACGTAGCCCTGCTTCGTCCATCTGGCTAATGTCAATACCGGTTTCTTCTTGAATCGCATCAAATATTGATATGCGCTTGAAGGGCGTTTTGAAGCTTATTTTTTTATCGCCCATCGTAACTTCAGAAGTACCGTGAAGACTTACAGCAACTTTCTCCAACATTTTTTCTGTGTAATCCATCATCCAGAAATAATCTTTGTACGCTACATAAAATTCCAGAATAGTGAATTCCGGATTATGTGTTCTGTCCATGCCTTCGTTTCGGAAGTTGCGGGAAAACTCAAATACAAAATCAAAACCACCAACGATAAGTCGTTTTAAAAAAAGCTCGTTTGCAATGCGCAAATAAAAAGGCACATCCAACGAATTGTGATGCGTAATAAATGGACGTGCCGTAGCACCGCCCGGAATATTTTGTAAAACGGGAGTATCCACTTCCAAGGCTCCACTATCATTTAAATAATCGCGGATGGTTTTCACCATCTGCGTTCTTTTGATGAAAGTTTCCTTTACCTGGGTGTTTACCACTAAGTCAGCATAGCGCTGTCTGTATTTAAATTCAGGATCGGTAACAACATCATGTGCTTTGCCTTCTGCATCCAACTTAACAATAGGCAGTGGCTTGAGCGTTTTACAAAGTAATTTTAAAGTAGTGGCATGGATAGAAATTTCTCCAACTTTAGTGGTAAACACAAATCCGGTAATGCCAATAATATCGCCAATGTCTAATAGTTTTTTGAAAAGGATATCGTATAGGATTTTATCTTCTCCCGGACAAATATCATCGCGCTTTATATAAAGTTGAATTCTGCCTGTGCCATCTTGCAGACTTACAAAGCAGGCTTTGCCCATGTCGCGGATACTCATGATACGCCCGGCAATGCTTATGTTTTTATAATCTGTTTTATTGCGCTCGTAATTTTCGTGAATATCACTTGCGGAAACGTTAATTTCAAATAACTCGGGCGGATAAGGATTTATGCCAAGCTTATTTATCTCTTTTAACTTTTCTCTTCTAAGTATTTCTTGTTCGGATAGTTGCATAGGGCTAGTAAATGAAGACAAATTTACTAAAATGACTCAACGAGAAGTTATATATATCAGGGAAGAAAACCTATTTAAATGGAGCTACTTGCCCGTAAGCAACTTAAACCCTCTGCCATGTATATTCAGGATTTCAACATTGGAATCGTCTTTAAGATATTTTCTAAGTTTTGCAATATATACATCCATGCTTCGGGCAGAAAAATAAGAATCGTTTTGCCAAATGGTACGCAGTGCAAAGTTGCGATCTAATATATCGTTTGAATTCAAGCAAAGCAATTTTAAAAGGTCAGACTCTTTTGTTGTAAGTACTGAAGTATTGCCTTTTATAGTTAACGATCGATCTTTGGAGTTGAAGGTATATTTTCCAATTTCAAACTCAAATTTTTCAGATTGTTTAATCGCCTGATTTTTCACTCTTCTAAGAATAGCGGTGATTCGTAACAATAATTCTTCCATGCTAAATGGTTTGGTAATGTAATCATCGGCACCTGCGGTAAAACCAATAATTGCATCTTCCTTCATTGATTTAGCAGTAAGAAATACAATGGGAATTGCAGCATCGGACATTCTAATTTCTCTGGCTAACGTAAAGCCATCTTTTATGGGCATCATCACATCCAATAAACACAAATCAAATTGCTCTTTCGAAAAAAGATCAAAAGCTTCTTTGCCATTTATGGCTAGACGTACTATAAAATCTTTGGCCTCCAGATATTCCCGTAAAAGATTGCCTAGGTTGCGATCATCTTCTGCCAATAAAATGGTAATTTTTTCTTTAGTCATAATTTTCTTGTTTTCCTAAAAGAGGAATGAATATTTTAAATGTTGATCCAGCGCCTAAGTCACTTACAACACTTACGGTGCCGCCATGTTTTTCTACGGCAGATTTTACATAGCTTAATCCCAGCCCAAAGCCTTTTACGTTATGAATGTTACCGGTGGGAACTCTAAAGAAAGTGTCGAATATTTTTTTCTGATTTTCTTTACTAATCCCAATGCCGTTGTCTGAAATAGAAATTTGAATACCATCATTTATATTTTCAGTTGTAATTTTTAAGGTTGGTTTTTGGTCAGAATATTTGAGCGCATTATCAATAAGGTTGTAAATAATATTGGTAAGATGCACTCGGTCTGCAGTAGTAATATAGGTTGTTGCATTAGTCACTAAAACAATTTCGCCCTCTCTTTTTTCTACTTGTAGGCGAATATTACTCAAGGCCCGATCTATGATCTCGTGTACGTTAACCTCTTCGAGCCTAAGTTTAAACTGACCCTTATCTAACACGGCAGTTTGTAAAATATTTTCTACTAACAATCCCAGTCGCTGATTTTCTTCTTTAATGATACGAACAAAGTGGTCCGATTTCTCCTTTGACTTTTCGATGGAAGGGTCACTTAGCATTTCGCTTGCCAAGGAAACGGTAGAGATTGGCGTTTTTAATTCATGCGTCATGTTATTAATAAAATCATTTTTTATATCCGAAAACTTTTTTTGACGCAAAATGGTTGACACGGTATAATAAAACGAGAATATAATTATCAGTATAAGAGCCCCGGAGCCGGTAAGCATCAGCCACATGGTTTGAAGTATATAATTTTTTTCGTCAGGAAAAAAAACAGTCAGGTACTTGGGAGTAATAAAAACATTATCGGGCGAAAGGTTTATTTTATAATTGGAATTAAGTATCTCTCCATGCAAGGCAGAATCTGTTTGATGTGGAAAGTAGCACAGGTTGTTATTATAAATCCCATAATAAAAAGTTGCCTTTACGCCCCTGTTTTCTAATTCACTCTTCAAGATAGAATCAATAAGCAGCGTATCTATTTTATTACTATACCCTTTGTAAATATTTATACTTACAAGCTCATCAAAAATATCGCTAACCATGTCAGACTGTTTCAGCATCCAGCTTATGCGATCATCCGAAGAATCAAGCCGACTAACTTTAAATGGTTCATCGCTCCCCACATCTATATTCACTCCAATGCCGGATGAATCATTTGCCATAGTTTTTTTTCTGGTCGTCTTGTGCAATATAACTCCTGCCGAATCGGTAGTAAGCTCTTCAAATATTTTTATGGATTGCGTAGCATCACTTTTCATGGTGTCAGACTGTAACATCCAACGCATTCCTTGCTTGCGAAGGTTTAAACGCCTTTTAATTTTAGCGGCAGCATTTTGCTTTTCTAGTTTATATACCAGATTATTTAATGCCTCATTAACGCTTGCAGAAAAATGCTGCTGCTTTAACGTAAATGCATTGTTTATCCAGTATAGCTGAGTAGCAATTAATCCAATTAAGGCGATACCTGCAATAAATGTAATCCAGCCAACGTTTAGTTTTCCCATGCCTTACAAAGATATGGGATACAAGCCAGAAATGCAGAGCTTAACATTTTTTAACAATCCTTAACGGGGCGTTAACACCAAACAACAGAAGCGCAACATACCTTTGTTTTATAAATAATAATAAAAGACAAACTCATGCAATCAAAATTTCAATCAAAAAAACAATACTTATGGGCTGTGTTGGCGTTATTTTTTCTCTTTATGGCATTCGCTTCTTTTGGACAAAATAAGGAGAATGTAAAAGTTAAAATTGTTAAAATAGTAGATGGCGACACTACCGTTATCGAAAAAGATTTAAAAGAAGACAATGTGGAAGCATTCACAAAGCAGTTTCAGGATATTAAAGGAAAAAATGTTCAGGTAATGGTAACTGTTGATGGAGACGGGAAAAGCAAATCAAGAGCTAAGAGCCACAGCAATTCCAGCTCAAGCAACACCATGCAATTTAATTTTGAGTTTGACAGCGCCATGGCTAATGCGTTCAGCAACAGTTTCATGTTTAAAGATTTTATAGGAGATTCAACAGCAGGAGCAACGTGTAAAAAATTTGTTTGGAACGACAGCGCTATGCAGCATTTTGGGAAAAACTTCGCTTTCCAGTTTGACAATGAAAACCTCATGAAAGACTTTGATTTTAATATTGAAACACAGGAAGACGGCAAAGCCGTTATTATAAAAAAGCAAGGAGGGAAAACTATTGTAATAAATAATAATGAAGAAGATGAAACTGTAACTCGATCAGAGGATGGTACAACAAAAACTACTTCTAAAACCATCATTATTAAAGATGATAAAAGTAACACCAAGAAGAAAATGACAGTAACTACTTCGGTAGTTGTTATTGATATGGATGAAGAAGGCAATGCTACAAAATCCGACAGAAAAAAAGTAAAAGAAGAAAGTGAATTTAACTTTTACCCTAATCCTTCCGATGGAAATTTTACGCTAGAATTAGACTTAGATGGTAAGGAAGATGCCATAGTTTCTATCACAGATATTGCCGGAAAAGAGGTTTTTAGCGAAAAAATCAACGACAAAGGAAAAACAACTAAAAACATAAGTTTAGGCAACAATAAAAAGGGAACGTTTGTTGTTACTATCAAGCAAGGCAAGAAAACAACTAGTAAGAAAATCATCATTGACTAATCCTGACGTAGAGCATCAGGAATAATATCCCACCTAAAATAGAGCAACAATGATGTAAGGAGCCCTGACCCTCGGAAACGAGGAGTCAGGGATTTCTTTTTTGTACTGTGCAACTTAAATTCTAATTGCAATTAATAGAACATCGTCAATCTGCTCAAGCTTGCCTTTCCAATCATCAAATATATTTATCAAAGATTTTTTTTGTTCTGCAAGCGGCAAAGCAGCAGAAGCAATTATTTTTTCTTGCAGATGTTTGTACTTAAACTTTTTTCCTTTTGGTCCGCCAAATTGATCAGCGTAGCCATCAGTAAAAGTATAAATTGTATCTCCTTTTAATAATTCTATAGTATGTTGCGTAAAAGGTTTTAACACATCTCCGTATCTCCCAACGGGAACTTTATCGGGCTTGTACTCTATTAATATTCCATCGCGCAACAACCATAACGGATTGTTGGCAGCAGTAAAATGCATCTGCATTTTAGAAAAATCAAAAGCGCATAAAACACAATCCATTCCATCTTTGGATTCTTCTTCACTCCCTTCTTGATTAAGCGATGTGATTAATGAATTTCTTACATCGTGAAGTATCTCGTTGGTAGCAGCAATATTTTTTTCGACAATCGCCTCATTCAAAAAAGATACACCCAGCATACTCATAAATGCTCCTGGCACACCATGCCCGGTACAATCTGCAGTTGCTAAATACAATATTTCGGTTTCGGCACCTGGCCTCTTATGAGTTTGAGCGTAATAAAAATCGCCACTCACAATATCTTTGGGTTTGTAAATTATAAAATAATTATTTTTTTCAGAAGCAGAATTCCCGGCAAGCAGCTTGAGAGATTTGTCAATGTATTTTTCTGACGGTAATAATGCCGTTTGGATACGCTTCGCGTAATGAATAGAATCTAATATTTCCTTTTGTTTTTCCTCTACCAATTCTTTTTGATGTTCAATTTGCAGTTTTTGTTTTCGTGTAAATTGTAGCGTACGAAAAACGAACCCTGCAAAAAGCAGCACCAGCAACAACACCAATCCTCCCGAGGCAATAATAATTTTCTGCTTTCTGCTTTCCGATTCTGCAATGGCAGCTTGTTTGTCCGTATCAGCTTTTACCAACGCCTCTTTTTTTTCAAACTCATAATTTAATTCCTTGTGGGTAATCTCATTGTTTTTCTCTTCATTAAACAAAGAATCTTTTAAGGCCATCGCTATTTTATAATGTTCCAATGATTTTTCAAACCTTTTTGATTTGAAAAACAAATCACTCAAATGCTTATTTGCATCCATCATTCCGAACTTATCTTCTAAGTCAGAATATTTTTTTAATGCGCTTTCGAATAACGCTTCCGCTTTCGGGAAATTATTTTGAATTAAATAAATGCTGCCAAGGTTATCCATCCAAATAGGAATTCTGTTTTGATCGCCTATCTCCTCAGCAATAGTTAGCGCTCTCGAGAAATGAGCTAACGCATTAACATAGTCGCCTTTTTCAAAATACAAGATGCCCATGTTGCCCAAATTTCGTTCAACGCCATTTTGATCATCTAAGTCCGCTGCAATTTTTATCGCCCTGGAGTAACAATCTAACGCACTTGCGGCATGGCCTTTGTCTTTATATACATTGCCAATATTTCCCAGTGCAGCACAGACCTTATATTTATTTCCCATCTCTTCAAAAAGAGCAAGCGCCTTTAAATAATAACTCAATGCTTTATCAAAACTATCCTGACTATCATATACAAGACCAATGTTTCCGAACCTTCTGGCTATTTCATACTTGTATTTATTGATTAATTCTTTATCATTATTAGATTTTGCTTTTGCAAGCAGCTCCTCATCAATTTTTAATGCACTAAAAAAATAGTCAAGTGCTTTCGAATAATTTCCCTGACTATAATAGATAAGACCTGTATTATTATACGATATGGAAATGCCAGGTTTGAAATCTAATTTTTTTGCAAGCTCAAGCGAATAGTTTCCAAATGTCATTGCAGAATCATATATGCCCGACCCCCAATAAGCCCAACAAAGAGTATAGCCATGAATTACTTTGGAGGTATCTTCTTTATCTGCACTAAAAAGCGTAAGGAGCGAGTCAAGTCTATTATTTTTACTATGAGCTTCAATCAATAAACTACTAGCAAAAAGTATTACTAGCGCGAATCGAAAAAAGGCAAAAGGAAAGTATGCTC
The DNA here is from genome assembly GCA_964481195.1 of uncultured Bacteroidia bacterium. Taxonomy (GTDB): domain Bacteria; phylum Bacteroidota; class Bacteroidia; order Palsa-948; family Palsa-948; genus Palsa-948. Next base: position 10,364 of record CAYZTB010000053.1, on the reverse strand, counting down.
GCATTTTTGTAAGTGGGTGTAGAGAAGATTAAAACTACTAATATATTTTCATTTTTGTATTTGTAAATTTAATAATTGTCCTTCGTCCAAACTTCAACTTTACTTTTTTGTACTTTTGAAACATGCTAAAAATAAAAAACTACATCAACGGTGAATTGATAGAGCCCGTAGAAAAAAAATATTTAGATAACTATAACCCTTCCATAGGAAAAGTATATTCTCTGATTCCGGATTCGGACGAAAAAGATGTGCAACTGGCATACGAAGCTGCGCAGGCCGCATTCCCAGGCTGGTCGGCCACTAAGAAAGATGAACGCTCCCGTATTATGATGAACATTGCAGCGCTCATCGATAAAAACTTTGATGCTTTAGTTAAGGCAGAATCCAAAGATCATGGCAAGCCGGAGTGGTTTGCTAAAATGGTTGATATTCCCAGAGCCTCCAGCAATATGCAATTTTATGCAACCGGCATTTTACATTTTGCTTCCGAAGCGCATGCCATGGAAGAAACCGCCATTAACTACACCTTGCGCGAACCCATTGGCGTGGTGGGATGTATATCGCCCTGGAATTTCCCGCTGTATCTTTTCACCTGGAAAATTGCTCCTGCTCTAGCTGCAGGCTGTACGGTTGTTGCAAAGCCTTCGGAAGTAACTCCTATGACGGCCTATCTTTTTTCTGAACTTTGTATAGAAGCGGGATTGCCTAAAGGAGTATTAAATATTGTGCATGGACTTGGCAGCAAAGCAGGAAGTGCAATTGTAGCACATCCAAAAATTTCAGCAATCTCATTTACCGGAGGCACAAAAACAGGAGCCGAAATTGCAAGCGTTGCCGCACCCATGTTTAAAAAACTTTCGCTGGAGTTGGGAGGAAAAAATCCTAACATCATTTTTGCCGATTGCGATTTTGAACAAGCAGTAAAAACAACATTAAACTCTTCGTTCTCCAATCAAGGAGAGATTTGTCTATGCGGATCAAGAATTTTTGTAGAGAAACCCATCTATGAAAAATTTAAAACAGAATTCATTACACGAACAAATAAAATGAAAGCCGGTAACCCTGCCGATGATAAAAATAAATTAGGAGCTATTGTTTCCAAACAACATTTTGAAAAAATATTATCCTATATAGCGTTAGCCCAAAAAGAAGGAGGAACTATTTTAGCCGGAGGAAAATCTGTAAATCCAGGAGGTGAGTTTTCTGAGGGCTGGTATATTGAGCCTACCATAATAGAAGGACTTGCATTTGATTGTCGTACTAATCAAGAAGAGATATTTGGACCTGTTGTTACCATTACTCCTTTTGAAACAGAAGCAGAAGTGTTAAGATACGCAAACTCAACAGTTTATGGACTTTCATCCAGTATTTGGACCGAGAACTTAACACGAGCGCATCGTATGGCGGCAAAAATACAGGCAGGCATTGTTTGGATAAACTGCTGGCTGGTACGCGATTTACGTACCCCCTTTGGGGGCATCAAAGGAAGTGGAGTAGGACGAGAAGGTGGATTTGAGGCGTTTCATTTTTTTACGGAGCCCAAAAACGTTTGTATAAAGTTTTAGCCGCCAGTTTAAATTAAGAACCTTTGATTTTAATTAATTTTTAATTAATTTATTTTTTTTATAATTTTTGTATTGCGAATATAATTTTTACTATTTTTGCGCTCTTAATTTATAAAACTACAAAAAACACAATATGAAAAAATCATTACTTCTAGCCTCGATTTTCACCCTTAGCTTTGGCTTTTGGAATGCAAATGCACAAGTGTGCTTCTCTCCATCTACAGAATTTTCTGTAGGCGATGGTCCGGATTTTATTTTTAAAGCCGACTTTAATAAAGATGGCAAAATGGATCTTGCAACTACAAATTGGAATGGCAATACAATTTCTATATTATTAGGAAATGGAACCGGTGGCTTTACTGCTGGTGCTACCATTGGTACTGGAGTTGAGCCATTTGCTGCAGTTTCTGCTGATTTTAACGCAGATGGCAATCCGGATATCGCAGTGTCGCATTATACAGATAATACTGTTTCTATCTTTTTAGGAAACGGTACTGGTGGTTTTGGAGTTCCTTTAACTTTTCCTGGCGGATCAGCTGCATATGGCATGACAAGCGCAGACTTTAACGGAGACGGAAAACTTGATATTGCTTTAGCAAATACTGGATCCTCTTCCCTATCTGTATTTTTAGGAAATGGAAACGGAACTTTTGGAGGAAATACTCCAGTGGCTATGGGATTTTCAAACATATATTCTATCGCTAGTTCAGATATTAATGGAGACGGAAAAATTGATTTAGTTACAGCAAACTATAGTAATAATATTTCTGTAATTCTTGGCAATGGAGACGGAACTTTCCAAACGCCTTCAAATATTGCTGTTGGTGGATCAAACACCTATGCTTCCTTAGAAGACGTTAATTCAGATACATACAAAGACATTATTGTATCTAACACTAATGGAAATATTTATGTGTTAATCTCAAATGGTAATGGAACGTTCCAGCCAAACACATCATTTAATATTGGAGGAGGTTCTAATTATTTTAATGTTACTGCCGATTTTAATTTAGATGGAAATCTTGATATTGCAGTTTCCAACTACAGTAACAGTAATGTATCAGTAATATTAGGTAATGGAAATGGAAGTTTTTCTCCTGCTTCAAATTTTAATGTTAAAGGCGGTCCTTGGTCATTAGTTACTGCAGATTTTAATGCAGATGGAAGACCTGATATTGCTACTGGAAATGAATATGATAATAATGTATCGGTATTATTAAACAATGTTGCTCCTGTTGTTGCTGCAAACGCTAGCGCAACTACTGTTTGTCCGGGAACTTCGGTTGTACTTACAGGAACAGGAGCAGGAGTTGCACTTACAAAAGTGTATAACATCCCTTTATCTAGCTTAACTAACGCGGGAAGTGACTGCGGAAATGGAAGCAAATATGGCAACAACCCTGGATTTACTTGGATGAGCACCGAATCAGCAGGTACAATAATCGCCTCTATTCAGATTGAAATTAATGCCGGTGTAGATTGTTCGGGAGGAAGTCATAGTGCAGATGTTAACGGAAATGGTATTGGATCTGTAAACTTTGGAGGTTCATTTTGTGATTGTAGTCTTAGAGATAAGATTGTTACATATTATCCTTCTGCCAATTTCTACAATATTGGCGCATCGAATTCTTTTCAAATGTTTGGAAACACTTTTGGATTTTGCCCAAACTCTACTTGGACTTCAGGAATCTATGCTAAAGTAACAGTAAGTTATGGCGCTACATATACTTGGTCGGGCGGTGTAACAAATGGAGTTTCATTTGTGCCAGCTTCTACTAATACATACGTAGTTACAGGAACTACCTCTACTGGATGCTCAAATGTTGCATCAGCAGTTATTACTGTATTGCCAGCAATTAGTAATTCTGTTAACACAACTGTAGCATCTTGCGTATGTGCTGGTGCTGCAGATGTTACCGCTTCTGGCGGAACGGCTCCTTTTTCTTATATGTGGTCTAACGGAAGTACTACTACTTCTGTAACCGGCCTTTGTGTTGGAACTTATACTTTAACTACTACGGATTCTCAAGGTTGTAAAATGGTTTCAAACCCTATTATATCTGCGGCTCCTTCAATGTCTTTCTCTTACTCTAATACAGATGCAGATTGCGTTTGTAACGGAACAACATCTGTTACTGTAACAGGTGGAAATGGCGGACCTTATACCTATGCTTGGTCAAATGGTGCAACTACATCGGCAGTTACAGGGCTTTGTGCTGGTACTTATACTTTAACAGCTACTGATGGAGCTGGTTGTACAAACGTATCTACAACTATTATATTTACAAACCCTACAATGAACTTGCCAATCAACCTTGCAACTACTAAAACAAACGTTGCTTGTACGGGTACAGTATCTTGTAATGGTTCAGCAAACGTAACTGCTACTGGCGGTACAGCTCCTTATACTTATGCTTGGTCGCCAAGTGGAGGAACTACTTCTGCAGCAACCGGCCTTTGTGCAGGTAACTATACTATTTCAGTTACTGACGCAAATGGTTGTAATAACAAAAGCACAGTTATAATTGGAGTAACTCCAATGACACTTTCGTTTGTTAATACGACTGCAAACTGTAGCACATCTTGTACTGGAACCTCTTCTGCTTCTGTAATTGGAGGTAGCGGACCTTACACCTATGCTTGGTCTAATGGCGGAACAACTGCTACAGCAACCGGACTTTGTGGAGGATCTACCTATACACTTACAATAACTTCTGCTGGTGGATGTACTAAGGTAGGAACAACTACTGTTGCTGGAAACCCAGCTATGACAGCTTTATTTACAAACACTGCTGCGAGTTGTAGTGTTTCTTGTAATGGAAGTTCAGTGGCTACTGTTTCTAATGGTGTAGCTCCTTATACGTATGCTTGGTCTCCTGCGGGCGGAACAACTGCTACAGCAACCGGACTTTGCCAAGGCACAACATATACTTTAAATGTAACTGATGCTAATGGATGTACCAGTGCAATTACTACAATATTGCCTGTAAATAACAATCCACTATACATCAATATTAATACTACAGACGCTTCTTGTACTGCAGTATGTAACGGTGCTGCTACAGTTTATGCATATAATGGAATTGGTACATATACATATGCTTGGACTGGTGGTGCAGGATCTACAGTTTCTGTTTCTGGTCTTTGCGGAAACGGTACTGGCGGTGTAAACTACTCTGTAACAGTTACAGATGCACTTGGATGTACTGCTAAAGATTATGTAAGCATTGACATTAACTCTCCAATGAGCATCAACTATACAGATTATGATGCTACATGTAATGCTTCATGCGATGGATATGCAATGATAAATAGCGTTTCTAACGGAACAGCTCCTTATTCATATTTATGGACAGGTGGTTCTACTACAAACTCTACTTCAAACCTTTGTGTTGGTACTTACAGCGCATTGGTTACCGTAACGGATGCGGTAGGTTGTAAGAAATCTCAAAATATCACTATTTATGATGGCGGTAATGGAGTTTACATTGATGGATTTTGGTCAACAAATACATTCTGTAACAACTCTTGTTCTGGTACTGCTACTGTAGATTTAGATGGATCAGGACTTGCTCCTTTTATATACCTATGGTCTAACGGTGCAACTACATCAGCCATAACCGGTCTTTGCCAAGGATACTATGATGTTACTGTTACCGATGCTAATGGATGTACTGATAACGATAATGTATATATTGGTAGTAATTCGTATGTTTCATTTAACATGAATGTTACAGATGCTACTTGTATGGAAAAGTGCAATGGTAAAATTTCTGTAACTAATATTAACGGAGGTGCTGGCCCATACAAATATGTATGGATGCCAGGTGGTGCTACTACAGCTACAATTACAGGTCTTTGCCCAGATAAAGACTACACTGTTACTGTTACTGATGTAAACGGATGTACTAGCAGCGATGATGATTATGTTGATTATAATTATGATATCTCTGTAGGGTCTTACACTTGGGATGCATCTTGTAATGCAGTTTGTAATGGAAAAGATTCTGCATACATATATTCATGGAGTGGAGGAACTGCGCCATACACTTACTTATGGTCTAATGGTGCTACTACAGCAGTAGCTACAGGATTGTGTGGAGACTATAACAATGGTATCAACTACAGCGTAACTGTTACAGACTCATTAGGTTGTAAAGGTTATGACGATGCGGATATCTATACTGATAGCCCAGCAAGCATATCTCTTACAACTACAAATGTAAATTGCGGTGGCAACTGTAATGGTTCTGCTTCTGCAATAGCTTCCGGTAATTCAGGTCCATATACTTATACTTGGTCAACTGGTGCTACTACCGCAGCTATTTCTAATCTTTGTGCAGGTTCATATAACTTAAGCGTAAAAGATTCTAAAGGTTGTGTTGTAAACTCTAGTGTTAATATTGGAACTACTGGATCAACAATATCGGCTTCTGTAACTAAAACAAATCCTACTTGTAATGCTGCATGTAATGGAACTGCTACAGCAATGGGATCTGGCGGAACTGCTCCTTATGCTTACCAGTGGTTACCTAGTGGAGGTTCTGCAGCAACAGCAGCAGCGCTTTGTGCGGGAACCTATACTGTAATAGTTACTGATGTTAATGGATGTTCTAGCTCAACGTTGGTTACCTTATCCCAACCATCTGCTCTAATAGCAAACGTTACTGTTACTAACCCTACATCATGTGTAGAAGGTAATGGTACTGCAACAGCAAACGTTGGTGGCGGAACTGCTCCTTTCACTTTCAGCTGGTCTAACGGACAGATTACTCAAACTGCGGTAGCTCTTGCAAACGGAACTTACTCAGTAAGTGTTACGGATGCTAGCGGATGTACTGCAGCAGGCTCTGCAAGTGTTACTTGTACTAGTGGAATCAATGAGTTATCTGCAGCTAGCGTGTTCACTGTATATCCTAACCCAACAAACGGTTACATGACTGTAACAGCGCTTACAAGCAATGGAATACAGTCTATCGAAATCGATAACGTGTTAGGACAATCAGTAATGAGCATTAACGTTAATAGCAATAAACAATCAACCCAAACAATCGATATCACTACTCAACCAGCAGGTGTTTATATGTTGAGAGTTATCTCTGGAGGTCAAACGTACAACCAGAAAATTGTTAAGGAATAATTGATTCAAAAAATAATATCTCTAAAAAAGGGAGCTCAATTTGAGCTCCCTTTTTTTGTTTAAAGAAGCAGTTAAATAATACCGATGCGACATATCTTTTAGTCCAATTACAAAGGCATATATCGATTGGCATTATACCATAATATTTTGGACTAATTTTAAAAGAGTAATGGTATAATATAATAGCTAGGATTGAGGGGTCGTCAGGTGTTGCCACCTGACGAATATTAATAAGCAGTGTCTCCCTTTTAGGACTCTCTGCGTTATAGAGTCTAAGATTGCAGAGTCCCCTGCCGGGAGACTCTACCGAGACTGAAATAATATAATAGCTAGGATAAAATATATTTACCTAGTGAAATAGCGCGAAAGCAGAATTTGGAAATAATACCGATGCTTCATATCTTTTAGTCCAAGTATAATTTGTACTTGATCAGCATTATACCAAATGTTATGGACTAATATATAATCAGCAATGGTATAAGAGAATTAATTACAGCAACTCGGAAAAGAAATATTCTTCCTTAAGAAACTCTTTATAGTCTGCTATGTTTGCCATGATTTGAAGCTCGCAATAACGCGCATTAAAATCAAAATCATTCGTTGTATTTTCTAATTCGGACAATCTAAAGCGATCAAAATTTAAAAGAGCTTGCATTTCCTCATCGGTCAATTTTGCGTTACTAAACTCTTTATCGCGCAGGTCATTAATGCATACGGTTGCTTCTTCTCCTTTGTTGGCAAAAAAGTTTTTATAGATCTCCTGTCTTTTATTCATGAAGCAAAGCTACCTCGCAGAAGGAATCGAAAAAAAGGCGTACCCGAGATTTATCAACAGGCAAAAGTTAAAATGAGTAGGAGGCGTACAATATGTGCTAACATTCCAACCCTAGCTGTTTCCTCTCTGGGGACTTTGGGTTTAAGCAGAGTCTCTCTCCGAGGACTCTGGGTGATTGCGAGTGCCTACAGAGTCCCCTGCCTGGACTGAATTTATCAATAATTGTAATGAACGTTTAATGTGGCAACTTATCTTGCAGCACTCCGTAAATGAAAGTGCCAAACACGGCACTGATTACTACGCCCAGCATAGCAATGATGCCGCTACCAACCAATGCGTACATAGGACCCGGACAAGCACCAGTCATGGCCCAACCGAATCCGAAAATTAAGCCTCCAATGATGGTTCCTTTGTTATAGGGTTTGGGTTTGATAATTATTTCTTCTCCAGCTAGAGATTTCAATTTCAATTTTCTGATAATAGCATACGAAATCATACCTACCACAACAGCGCTCCCAATAATTCCATACATGTGAAAAGATTGGAAATGAAACATCTCCTGAATTCTAAACCAAGAAATTACTTCGGCTTTAATAAGCGCAAAGCCAAAAAATGTTCCAAGTATAAAGTATCGTATCAGATTCATAGTGCCAAAATTAATGGAATGATAAACCAAGAAACAAATAATCCCCCGGCAAAAAAACAAATGGTTGCAATTAAGGATGAAAAGCTTAAAGCAGATAGTCCAGTAATGCTGTGGCCAGAAGTGCAGCCATTTGCATAGCGTGTTCCAAAACCCACACAAAACCCACCTACTACAATCATAATAAATCCTTTCAAAGTGAAAAGAGCATTTAGATTGAATACTTCTGCAGGTACGAGACCAGAATGGTCTGTAAGCCCCAGGAGGTATAAATCATCCGTTGCGCTAGCAGCCAATTGAACATTCACAGGGGTTTTAAATATATATCCGGCTAAAAAACCACCAAGTAATATGCCAGCTACGTAAATTAAACTCCAGGATTCCTTTTTCCAATCGTAATCAAAAAATTTTATTTTAACAGGAATGCACATGGCACAAATGTGACGCATAGAAGAAGAAATTCCAAAAGGTTTATTCCCTGCGATGAGCAAAAGTGGAACCATGATTCCTATCAATGGACCGGATACATACCATGGCCAAGGTTGTGATAGAAATTCTCTCATGTTGTAAATAGAAATTTTGCTAGGCTGTAGTTTCTGCTGCTACTTCAAGTGGGGCAGAGGTGTTTTTTATTTGATTAAATCCACCATACACATTCACCGGATTTGCAAAGCCGTTTGCTTTCATGATTGAGGAAGCTATCATAGAGCGAAAACCACTAGCACAATGTACGAGGTATGTTTTATTTTTATCAAGAGAGTCCAAATTTTTTGTGAGCGAAGTTAACTCCAGCAGCTCAGCATCTTTTACGTGTGATGCTTCAAACTCGGAAGGCTTGCGCACATCCAGAATATTTTCTTTTCCTGATTTTATTTTAGCCGCAAATTCTTCGGGGGTGATTGATTGAATTTTATCAATTTCCTTTCCCGCGTTTGTCCATGAAGAAAGACCGCCATTTAAAAATCCTTTTATATTTTCAAATCCTACTCGTGCAGCACGCAAAATGGAATCATGCTCCTTGCCTTTGTCAGCAACAATAACTAGTGGCTGATTAATATCTATTAACGTACCAAGCCAAATTGCATATTGTCCATTCAATCCAATATTAATGGAGCCTTTGATAAAACCTTTCTCAAAAGAACTTGGGTCGCGTGTATCCAAAACTAGTGCGCCCGAGGTGGTTTCTTTTAAAAACTCATCTACAGAAAGCGCTTTAGTATTTCGGGTTAGTACATCGTCAATATTTTCGTACCCATTTTTATTTATCATCGCATCTTTGAAGAAATATTGCGGAGGGGCAGTAAGTCCATCGGTTACGGCTTTAATAAAATCTTCCCGACTCATTTCCTGTAGCGCATAGTTGGTTTTTTTCTGCTGACCTAAGGTGCTCCAAGTTTCTTTGCCAATATTTTTTCCGCAAGAAGACCCAGCACCGTGTGCAGGATAAACTAGTACATCGTCTGAAAGAGGTTTGATTTTATTATTTAACGAATCGTACAACATAGAAGCCAATTCTTCTTTTGTCATTTTACCGTCTAGCAAATCAGGCCTTCCTACATCCCCTATAAATAAGGTATCTCCCGTAAAAATGCAATATTCTTTTCCGCTTTCATCAAATAATAAAAAGGTAGAAGACTCAGGCGTATGCCCCGGAGTATGAAGCACTTTAATCTTTATTTTTCCTACCGAAAACAGCTCTCCATCTTTTGCGCTTAAAGTTTCGTATTTAGTTTCAGCAAGTGGGCCAAACACAATTTTAGCCCCAGTTTTTTTAGCAAGGTCAATATGGCCTGATACAAAATCGGCATGAAAATGTGTTTCAAAAACGAATTTAAGTTTTGCTCCGGTTTCTTTAAGTTTATCAAGATAGGGAGTAGTTTCACGAATGGGATCTATTATAGCCGCCTCTCCATCACTTTCTATATAATAAGCAGCCTCCGCTAAACAAGAGGTGTACATTTGTTCAATTTTCATAGGTGCAAAGGTAGTAAAAAGTTTGCCTATTGAATAGGGTGTATTTTTTTAACAGCCTTTAAACACAGAGCCCACAAAGATGCAGCCCACAGAGCCCCACAGAGAAAGGCGCTAGTGTATTCTATCATACACTCCTTTCCAAAATACAAAAAGTGCAGCAAAAATGCTAAATTCGCCTTTCTTAAACGGAGAGATGTCCGAGTGGCTTAAGGAGCACGCTTGGAAAGCGTGTATACCTCACAAGGGTATCGTGGGTTCGAATCCCAC
>CAYZTB010000052.1:0-20214 GCA_964481195.1 uncultured Bacteroidia bacterium | reverse complement strand
ATCGTAAACCATATAGGCGGTTTGCATGATACCCTCTGCAGGTTTTGAAATTGCAATGCTAATTTGGCTAGGATTAGTTAAAATTTGATTAGCTAAACTTCTAATTCTAGGAGGCATCGTAGCAGAAAAAAGAAGGGTTTGTCTTTTAGCAGGAACATACTTAATGATTCGCATGATGTCTTCATTAAATCCCATATCCAACATTCTATCTGCTTCGTCCAATACCAAATGTTTTAGCTTATCAAATTTCACATAGCCCATATTTAAATGTGACATCAATCTACCTGGAGTAGCAATAATAATATTTGCTCCGGTAGTTAGTGCTGTCCTTTCTCTTTCAAAAGAACTCCCATCATTACCACCGTAAATAGCAATAGAGCTTACTCCGGTAAAATAAGCAAGTCCTTCTAGTGCACGATCTATCTGTAAAGCAAGCTCTCTGGTTGGAGAAATAATTAATGTATCCACATTATCAGAAGGATTTGCAGAAAGCTTACTAAGTATAGGCAACAAAAATGCTGCTGTTTTTCCTGTACCTGTTTGTGCGCATCCTATTAAATCTTTTCCCGAAAGAACAATAGGTATTGCCTGCTCCTGAATAGGAGTAGTGTTTTCAAAACCCATGGAGTCAAGTCCTTCTAGTAGTTTTGGGTTTAGATTTAGTTCTGAAAATTTCACAAATTAGAGATAAAAACTTATTGCTTGCGTGTATAAAACAATTGCCAATTATTCGCCCATGTTTTGCCCCCATCAACTGATGATTCCCAGTTCCAGGTAAAATTAAAAAAAGTTACATCTTTAAACACCATACGTTGAATTAATGTAGAACCATCTTTTCTCACAACTTCTCTTTTAAAAATTCTGCTCTGCCCTTCCTTACTCCCTACAAATTCCATATAAGCACCTGAGTTATCTACCCAAGTCTGACTCCAACTGCTTGTGTTTTTATTGAATACTGTCCAACTTTTTCCAACAAATCCAGCGTTAACTCCTTTTGTAATGGAAAATTCTTCAAATAATACTTTTTCGTTAAGGATTTTAGAAATATGATTTTCTCCTTTTTCTTCTACACTATCTTTTCCGTACCAATGTATATTCCAGTCTCCTTCCCAAAATTCAAACCATGCTGAATCAGGAACAATATCCAACGACTTCATTCTTCCTTGAGAAAAGGAGCTAGCAGAAATTAATAGTAGAAAGAAAGAGAATAGTAATGTGTTTTTCATGATTTATGTTTGTATAACCCCTACGTTAAATTTCTTTTTAATGGGCGCATGATTTGCCATTTCTATTCCCATTGAAATCCATTTACGCGTGTCAACAGGATTTATTACTGCATCAACCCATAATCGAGCAGCGGCATAATATGGCGTAGATTGATTATCGTAACGGTCTTTTATTTTATTAAATAATTTTTCTTCCTTAGCTGGAGTAATTTCTTCTCCTTTTGCTTTAAGGGAAGCTACTTCAATTTGAACCAGCACTTTTGCTGCTTGCTCCCCTCCCATTACAGCTATTTTTGCTGTTGGCCATGCAACGATTAAGCGCGGGTCGTATGCCTTACCACACATAGCATAATTTCCTGCTCCGTATGAATTTCCAATTACAACTGTAAACTTAGGTACCACAGAATTAGCAACTGCATTTACCATTTTAGCACCATCTTTAATAATGCCACCATGCTCGCTTCGCGACCCAACCATAAAGCCAGTTACATCTTGTAAAAAAAGTAGTGGGATTTTCTTTTGGTTACAATTCATGATAAAACGGGTAGCTTTATCAGCAGAGTCAGAATAAATCACACCACCAAAACGCATTTCACCAGTTTTGCTTTTCACTACCTTACGTTGGTTAGCAACAATTCCTACAGCCCATCCATCAATTCGTGCATAACCACAAATTATACTTAACCCAAACCCTTCTTTATATTCTTCCAGTTTAGAATCATCTACGAGACGCTCTATAACTTCACGCATATCGTATTGCTTACTTGCTACTGCAGGAACAATACCCGATAATTCAGTTGCTAGTTTTGTAGGTTCCTTAGACTCAATTCTACTAAAACCTGCTTGTTTATAGTCGCCAATTTTATCAAAAATATTTTTTATACGATCCAAACATTCTTTATCGTCTTTGCATTTGTAATCTGTAACACCCGAAATTTCGCAATGGGTAGTTGCACCACCTAATGTTTCATTATCAATCACTTCGCCAATAGCTGCTTTTACTAAATACGAACCTGCTAAAAAAATACTACCTGTCTTGTCTACTATTAAAGCTTCGTCACTCATGATTGGCAAATACGCTCCACCAGCAACGCAAGAGCCCATAATGGCAGCTATTTGAGTTATACCCATGCTTGACATGATTGCATTATTTCTAAATATTCTTCCAAAATGTTCTTTATCAGGAAAAATCTCATCTTGCTTAGGAAGATAAACACCTGCGCTATCTACTAAATAAATGATAGGCAATCGATTTTCCATTGCAATTTCCTGAGCACGCAAATTCTTTTTTCCAGTTATAGGGAACCATGCTCCTGCTTTTACTGTTGCATCGTTTGCAACTACAATACATTGCTTGCCTTTTACATAGCCAATAACAATTACGGTTCCTCCGGCAGGACAACCTCCATCTTCTTCGTACATGCCATCGCCAGCAAAAGCACCCATCTCTACTTGGGGTTTATCCACATCCAACAAATAGGAAATGCGCTCACGCGCAGTTAGTTTGCCTTGCGCATGTTGTTTTTCTAATTTTGCTTTTCCTCCTCCTAAATAAATCTTGTCCAACCTTGTCTCCATGGCGGATACAAGCTGACTCATTTGATCTTGGTTTTTATTGAATTCAATGTCCATACTAATACAATTTCTAATAGACAGCGAATATACGAATTAGAGAAGAGTTATGTAAGACGCAAATTAAAAAAAACTACAGCTATTTAAGCGATCCGAACAATATGAAATTACCTCACAAAATCTGCCTTATAGCTTCTTGAATTATTTTTTTTATCAGTAACTACAATTTCAAAAGTATGCTTGCCTTCTGCAACGTGCTCATCAAATTCATAAAATAGTAATGCTTTTTTAGGCTCGTATTCCATAAGAATCCATTTTCCATCTACTGTAGCTCGATACGATTTAATTCCCGATAAATTATCACCAATAGTTACGCCAATAATTTTTTGACGGCTCATATTTTTGTTGTTGAATATATTATAAGGTTTAATGGAAGGCGCCACCGTATCAAGCGCAACTGAGTATCTACCAAAATATTTTGTGTTTGCAGTAACCCATAACTTTCCTGCCCCTTCGCCTTTTTTATTTGGAAGAGAAACATAAGTACTTCCTCCAATGCTAGTCATTGTATTATTTCCATCAAGCAATACAATCGTTGTTTTATCTTGATACTTAATGGGGATGTTTTTAATATTAATTGAAAGCGCAAAGGGCGCATGTACAGGAACATTAGTTTCATGTATTTTATGAACAGGAGCTAATTTACCTGGCAAGGTGTCTTTTGAAACATCATATTGAAAATCTATATCTTCATACAGTCCGCAAGGGTCTATCCGTACTTTAACATTTTCCTTTTCAAAAATATTTTGATCGTGGCAATTCATCCAATTTTCAGGTTTTTTTACTAAATCATTATTTGATTTATTTTTAATTGGAGAGGAGTATGCATTAAATTCGAGACTTGAAGCGTTTCCAAAAAAGTCTTTTACAATAAAACTTACTTTATGGGTTAACGTATCGTCAAAATGAAAAACACCATCATTTACTACACATTGATAAATAGAAAGCATATTATTTTTATCCAGAAAACATTTTTGTATTTCCCTATTACTGCGCGCATCTTCTGCATAATCAATATGAGAATTTATATACCTCGATTCCTCAAATGATATCTCATTCAATTCATGATAGTAAATCCGTTTTTTGTCTATATAAAGATCTATGGAATAGGGCCCAAGCTTACCTGCTTCACGCACATTCGCGTAGTCAAATGACTCAATTCCAAAACCAATATCTCCACTAACAGAAATTTTTTCTGCAGAAGAAAGGTGGTAATTGCCATTGCTACCATAAATCCTTGTTTTACGAGAGCTGTTTTTGCCATTCACCAATGATCTTTCACCGGCAGGATAAATCGCAAGCGTTAAAAGTTCTGGAGGTTTTTGATCTTTTATTTCGTATCCAAAAAGAAAAGGATTGTAAGCAACCTCTGTTTTTTCATCTCTAATTTCAAAATGCAAATGGGGAGATCTAGAGCCACCCGTATTTCCTGAAATAGCAACTGTATCGCATTGCTTAACTTTTAAAACATCCTTAGGAATTTGTATGTCTATTTCAAAGTTTTCAAGTTTATAGTGTTGCTCTTCTACATATTTTGCAATTTTCCCTGAAAGTCTTTGCAAGTGAGCATAAACTGATACAAATCCATTTGGATGAGTAATGTATAGCGCTTTTCCATACCCAAATGCCGAAATCTTAACCCTTGAAACATATCCTCCAGCCACTGCATATACATTTAAACCCTCTCTACCAGCAGTTTTTACGTCCAAGCCAGCATGAAAGTGATTGGGACGAATCTCGCCAAAATTTCCCGCAATATTTAAAGAAGAATCAGTTGGTTCAACAAAATAGCCTTGGGGGAAAATTTTCTTTACAGGAGGTCTAATTTCATCTCCAGGCCAAGGATGGTCTTTACAAGCCTGGCCTAGCATAGAAGGAAATAGCACAGCTGCACACAAAATAATAGCAGAAAATATGAATAATGCGGTTTTCATTAGTAATCATCAAAAAAACAAGAAATAACCTTGCCAAATCACTTAGGTATGCTATTTTTGTGAACAAAGATTTATTGAAAACATGAGCGATATTAAGTCAATAGCTTTTGGTCTTGAAACAAAAGTTGAAAAACTAGTAGACTCGTACCGCAAAGCAAAAAAGGAATTAACAATTCTTAAAACACAAAACGTTCAATTATCTGATAAAATAGATCAACAAAAACAATCCATCAAAGAACTTGAAGATAAAAGCAAAGTACTAAGAATAACTAAATCATTATCAACCACTAACGAAAATACAACTGATCTTAAATTAAAAATAAACGAGCTGATTCGGGAAGTAGACAAGTGCATTTCTCTTTTGAACAAGTAATACGCAGTAGGCGCAGAAATTAATGAAAGACAAGCTATCCATAAAGGTTTCCATTGCAGGTCGAATTTACCCTGTCACAATTGACAGAACGGAAGAAGAAAACGTTCGTAAGGCGGTAAAGGCTATCAATGATAACGTGTCCAATTATGAAAAGAATTTTGGCATAAAGGACAGACAGGATTTGCTTGCTATGAGTTCATTATTTTTTGCTTCACAATCCGTTGAATTACAACACGGCAATCATAAAGATGATAAAGATATTCTATCTAAATTAGAAAAGATTGACAAAGTAATATCTGCGGAATTAGTTAAAGAGTAATTGCATTTTCCCTCTTAAAAAAGAGGATTTTATTTCCCGTTTTAGTTCATAACGATTGAACTTATACGGGATTTTTTATTTATAAATAACAATTGCATACACTTATATAACCTAAAACAACTATGAACTTCGATATCACACAAATAGTACTGATTTCTGCGGCAGCCCTCATTGGCCTGACAATTGGCTTTTTCCTCTCTGCCCCCATTCTCAGAAAATCAATTGAAGCTAAAAGTCAGCTAAAAGTAAAAGAAGTAGAAATTGAAGCAGAAAAAATTAAAAACGAAAAGCTTTTGGAAGGAGAGAAAAAATTAATGGCTCTAAAATCTGACCACGAGAAATATGTAAATGAAAAAAATAAAAATGCCATAAATTTAGAATCAAAGGCAAGACAAAAAGAGCAACTAATTGCTCAAAAGCTAGAACAAACGACTCGGAAAGAAAAAGAACTTGATACACTACGAGACAACCTGAATAAGCAATTGGAAATTATTGAAAGCAAAAAATCTGATTTGGATAAGATGCACCAAAAGCAAATCGTTCAACTGGAAGTTCTTTCTAGCATTTCTGCCGAAGAAGCAAAATCTCAATTGGTAGAATCTTTAAAAGCCGAAGCAAAAACCGATGCCATGGCGTTTATTAATCAAGCCATGGAAGAAGCGAAGTTAACTGCTAGCAAAGAAGCTAAAAGAATCGTTATTCAAACCATACAACGCGCACCTACAGAGCATGCTATAGAAAATTCAGTGACTGTATTTCATATTGAAGGCGATGATATGAAAGGAAGAATTATTGGTCGTGAGGGAAGAAACATCCGCGCTTTAGAATCTTTAACAGGAGTAGAAATTATTGTGGATGATACTCCGGAGGCAATTATTTTATCCTGCTTTGATCCGGTACGTAGAGAAATAGCACGTTTATCACTGCATCAATTAGTGGGTGATGGACGTATACATCCAGCTCGAATTGAAGAGATCGTTGAAAAAACAAAAAAACAAATCAACGATGAAATAGCTGAAATAGGAAAACGTACAACCATTGATCTTGGAATTCATGGTTTACCTCCTGAATTAATTCGACTGATAGGAAGAATGAAATACCGTTCTTCTTATGGACAAAACTTACTTCAGCACTCGCGCGAAGTGGCAAACCTCTGCTCTATCATGGCAGCCGAGTTTGGCTTAAATCCTAAGATTGCAAAAAGAGCAGGATTACTTCATGATATTGGAAAAGTTTTTGAAGAGGAGTTAGAACTTCCTCACGCAGTTGCCGGTATGAAATTGGCAGAAAAACTAAAAGAGAAACCAGAAATTTGCAATGCCATAGGTGCTCATCACGATGAAGTAGAAATGACTTCTTTGTATGCTCCAATCGTTCAAATATGTGATGGAATTTCTGGAGCAAGACCGGGGGCTAGACGTGAAGTTCATCAGCAATATATTCAAAGACTAAAAGACTTAGAAAATCTAGCAATTGCAAATAATGGTGTAGAAAAAGCGTTTGCCATTCAAGCGGGTCGTGAGTTAAGGGTAATTGTATCTGCCGAAAAAATTTCTGATAAAGAAGCAGAAACATTATCGTTTGACATCGCTAACAAGATACAAACCGAAATGACCTATCCGGGACAAGTAAAGGTTACAGTCATACGGGAAACTAGGGCGGTGAATATTGCTAAATAAGTAGGCACTTTATTCATGATAAAGAAAATACTTGCTTGGATAATTCCAAAATCTGATCTTAGCAAAAATGTATCTACCCTCATTGCGGGTACAGGAATAGCTCAAGCTATAACTTTTATTTTTTCTCCTGTCTTAAGTCGTATTTATCTACCAGAGGAATTTGCCGTATTTGCACTGTTCACTTCTATTACAGCAATTATTGGAGTTGTTGCTGCAGCTCGTTTTGAATTAGCCATTGTTCTTCCTGAAAAAGACAGCGATGCAAAAGGACTTGCACACACTGCCATTAAAATTGTTGTAGCTATAAGTTTGATTTCGATAATAGGAATATACATCTTTGATCTTGCAGGCGGTGAAACAATAACACCCATGTTTTCGTCTTGGTTTTACTTAATTGGCCTATCTATTTTCTGCATTGGATGTTTTGCCATTTTCAATTACTGGTCTACCAGAATGAAAACATTCAAACAAAATTCTGCTGCAAGAATTTTTATGGCCATTACAACTGTTTTGGTTAGTACAATTACCGGGTATTACGGCTTAAGCTACAAAGGTCTGATACTTGGATTAATTTCCGGGCAAGCAGCAGGCGCATTTGTATTGTATTTAAATTTCGCAACTACATCAAAAGATATTTCCATTCCTGATTCAAATGAAAAGAAAGCGCTGCTTAAGGAACATAAAGATTTTGCTACAATAAATTCGCCTCACGCACTACTTGACTCTTTTCAAGATAACGGAATGGTATTTATTTTATCATATTACTATATGGATGCCATTGTTGGATTCTATTCGTTTGCTTATAGAATCCTTAAAGCTCCAGTTGGATTAATTGGCTCTGCTTTTCAACAAGTATTTTATCAACGGCTATCAAATGCCTACAATCAAGGCGAAAACATTCAGCCTCACATTATTTCTATATACAAAAGATTGGCAATAATTGGATTGCCGGGCTTTACGATTCTTTTTATTTTCACTCCTCAAATTTTTGGATTTATCTTTGGTGAAAATTGGAGAGAAGCAGGCGAAATTGCTCAGATATTAATCCCCTGGCTTCTATTAAATTTCATAGCATCGCCAGTAGCATGTGTTACATTGATATTTAAAAGACAAAAAAAAGCTTTTATACTAACTGTAATTGATTTTATTTTACGCCTAATTTCATTATTGGTGGGGGGGTATCTTAACAATTACACATTAGGCTTTATATTAATGAGTATTTGCTCCAGCTTTATGATGTTATATGCCATGTGGTGGTTTTATACCTTAGCTGGAAACAAAAAATTGATAATATGAAGATTATTAAAACCATAAAGGAAGTAAGTAAGCTGCCAAGAGTTTCTATTTCTTTAGATGTTAGCCTGGAAGGCAAAAGAATTTACAAGTCCTTTACCAGCAAACATCCAAAATACTTATTAATAAAAAATAAAACCATTGGTGTTGCTTTAATTAAAACTGATTCATTTAAGAAACCAGAAGACTACACTCAGTCTGTAAATGGAAAAAATTCAGCTGCATATTTTTCCAGAAAAGCAGGCAGAAATGGATTTTTATTCCAAGAAATTAATTTGAATGATTATCAAAAAGACATTGCTGAAATAAATCAATCTGCTTCCAATAGACAAGGAAGAGAAATGGACGATTCTTACAAAAAAGAAATTGACTATCCAATAAACAAAAACAACATATACTTCGGAATATTTAAAGATAATAAACTAACTGTCTACTTATGGGTAGTTAAAACTGGAGAGCTATGTATACTTAACAGAATTCTTGGCCATTCAGATTTTTTAGATGCAGGCATTATGTATTTACTTGTCACTTCGTATGTAGAATATGCAATTCAAAACTCGAACTCCACCAAATACATTATGTACGATACATTTTTTGGAGCAAGCGATGGATTAAAGTTATTCAAAAAAAGATGTGGCTTCCAGCCTTATTTAGTTACTTGGAAGCAAGAATAATATGGGAATCATCGATAGAATATATGCAGATTATTTAATGCCTTCTCGACTAAAGGAATATGAGACACTACTTGTTACAGCGCTTAAAAATAATTACACACACGTTACTATACCTGATTTTTATAGCCTAGTTAAATCCAACTCTATCTATAATGACAAAAAATATTTCATTCATCGTCATGATATTGATTCTGACTTAGCCACAGCCAGAAAAATGTTTGAAATAGAACAGAAGCAAAATATAAAAACGAGTTACTATTTCAGGCTTTCTACATTTGACCCTATACTAATGAATGAAATAAATAATTCAGGGTGCGAAGTTGGTTATCACTATGAAGAACTTGCTCAATATTGCAAGAACCATAAGATTAAATCAAAAAAAGAGATTACGCCACATTTTGAAGAACTGCAAAATATTTTTAAGCAGAACATTAAACTATTAGAGAGCAGACTTAACTTCAAAATAAAAACCATTGCTTCACATGGAGACTTTGTAAATAGGAAAATAAATATGTCGAATTTTGAATTCTTAACAGAACAATTTTTACAGGAGCAAAAAATTGAACTTGAATGCTATAATGAAACATTGCTGAAGCATTTTAATATCATATTATCAGATGTAGGATATCCAATATATTACAAGCCCAACAACCCTTTTAAATGCATTCAGGAAGGACATAAAGTAATATATTTACTAACTCATCCTAAACATTGGAGAGTTGCCCCTTGGATTAACACAAAAGATAACATTCAGCGATTTATAGAAGGTATTAAGTACGCTATATAAAATGTTGCAAAAAATAGCATATCACATTTTTAAATGGTTTTCGCCTTTCATGGTGGGGCGTTTTAAAGATGCAAAAGGAAAAACCTTGCCACTAACACGCGTAAGCAATACCACTTACATTGGAAACAAAGAAAATTTAATAATTGCTGATAATGTATTTATAGGCCATTATAATTTTTTAGATGCAAGCTATGGACTAACCATTGATACAGGCTGTCAGATTACAAATTTTGTTTCTATCATAACTCATTCAAGTCATATTTCCATTCGTTTGTATGGAAAAGAATATCCACACCAAAAAAATTTAAAAGGATACATCAAAGGATCGGTTAAAATTGGCGCCTATACTTTTGCAGGACCACATTCCTTGATAATGCCAGGCACAACTATTGGCAAAGGTTGTTTAATTAGCTCATATAGCTACGTAAAAGGTGAGTTCCCTGATTTTTCAATTATTGGTGGCAATCCTGCCAAAGTAATTGGAGATACCAGAACACTTGACAAAGAATACTTGGATGCCAATCCAGAATTAAAAACGTTTTATAACGAATGGGCAAACAAATAACTCCCGAGTCGTTAGATAAAAAAGCAAATCCAGCAATTGCATTTTTGCTTTATATTTTACTTGCCTCCCTCTTCATTCTACCGCAATTTTCTATTGTAGAATCTTGGCCGAAAATTCAGGTAGCTGAAATACTGTTACCTATACTAGCTGCCACAATACTGCTTCACCAAGGTTTTTTCAACGCTTTAAAAATAATGAAGTGGCTATTTATCATTATCGCCATATACTCTCTCATAATTCTTATTTCCATTTTTACAAATTCACGTATGGGAATGATTAGAGATTACTTTGAAATATTTAAACTGCTCAAATACGTTACAATCGTAATATTTATATTCCTATTTATAGAGCATATCAATTTTGAAAAAACTATCAAATATATTTTCTGCGCAGTTCTCTTATTTAATTTTTTTCATTATATAGATTTTATGGGCTTCAACAGCCAGATACAGATACTTTACGGAAACGACATACACGTACTTACATTTGGACTTAACTCGCTGGGAGAACCGGATACAAAAAGAATTCTTGGAACTTCGGGAAATCCAAATAACAATGCAATCATATTTCTTTTTTTCACCATATTCTTTTTTCCTGAAAAAAATGTTCACTGGAAGAAAAAGACACTATTCTATCTATCTGTTTTAGGCGTTTTAGCTTGTCAATCCCGTACAGGTTTTATTGCTTTCGGAGTTATATATCTTCTTGCAATATTCCTTCTCAAATACGATCTTATAAAAACCGGGTTAGACCTCATCATATTTACCATCATGTATTTCTTTTTATATCTAATGGGAGATATTTATCTTTCCTCCTTGGCAGGCAACATACTTAAACAAGGATCTCTCCAAAGCAGGATAATGACATGGAAAATGCTGTTTGAGATGATGAAATTCAAACCATTTTTAGGATGGTCACCATACAAAGAATTTATATCAGAGCTAATTTTTCCGGAAGGAGAGTATGTTTTTGTAGCCTGGAAGTACGGTATAATTGGCTCGCTGGCTCATTTATCTTGGCTGTTCTACACTTTTGTGACTTCATGGAAGGAAAGAATTTCCCGCGAGGGATTAAATCTGCTTTTATATACCATAGTAATATTCATAACTTCAATAACAAATGTTCCATTGTGTGATCAGACTATTTTATTGATTTTTGCCATACTAACAGGCCTATTTTTCAATTCACAAAAAAATATTTCTTTAGCATGAAAAAATTGCTTTTAGTAGCCCCGAATTCTGTTCACACATTCAATTATATTGAGTTGATATCGGGCTATTTTGACGAAATACTTCTAATAACTAATAGGGAAAATTTAGAAAACAATACCAAAACTATTGTATTAAATTTTTCGCTCAAAAAAATTTCAAATCATTTTTCTACGCCAAATGCAATCAGGAATGTTATTGAAAATTACAAGCCTTCACTTATTCACGTACACCAAGCTAATTCTTATGCTTATTATTCGTTAAAAGCAAATAAGAAAACAAATATCCCAATTGTAGTTTCAGCATGGGGAAGCGATATATTGTTATCCCCAAAAAGAAATGAAATTCTAAAAAGAATTACTAAATATATTTTAGAAAACAGCAGCGCATTTACTTCAGACTCAAAGTATATGGCTGAAGAAATGAGAAAGATTACTCCTAAATTAAAGTTAGATATAACCATTGCAAATTTCGGCATTGAAATGCCAAAAACAATTGTCGAAAAAGAAAATATAATTTATTCAAACAGACTTCATAAGCCTTTGTATAGAATTAATAAAATAATACGCGCATTTAAAATATTTAATGCCGCACAAAATAACAGCTGGAGGTTAATTATTGCTGGTTCTGGGGAAGAAACCGAAAGCCTTAAACTGCTTAGTACATCCCTTTTCTTGAATAAATATGTAGAATTTACAGGATGGCTTGGTAAAGAAAAAAATAACTCATTTTATGCTAAGTCAAAAATATTTGTTTCCATTCCCGAAAGCGATGCTACTTCAATAAGCTTGCTAGAAGCTATATCTTATAGTTGCATTCCAATAGTTTCAGATTTACCTGCAAATCAAGAGTGGATTAACGACATGACTAATGGATTCGTAGTCAAAAATGTTGATACTGATTTTTTTACTGAAGCATCTAAAATAAATTTTGAAAAGGCTTCAGAAATAAATAAAGAATTAACAGAAAAATACTCTACTAAAGAAGTAAATAGAGATAAATTCTTATCTTTATATGATAGGTTAATAAAATAATATTTCCCTTTTTATTATTGAAATATGAACACAAACTGCGTTGAAAATCTCAATGAAATTAGTAAGTTGTTAAAAAAAATAGACAACAGTTCATACACAAATAAACAAGACTTATTGTCTAGCTCTTCTATTGGTCAACATGTAAGACACATAACAGAGTTTTATATCTGTTTGTTGGAAAGCAGGGTGTCTAAAGTGGTAAATTATGACAAGCGGGCTAGAAATGAAAAAATTGAAAACGATATTCAATTTGCCGAATCAACTATACAAGAAGTTAGCATTAAACTCAATAGCTCATCCAGTAATTTCGAACTAAAACTAGAAGGCAACTTTACTACAGGAGAAAATAACATTACTTCAATTAATTCTTCATTTCACCGTGAACTTGCATTCTGCTTGGAACATTGCATCCATCACCAAGCTTTAATAAAAATCGGACTGAAAAATTTAGGAATCCTAAAAATAGTTCCTTCAAACTTTGGAGTTGGCACTGCAACTATACGCCATAACATACAATGTGCACAGTAACGTTCATTCCTACTAAAGCAGGCTTTACGCTAACTTCAAATAGGGATGAACAAAGTTCACGCCCTACCCTTTCTCCAAAAAAATATTTGCTTTACAACCAAGATCTGTATTTCCCTAAAGACAAAATTGCCGGAGGAACTTGGATTGCTACAAGCAACAAAAAAAAAACAGCTTGCTTACTAAATGGCGCTTTTGAAAGACATGAAAGAAAAAATAAATACATAAAAAGCAGAGGCTTAATATTGCTAGAAAGTTTTTCGTACAATAAAACAGAAGATTTTGTAAATGACGTGCAATTAAAAGGTGTAGAGCCCTTCACACTACTGTTATTAAATCATGAAAACGCATCAGATATTAAATTTACAGAACTGAGGTGGGATGAAAAAGAAAAGCATATTAAAAAGATAAATACAACCTCACCTCAAATATGGTCATCTGCAACACTTTACGATACTGATGCTATTCAAAAAAGAGAAGAATTATTTGAAAACTGGATAAAAGAGCACAGCCTGCCTGAAAATAAAGACATATTAAACTTTCACAATAAAAAGCACGGTCTGCAAGAGTCAATAGATATTATTATGAAAAGAGAAAACGAATTAATGACACTCAGCATTTCACAATTAATAGTAAAACATCAAGCGTTAGAATATATCTACCTAGACCTGATTGAAAATAAGGAATATTTTTTGAAAATTCCCGAATAGACTCATTTTACTTTAACTCGTCTATTAACCTACTAACTGCCAAAACTGATCCCACATACCTGTCTTTTAACTGGGCGGGCTTAATTTTAGGATACAATATCCCTTCTTTTTTTAATTGCTCAACGGCAGCTACATACATTGGCAATTTCCTAACAGACACAAATAAATTTAAATTATTCGGATTATGATATGGCAAATATGATTTCTTGAAAAGTTTTTGACTTATTTTATTAATTAATCTTCTAAATCTATTTATCAAAAACTTCATACCATCTGACAACAAAACAGAATATTTATTTGAAACAGACATCCCTCCCTCAGTAGTTTCAATTCGACTTAATGATTGAGAATAATATGAAATCCACCTTCTATGTAATTGATTAAATAATCGCTTGCCTCTAGGTAATGCAAAAGTAAATTTTGCTAAATCCAATTCCAGCAAAGGAGCATAACACGATACCATTTTACTCGTACTTGTAATATACCTTCCTGCAAAAGCTGGCCATTTGTAATTAGAATAAATATTATCGTAGGACTGTGAGTTTGTAGATTGGAGAAAAATTTCCTTCCACTCTTGAATCACAAAACTTTTAAAACCTTTACTGGCATCGTAAAATCTGCCTGCCAGTACTGAGTGAATAGGTTCAATAGGACAAAATCTAAAATTATAATACCTATTAAAGTTTGAATGTTTTTTATTAAAAAATGGGAAATCCTGCATCCAAGGAAAATCTTTATAAATCTCTCCGCCTGCACCCGATATGGACAATGAATAATTGTTCTGCTTTCTAATTAATGCTAATTGATAGGCTCGATGATAGCCGACTACATCAGAAAGACATTCGTTGATAGAAAATATTTCTTCTAACTCATACTGAATGTTATCTACAGTATGGTATAAAATATGCAGTTTCTTATTTAAAGTATCAGCAATGATTTTAGCAATACGAATATCATCGTTTCCTTCAACCCCTGAAATAGCAAGATCAAATTCTATATTATGAAAATGCAATGTCGAAACTATTAATCGGGAATCAACACCACCAGTAATATCAACTACGATTTTTTCATTTTTTACTGACTCGCAAAACAATTTAAAAAAATCAGGAAATGAAAATGTAGGATTTGGAATACTAACATGACAATCTGCTTTTTCAAGAACCTGTAGCTCTTCCCCATTTTCGTAATTAAAAATCTGATTTCCTTTTATCTTCTTTATAGAATCAAAAAATGTTCTATCATAATGAAAATTTCCCCAATGAATAAATTCTGCAACAGCAGTAGGATTAAAATCTGAAACATTTAATTTCAGAAGCTTAGATAATTCTATAAAAGAATTGCTAATGTAGGAACTGGAATAAAACGCATGATAGTTCCCGCTTTCGTCAGTGAAAAAATATCTTTTACCTGACGCTATATTTTCTATACAAATAAAATATTGACCTTTTAAAAAAACTGAAGTAGATTGAATGTCTCTTCCCTCTTCTAATAAATTTAAAACAGCAACTATGCTTTCCTTTCCGGCAGATATACCCAACACATATAAAAAACCAAAATAACGAACACTGTAATTTTCTATCTGATAATGCGTTCCATCGGGTGCAATAATGCCATCCTTTTTAATTATCATATACGCTAAAGTAGAATGAAATTCAACTTGAATTCAAAAGAAAAAAAAATCCTTTTTACAATATTTTTAAGAATGCAATCCTTAATTAAGGGTGACTGACGTTCATCGTAGTAAGGTCTATATTACCTACAACACCATTGTGACAGCCAGTACATCCTGAACCCTTTAAGGTTGCTGAATGCTCTACATCTCCATTTGCACGATAAACACCCCACACCCAGCCGTAGGCATCAGCATTTGGTGATGATGGAGCTTTACACATTACAGCATATCTAAGAAGAGTGCCAGAGGCATCATAAAGTTCTTTTGTTACTAATGAATTAGAATCGAAGATAGACCCGGAAATAACTTTACCAGCTGTATCTAGCTTAACTGCAGCAGTAGAATTAAAACGCACGCGCAACTTTGGGTCAGAGTGGCCAGAGTTACTTGCTTTATTTAATATGGTTGCATCTTTTTTATACCACACATTGCCTGCAGTAGCAACGGCTCCCTGATACAATTCTACATCTTGTGGATCTACTACAGCTACTGGATCCGGATCATCTTTTTTACATGAGTTTAAAAGAATAGCCGAAAAAATAATTGCAATTGATAGATTTAAAATTTTGTATTTCATGAGCTTTTGTTTTAGTATTGATGATAATTATGACGTATAAAAATTAAAACCTTACAATTAAATAAAATAAATATATACTATTGATTTTCAACTAGATATATACCTAAGGATGACTATAATGCATTGTTGTCAAATCAATATTACCAGAAATTCCACTGTGGCAGCCAACACAATCAATCCCTTTTGTAGATACCGAAACTTCAAGGTAGTTGCCTGCAACTCTATACACTCCCCAAACCCAGCCATATTTATCAGCAAAAGCAGACTCCGATGATTTACGCATAACTGCATAATGAATTAACGTATTTGTAGAATCAAACAACTCTTTAACAATTAAAGAGCCTTCTGGAAAAATTGTGCCAACAATCACCTTTCCGTTTACATCCAAATAGTTTGAAGCAAGCGCATTATAACGTGTCCTTAATTTTGGGAGATAGTGCCCAGATCCTAGACCACGAGATAAGATGGTATCATTAAATTTATACCAAGAAAATCCGATCGTATCTTTTGAGCATTGAAACAATTCATTATCGAGTGCGGAAGAACCATCATCAATTAATGGGTCTTTCTTTTTACAGCCATCAGATACGATACTGGCAATTAAAAAAATTGCAGACAGAAGTATTATGTTTTTTTTCATTGTATGTAGTGAACGTATTTATAAAATAAAAAGATTAAACAAATATATAAAAAATAAAAAACAGATGTTAAGTAAGAGTAAATAGCAATATTATAGATACTATTTAAGACGTACATTTGCCATATCATTGCGAAATCATACATGCTAAAAGTTTGCCATCTAACATCCGTACATAACTGGAATGATACTCGCATCTTCTATAAAGAATGCTTATCCTTATCTAAAGCAGGGATTACGGTATTCCTTATTGTCCCTTTAGCTGGAAATTTTTCAAATGAAAACATTGAAATAATACCAGTTTCTGTACCAAAGAACAGATTAAGTCGAATTACAATAACCTGTCTTAAAATCCTGCTTAAGGCTGTAGGCACAAAAGCAGAGATTTATCATTTGCATGACCCTGAATTACTTTGGGTTGGGATTGTACTCAAACTTTCCGGAAAAAAAGTAATATTTGATGTACATGAAAATATACGCAGTCAAATAAAAATGAAAAAATGGCTTCCGCTAAGAAGATTAATTTCAAAGTTATTTTTCATTTTTGATTATCTGATTTCAAATATATTCTACCTGGTTCTTGCTGAAAAATCGTATGAAAAAATTTACAAACAATTCGGGGCTAAATTTGTCACAGTACAGAACATGCCAGACATTGAAAAATTGCTCCCTTTTTATAAAGAAGATAGAGGAAACCTTCCAAACGGAATCTTATACGTAGGAAGCATAACAGAAGACAGGGGTGTGTGTATCGTATTGCAAGCTCTGTATCAACTGCATCAATTAAATGTTGATTTTATTTTTCATTGCATAGGAAATATTAATGAAAACTTAAAAAAGAAAATTGAATCAGAATCTATTTATAAGGAGCTAGAACATAAAATTAAATTTTACGGTCCACTGCCTATATATGAAGCTTATAAAATTGCCGATAATTGCAAAGTGGGGGTTTCGATTCTTAAACCCATTGAAAATTACATTCACTCCTACTCCACTAAAATATTTGAATACATGAGCATTGGATTGCCTGTTGTAGCTTCCAACTTTGAGCTTTATGAAAAAATTATCACTCAACACAAAACAGGCATTTGCGTAAATCCTCTAGCGCCTAACGATGTAGCTAATGCCATAAACTTCATTTTTTCAAATAAACAAAAAGCTGCAGAGATGGGAAAAAACGGGAATATAATTTCAAGAAATGAGTTCAACTGGAAAAATGAAGAAAAAAAACTAATTGATTTTTATAAAAACATATAATGGGTTTTACCTCAATCATAAAAAGTGAAAATCATATACGATTTGAATACCTATTAGGATGCTTTAGTTTTTTTCTACCTCTATTTCCATCTATTCTACCGGCAACAATCATATTGCTTTTCATACACCAACTTATTTTCTTCAACAAAAACATCAAGAAATCTAACTTAAAGCTCTTCTTTTTACTTTCTTCATTATATATTTTATATTTACTCGGGCTTTTATATACTCAAAACTATTCCTATGCCTTCAAAGATCTAGAAACTAAGCTCGCACTACTTATCTTCCCCCTTCTATTTCTAATCAGCCCGCGAATAAATGAACATTCAAGAGATAGCATTCTTAAATTATTTATTTGGGGATGCATTGCCTCAATTGCACTAAACACAATAATGTCATTTTATTTTCTAATTATAGAAAAGAATGAAATATCAAACGGCATTCATAATGACAATTTTGGAATTTACTTTTTCTTAAAAGACAGAGTAAGTCATTTTTTGCATCCCAGTTATTTATCAATGTACTTACTGTTTGCCTTTTGCATCGTATTTTACTTTTACGAAATCAAGAAAACAATCAGCAAGTTTTATGCTCTGATATTGCTTTTATTGTTATCAACTTTCATATTACTCCTTGCATCAAAAGCGGGGATATTGCTTTTGTTTATTTTCAGTATTTACCTATTTGCATATTATATTTTTATAAAAAAAATATTTTTAATTCCTGTGATTGGAATATCAATATTAATAGCCGCGTTTACTATGCTTCATAATTTTGTGCCCGAGTTTGGACAACGAATTGATTCTTCTATTAAAGCTATTAGCGCAAACAACGATTCAAACAATAATCCAGAAAGCTCATTTGCCAGGTTAAGAATATGGTCAGCCTGCATTAGCATCATAAAAGAGCACGCAGTTGTTGGGGTTGGAACTGGAGACGTTAAAGATGTATTATTAAATAAATACGCAGAGCTAGGAATGAATAATGAACTGGATAAAAAATACAATGCACACAATCAATTCCTACAAACATTTATTGCATTAGGAATAGCGGGATTTCTTTCTCTTTGCCTACTATTGCTTGCCCCTATAAAATCTGCACTAAGAAACAAAGACTATGTTTTAATATTTTTCTTGGTCATATTTTCAATAAACATATTATTTGAATCTATGCTTGAAGTGCAAGCCGGAGTATTGTTCTTCGCCTTCTTTTTGTCGTTACTAATGTTTACTAAACCAACATTAAGAAATGACTAAAAAAGTATCCATAGTTATTCCCTGTCGCAATGAAGAAAAATACATTTCAAAGTGTTTGGATTCCATAATAAATTCAAACTACGATAAGAATTTCCTGGAAGTGCTTGTTTGCGATGGCATGAGTACTGACAATACGAGAATATTGCTTCAAAACTACAAAGATCACACCTTCATTAAAGTAGTTGACAACCAACTACAAACCACACCCATAGCGCTAAATATTGGAATTCGAAATTCTAGCGGAGATGTAGTAATTATTTTAGGATCTCATGCTGAAATCTATCCAGCTTATATTGACAAATGCGTTTCTATTTTAGAATCAGATAAAAGCATTGGATGCGTTGGCGGAATTTTAGAAAACGTATTAGAAGACAGCACCTCTTCAATAATTGCAAAAGCCATGTCATCTTCATTTGGCGTTGGCAATGCACACTTCCGAACAGGTTCTAAAGAAGGCTATGTAGATACCGTAGCTTTTGGAGCATACAAACGGGAAGTGTTTGACAAGGCTGGGCTTTTTGATATTGAATTGGTTCGAAATCAGGACGATGAATTTAATTATAGATTGATAAAAAATGGTTATAAAATATTTCTTTCCGCTTCCATAAAAGCAAAATATTATGTGCGCGCATCGTACCAAAAACTTGCAAAGCAATATTATCAATATGGTTACTGGAAAGTATATGTAAATAAGAAGCACGGTGCAATAACAACAATCCGACAAACCATTCCGCCATTATTTGTTCTTTTTCAAATTTCAGGTATTACACTGAGCTTATTCTCAAAAAATGTACAGCTGATTTACTTAGCTACAAATTTTTTATACCTTTTAATTGGATTAATAGCTGCCCTTCGC
>CAYZTB010000051.1:0-21412 GCA_964481195.1 uncultured Bacteroidia bacterium | reverse complement strand
GCAAAACTTGCAATCGGATATCGTTTAGATGAATTAAAAAATCCAATTACACAAAGAGCTTCTGCATTATTTGAACCAACCTTGGATTATATAATTGTTAAAATTCCACGCTGGAATTTCGATAAATTTAAAGGAGCGAACAGGCGACTTGGTTTTCAAATGAAATCCGTTGGAGAGGTAATGGGCATTGGAAGATGCTTCCAAGAAGCTTTCCGTCTCAGCAGTGTCTCTCTTTGAGCATACGCGTCAAGCTAAGAAGCTACCTTCCGTCACAGCAGGGTCTCCCGCTAGGGGACTCTGCGCTATTAAACCCTTATAATTTTAGTGGGCTTTTTTTATCGTAGTTTTACCCCCATGAATCTTGTAATTGATGCCGGCAACACGCTGGTAAAGACGGCTGTGTTTAGCGAAGGAGAAGTTTCTTCCTTTTCCTCTTTTGAAAGGCTAAATGTTGATACGCTCAAGCGCTTGCTGGAAATGCACCCGGCGGTGAAAAATATTATTCTTTCTTCGGTGGTGGAGCACGATAAGGCAATTAATAATCTTTTTGCTTCCGGTTGGAAATTCATCGAGCTAAATGCGGATACTAAACTGCCAATCACAAATATGTACCAAACCCCGCAAACACTGGGCAAGGATCGCCTTGCAGCTGCTGTTGGTGCGAACTTTCTCTTCCCGAACCGGGACGTGGTGGCAATCGATGCAGGAACTTGCATAAAATATGATTTTGTTGATTCTAAAAATCAATATCAAGGAGGTGGAATTTCTCCTGGAATTGAAATGCGCTTTAAGGCATTAAATCAGTTTACTGATAAGCTTCCCTTGGTAAACTACAAGCATTTTGATGCTCTTATTGGAGGTACAACCGAAGACTCTATTTTATCGGGCGTAATGAATGGGGTTGTGGAAGAGGTGAAAGGCATAGTGAGCCGTTATTTCGAGCAATATCCTTCGTTAACAGTCGTTTTTACGGGCGGTTATCTTAAATTTTTTGAAAAAACATTTAATATAGGTGCGAACGAAAAAACTAACATCTTTGCAGATTCATTTTTGGTGCTGAAAGGACTTAATCATATTTTGAATTATAATGAAAGTAAATAAGTTGCAAATTACAAGTTTCAAATTTCAGGTTGTAGGTCTGCTGTGGTTGCTCTGTAATCTGCAATCTGTAATCTGCAATTCGCAATCAATAACTAACTCTCCGTATTCTCGTTTTGCTTTAGGCGATCTTCAATATTCAGGCTTTGTAAATAATATTCCTATGGGAGGAATTTACAATGCTTTGCAAAATGATACTACTGCTCCCTTTTTTATTAATACATCAAATCCTGCTTCGCACGCTTCTATAAAACTAACAGCTTTTGATTTAGGTGTAAAGAGTAATACAGTTAAGTTAGAATCGGGGGATAAAAAATTTACATCCAATCAAACTGCGCTATCCTACATGGCCTTGGCATTTCCGGTCGCAAAATTTTGGGGAGCCAGCTTTGGATTGTTACCTTATAGCAGCGTGGGCTATAAAATTTATGAAAAGAAGGTGCAAGATAGCGTTGGTACAGTAAACTATTCATACGAAGGTCAAGGAGGTATTAATCAGGTATATTTTGGCAATGGGTTAAAAATAAAAAACTTTTCAGCAGGCCTAAACGCTTCGTATCTTTTTGGTGATTTGGTTTACTTTAGTAGAGATTCATTTCCTAGATCTTCAAATTTTTTAAACACAAAATTCTCTCAAACTACTCGGGTGAGTGATGTTTATTTGTCTTATGGAGTGCAATACAGAAAAAACTTAAAAAATGATTGGTCACTTACGTTAGGAGCAACAGGAAGTGCAAATAGTAATATTAACATTAAGAAATCCACCTTTGTAGCAACCTATAAAAATGATTTTGGAGTGGAGGTGTTAAAAGATACTGTTATAAATACGGTGGATGTTAAAGATGTAATTGCCATTCCTTCAGCATTAGGTGCAGGCTTTGTGATACGCAAAGGTGACAAGTGGCTTTTGGGCTTTGATTACACCATGCAAAACTGGTCTGAGTTCAATTATTTTGGACAACAAGGCTTGTTAAAAAACAGCCAAAAAATTGCTGTTGGCGCTCAGTATATTCCAAACAAGAATGCAGGCACAAAAGAGCCCTACGGTAAAAAGATGTTTTATAGAATGGGCTTCCGATATGCAGATTCTTATCTGGTGTTAAACAATACACCTTTAACAGATTATGCAATTACTTTTGGAGCTGGCTTCCCGCTACGAAAAATTAAAATTGGGGAAGTATATTCTCAATCCGTAATAAATGTAGGGTTTGAAATTGGTCAACGTGGCACTGTTGCTAATAATTTAATACGCGAGCAATATGTAAATGCTTTTGTAAGCTTTTCGCTAAACGATCGCTGGTTCATTAAACGAAAGTATGATTAACGCTTTCGCTGTTAGCATGAATATAAGATTCGCTATCCGTACTTTAGCCCGTTATTTTTCAATCTTCATTTTATTTTTCTGCTTTTCTTCCTGCGAATCCGAGCTGCCTACTATTGATTTATTGGTGAAAGGCTCTGATGTTCCTTCAGAAACCATGAAGAACGCAGAAATTATTTACAGCGATTCTGGATATGTGAAAATGAAAATTACCGGTAATAAACTGGACAGGTTTGCGGGCGAGAAGCCTCACATTGTTTTTCCGGATGGTGTGAATATGCTTTTTTACGATGACTCTATGAAAATTAGCTCTCGCCTTAAGGCAGATTACGGTATTAGATATGAAGCGGAGGGAGGCATGGAGGCCAAAAGAAATGTTGAAGTAATTAATATTAAAGGCGAAAAATTAAATACAGAACATTTGATTTGGGACGAAGAAGGCGGGCGAATTTTTACCGAAGTGTTTGTGAAGATAACTACAGGCGATGAAGTTATTTATGGAGATGGGCTAGAGTCCAATCAGGATTTTACAAAATATAGAATCAAAAATATTAAAGGAGTATTTAATTTGAAAGACGAAGGTGCCGAACAAGAAATGGAATCTCAAAAAGCTGAGTCTTCGGGCAAGTAGACTATTCGTATTTTTGTAATACATGAAATTCCCCAATCAAATAAAAATAGCTGAGGTAGCTGCAATTATTAATTCAGAAATTGTTGGGAATGCTAATTTGCTAGTGACTGGCTTAAATGAGTTGAATGTGGTGCAGGTTGGCGATATAGCTTTTGTAGATCATCCAAAGTATTATGCCAAAACACTAAACTCCAACGCATCGGCAATAATCATAAATAAAAAAGTTGGTTGTCCGGATGGTAAAGCACTTTTAATTTCCGAAGATCCTTTTAGCGATTTCAATAAACTTATTCTGCATTTTTCTAAAAGAAGTAAAGATGTTGTTTTGGAAACATTTCCAAACAATCAAACATACAAAGCAATAAGTGATTCTGCCAGTATTGGAAAAAATACGCGCATCATGCCCAATGTATTTATTGGCGATAACGTTACCATTGGTGATAACTGCATCATTCATCCTAATGTTAGTATCTACGATAATTGTGTGATTGGAAATAATGTAATTCTTCATTCAGGCGTTGTAATTGGAGGGGATGCTTTTTATTATAAGAAACGTGCTACTGGTTA
This sequence comes from uncultured Bacteroidia bacterium, assembly GCA_964481195.1. Classification (GTDB taxonomy): domain Bacteria; phylum Bacteroidota; class Bacteroidia; order Palsa-948; family Palsa-948; genus Palsa-948. The sequence goes on along the minus strand of CAYZTB010000051.1, from coordinate 17,795 downwards.
TGATAGATTAATTTCATGTGGTAGAGTGGTGCTAGAAGATGGCGTTGAGATAGGAGCGCTTTCAAGCATCGATAGAGGGGTGACAGATGAAACCGTAATTGGTGCAGGAACTAAAATTGATAATCATGTGCAAGTTGGTCACGATACTAAAGTTGGGAAGAACTGTTTGTTTGCATCACAAGTTGGGGTTTCAGGAGCATGTATCATTGAAGATGATGTTATTTTATGGGGACAGGTTGGTGTGCCCAGCAAAATACGAATTGGAAAAGGAGCTGTGTTGTTAGGTCAATCTGCACCGGCCAAGGATGTGGAAGGTGGGAAAACTTATTTAGGTAGCCCCGCTGATGAGTCTATGAAAAAATTTAGAGAACTTGCAATGATTAGAAAATTGCCTGAAATTTTTCATAAATTAGGATAATTGATGCAACTTATATACCCTTTCTAGCATCTAATAGTAAGACTGTTTCGGTTTTTTTACTTCAAAATACTTATTGTACTTTTACTTATAAGATAGATTTAGTTTATTACAGAGTATTCATCTAATTAAAAAAAATGACTAATTCTATTAGTTCCAAATCTATGTCTAAGTCAAAATTGCTTGAAGTTAAGTTGGCTGCGCTTTTAGAAGTTACAAAGGCGATTAATTCAAATGCTAAAACTCCAGAGCTTTTGGCCATTTATGAAACAGTTTTAAAAGAACAGCTTAGTGTAGGCAAATTAATTTTATATGCAAACGATGGGGGATGGAAAAGTGTGTTGCAATTTGGTATGGAAGCAACATTTTCTGAGGAAGAAATAGAGAAGTATTTACTTCCTCTTAAAGATATTACGCTCATGGACTCGGCTCCAAGTGGCGAGTTAGTGCCTATTCAAGATGCGTTAAAGCAAAATAATGTAGAGGTTGTTATTCCGGTTTTTCATAAAGATATGCCCCTGGCTTTTGCTTTGGTAGGCGATATTGATGAAGCGGAGCTTGGCATTGGAGCAAGTGTAAAACACCTTAATTTTATTCAAACTTTAACAAACATTTTAGTTGTTGCTATCGAGAACAAGCGGCTGGCTAAGGAAGGTATTCGCCAGGCCGAGATGAAAAAGGAATTAGAAGTTGCATCGCAAATGCAGCATATGTTGTTTCCATCGGACTTACCCAATGACGCACAACTTGAAATGGATGCACTGTATATAGCTCACCAGCAGATAGGAGGCGATTATTATGATTTTGTAAGAATCAATGAGCAGGAGGTAGTATTTTGTGTGGCCGATGTATCTGGTAAAGGAGTTTCTGCAGCACTTTTGATGAGTAATTTCCAGGCAAACATGCGCATTCTTTTAAACAGGAACAATTCGCTTGCCGATTTAGTTAGAGAGCTAAATGATAAAGTAAATGCCACCGCCAAAGGAGAGCGATTTATTACTCTTTTTATTGCAAAATATAATTTGGTAACTAAAATGTTTTCCTATGTAAATGCTGGTCATAATCCACCTTTAGTGTTAAGTAGTGACGGCTCAATAAGTATGCTTAAAATTGGTTGTACCGGATTGGGAATGTTGGAGGATATTTCTAAAGTTTATGAAGGAGTTGTTGCGATCGAACCTAAATCAGTAATTCTTTGCTATACAGATGGGGTGGTTGAGCAAGAAAATAATCTTGGTGAAGAGTTTGGAGTTGGCCGCTTGAAAGAAATATTACAGAAAAACGGACACACGTCCAAAATAAAAGACATTAATAATCAGATTATTGAGAGTGTAAAAGAGCATAAAGGCTCAAAAACATACGTAGATGATATTGCCCTCCTTACCTGCCGGATTTTTTAGTCTAGCTGAAACCTAAGAATACCTCCTGTTTTTAGTAACCTTTTTTTAGATGATTCGTATCTTCATGCGAAGAATTATGTTTGATAAAGAACTTTATATATATTGGAATAGAGGGTATTTACGTTTGTTATTATTTTCTATAACATTTTTTTTCTTTTTTTTAAATAGTTCTCTAGTATTTTGTGGTACTTATACCGTAACCACCACTGTAAATGGCACTACTGTAGATGGAGCATCTCTCCGCTGGGCAATCACTCAAGCAAATGCTACAATGGGTGCTGATTTGATCAATTTCAATATAGTTGGAGCAGGTCCGCATACGATTGCCTTAACATCTGAACTGCCGCCAATTAATGACAACACGGGAGGAGTAACAATTGATGGGTTTTCCCAAACTGGTGCAAACGCAAATTCTATTTCTGTATTCAATGCAACAAGTATATCTCCAATGAATGGGGTCTATAAAATCATTATCACAGGCTTATCGGGATCTACTTCTTGGTTTAAGGGTCTTACAATTAATAGCAACAATAATATCATCAAAGGAATTGTATTTAAAAGTTTTGCTGGTACTTCAAGTAGTAATTACTATTTTAATCCAGCAATTTACATTACTGGGAATAGTAATAGTGTTTTGGGGTGTTATATTGGAATTGCTGAAGATGGCACCACCAAGGGTGGGGCAAAGACAGGTATTGGAATTTACATTGATGGTACTGCTGCAAGTTCAGGCCAGAATAATTTAATAGGAGACGGTACTGTATCAGGGGCAAATTTAATTTCTGGATTCAATACGCATGAATGTATTCGAATTAGAGAGGCAAATGCAACAGGCAATAGGGTGAGGGGGAATATGATAGGTCTTCAAAAGAATGGTACAACTAAAGTGTCAGGTTCTACCCAAGCAAGTGGTGTTACAATAAGTAGTTCTGCTTATTCAAATACAATTGGAGGAAGCACTTTAGGTGAAGGGAATATTATTTCAGGGAATGATTATGGAGTTTCTTTAAATAGTTCTGCTATCTCCGGAAATACAATTTTAGGTAATATTATAGGTCCGCAAGCAGATGGAATTTCATATGTTGCTTCAAACCCCCAGCTTAGAGGAATTTATATCGCGGACTCTCGGAATAATACTATTGGAGGAAGTTCTGTTGCAGCAAGAAATATTATTTCAGCCAATGAGCAATACGGGGTTTTTTTTCAAGGCACTTCATCCGGAAACTCAGTTAAGGGGAATTATATTGGAATAAATAAAAATGGAACTGCAATTATTTCCAGCAGTTCACAGAATTATGGGGTTGGTGTTGCTTTTGGAACAGTAGGTACCAACACAATTGGCGGAACAGCAGCTAACGAAGGAAATGTAATTTCCGGAAATACTGCTATAGGTATTTGGGCTAACTACTGTGTTTTTTCAATATATGGAAATATTATTGGCCCGCAAGCCGATGGAGTAACTCTCGTTACTTCTAATCCACAGGGTTATGGATTGCAAATTGATGGAAGCACTCATACCATTGGCGGCAACACGGCTTTAATGAGAAACATTATTTCCGGGAATATCTGGCATGGTATTTATATTTCAACTACTGCAACGGGTAATGTTATTATGGGCAATTACATAGGTCCCGGTTCTACTTTAGCTGCTATTGCGGGCTCTACTCAGATCTATGGCGTTTACATATTTAATGGATCTACCAATAATACAATAGGTGGAATAGGAGTTGGTGAGCCGAACAGAATAGCATTTAATACTGGAGATGGGATTTATATTCTTATGCTTTCTTGTACAGGAAATTTAATTAGTGGCAACCCTATTTACAGCAATAATGCTGGTGGAAAACCTATAAATTTGAATTACGGAGCAAGTCAAGGAAATAATGGCAAGGCAATACCAGTAATTACTACCTCTAATACTTCAACAATTGCGGGAACATCAGGTGCAAATAATGTAATTGAAGTTTTTAAGAATACTACTGGCAGTTCCTTCGATGCAAGTACCTACGTAGGAACTACAACGGCAAATGGATCCGGGAATTGGTCGCTTGCAGTATCGTTAACAGCGGGCGATGTAGTGATAGCAAATGCGCGTGATGCGAGTAATAATACTTCTGAGTTTTCTACACCTACATTTCCGCTGCCTGTTGAGTTACTATATTTTACAGTAGAATGTGATAAGGAGGGAGCAGTACAATGTAAATGGTCTACTGTTACAGAAACTAACAATAATTTTTTTACGATTGAGCGTTCTTTAGATTCAGTAAGTACTTGGGAAGTTGTTGGACAAATAAAAGGAGCTGGAAATTCCTCTCAAGCATTGCAATATACTTTTACGCACAAGGATGCTATTAAAGGAAATTCGTTCTATAGACTTAAGCAAACAGATTTTAACGGCCAGTATGAATATTATAAGCCTGTTGCTATTCAATGTGGAAATGATAATTCTGTATATAATATATATCCAAATCCAACTAATGGCTCATCTCTAAATATGGAACTGGGCGGAGAAAACGGAAAGGAGATATTGGTGTTATTGTATGACGTTAATGGGAAAGAAACATATTCTAAATTGCTAATTAAGGAAGATAAAAATAATACTATTTATACCATAGATTTAACTGGTAAAGTAACGCCCGGTATATATTTTATTACCGCCACATCATACGATAAAACGCTAAGTAAGAAATTGATTGTAAAGTAAAAGCTATTTATCGGTAGAGCTTTTTTCAAGTTCTTTTCTTGATTTCTCTGCCAGATCCATCATCACAAGCATAGCAACAAATCCCCAAAACGGTGCTGAAGCTTTATCGGTATCCAAGAAGTTATTTAATGTTCCGTGAATGTAGTAGGTGATAATTCCTAAAATAATTGCCATCGCAAAAAGCCTGGTTCTTCTATCGGGGGAGTGGTAAATAATTCTTCCGGCAGTGAGCAAAGTAGTAATCATTATTCCCAATACAGTTAAAAGCCCAATAACTCCTGTTTCTGCCAAAGGCCCTATGTATTCGCTGTGCGAATTTCCTCGTTCACCAAAATTTGTTGAGATAGTAGTTTTTTCTGTTGAAATTTGAAATGATGCATACTGAAACTGGTAAGTCCCGGGACCCCAACCAAAGAAAGGTCTTTCTCTAAACATGCGCAATGCAGAAGCCCAGCGGTTAAATCGCTCCGTGTTAGAAGCATCCGTAGTTACGTTTGTAATAGATTGTAATCGTTGTTCTATGTTTCTGTTTTCGGTATTTTTAAATCGTTCTCCTTCTAATTTTATTGCAATTTCTTTTTCATAAATAAATATTAATGCAATGCCAATACCAATGACGGTAAGAATGTATGTAATACGTATTCTAAGTAAGTAAATAACCATTACGGCCAATGCGCCAACAATACTCAGCCAAGCGGCACGTGTATAGGAAAACACTAAGCCAGTAAGGAATACAAAGAACATAAAAAATGCAATAATTTTTATATTTCTAGGTGAATCTCTTTGAAAGGCTAAAAAGATAATAGGAGGCAAATACATAGCTAACATTGCACCGTAAGAGGTGTGGTCGTTATAAAATGGATTCATTGAAATATGTGCCGCTTCTTCCGAGAAATTATCCAATGCGTGATTTGTTAGCGTATATAAAATAACAAATGAAAACGAAGTTATATATAACCAAATATGCCTGGTCATATTTTTTTTGTCTTTGAATAAATGCAAAGCCACAAAATAAAAAGGAACAACAAGCCAAAGGCGAGACAAGAGAAATTTCCAAGACACAATGGGCATGGAGCTGGTAATGCTTGTGAAAAATACCCATACAAGGTTTAGCAGAACAGCAATGGTTACTGGGTGAAATAACAATTTCGTTTCAACTTTGCCTTCGTAAAATAAACGTAGGATATAGATAATTAATACACCAAATAATAATGGTTCGGTTGGAATAGCAACTGCTACACCAAAATCAAATTGTTGAAGCAGGATTGAAAGGGGAGTTAAAAATACAATAACCATCACTAGAATATCTAGGGCGACAAATGCAGTAACGATAACAAGGCAAATGACAGGAATAATCATAAACCAATACATCTCCTTGGCAATAAAAAAAGTATTCAGCACAATAAATATTGTGCTGAATATCATTACTAATCTTAGCTTGAGCTGATCGGTCATCTCTATTATTGCATTATAAAATTATGTTACAATTTAGGGGAATCGGTCTTGGGAGTCATTCCTAAATTATACATTACAAAACTCCAAATATCTGCCCATTCCTCAATTTGTTTTGCTGTAGGCTTTCCTGCTCCATGACCTGCTTTTTGATCAATGCGTATAAGAACAGGATTTTTGCCGTTGTGCTTAGCTTGAAGTTCGGCCGCAAACTTAAAGGAGTGTGCTGGAACAACACGGTCATCGTGATCGGCAGTAGTAATCATTGTAGCAGGGTAGGCAGTCTCTTTTACATTGTGTAAAGGAGAATATTTTATCAGACAAGGAAATTGCGAAGCGCTATCACTTCTTCCATAGTCACTTGCCCAATAATATCCAATCGTAAATTTATGGTAACGTAACATGTCTAATACACCAACACCAGGTAAGGCAACCTTCATTAAATCCGGACGTTGAGTCATTACCGCACCAATTAATAAGCCGCCATTCGATCGACCATGAACGGCTAGTTTTTCTGATGAAGTATATTTTTCTTTAATAAGATATTCTGCGCCTGCTATAAAATCGTCAAATACATTTTGTTTGTTGCAGATAATACCACCTTTGTGCCATTCTTCACCATATTCATTCCCGCCACGCATGTTTGCAACAGCATATACACCACCGTTTTCCAAAAACGGAACAGAGTGCGTAATGAATCCGGGAGTGATGTTAATGTTAAATCCACCATACCCATACAGAAAACAAGGATTATTTCCATCCAAAGTAATTCCCTTTTTATAAGTAATAATCATAGGAATCTTGGTTCCATCTTTACTAAGATAAAATACTTGCTTGCTCTCGTAATCATCAGAATTAAAGTCTACGGTTGGTTTAAAAAATATTTCAGATGTATTGGTATTGATGTTGTATTTGTAAATAGAAGCAGGAGTAGTATAATTTGTAAATGAATAAAAAGCAATACTGTCTTTTTTACTTCCGCTAAAATCTACAATTCCAAGTGGAGGTGTAGAAACTTCCTTTTCTGCATTTCCGTTAAAACCATAAATGGTGAGCTTGCTAGTTACATCATGTAAATGTTTTGCCACAATTTTTCCGTTACAAAGCGAAACACTTTCTAATAGATCATTGCTTTCAGGAATTATTTTCATCCAATTTTCGGGAAGTGGCTTGGATGGGTCAATTAAAACTAATTGCCATTTAGGAGCATTTTTATTGGTCATTACCAATAATTTATTGTCAATATTTTCAATTAAGTTATACTCATTCTTAAATGCAGTATCTATCCAAATCCATTTAGAAGCATTGGCTTCTTTTACTGCAAAAGAGTTGCCGCTGGTTGATTCACTGCCAAATAAGGTTAAAAATTTGCCATCGTCTGTAGCGCCAACGCCCCAGCCTCTGCCAGGGTGAGAAGTGTCGGAATAAACAACTTTATCTTCACTTTGTTTTGTACCTAATTTGTGATAAAAAGCTTTGCTGTTTTCATTTTTTCCGGAATAGGCATGGCTCGTTGGAGCTGGATAAGTGCTATAATAAAATCCTTCGCCATGCCAAGAAGCTTGAGAAAATTTAACCCAGTGTAAAGTGTCATTTAATACTTTACCGCTTTCAATTTCCATGGTAACAATATCGTTCCAGTCCGAACCTGATTTTGCAAGATTTACTGCAATGTATTTTCCGTCTTCACGAATGCTAATTCCGGAAAGTGATGTAGTGCCATCGGCAGATAAGGTATTTGGATCAACTAGTACTTTTGGAGTGCCCGCTAGTCCTTCCTGAACATATAATACACTTTGATTTTGCAATCCATCATTTTTATAAAAAAAGTAATATTTACCTTTCTTGAAAGGCGCTCCAAACTTTTCGTAGTTCCAAACTTGTGTGAGGCGTTTTTTAATGTCTTTGCGGAAAGGTATTTTTCCCAGATAATCAAAGGTTACTTTATTTTCTGCTTCTACCCACTGTTTTGTTTCTTCTGAATTGTCATCCTCCAGCCAACGATAAGAATCCACAATTTTGGTTCCAAAATAATCATCTGTAGTATCTACTTTTTTTGTTTGTGGGTAAGGAAGCGTTTCTATGCTTGCTTGTTTTTGCTCAGGAATTTTACATGCTGCCATGGTAATAAGTAAAGAATAAAAGATGGTTTTTTTGATCATGGAATAGTTGTTTGAATAGATTTTTAAAAGTCTTTGATTGGGGACGCAAATGTAATAAATTACCATCGCTTTAGTAGACTAGCATTAGAGAAAAATAACACTATTTTTGTAAAAAAAATATATTTATGAAATACCTTTTCTTTTCTTTAGCTTCAGTTATGTGTGTGCTTTATTCCTGCGGTAATCCTGGTGCAGAAAAAAATTCTAATAAAGAAGTAGCAGTCAGTTTAGACACGGCATTTAATTCGTTTAAAGCATCGTATATTAATAATCTCTGGGAAATTTATCCTGGCTGGGCATCAAGTTTAGGGTATCATAAAAATGATAGCGTGTTGGTTGTTAACGATGAAGCATTTCGTAAAAAAGAAATTGACTTTGCTAATTCTAATTTAGATTCTTTGAAGAGGTTTAGTGTGATGAAGCTTTCATCAATCAATAAAACTGATTATTATATTCTTGAAAACACCTTGCATGGTATGATTTTTTTTGGAACTGAATTTAAAGAATTTGAGTGGAATCCAGCATCTTATAACGTTGGTGGTTCCTTTGCAGAAATATTACAAGGGAAGCACGCTACTGTAAATGAAAAACTCAGAACTCTCTTTGTGCGAATGGCAAATATTTCTGCGTATTATGAAGCGGCTAAAAAAAATATACAAAGACCTACAATGGAGTATACTGATTTAGGTATTCAACAAAATAAAGGGAGTGTTGATGTATTCAAAAGCATGATGAAAGATTCGTTGAAGAAAAGTTCTTTAGATGCGAATGAAAAAAAGTTAATTGAAGCTCGAATTAATGAGTCAGTAAAAGCCATTGAAAGTTATGTTGCATGGCTAACGGAATTGCGTACTAAATTAGTTGTTCCAGACCCTACGGTTAAATATAATTCTACGGCAGTAATGGCTCGTAGTTTTAGAATAGGAAAAGATTTATATGAGAAAAAATTTAAGTATGATATTGTTTCTCGTTTTACAGCCGAGGAAATATACAACAAGGCTAACCATCGTAAAGAAGAATTACAGGCTGAAATGCTTAAGTTAACTAAAGAGTTGTTTTCGAAATATTTTCCACAGGTAAGAGTTCCGGGTGTGTATACAAAAGAACATACAAAAATGTTGATTGATGAAATTTCTAAAAAACACGTGAAGCGTGATTTGTTTCAAGATGCCATAGAAAAACAAATTCCGGAGCTTACAAAATTTGTAAGTGATAAAAACTTAATCTATCTAGATCCTAGCAAGCCGCTAGTTGTTCGTAAGGAACCTGCTTACATGGCAGGTGTTGCAGGTGCGTCCATTTCATCGCCTGGTCCTTATGATAAGGAGGGAAATACGTATTATAATGTTGGTTCACTTGCAGGGTATTCTGCCGAAGGGGCTGAAAGTTATTTAAGGGAATATAATTACTACATCCTTCAAATCTTAAACATTCACGAAGCAATTCCTGGACATTATGCGCAACTAGTTTACAGCAATCAATCTCCAAGTATAGTGAAAAGTATTTTTGGTAACGGAGCAATGATTGAGGGTTGGGCCGTATACACAGAGCGAATGATGTTAGAAAATGGATATGCAAACAACGAGCCCGAAATGTGGTTAATGTATTACAAATGGCATTTGCGTTCTGTTTGTAACACCATTATAGATTATTCAATTCAGGTATTGGACATGAGTCAGGAAGATGTAGTAAAATTACTTGTTGAAGATGCCTTTCAGCAAAAGCAAGAAGCTGAAAACAAATGGAAAAGAGCTACGCTAAGTCAAGTGCAGCTTACATCTTATTTTACAGGTTATACAGAAATCTATGAATTACGCGAAGAGCTAAAAGTAAGGCAAGGCGATAAATTTGACTTAAAAGTATTTCATGAAAAATTTCTTTCTTATGGAAGTGCGCCTGTTAAGTATATCCGTGAACTAATGATGAATGATTAGTATTGAAGCTCTGTTTAGTTTTTTATTGACTAACCATTACTGCTAGTTTTCTTCAATACTCATTTTTACTTTAATTTTTAATAAAGCGTTGTTTTTTCTCTATTTTTTGTGAATAAAGACTAATAATAAGGATAGTTTCAATTTTTTTTTTGTCTATTTTTGCATAGATCGGTATATTGTTAGATATTTGTAGCAATAATAATGTAGAAAATATTTTTTATGAATGAATAAATTTTTTTCAATAGCACTTTTGTTTTCATTTCTACTTTGTTCCAATAGAGTTTTTTCTCAATTGCAAGTAACGCCCAATGCAAATGCAAATCAACTAGCGCAGACGCTTGCAGGACCAGGAGTGGTAATATCAGGTGCTGTATTAAATTGTCCAAGCAACTCATCTCCAGTTTCAAATCCTACAGGCACTTTTGTTGGCACCGCTAGTAATATTGGTATTGCAGGAGGAGTTTTACTTACTACCGGTGATATAAACCAAGCAGTTGGACCAAATAGCAGTACTTTTATTACTACAAGTAATAATGTCACGTTTAATGATCCTGATTTAATGCTGATTGACCCATTAGCAATAAATGATGTTTGCATTTTGGAATTTAATGCGCTGCCTTCATGTAGTACACTTGCTTTTACATTCGCCTTTGGCTCCGATGAGTATCCGGAATTTGTCAATTCATCATATAATGATGCTTTTGGAATTTTTGTAACTGGTCCTAATCCAAGTGGTCCGGCTTATACCGGATATAACATGGCTCTTATTCCAGCAACAACTACTGCAGTTTCTATTAACAATGTAAATAATGGAACAATGTGCCCAACAAGCGGTCTTTGTATGAATTGTACATTTTATACTGATAATTGTCAGACTGGACCACCTTCTACGATAGAGTATGATGGATTTACTAAACCTATAAATGTTACATTAAATGTTGTACCCTGTGTCAGTTATCATTTTAAACTAGCTATTGCTGATGCTGGAGATCATGCCTACGACTCAGGCGTATTTTTTGCAATGCAATCACTTGCTTGTAACCCGCTCCCTGTCTTAGTAGCAACAACATCTACCCCTTCTGCTTGTACTGCTAATAATGGCACTGCAACAGCTAATCCATCCGGTGGAACTCCGCCCTATACTTATTCTTGGACTACAACGCCAGCTCAAACTACTCAAACTGCTACCGGTTTATCTCCCGGAACCTACACCATTTCAATTATCGATGCTACAGGTTGTTTTTCAAATACAGGTACTGTTACTGTTGGTGCAACTGGAGGTTTTCCAACCACAGCTAGTACTGTTAATGTAACTTGTTTTGGATTAAATAATGGAGGTGCTACTGTAACACCAACCGGTGGAAATGTTCCTTATACTTATTCCTGGAGCACTAATCCGGTACAAACAACTGCTTCAATTTCAAATATTCCAGCAGGAATGTATACTTGTTCAGTTACGGATGCATTAGGGTGTGTTCAAACACAGACGGTATCGATAACTCAGCCACCTGCTATAACTGCTACAATAACTGCATCGGTAAATGTTAGTTGTCCGGGAGGAAATAATGGCTCTGCAACTGCAAGTGGTGGCGGTGGATTTGCACCATTTAATTATACCTGGAATACTACCCCTGTGCAAGCGGGAGCTTCTGCAAGTAATTTAGCGGCCGGGAATTTTATTGTAACGGTAACAGATGCTAATGGATGTACTACAACTCAAAGTGTAACTATTACACAACCTCTACCTATGAATTTGCCTACAAGTTCAGTAATGGCTTCATGTGGTATGAGTGATGGATCTGCAACCGTAAGCCCTGTTGGTGGAGCTCCTCCATACACCTATTTGTGGTTAACTTCCCCTGTAGTACAGGTAACACCAACTGCAACGAATATTCCATCAGGTACTTATTCTATAATAGTAACCGATGCAAATGGTTGCCCTCAAACACAAACAGTTACTGTGCCTGGCGGTGCTCCACCTATTGCTAATTTTAACTTTACGCCTTCCGTAGTTTCTTCTTTAGATCCTCAAGTATATTTTACAGATGCATCAAGTGGAGTAATAACAGCTTGGTATTGGAATTTTGGAGATATCGCTTCAGGTAATTTTGATTCTTCAAGTACGCAGAATCCTTCTCATGTTTATTCTAACCCGGGAGTATATTGTATTACGCTTATCATAGGAAACCCTTCCGGTACTTGTAAGGATACAATAGTGAAATGCCTTACTGTCGAAGCGCCATCAACTTTTTACATACCTAATACTTTTACCCCCAACAAGGATGGCCATAATGAAATGTTCATGGCCTATGGAACTTACATTGCCGAGTTCCACATGTATATTTTTGATAGATGGGGAAACTTAATCTTTGAATCTAATGACATAAATTTAGGATGGAATGGAACTGTTAACAATAACGGTGTAACTGTTCAGGAAGATGTTTATGTTTGGAAGGTTAGAATAACAGATGTAAATAAAAACCAATACAATTATGTGGGACACGTAAATATGATAAGATAATCTTATCTGGTTTTTCCTCCTCCTACAAAGTATTTTCTATAATATTCTTCATCTAAATTATTTATCATCACTCCACCTTTTGTAGTAGCATGATAAAACCTATTGTTTTGCAGGTATACCCCAACGTGTGACACTTCTTTGGATTCTATTTTAAAAAAGACCAGATCGCCTTCTCTAAGTTCTTGTTTTGAAACAGGTTGGCATTGCTTGAAAAGATTAAAAGAAGACCCGCTGAGTTCTTTGCCGTAAACTTCTTTAAGTAAGATGCTGGTTATTCCCGAACAATCAACTCCGTTTTTTGATTTTCCTCCATATTCATAAGTCGTGCCATTCCAAGATTCAATGAATGAATATAGTTTCTTGTTTTGTATTTGAGATTTATCTACCCCAAATAGTAGTGAATACTTTTCTTCTATTGATTCATTATTATTTTTTGTAATAGACTTTCTGGTGCTACAGCCTGTTAGTAGTAAGGCAAATAAAATTATTGATATGCTCCAATGTATTTTCATAATCTATACTAGCTAAAATACGCTCTTCAAAAGCTTGTTTTTATTCATAAAAATGCTTTTTTGCAGTAAAGAATGTTAATATCCTCTTTGTTTATTTCTTAAATTTGCTCAAAACAACGTTAACTATTTGTAATCATGTCCAGCGCAATTGCCGAATCAAAAATCTTGGAGTTATTAGGTACAAATGCCGATAAACTTCTAAATCATACTTGCAAGGGAATTACCAAAGAGCAAATGCATTTGCCAGGTGGTGATTTTGTATCCAGAATTTTTTCTCAATCAAACCGAAGTAAGAAAGTGGTAGATAATTTATCTAAAATATATAATCACGGTAGGTTGTCAGGCACAGGATATCTTTCAATTCTTCCGGTGGATCAAGGCATTGAGCATTCTGCAGGTGCCTCTTTTGCCCCGAACCCTGCCTATTTTGATCCTGAAAATATTGTGAAGCTTGCCTTAGAGGGTGGTTGTAATGCAGTAGCTTCTACCTACGGTGTGTTGGGGATAGTTTCAAAAAAGTATGCCGATAAAATACCTTACATCGTTAAAATAAATCATAACGAATTTCTAACGTATCCAAATAAGTTTGATCAAATAATGTTTGGTACTGTAGAAAGTGCTTACAACATGGGAGCAGCTGCAGTAGGAGCAACTATTTATTTTGGATCTCCTGAATCAGCAAGACAAATTACCGAAGTAGCTATGGCTTTTGAAAAAGCACATGAGCTTGGCATGGCAACTGTTTTATGGTGTTATCTAAGAAACCCAGGATTTAAAAAAGACGGTGTGGATTATCATACTGCTGCGGATTTAACTGCGCAGGCAAACCACCTAGGTGTAACCATACAAGCAGATATCATTAAGCAAAAATTACCTACCAATAACGGAGGATATACAGCAATGAATTTTGGCAAAACACATCCAAAAGTATATTCCGAACTTACTACCGATCATCCTATTGATTTATGTCGTTACCAGGCAGCAAATTGTTACATGGGAAGAATTGGCTTAATCAATTCTGGAGGGGAATCCAAAGGAGCATCAGACCTTTCCGAAGCAGTTACTACTGCTGTAATTAATAAAAGAGCTGGTGGGCATGGACTAATCTCAGGAAGAAAGGCATTTCAAAAGCCCGTTAAAGAAGGAATACAACTATTAAATGCAATTCAAGATGTCTATTTGTCAAAAGAAATAACCATTGCTTAATATTTTAGTTTAGAAACATTTATGGGTTGGTATAATAGAATAGCAAAAGGGATAACGACTCGTACGCGCGAGAAGAAAGAAACCAAAGAAGGTCTTTGGCATAAATGCCCTTCGTGTAAGCACATTAACCCAGCAGATGAACTTGCAAAAAACTTATTTGTTTGTGCAGAATGTGGCCGTCATGAACGAATTGGATCTAAGGGATATTTTGAAATTATTTTTGACAATAACGAATATTTAGAACTAAACCCAAATTTGGTAGCTACAGATCCTCTCAATTTTACAGATACCAAAAAATATACCGACCGCTTAGTTGAATCTCAAAAAAAAACAGGACTTAAAGATGCGTTAGCATCAGCAGCAGGAAAAGTAAATGGAAATGACTTGGTAGTTTGTTGCATGGACTTTTCTTTTATAGGCGGTTCTATGGGAGCTGTAGTGGGTGAAAAAATTTCTTTAGCAATTGATTTTTGTTTAGAACACAAAGTTCCTTTGATGATAATCTCAAAATCAGGAGGGGCGCGAATGATGGAGGCAGCATTCTCATTAATGCAGCTTGCAAAAACTTCTGCTAAACTTACTTTATTAGACGCTGCTGGAATTCCATATATATCATTAATGACCGACCCAACTACAGGAGGTGTTACAGCCTCTTATGCTATGCTGGGAGATTTAAATATTGCAGAGCCCGGTGCATTGATAGGATTTGCAGGTCCTCGTGTAATTAAAGAAACAATAAAAAAAGATCTTCCCAAGGGTTTTCAAACATCCGAATTTCTTCTCGAGCACGGATTTTTGGATTTGATAGTTCCTCGCAGTGAATTAAAAGCAAAGCTTGCCCAATTGCTCACTTTTTTCAAGAATTAAATTTTAGCTTTTCTTTTTGTACGAAGTAAGGTGCCTTTCGGTCTTACTCGGGTATATATCAGCAATGGTTACCATAATTCCGGTTTCTTCTACACTTCCAAAATCAGTGTTTAAGGCAGTGCCAAAATTTTTCATGGTAGGAGAAAGGTTCATGTATGAATTAAACAATGGGGGAATGTTTTCACCCACCTTTCTTACTCGTTGATTCAAAATAGCATGCCCTTCTTTATAGGGCATATCTTTAGTAAGCATTAATTTAAATTCTGAAATATCAGTTTCAATGTGCATGGGCTTATGTGGGACAACCAACTTTTCGGTATCTGGAAAATAATGATTCATGAAATAATAAATCGTATCTCTAGCTTCTTTGTTGAAGTTGGCATACATAGTCATTTTTCCAAAGAAATATTTTTGGTCCGGATTATCAATAAAAATAGCGCCAAGCCCATCCCATAAATTGTCCAACGAAAAAAGCCCCTTTCTATTTCCTGCACTGGGTTGGTACAGTGGTTGCACAAAAGAGCGACCTAATTCGATGGTGTAGGGAGCATACGCTGAAACAAATTTACTGCTGAACTTAAAGTAATGCGAAGTAGAAAGTTTGGGTGCACCGCTTTCATCTTTTTCAGCATCTCGAATTAATATAAATCGATAGCCACCTACAACCTCCTGATCTTTTGGATTCCAAACAACTAATTGCTGGTAACATGTTTTATCGGTATCAAACTTGTCTAAGTCACAATCCAATCCTGTTCCACCACCTCCCGCGCGGAACGAAACTTCCCTCAATCTTCCTATTTCTTTTAAAACATTTGGCGCATTGTGCTGATTCACCACATAAATCTCGTTAGACCCATAATTTGTATCTCGCACAAAACATTCTTTTGAAAGCTCTTTAATTAAAAGCTCTTTGGAGATAGAAGGAATGATGGGTAGCATACAATTTTTTCTTTTAAGCTTTAAACTTTAGGCTTTTCATTTCAGATCCCATTTGATAAACGAGCTTCTTTATTTTTTGTGCCCATTCCGCATCCGAATAAGTTTTATCAAAAGTTTCCCAAGGTATTTCTTCTCCAAAGATAACGGTAATAGTTTTTCCGCGCTGTTTGTACATTTCGTTTACTAACAATAGCATTTCGATGTTGGCTTTAATGCCTAGCCTGGTTTTCCAAAGCGAAAAGCTATAAAAGAACGATGAGTTCTGAGCTTTTATATAAACGGGAATAATATTTTTTTTGTACTTCTTAGCTCTGCTCACAAAACTTTTTTTCCATTCTAAATCTTCAATAATAGGAGGATTGAATAACCCATTAGGGTATTTCTTTCGGGACACTAATCCGGCAGGAAAGGTAATTGACAAGTTCTCTGAAGCATATACATTTTCAATTTCTTGAAGTGAATCGGCAGAGGTCTTGCCCACCTTGTTTACACCGGCAAATAAATTGCGTAGGTTGTGAAGGTTTAGAAGGATGTCATTAACTAAGGCTTTAATGTCTTTTCGTTTTGTTCCTAACGCATTCATCATAGACATAAAGTCCAGCGCACCTAAGGGATGATTGGCTGCAATAACGGCACCTCCAGAACTGGGTATGTTTTCTAGCCCTACAAAATGCTCCTTTAATCCAAATTCTTCAATCGTAGCTTTTATAAATTCAAAATCGTAATTGTGTTGATTTTTTTCTAGAAACTGATTTACTTCCTTTTGATGCAGTATGCGTTTGAGAAATGAAAAAATAAAACTAGGAAGAACTTTATAGAGCCTGGGATTTTTTTCTTTAAATATTTTGTCTACATCTATTTTCTGAAGCATACGGATTGAATAGGAGATAAAGGTATGAAGGAAAAAGTACATACCGCTTTGTGCGTTTTAGAAAGCGTTTTGAAAATTCAAAAAACATCAAATTAACGATAATTAACACGTTATTAACAAAATACTCCCATTTTTTACCACCTCTATTATTTTGATTTATTCATAGCTAAATGTTTTCAATTGAACATTATATAGTATTAAAATTGATAATATTATCAACATAGTGGTAAATAGTGGGAAATAATTCTTTACATTTGTCCCAACAATATTTTAGCGTAAAGCGAACCACATTATGTCAGGATTTATAGGAGAATTTGGAGCCACTGTTGATGCAAAGGGAAGAGTGCTTTTCCCTGCTGCACTAAAAAAGCAGTTATCGCCCGAAGCAGCTGATCGCTTTGTGTTAAACCGTGGTTTTGAAAAACAACTAAACCTTTTTCCCTCAAACGAATGGAAAGAAGTAACAGCCAGCATGAGTGGGTTGAATTTGTTTGATACCGATGCCAGAAACTTTTACCGCATGTTTCACAACGGTGCTACCGAAATGTTTTTAGATGGGCAAGGTCGTTTACTCCTGCCACAGCGGTTGGTAGCCTATGCAAGCATTAAAAAGGAAGTTGTGTTTTATGGATATGCAAATAGAATTGAGATATGGTCGGCAGCTGAGTTTAACAAGATGATGACTGATAAGACTATTAACCCTGCAAAGCTGGCGGAGAAAGTAATGGGTTCTAAGAAAAATGATAATTGATTTTGAATAAGTGGTGAACGAAGTTTACCATACACCTGTTCTTTTGAAAGATTGTATTGAT
>CAYZTB010000050.1:0-22567 GCA_964481195.1 uncultured Bacteroidia bacterium | reverse complement strand
ATCTTAATTTAAATAATACACGAAATTAAGCAAAGATTTTGAACTACTTGTAATGTTTACATTTGTCTTATGAACGTTTCTTCACTTTTAGAAGTTAAAAAGGAATTGCAAGAGTTGCCACCTAATAAATTACTAGAGCTATGCATTAGTTTAGCTAAGTACAAGAAAGACAATAAAGAATACTTAGGCTATTTGCTGTTTCAAGCTCATGATCCCGTTAGTTTTGTAGCAGAAATTAAAAGAGAAATGGATGAGCATTTTACTGAACTTAAAAGTCAAAAGAATTTATATTACATAAAAAAGAGCCTAAGGAAGTTACTGCGTATAATAAACAAATACTGCAAATACATTGGCAATAAAGAATCTGCAGTTGAATTGCTGATATATTTCTGTCAGAAAATAATAGAGGCAAAAATTCCTATCCATGAAAGCCTTAGGCTTGAAAACCTGTTTGAAGCCCAAATAAAGAAAATTAGAACTTTAACAGGTAGTTTACATGAAGATTTGCAGTCCGACTATTTAAACGAGCTTAACAATCTGTTGGAAACAAATAAATAACAAGTTGTGTTTTCAATTCATTATTAGTTATCTTTACTCAAATTCTATAGTACTATGAAATTGAATAATATAAAAGGTGGCGGTGGCAAACACAAACGTGGAAGACCGCCAACTAAGCCCGTTGTTTTTAAAGATGGCTTTTATATAGAAGTTAGGAACAGGGCAACTGACCCAGGTTCTGGAGTTAAAATTCACAAAGCAACCCATGCGGATATGCTTGTGGCAATTGAGGAATACCGAAAAATTAAGCTAGTCGTAATTCTTGGAGAATACAAAGATGGTGAGCGTGTAAGTAACATACCGCCAATTGGAAGCAAGAAAAAGAAAAAAGCAGCATAAATTTTAGCTTATCGGAATTTAGGGTTTATGGTGTTTATTCATCATGAGCCTTTTTTTTTAGATATAATCCAATTCTTTAAAAACGGCATTTGCCCCTTTAGATTTATTGTTTCGTGAACGCCTCGTGAGCTTAGTAAATATTTGATATAACGCTTAATTATAGAACAAAGCAATACCGATTAAATAATGAATTTCAGCTTTGTACTATAATTTACATTATATTAAATTGTTGTTTTCATATAATAATGATGATTTTAATAGTAATTCTCATAAAATTCTATTTTTTTAAGGCAGCGTTTAATTTTTTGTATTTTTCAGTACCCCCCTGTCCGGTACGTGCATAAAGTTGGCGTAATGTGCGCATAGTATCCTTGTCCTCCGGGTCTAATTCATTGGCTTTTTCTAGTAATGGTATTGACTTATTAAAAAGAACATCTGCCTTATCTTCTTCAACTTTTGCTTTTTTTAAGTCCTTTATACTTTCCGATTGTTTCAAAATATCTGCCCCTAAATTATTTAAGAAAATTCCAGCACTATATAAGCCAACTGTATAATCCGGCTTTATTTCTACTGCTTTCATAAACTCATCTTCTGCCTTTTTAATTAGCTCATTAAAATTTGCAGGCCTGCTTAAATCCTTGTCGGATGCATTTTTAGGAAATGCCATCTTATTGTACGTTTGTCCAAGTACCAAATGTAATTCATGATTATTTGGATTTTTGGTTAACGCCTGATTAATATTATTTATTGCGGCTTCTGATTTTCCATCTCTAAGCGATAAATTTATTTGCTCTATTAATAAAGTATAACTACCTGGCATTGCGGCAACACCATTTGTTATTGCTTTTCTTGCAGATGCAGTATCTCCAGCTTCATTGTACATTTGAATCATAGCTAGATAACAACGTTCTTCTTTATACTTCATTCCAATAAGCATTTTGTAATAAGTTTCTGCTTTATTGTAATCTTTAAGCATTACTGCCGATATT
Source organism: uncultured Bacteroidia bacterium (assembly GCA_964481195.1). GTDB lineage: Bacteria > Bacteroidota > Bacteroidia > Palsa-948 > Palsa-948 > Palsa-948. Next base: position 20,681 of record CAYZTB010000050.1, on the reverse strand, counting down.
GCCATGTTATTTACAGCAGCTGTATCGGTAATAGACATTGTTTTTTTCAAATCATACGCTTTATTATAAAAAGTAATTGCATCCGAGTAATTTTTGTTTATCAAATTTGCATATGCTTTATCGCTATAATTTGAAGCAATTACTCTTCTTTTTGCACTTACTTCATCACCATATGCTTTCTTTTCGTCTAACTTAATTTCAGTTTCAAAAGATTTAAGCGCTTCATCAACATCATTCATGGGAACTATATTAAATGCAGCAACAATTTTTTTATTGATGTCGGTTTCTGTGAGTTTTGACATTTCTGACTTTAACGTCTGATCAAACATGGCTAGGTAAATTTTTCCTCTATAAAACCAGGTCTTATACTTTCCGCTGGTGCTTTCGTTGGCTGCTGCTGCATCAATTTTCTCTTTTGCTTTAGGCAAAGATTCCACTTCATTGTATTTTTCATAGCCGTCAAAATATGAAATTGCGCTATTCAAATTAATATTTTGCGCTTGAACAATTGTAGCAAACAAAAGAATGGAAGTAATTGATAAAATAATCTTTTTCATAAAATTAAATTCTGTTTTTATACTTATTTTTTATCCAGGTGCCTCTTCGTTTTCAGCTGTTGGTTCCGTGTTGTTTTTTTCTGGAACATCAGGATTTACAGCGCCTTCAGAAGTTGTTTCTTCTGACACAACTGCATCCTCTGGATTTACATCCACTTTTGCAACTGCAGCAATGCCATCCCCCTCTCTTAAATTGATTAAGCGTACGCCCTGAGTAGCTCTGCCCATTTCACGTAATTCAGAAACCGACATGCGGATGGTGATTCCAGCTGTAGTAATAATCATTAAATCATCTTTATCGGTTACGTTTCTAATTGCAATTAGGTTGCCAGTTTTATCTGTGATTTTCACTGTACGAACTCCTTTTCCACCTCTGTTTGTAATTCTGTAGTCATCTACCGTAGTGCGCTTTCCATATCCTTTTTCAGAAACCACTAAAACCGTTTGTTGAGGATCTGTTATGCAAATCATACCTACTACTTCATCATTTTTCACTTTTTCATCCATTCTAATTCCTCTAACACCTCCAGCTGTACGTCCCATTGGTCTAACTTTTTCTTCTGGGAAACGAATGGCATTACCAGATTTTAGAGCAATCATAATTTCAGATTTTCCATCTGTAAGCTTTGCTTCGATCAATTCATCGCCACCTTCTTCATCAATTTTAATTGCATGAATACCATTTGCGCGTGGTCGAGAATAAGCCTCCAACGTAGTTTTTTTAATGGTACCCTGTTTGGTACACATAATAATATAATGGCTATTTATATAATCCGGCTCTGAAATTGTTTCAACATTAATAAATGCTTTTACTTTATCATCTGTCGGAATCTGAATCAAATTTTGAATTGCTCTTCCCTTAGATGCTTTTGCACCTTCCGGAATTTCATACGCACGCATCCAGAAACAACGTCCTTTTTGTGTGAAGAACATTAAATAGTTATGCGTATTAGCTACAAACATATGCTCTAAGAAATCCTCCTCGCGTGTAGCCGTTCCTTTAGAGCCTACTCCACCCCTACCTTGAGTTCTATAAGCGGCTAACTCCGTACGCTTTATATATCCAAGGTGAGAAATGGTAATAACAACCTTCTCATTTGGAATAAGCGCTTCCATATTTATTTCATCTGCCGCATATACAATTTCTGTTCTGCGCTCATCACCGTACTTTTCTCGTACTTCCATCAATTCATTCTTGATGATTTCATAGCGTAAAACCTCATCGCCTAAAACATCTTTTAAGAACGATATCATTTTCATTAAATCATCGTACTCTGCACGAATTTTATCGCGCTCCAGTCCGGTTAGTACTCGTAAACGAAGCTCCAAGATTGCTCTCGCTTGCACATCACTAAATTTAAAACGCTCTATCAATCCGTTGCGTGCATCATCCGGAGTTTTAGAAGCGCGAATCAGTTTAATTACTTCATCCAGGTGATCAATAGCAATTAAATAACCTTCTAAAATATGCGCACGCTTTTCTGCTTCGGCAAGTTCATACTTCGTTCTACGAACAATTACTTCGTGCCTAAAATCAACAAAACTAGCTATGAGGTGCTTTAAGTTTAATAACTGCGGACGACCATTAATCAGCGCAACATTATTAACACTAAAGCTGGTTTGTAATTCTGTATACTTAAATAAATTATTGATAACCACTTTTGCAATGGCCTCTTTTTTCAACTCATAAACAATGCGCATTCCATCTCTGTCCGACTCATCACGTATGTCAGAAATGCCTTCAATCTTCTTGTCAGATATTAAATGTGCAGTATCTTCAACCAGTTTTGCTTTATTTACCAAATAGGGAATTTCGGAAATTATAATTCTTTCTCTACCGCCTTTCATTTCTTCTACATCATATTTAGCGCGCATCATAATTCTTCCTCTACCGGTTTCAAAAGCATTTTTAACACCTTCGTATCCATAAATAATTCCTGCTGTAGGAAAATCAGGTGCTTTAACAAATTGCATTAAACCAGCAACATCAATATTTCTATTATCAATATAGGCAATGGTAGCATCTATAACTTCTGTCAAATTATGTGGTGGCATGTTGGTGGCCATTCCTACGGCAATACCCGAAGCGCCATTCACCAATAATTGGGGTATCCTAGCAGGCAATACTGAGGGCTCCTGCAACGAATCGTCAAAGTTTGGACGGAAGTCTACCGTATCCTTTTCGATGTCAGAAAGCATCTCCTCTGCAATTTTGGTCATACGTGCTTCTGTATAACGCATTGCTGCAGGAGGATCACCATCTACCGAGCCGTAGTTACCCTGTCCATCCACCAAGGGATAGCGTAGCGACCAAGGCTGAGCCATACGCACCATGGTATCGTAAACCGAAGAATCTCCATGTGGATGGTATTTACCTAACACCTCCCCCACTATTCTTGCACTTTTTTTAAAGGGTCGATTTGAAAAAACGCCTAAATCCTGCATTCCATATAAAACTCTGCGGTGTACTGGCTTTAAGCCATCTCGAACATCTGGAAGCGCTCTGGAAACAATAACAGACATCGAATAATCGATGTAAGCGGCTTTCATTTCATCTTCAATATTTACCGGAATAATTCTGTCTTCAGCCATAGTAGTTTTTATCTATGAAAGGTTTATATAAAATTCGTGTTCGAATGTACCTTTTTTGATGCACTTAAGCACCTCAAATACCACACAAATTTGAAGTAATTATTAACAAAATTGATAACAAAAAGTAGTACAAGTAGAACTAATTATTTATAGAAAAAAGAGGTGGTGTTCCTTTCTGTTCTTTTATTTGAGAAAAAAAAACTATACTAGGAAATGATTAAATGAAAAATTGAGATTGGCAAATTATACTATCTTTGCCTCTTAGAATGAAGCAACGGCAAATTCTTGACAGCAAACAGATTGATCTCGCCCTCACACGCCTTTGTTTCCAATTAATAGAAGTTCACAACGATTTTTCAAATTCAGTCATACTTGGCATTCAGCCTAGAGGTATCCAATTAGCACACCGCATACACCAAAAGCTTACTGCAATATTAAAAAACAAGGATATTAAATGTGGTAACCTGGATATCACTTTTTATCGCGATGATTTCAGACAAAAAGAGCTGGTGCCGTCTTCTACTCAAATAGATTTTGATATTGAAAATAAGAATGTCATTTTAGTTGACGATGTATTGTATACCGGTCGTACCGTTCGTGCAGCCTTGGATGCAATGCTAGCGCTAGGCAGGCCTAAAGATGTAGAGTTGCTAGCTTTAATTGATAGAAGACTTAGCAGAAATGTTCCCATTCAAGCAAAATATATTGGCAAAACTATCGATTCTGTTGCTTCAGAAAAAGTAGTTGTTGAGTGGAAAGAAACCGAAGGTAAGGACAGTGTAATATTATTGACAGAAAAAATAAAAGTATGAGTAAACTTTCAACGTCTCATCTGCTAGGAATAAAAGATCTTCCAACATCAGACATTGAACTAATTTTTAAAACAGCAGATAATTTTAAGAACATCATAAATAGGCCCATCAAAAAAGTTCCTTCGCTGCGCGACATTACCATTGCAAATATTTTCTTTGAAAGTTCTACCCGCACCAGAATTTCTTTTGAACTAGCAGAAAAAAGATTGTCTGCCGATGTAATCAATTTCTCTTCCTCAGGATCTTCTGTAAAAAAAGGCGAAACATTAGTTGATACGGTAAATAACATTCTTGCCATGAAAGTAGACTTGATTGTGATGCGCCACCCCGCCCCGGGAGCAGCGCACTTTCTTTCTAAGCATGTTAATGCAAAAATTGTAAATGCCGGAGATGGAACGAACGAGCATCCTACGCAAGCCTTACTGGATGCTTACTCGATTCGTCAGAAATTTGGAAAAGTAAAAGGGAAAAAAGTTGTCATAGTAGGTGATATTCTACACTCCAGAGTTGCGCTTTCAAATATTTATTGCCTTAAAAAATTAGGGGCCGAAGTAATGGTTTGCGGACCAGCCACTCTTATTCCAAAGTATATTCAAAGTCTTGGTGTAAAAGTAGAGCATAACCTAGGCAATGCCCTTGAATGGTGCGATGTTGCAAACATGCTAAGAATTCAATTAGAACGACAAGAACTATTACCAGATGGCAGACAGGTAAAATACTTTCCTTCCATTAGAGAATACACCATGCAGTATGGTGTAAATAAAAAAATATTAGACTCCTTAAAAAAAGAAATCACCATCATGCACCCTGGCCCAATTAACAGAGGAGTTGAAATTACAAGCGATGTGGCAGATAGTAAACAATCTGTTATTTTAGAACAGGTAGAAAATGGAGTAGCTATTCGCATGGCCGTTCTCTACTTATTAGCTGGTAGACAGGAAGAAAACTAGTCTTTGTCGACATTTACTTGCTATTGGTCTAATAGAATTAAGAATTACTTATTAGCAATAGTGTATATTTAATTTCTTACATTTGCTAGATAGAACCCTTATTGCCATGAGTTTCAAAATACAAAAGAAAGATAAGTTTACATTAATAAAAACCAGTGTTGAAAAACTGGATACACTTGTTGCGCCTTCCCTGAAGACTGAACTTGTACTATTAAACACGGATGGAGTTCAAAATATTATTATTGACCTTGCTGCTACTCGTTATTGCGACTCTTCAGGACTTAGTGCTATTTTAGTTGCAAATAGACTTTGTAAAAATGCCGGAGGCACGTTAATTATAACTGGATTACAAGAGCCTGTTAAAAATTTAATATCTATTTCTCAGCTTGATTCAATTCTTAATATTACAGATACGCTAGAAGAATCAATTGAAATGTTAAATGAAAAAGTTGGCAAAGAAGTTGAATAAGAAACAAATAAACTACTCTAGATGGTTAAAAGTCTATCTCTCCTTTCGTTCTTATTCTTTTGCGTAGTTTCTATTTCATTTTCTCAAGTTTGTACTCCCGATCCTTCCGCTACTAAAAACGGCACTCACCCAGATACACTAGTTAATTTTGTGCCCGCCTACGCTGGCACGCCCTATTCACAAACTATTACAATCGTAGTTCCTATGGATACTACGGTTCCAATCTTAGGTAAAATAAAATGGGATTCTACAGCTTTAAGTGGCGTAACTGGTCTCCCTCCAGGATTTACCTATTCTTGCTCCAACACATCCTCTAAGCCTAACCTTTGCTCTTGGCCAGGAGGTACCAAAGGTTGTGTAATAATCACAGGCAATCCAACCACAGCAGATATTGGCACCTATCCATTAAAATTTCAAACAAATAATTATTTAGGAGGTAGCACCACAGCAAATCCATATGTTGCTAATGGTTATAAAATTATTGTGAATGCAGCAAACAGTATTAACGAAGTTCTTGATATTGTCTTTTTTAAACAAAACTCTCCTAACCCGTTCGATGAAAAATCTGAAATCTCTTTTACCTCGAACGATAACGGAACCGTGCAGTTTAAAATTTACGATATGATTGGATCTATTGTTCAAGATTTTGACATTGAAGTTAAAAAAGGAACTAATAAAATAGTTTTGAACGGTAGAGACTTTGAAGCTGGAATATATTTTTATTCATTAGTGAATGGCAAAAACAGCTTCACCCGAAAAATGGTTGTAAAAAAATAATGCAGCCTTTTGAGTTAACTATTCTTGGCTGCAGTTCTGCTACCCCTACCTCTTCCAGACATCCCACTTCACAGCTTCTGAATTTAGGCGAAAAATATTTTTTGATTGACTGTGGAGAAGCTACTCAGATTCAACTACGAAAATTCAAAATTAAAATCCAACGTATAGATCATATTTTCATTAGTCATCTGCATGGCGATCATTATTTAGGTCTGCAAGGGCTTTTAGGAACTATGCATCTGCTAGGAAGAGAAAAAGAAGTTCATATTTACTCGCCTCCCGGTTTACAAGAAATTATAAAAGTTAGCAACTACCATTCTAAAACATTTTTAAAGTACAATATAGTATTTCATATTATCGAAGAAAATACTCCAGCTTTGATTTTTGAGAATGAAAAACTTACTGTAGAAACTATTGCCATGAACCATCGCATACCGTGTTATGGCTTTATATTTAAAGAAAAAATTGGGCTGCGAAATATTATTAAAGAGAAAATTGAAAAATATCAAATACCACTTCAAAATATTCAAGCAATAAAAGAAGGGGAAGATTTTATAAATTCAAAAGGCGTACGTGTAGAAAACAAAGATTTGACCTTGGATCCAACACCAGCACGTAGCTATGCTTATTGTTCTGATACTATTTTTAATGAGTCTTATATAGATAAAATTAGCAATGCAAACCTTCTTTATCACGAAGCCACTTTTGCAGAAGAAATGCTTAAACGAGCAAAAGAAACATTCCATTGTACTGCTAAAGAAGCGGCAACCATTGCTCTTAAATCAAATTCAAAACAACTTATCATTGGCCATTACTCAGCTCGATATAACGACCTTAGCATTTTATTGAACGAAGCAAAAGCAGTTTTTGATAACACCGTTTTGGCTATTGAGGGCGAAACTTATAAAATTGTTTAAAAAAAACTTCAAAAGCTGATAAAAATCAGAACTTCACTTATAATATTGTTCTTATATTTGCTTAGAATTATTCTAAATAAGGATGGCCAAGATTAAGATACTTATAGCAGACAACAGCTTTTTGATACGTGCGGGATTTCGCTCTATCATATCGGCTAATAGCGACTTTAAACTAGTTGGCGAAGCTGAAAAAGCAGAAGAGCTGACAGAAAAGCTTTTCCTTCACAACCCAGAAGTACTTGTATTAGATTATAACTCAATATATTTTTCTATCGATGATATTTTAGTTATTAAAGAGCAGTTTCCAAACGTAAATATCCTTGCTGTTACTTCTCCACTTGCTAAAAACATTATTTCAGCTGCCCTTAGCAATGGAGTAATTAGCCATTTGCTTAAAGATTGTGGGATGGACGAAATTACAGAAGCAATTTACGATACTGCAAAAGGAGAAAAGTTCTTTTGCGGCAAGGTTGTCAATATTCTGCTTCAAGAAAACACGGATTCAGAAGTAACTAAAAACAATAACAAATCTGAAGCTGTTTCTTGCGATGGAATAAAACTTTCAATGAGAGAAATAGAGATTATTCAAAATGTTGCTGAAGGATTTAACAATAAGGAAATAGCAAACCGTTTATTTTTAAGTGTACACACTGTTACTACGCATCGTAAGAATATAATGAGTAAGTTAGGCGTAAATAATACTGCTGGACTTATGATGTATGCAATTCGTCAGAACTTATTAAAGACAGAAAAGTTTTTATCAAACTGATTCCTACCCACTTTTAGGTATTTTTTTCATTTACCAATTTTAGGTATAGCCAATAGGATATTCCCCATTATCTTTGTTTATAATTAATCTAAATAAGAAAATACACATTTATCTATAAAATTATAACAATATGAAAATCAAACTATTATCTACAATCATCTTATCATTTACACTTGTAAGCTCCTATGCTCAAATAATAAAAGATACTACTAAAACAAACGAACCTTTAAACGCAGTTAACACACTTGTTTACTCTTCTAGTCAAAATCAAAACCTTACAATTGGCGCATATGGTCAAATAGAGTTTACTCAGCAATTTGCAGATACGGCAAGACATAATGCACTAATTGATGTTCATCGTATTGTAATGTTTATGGGATACAAGTTTAATGAGCGAGCATATTTTGTTAGTGAATTTGAATTTGAACATATTAATGAAGCTGCTGTAGAACAAGCATTTTTAAATTACAAATTAAACGAGTGGGCTGATTTTAGAGCAGGGTTAATGCTAATTCCAATGGGAATTATTAATGAGTACCACGAGCCGACTACTTTTAACGGAAGCTTACGCCCAAACATTGACAACAAAATAGTACCCAGCACCTGGAGAGAAATTGGCGCTGGACTAACAGGTAAATTTGACAATCTTTTTTTAAAATATCAAGTTTATGCAATGAATGGATTTAGTGGCTATGACGGATCTGGAAAGTTTAGTGGTGAAAGTGGTTTAAAAGAGGTGGTAGGCAAAAGGGCATTAAATCATATATGACTGCACCCGATTTTGCTGCTAAGCTCGACTACTTTGGAATTACTGGCTTAAAATTAGGAGCCGCTATTTATGTAGGAGATAGCGAATCAAGATTGATGGAAGGAATTTGGAAACACGACACATTAGATAACAAGCAACTTAGAGCTGATTCATCAACTGTAGGAATTACAATGACAGGTTTAGATTTCAGATATATGTGGAAAGCTTTTGAGTGTCGCGGTCAATACATTCTTGCAAACCTAACTAACACTAAGCAATACAACACTTTTACTAGTAAAGATTTGGGGTCAACTATGGCAGGATATTATTTAGAAGCAGGTGTTAATGTATTACAATGGAACACTAAAACAAAAAACAAACTTGTTATCTTTACACGCTACGAAAAATACGATACGCACGCAAATACTACAGGTGGACTCGCAAGAAATGATACTTATAACAGAACGGATATCACTAGCGGATTTAGTTTTAGAATAGGAACCGGAGTAGTGTTAAAAGCAGACTACCAAAGACTTAGCAACGCTAAAGCAGGAAGTCAAGCAAAAAATATGTTTAATATGGAAATTGGCTTTTGGTTCTAAATGGAGAGAAGAGATTTTTTAAAAAAAGGATGTGTTGCTTGTGTAGCATTAGGCTCTGGAATTGTTAGTTCTACTCTATCTTCTTGCAATACGTTACCTATAATAAGAACAGATGTTGAATCAGATCGAATTTTTTTTGATCCTGCTTTATTTACAGATGAAGTTTCATCTATTTTGCTTAGAACTAAAAAACTAGAATACGATGTGTTGGTAATCAAAGGTGAAGACAGTGGCTATAGAGCTGTATATATGAATTGTACCCATAATCACTTTGCACTTTCCTCAAATAAAAAGCAGATATTTTGCAACTCTCATGGAGCTGAGTTTGACTTTGACGGGAATGTACTCAAAGGCCCAGCTACCAAAAAGCTAAAAACCTTCCAAGTTATTAATGATGAAGGCGGCAAACTATTCGTTCATATTAACTAAGTTTGCAGAAAACAAATTCTGTGATTCTTATAGCTGATAGCGGTGCCACAAAAACTGATTGGAGATTCATTGATTTAGAAGGGAGAATAACTTCTTTTTCTTCTCAAGGATTAAGCCCTATGTTTTGGACAGCCAAAGAAATGGTTGCTGAGATTAAGAAGAATACTCCTAAATCTGTACTTTCAAAAACGAAAGGCAAATCTTTATCTATCTATTTTTATGGAACAGGCTGCTCAAATAATGCTAGGATAAACATAGTTAAGTCAGCGTTAAAATCTTTTTTTAAAAAATCTTCAATCAATATTTATCATGATATTTTAGCTTCAGCACGTGCATTGCTTGGACATGAAAAGGGCATTGCTTGCATACTTGGAACTGGTTCGAATTCCTGTTATTACAATGGCACTAAGGTTACTAGTATTATTGGAGGTCATACATTCATACTAGGCGATGAAGGTAGTGGCGCTCATTTGGGATTATCCTTAGTAAAAGCATTTTTAAATGAAGAATTACCTTCAGAAATCAAAAAGAAATTTGTAAGAGAACATCACATTACTAAAGAGAAAATATACGATGCTATCTATACTAAAAAGAATCCTAATAAGTTTTTAGCTTCTTATGCATTTTTCATTCACGAAAATCTGAATAATCCATTTATCAAGAAAATGGCAACAGATTGTTTTTTAGATTTTTTTGACAAAACAATTTGTAAATACAAAAACTATAAGAATGAAAAAATTGGATTTGTAGGGTCTATTGCCAACAATTTCAGAGCTATTCTTATTTTGATTGCTAAAAAGAAGAAGGTATACATTTACAGAATTATTAACAGCCCCATTGAAGAACTTGTAAAGTACCATCTCAAATTTATTTGAAGCGTATAACTTTAAAAAATATTATTACATGAATTACATTTTATTTGACGACCATCGTAACAACTTACTTCCACTCACCTCTACCCGTCCGGTTTGTGATATTAGAATTGGCATTTTAACAATTCGCGAAAAGTGGGAGTTATATTTAAAAACCAACACCTCCACCTTAACCGAAGATTATCTAAGCATAAAACACCCCCTAAAAGTTGCAAAGCAAAACATATTAATCAATGGCTCTGTTTGTCCGAATAAAAATCTTGTAAAAGAAATACTTTCCTTAAAGTCAGGAGCTCTTTTAGTTAGTGATGATACTATCATTGCAGCTAACACTTCTGACCCAAATTCTGATTGGAGAAGTAGCGATACAAAACAGGAGACAAAATATTTCTCTTTGTACGTAGAGAGACTATGGGATATTTTCCAGAAAAATGGTCTTGCAATTGATGCCGATTTTCACCTGCTGACTGATGGGCGTAAGTCTGAGAAAATTAGAAAGACAAATCAAGTGACAAACCCCCAAAATATATTTTTAGAAAAAGGTGCTAAAGTTGAATTTGCTACATTAAACGCAACTTTGGGTCCAATTTATATTGGTAAAGATGCAGAAATAATGGAAGGAAGTTTAATACGAGGCCCATTCTCTTTAGGTGAACATTCTCAAGTAAAGATGGGTGCTAAGATTTATGGCCCAACAACGGTAGGTCCGGAGTCTAAAGTAGGAGGAGAAATAAACAACTCGGTAATATTTGGATATTCTAACAAAGCGCACGATGGATTTTTAGGCAATTCAGTTATAGCGGAGTGGTGCAACATTGGAGCCGATAGTAATAACTCTAATCTTAAAAACAACTATGCGCCTGTTAGATTATGGAATTATCATCTTGAAAAATTTGAAACAACAGGCTTGACATTTTGTGGGCTCATTATGGCAGATCATTCTAAGTGTGGAATTAATACGATGTTTAATACAGGGACAGTTGTAGGTGTAAGTGCAAACATTTTTGGCCCTGGGTTCCCTCGTAATTTCATTGCCGACTTCTCCTGGGGTGGTTCGGGAGGATTTACGACCTACTTACCCAAAGACGCATTTGCCACAGCTCAAAAGGTGTATGAGCGAAGAAATAAGAAGTTTGATGAAGTAGAACAAGACATTTTGAAAAGAGTGTTTGATATGACTGAAAAACACAGGAAATAGTCCCCTTTTAAGATCAATTAGACATATTTAATGTACATAATATGCCAGTATGTCCAATTTAGCCTTATGGCATTATACTTGACTTAAGTTTTATAGAAAACATCAGAATTTAACCTAAGAATCAAATCAACGATATGAATCCATTTGATGACCATAAATTGCATATATCATCTATTATCGAAGATGATGCAGAGTTAATTCCTTTGCTGAGTCCTGAAGATGAGGAGCAAATGAATGCGGAAAAATTCCCGGAAGAAATACCGATTCTGCCTTTACGAAATACAGTATTGTTTCCTGGAGTTGTAATCCCAATTACGGTAGGAAGAGACAAGTCAATTACATTGATTAAAGATGCTCATAAAGGTAATAAAACGATTGGCGTAGTTGCACAGAAAAATGATAAGACTGAAGATCCAACCATAGAAGAATTAAATAACATCGGCACTATCGCGTTTATTTTAAAGATGTTTAGAATGCCCGATGGAAACACTACGGTTATCATTCAAGGGAAAAGAAGATTTGAACTGAAAGAGTTAACGCACAAAGAACCTTATTTAAAAGCTAAAATTTCTGAATTTAGAGAAGCAAAGCCTGAAAAAGGTAACAAGCAGTTTGATGCTTTAGTTGGCTCCTTAAAAGACATAGCTCAACAAATTATAAAAGGCTCTCCGCATATTCCTTCCGAAGCCTCCTTTGCTTTGAAAAATATTGAAAGTCCTTCATTTTTAATAAATTTTATTTCTTCGAATGCAAATATCCCTGTTACTGAAAAACAAAAACTTTTAGAAGTTCCAAACTTGAATGAACGCGCTACTGATTTATTGGGTCATCTAACAAAGGAACTTCAGATGCTTGAATTAAAAAATCAGATTCAAAGCAAAGTAAAAGTTGATATTGATAAACAGCAAAGAGAATATTTCCTTCATCAGCAAATGAAAACTATTCAAGAAGAGCTGGGTGGAAATTCTTTTGAGCAAGGAGTTGAAGAGTTAAAAAAGAAAGCCAAAGATAAAAAGTGGCCGAAAGAAGTTGCCGCTATTTTTGAAAAAGAAATTAAAAAGCTAGAACGCATAAACCCAAATGCTGCAGAATACTCGGTCCAAACCAATTATTTAGAAACATTAGTTGATCTGCCTTGGAGCGAATACACTAAAGATATCTTCGACCTTAAAAAAGCTCAAAAGATTCTAAATCAGGATCATTTTGGAATGGAAAAAATAAAAGAAAGAATATTAGAGCACTTGGCAGTATTAAAATTAAAAAGCGCTATTGAAGAAAAGAAAAAGAAAGATGATAATTCTAAAGCAAGAAACAGCTCCCCTATTCTTTGTTTAGTTGGCCCTCCGGGGGTTGGAAAAACATCTTTAGGAAAATCCATTGCAGCTGCTTTAGGCAGAAAATATGTACGAGTATCGTTGGGCGGACTGCGCGATGAAGCTGAGATTAGAGGGCATCGCAGAACCTATATCGGAGCTATGCCAGGACGAATTGTTAAAGGAATTCAAAAAGCAAAATCATCGAATCCAGTATTTATGTTGGATGAGATTGATAAGGTTGGAAACGATTTTCACGGAGATCCCTCCTCTGCCCTTTTGGAAGTATTAGATCCAGAGCAGAACAATGCGTTCCACGATAATTTTATTGAAGTAGATTACGACCTATCTAAAGTTATGTTTATTGCTACCGCAAACTCCCTAAATACCATTCAACCTGCATTACGTGATAGGATGGAAATTATTGAAATGACGGGCTATTCTGTTGAAGAGAAAATTGAGATTGCTAAACGCTACTTAGTCCCTAAACAATTAGAGGAAAATGGCATCACCAAAAAGATTAGCGTAAGCGATAAAGTTTTGGAGAAAATAATTGAAAATTATACCCGTGAATCTGGCGTTAGGTCGTTAGAGAAGAAAATTGCTCAGGTAACAAGAAATGTTGCAAAAAATATTGCAATGAATAAAAAAGTATCCTCTGTAATTTCAGAAGATAGTCTAGCATCCATATTAGGCCCTGCGCGTCCAAAAGAACATTATCAGGATTCAGGTGTGCCGGGTGTTGTAATAGGGTTAGCGTGGACACCCGTTGGCGGAGATATTCTTTTTATTGAAACTAGTTTAAGTGCCGGTAAAGGAAAACTTACGCTTACAGGAAACTTAGGCGATGTAATGAAAGAATCAGCTTCAATAGCTCTTGAATACTTGAAATCGCATGCCGAATCACTGGGCATATCTGCTGAATTACTTGCTAATAAAAATATCCATATTCATGTTCCGGAAGGGTCTACTCCTAAAGATGGCCCAAGTGCAGGAATTGCTATGCTTACTGCGCTAGCCTCTGCATTTACAGGTAAAAAAGTAAAAAAATTTTTAGCCATGACTGGCGAAATTACACTGCGTGGACGCGTACTACCTGTTGGAGGAATTAAAGAAAAAATTCTTGCCGCAAAACGTGCAGACATTAAAGAAATCATAATTTGTGAAGAAAATAGAAAAGATATTGAGGAGATAAACAAAGATTTCTTAAAAGGCCTCACTTTCCATTATGTAAGTAATATGATGGACGTATTAGCAATTGCGCTGCCATCAAAAAAAGTGTTTGCTAATTAGCCTTAATCTGAGGCGCTAAACGGACTTCTATGCTCTTAGAGGCTGTTGAAAAACAGCTCTACCTAGTAAAGAAAGTGTTGTGTTACTATGTACATAATACTGAAAATATATTATAGATTCGCTATTCTTAAAAGACCATTAATACACCTCCAATGAAAATCAGTCTCATTCAACCGGCAATTGCATTTCTATCCACAGCAATAGTTTTTAGCTCTTGCAGCAATAATGAAAATAAATCGGCTAACACAGCAGAGGTAAAAGGCATTGATTTGTCTTACATTGACTCATCCTATAAGCCAGTAGATGATTTTTATATGTATGCTAATAACGGATGGCTGAAGAATAATCCTGTTCCAGCAACAGAAAGCACTTGGGGGACATTTAATTTGTTAAAAGAGGAGGTTAATGATAAACTTAAAGTAATACTTGAAACAGCTTCTGCAAATACTAAATCTGCAAAAGGAAGTAGCGAGCAATTAATTGGAGATTATTACGCGAGTGGCATGGATACTGTTTCTATTGAAAAAGATGGATTAAGCTCGTTGAAAGAAACATTGGATAAAATTAATTTAATAAAAGATAAAAAAGAAATTAGCTTTTTAGTAGGCGAGCTTCACAAGCACTTAAACTTTCCGCTATTTGGAACTGATGTAGGTCAAGATGCACGTTATAGCGACAGGTACGTAGTTGGAATTGGACAAGGAGGGCTTGGATTGCCAGATCGTGATTATTATTTCCGTAAAGACGATAAATCTAAAATGATTCGAGAAAATTACCTTTTGCATGTTGCCAATGTGTTTGAACTTATGGGCGAAACAAAAGAGGCCTCTAAGAAAAATGCTGAAGCTATAATGAAATTAGAAACATCCTTGGCACAAGCATCATGGACAAATGTAGAAAACAGAGATCCCATTAAAACATATAACAAAAAAAGTATTGCAGAATTAAATAAGTTAAGTCCCTCTTTTAATTGGTCCGATTATTTTGTAGCTGTAGGAATTAATAAAGTGGATTCTGTAGTTGTAGGTCAGCCTTCCTTTTTTGCAGGATTAGATAAAGCAATAAAAACTATTTCACTTGATGATTGGAAAAAATATTTGTCTTTCGGCTTAGTGGACGATATGTCATCCAAGCTAAACGCTTCTTTTGAAATGGAACATTTTGACTTTTACGACCGGAAACTTAGAGGCGCAAAGCAAATGAAACCTAGGTGGAAGCGTGTACTTGCTGTAACAGATAGGGCGCTTGGAGAGGCCTTAGGAAAAATATTTGTAGATAAACATTTCCCAGCTGAAGCTAAAAAGCGTGTAACGGAAATGGTGGATAATTTGATATTGGTTTACAACGAACGAATAAATACGAGAGATTGGATGAGTGATAGCACCAAAATGCACGCTCACGAAAAGTTAGATAAAGTAATGAAAAAACTAGGATACCCTGACAATTGGAAAGATTATACAGGTTTAGAAATTAACAGAAATTCATACGTAAAAAACACTTGGAACAGCAATGCCTTTCGCTGGAATTTCATGGTAAATAAATTAGGAAAACCTATTGACCGTACAGAATGGGGTATGTCGCCTCCAACAATTAATGCTTATTACAACCCTAGCATGAATGAAATAGTATTTCCTGCAGGAATTATGCAGTATCCATTTTTTGACATTAATCAGGATGATGCGTTAAACTACGCAGCTATGGGAGCTGTAATTGGTCATGAATTAACCCATGGTTTTGATGATCAAGGAAGCCGGTTTGATGCAGATGGAAATATGGTTCAGTGGTGGACAGCCGAAGACAATGCAAAGTTTAAAGTAAAAACCGAGCTAGTTGCTAAGCAATATAGTGACTATGTTGCCATTGACACGCTACATTTAAACGGGCATTTAACACTTGGAGAAAACATTGCAGATATTGGAGGCCTTACGATTGCCTATTATGCTTATAAAAAATCCTTAGAAGGCAAAGAACCAAAAACCATAAATGGATTCACACCGGAACAACGATTCTTTTTTGGTTGGGCTCGTGGCTGGTGCGTAAATTATACGCCAGAGTTTTTATCTCAGCAAGTACTAACTAACCCCCACTCGCCTGGTAATTTTAGAGTGCTAGGTCCATTATCAAACATGAAAGAATTTTACGATGCTTACGATGTAAAAGAAGGAAATAAAATGTATAGAAAGCCTGAAGATAGAGCAGTGATTTGGTAACTAGCATAAATTAATAACAATATTAAAAAGGCGAAATACTAAAAAGTGTTTCGCCTTTTTAATTATTTATGAATTACATAATATGGTTAGTTTTACATCTTATTTATTAATAATAAAATGTCAAAAGCCAAATACAGCACCAACCCAACTGAATGGGTAGATAAATATTCTGATCCGCTATTTAAATATGCTGTTGTTAGAATAAATGATTCAGAAATTGCTAAAGACCTAGTTCAGGACACTTTCTTATCAGCGCTTAAAAATAGCGCAAATTTCAGAGGAGAAATGTCTGAAAAAAATTGGCTTTATTTAATTCTTAAAAACAAAATAATTGATCATTATCGAAGCAAAGCCAGGTCTCTTACTTCCAGCATCAATGCACATCTTGAAAAAAACTTTGACCATTTTGACGAAAATGGAAGCTGGATGAAAAATACAGCCCCTAAAGAATGGTCGATTAATTACACTCAAACAATAGAAACTAAAGAGTTCAATCAAGCTATTGAAAATTGTAAAAACAAGTTGAAAGAGCTCCAAAACCTAGTTTTTACTATGAAGTATATAGATGATTTTAATTCTGATAAAATATGTAAGGAACTTAACATCACATCGTCAAACTATTGGGTACTCGTGCATAGAGCTAAACTACAAATGAGAGCTTGTATCGAAAAAAACTGGTTTAATAAATAGGCATTATGAAATTGTTAAAATCAATGATGATAAACTGCAAAAAAGCTGCAGAATTAGTTTCTAAGAAAGAAGCTGGAGTGCTTTCTGTTGGAGAATGGGTTAGCCTCTATATTCATGTTTCTATGTGCAGCGTATGTAAGACTTTTGAAAAACAATCTGCTTTTATCGTCAAGCATGTAAAAAAAATACAATCTCAAAAGACTCTTACAAATGATGAAAAAATAAAAATGAATGATTCATTAGAACACAAATAGTAAAGTATTATGAGAAAAGCAATCCTAACATCAGGAGTATACATTTTTATTATTACTGCTTTATTTGGTCAACAAAGAATTGATGGGTCATTCCCCTTCCAAACGGATCCTGCTAAAAAATACTCCTTATACATCCCCTCCTCCTATAGCCCTTCGAATTCACACAGCATGATGCTTGCGCTACACCCATTTAATACAAGTCGTTGGGATGGAAAATCTTGGTGCGACACCTTAAAAGTATTTGCCGAAGCTAACAGCCTCATTCTTGTTTCTCCTGACGGAGGAGTTGATGGAAAAATTAACGATCCCATTGATACCGCATTTACTACTGCACTGCTTGATTCAGTTTTTAAATGGTACAATGTAGATCAACAAAGAAAATATATTATGGGTTTTTCCTGGGGAGGATTAACTACATATACCTATGGCCTTTATCATTCCTCAAAGTTTTGTGGATTCATGCCTATTGGTGCAGCAGTAAATGGCACAACTGAAGTAACGGGACTTTTTCAGAACTCAACAGGTAAACCTTTTTATATAATCCATGGCACTTTAGATAGTCCCAATACTAGGTTCTACCCTATTAAAGATTCATTAGTAAATAGAAATGCTAAAGTAAAATTCAATCTTTTGAGTGGAATCGGACATACTATCGACTTCCCCAATAGAAATCAAATATTATCTAATGCATATAAATGGATTGATTCTGTTGGGTGTAGTAGCTTGACTAACACTACTAATATGCCTTATCCTGAAAACTCCTACTCAATTCTTCCAAACGTATTGAACTATGGAGAAAACTTAAATATTATTTCTAAATCTAAAGAAATTGAATCTTCAACAATTGCAATATTTGATATTACTGGAAGTAAAAAAATACATTTAAATATTCAATTTATAGAAGGACGTTGTTCAATTAATACTTCTGAACTGCAACTTCCATCTGGTTTATATTTTGTCACCATTACTTCAAATAATAATACCCAAACAGCTAAGCTTGTAGTTCAATAGTTTCATTTCAATATTTTTTAGAGGTTTCTGTAAGGAATTTGGAAATTTGCCGACTCTACTTACATATAAACCAATAAAAAATAAAAAACCATGAAAAAACTATTTGTAATGCTTATTGTGGCTGGGTTAGCATTTGCGGCAAATGCACAATCAAGTAACTCTCAAGATGGAGAGAAAAAAACAAAGAAAACAGAAGAAGTAAAATTAAAAAATCATGTTTGTACCGATGTCTGTCACACTTTTGGAAAATGCGTGATGACTCATGGTGAAAAAGGTCATACTTGTAGTGCTGAATGTAAAAACATGAAAGCTGATAACAAAGTAGCTAAAAAAGATCACGTTTGCACCGATGCTTGTGCAAGTGCAGGAAAATGCGTATTGGCTCATGGCGAAAAAGGTCATACTTGCACTGCTGAATGTAAAAAAGATAAATAATATTTTAAAGAGAATAGAAAGAATATTCTTTCTCTTCTCTTTTCTTAAATATGAAAACAACTATTAAATACATTTTGTTGATTTGTTTCCTTATTTCAAAATGCATAATTTCTTTTGCGCAGTACCATCCTATTCTAGATAATTTTATTGCAATAGTTTCCAATGAAAAAATTTACTTGCATTGGACAATTACAAGCGGTAGCACTTGCAATGGAATGAAAGTGTTTAGATCTACAGACACATTAAATTTTACAGAAATAGAAGACATATCAGGGATTTGTGGAAGCACCACTACCCCAGTTTCATATAACTACTCAGACTATGCTCCAATTCCAAACAAAACAAATTATTACCGCTTAGAGCTAGGTGTATTAGGTCCATCAAAATATGTTTCGGCAGAGTTCATTAAACCTCAAAACGACAACTATCTGATTAGACCAAATCCTGTTACTGAAAGCGCAACACTATTTTTTAAAAATGACCTGCATGATCCCTACACATTTACTCTTTTCAATGTATCTGGAAATGTAGTATATGCTAAAGACAATATTGATTCTGATAGTTTTTCTTTTAACAGAGCCGGAATTGTAAATGGAATATACTTTTTTACTTTAGGAAAAAATTACAACAATCAAATCAGAGGAAAAATAATTGTTAAATGAAAAACAATAATTATATAATTATTTTCTGCGTATTCACACTTAGTGTTTTTTCTGTAGATTTATTTTCTCAAGGATGCAACGATGCTGGTTTTTGCTCTATGGGCGATATGAAGCCATCAGAACCTTACGACTCTACAAAAAAAGCCACGCTAGTAGGTTTAAGTAGTATTCGACTTGGGGAAAAAGAAGCGATGCTACTTGCCTTACAGCTGCAATTTAATTACAGCTTGTGGGAAGGCGGGAAGGTGTCTTTAAGTGCTCCTTTACAACTAATCTATGGAAACCTGGGATTTGTTTCTGGACTTGGCGACATAACTCCCTCTTTTACTCAAACAATAGTAAAAAAAGAAAACAGCAAAATCTCTATTTCTGTAGGAAGCAAAATTCCGTTATATGATGGCAACATTAAAAAAAATAATGAGCCCTTACCAATGGCATATCAGCCAAGCCAAGGTACATGGGATGCAATATTGGGGGTAAATTATTTTTATAAAAAATGGCATTTTTCTTTTGCTGGACAACATAATTTTAATGCAAATGAAAATGAATACATCGATTCATTAAAAACAATGAATTCTTCAATCTCCTATTTTGATTCCCAAAAAATTGACAGAGGCGATGATATTCTATTTAGGGTTGAAAAGAGTTTTGAAAAAAATGGAAGGGGCAAATATTTTATCAGCCTGCTCCCAATATACAGAATACAAGAGGCTACAATTCTTTCGCCTTCTGGCGAACGTATATCAGTTAAAGGCTCGTCTGGTTTAACATTAAATGTAAATGCAGGCATGCATATTTATTCTGGGGATAAAGGAAGAATGAAATTACTTGCTGGATTTCCTCTAGTCGCAAGACATGTGCGTCCTGATGGACTTACTGGCACATTTGTTATTTCGTTTTCTTCTACTTGGGGTTTGTGAATAATACCTAGACCTTTCTGCAAAAAAAAATCCTACTTATTCTTTTAGCTTAAACCTTTTAGTAACAAAATGATTATTTAAATAGGGTTCACTCAAAAAGTCCGACCCAATCATTTTTATAAAAAAATCTAAAAACAGCACCCCTGATTTTATTAATCC
Source organism: uncultured Bacteroidia bacterium (assembly GCA_964481195.1). Taxonomy (GTDB): domain Bacteria; phylum Bacteroidota; class Bacteroidia; order Palsa-948; family Palsa-948; genus Palsa-948. Next base: position 42 of record CAYZTB010000050.1, on the reverse strand, counting down.
AAAAGTTAAAAAAAGCAAACGCGTGTTGTTGCGCTAACCTTA